>NZ_CP020880.1:611083-1222167 GCF_002157855.1 Sutcliffiella horikoshii | reverse complement strand
ACCCATGTAGCTACAAAAACTAATAAAGCAGCAAGGATAATGGTTTGTGAAATGAGGATAACCGTAATCATTTTAGTAAAAGCAAGGATGCGATGCTTTTCTTGAACAGGATAGATCGACAACCAGAGTTTATTGTAGTGATGGCGCCACATCGGAATTAGCTGAAAGCCCGTCAAATATAGCACAAGTACAGGCACTAGATATGTCGCGTACCCAACAGGAAGTGTCAGAAGCAAAACAGCTCCGATAATCAATAACCTCAGATATAGTCCAAAATAATCGCCCGAACGCAAAAATGTCCGTAAGTATAGATAATCAAATGCTTTGTCTTTCGCATAAGGAGTCCACGACAGAACGACATCCAACCATTTTCTTCTTTTCACTTTTTCCTTTAGCCCTGGTACATCAACGAAAAGATTGGCTACTCGATAAAAAAGCTGCATCCGTTTGGTTTCGTTTTCTATCAAAAGGTCCCATTTCCAATTCATTTTCTTGGTCGCGTTTTGAAAATAAATCAGCAAAAGCAGCATCATTACCACTACTATACCGATAAACAGCAGACTCGCTTCAGAAAATACGAGATAAAGCAGGCCGAAGTTTAAAGCAAGCCTGACCCACCAATCCACTAGCCTCACCTTTTTATCTGTATAGAAGTTGATGAGCCATGTCATCCACAGGTTCCAGGATTTCATTCCCAATAACAAAAGAAGCACGGATATCAACGTTTGAAGCGTTGCATCTGTCAGTGTAAAGAAAAGCGGAACAGAAACACCAAATACAAGTAATAGAAAATAACTTTCTAATAGGATGGAATATAAAAACGACTTTTTGATGTAAGGCTTTAATTTTTCTTCCAATGGAAGCAAAAACACAAGGTCCGGATCCTTTAGAAATGTATGAATGCTCCCCCTAGTCATAAGAAGGGCCAAAACTGTTCCCATGAGTAACGCATACGGAAAATCAGGCGGGACCACCTCTAACCAGTTTTGATAAGCAAGGGCAAGGCCGCTTAGCAAAAAAATCATCACGATCACAAGATGGTCATTGAACATATAGCGTAAATATCTTCTCGTATCCTTTATATATTGACTGAATCTGGCTTGCCAGAGCTGATCGACATTAAACATTGCTCTCTTCCTTTGTCAGTTGAATATAGAGGTCATCAAGCGAAGCCATCGGCATCTTGAACTGTACCCTAAGCTCTTCCAACGTTCCTTTTGCCCGCACTTCCCCTTCATGTAAGATAACGAATGAATCGCAGTATCTTTCTGCTGTCGCGAGGATATGCGTGGACATAAGGATGCCTGCTCCACTCTTTTTCACTTTATCCATCATTTCTAACAAGGAATGGATGGCAAGCGGATCTAAACCGACAAAAGGTTCGTCGACGATATAGAGCTTCGGTTCAATCAGAAAAGCAGCTAAAATCATGACCTTCTGCTTCATCCCTTTTGAAAAATGTGCAGGAAACCACTTGAGACGCTTTTCCATACGGAACTCTTTTAATAACGGGTGCAATCGTTCTTCAAATGTTTCTTTTGATAACCCATACGCCATCGCAGTTAGTTCTAGGTGTTCATACAGTGTCAATTCATCATATAGAATCGGTGTTTCAGGAATGAATGTAAAAGTAGAGCGATACTTTGTCGTATCCTCTTGAATGGAAATTCCATTAATCTTGATAGACCCTTTCTTCGGCTCCATCGTTCCGATTACGTGCTTGATCGTCGTACTCTTCCCTGCACCATTAAGGCCAATCAACCCCACCAACTCGCCAGCCTTCACACCAAACGAAACATCCCTCAACACAGCCTGATTCGTATAACCACCAGTCAACCCACTAATCTCCAATAAACTCACATCAACCTACCCTTTCTGCCAACCATATTATGTATTGAATATAGCTACTACATGGAGGGCGAAAATCCTTTAAGGGTCTGACCCCTTTTCAAAATTTAATCCTCCTGTAACATTAGCGAAATAAAAAAATTCATATTTAAATTTTACCATAACATAATTTAAACGAAAGTGCGCATCATATGTAGGGAAGGGGACAGAGGGGCACTTAGACAAGCCTTTGGTTTACTTCTTTGTAGATGAGGTGACTGTCAAAGACAGTGTTGCTTTGTTCTAGATAAGGTTAAACTTTTTCTCTCGTCGTTGTGGGACTTAACCGACTGCAACCACACGATCATCTGTAACGTAACTCCGATTGATAAAGAAATGAGGTGCTTACGGGCGACACTTTACTCTGAAGTCGTAACCTGTGATTGATTCATTCTGAAAATGAGGTGTTCGTTAAAGAGACTTTAAGTCGATAGCCGCGTTACTAAAGTTGTAAAACTCAGTAACAAGGGGATGATTGTTTTGAACAGGAAAGCTGACAATTAGACACATTTTATAAATCAGATGAGGTGTTTATCAAACACAGTTATTTGAACGCTAAAATGATGTTTGTAAGCTTCTCCTTATTCAGATAGAGAAGCTTGTTGCCTCTCGTCCCTTTCTTCACAAGCAGGAGCTTTTGCTCTTGCTTGTTTATTTTGCCTGCACAACATATTAGGATACTTGTCCAAAACATGGTAAAATAGATAAAACTAAAGTCCAGAGGTGAAACAGATGAGTGATTGCATTTTCTGCAAGATTATTGATGGCGACATCCCTGCTGCCAAGGTTTACGAAGACGAACATGTTCTGGCTTTTCTTGATATCAGCCAGGTAACAAAAGGACATACATTAGTCATTCCGAAAGTACATAAAGAGAACATTTACGAACTAACACCTGAGATAGCCGAGAACCTTTTTAAAGTGGTTCCAAAGATCGCCAATTCGATTAAAGAGCAATTTGAACCGATTGGGCTGAACCTTTTAAATAATAATGGAGAAGCTGCCGGTCAATCGGTCTTCCATTATCATCTTCATATTCTCCCTCGCTACGGCAAAGGAGACGGTTTTGGAGCAGTGTGGAAGTCAAATCAGAGCGATTACACTTCGCAAGATCTGCAAGAAATCGCAACTAAAATTAATCAAGGTATTAAATAACAATCAAAAGACGTGCCCTCCTAAAGGTGCACGTCTTTTTCTATTCAAAACGACCTTTTCATCTCTCCAATGGAAAGGATGGTTTCCGCTGCTTTCCAGTCAGGATGATCAAATGTATAAGTGCATTCGGCCTGTAAAAAATCTTCTATAAAATCACGATAGCTCCTGTCCCATCTTAATAAGTGAATAAATTCTTCACGGGTTCCTTTATGGTCAACTGCCAGCTTTAACTCGTTTAGCATTTCACTTTGCCATACAGCCTGTAGCGGACTGTTACCGGAAATATCCTTGAATCTGCGCATCTCACCGTTCCACAATAGGGCGCGCGGCTCATAATAGGCATAGACATTCCCAAAGACTTCTCCAGTGTCCAAACGTACCTTTTTTCCCTCATGAACTCTAAGCTCATATCCTTTTTCAGTGGAATTGATCAATTCCAGCTGTTTTTTATCCATAAACGTCAACCACACTTCAGAAACTGCCCCCTTTACAGGAGATATGACTGCAGGGAGAGAACCATACGGTGCCAAAAATGGTGCATAAACAATATCAGAATCTGTCACCGTACCTTTTAAGCAAAGCATAAAATCATCTTCTTCTGGGCGCAAACGGAATTTGTATTGCAACTGTGCTAAACAAACATTCGAGCCATAAGCGACGACGGGTACCTTTGAATCAAACCGCCCCTCCTTAAAAAACTCCTCCACTTTTTTTACATGCGTACTTTGAAATGCCAAGCTTCCAAGCACATGATCGACATTGGTAAAGTGAATAGCCTGTTGCTCAACCGGCACCCCTTTCTCCGCATCCATACGATGAGCCCTTCCTTTCCAAAATAAAAAAGAAGACCCAAGTCTTGGACCAGGATAAATATCCGGATGATCATATGGACTAACATCAAAAGGCTTATGTTCTTCGTACATATTCATTACTCCTAACTTTTTTCGAAATCTTTCATGTATTCTAACACAATCCATGATAGGATATATATTAATATTTTCAGATTACTTTAGGAGGGTAATAGGATGAAGCGTGTTTATAATTTTAATGCAGGGCCGGCAGCACTTCCAAAACAAGTGCTGCACCGCGCCCAAGAGGAATTATTGGATTTCCAAGATACTGGTATGTCTGTTATGGAGTTAAGTCACCGGAGCAAAGAATACGAAAAGGTGCACCAGAAAGCAGCTACACTTCTACAGGAGCTTTTGCAGATTCCCAACGACTATGAAATTCTCTTCATGCAAGGTGGTGCAAGTCTGCAATTCTCAGCCATTCCTTTAAACTTTCTTCCATCGGATAAGACAGCTAATTATAGCCTGTCCGGTTCATGGTCTGAAAAAGCGTTAAAAGAAGCACAAAAAATAGGCTCAACCCATACTTCTTCCACCGCAAAGGAAACAGGGTATTCTACTATACCTTCTCAATTGACACTCTCGACAGACGCAGCTTATTTGCATATTACGAGCAACAACACCATTTTCGGAACACAATGGTGGGAGTTCCCATCCACTCCTTCGTACATACCATTAATTGCTGATATGTCGAGTGATATCTTAAGCAGAACAATAAATGTAGAAGATTTCTCCCTTATCTATGCAGGAGCCCAGAAAAACCTTGGGCCGTCTGGTGTTACTGTTGTGATAATAAAAAAAGAACTGTTAGAGCAATGTCCTAGCAATATCCCAACAATGCTGAACTACCAAACACACGCGAAAAATAAATCTCTATACAATACACCTCCAACCTTTTCCATCTATATGCTTTCCCTTGTATTGGATTGGGTGGCAGAACAAGGTGGCATTGAAGCAATGGAGAGGATTAATAAGGAGAAAGCAGAACTGCTATATGAAACTATTGACCAGAGTGAAGGTTTTTATATCGGTCATGCCGAAAAAGATGCAAGATCGCACATGAATGTTACGTTCAACCTCCCTTCTGAAGAGCTTACATCTAATTTTCTAATACAGGCGAAAGAGGAAGGTTTTGTAGGCCTTGGAGGTCACAGAATGGTCGGAGGCTGCAGAGCTTCTATTTATAATGCCGTACCATTGGAATCCTGTCAGGCATTAGCGGATTTCATGAAAAGCTTCCAAGCCAAAAATAGGTAAAATCATGCTTTCCTCTTTTCAAAAGGGGGAAACTTTTATATACTAGTATCTATTAATTCGCATTAGACAACGAGTGTACTAATGGAGTTAAAAAAGACCAGATTAGTTGAGGAGAGATGAGAAATGAATACAAAGACTTTAGTATCACTAGCTTTATTAGTAGGAATCGGTGCCGTTCTGCACACAGTTGTACCGGGGGTCATTCTCGGTATGAAGCCAGACTTAGCGTTAACGATGATGTTTTTAGGTATCATGCTGTTTCCAGAAAAGAAAAATGTATTGTTATTAGGTGTCGTGACAGGATTAATTTCCGCCATGACCACCACTTTTCCAGCCGGTCAGATCCCAAATATCATTGATAAGCCGATTACAGCATTTTTGTTCTTCTTCTTGCTTCTTGCATTGAAGAAACTGGACAAACCACTAGTTAAAGCAGGAATTTTAACCGTTATCGGTACCCTCATTTCAGGAGCGATCTTCCTTTTTAGCGCCCTGACACTAGTAGGATTGCCAGGCGGAGAATCTTTTGCATTCTTCTTCGTTACAGCCGTATTGCCAGCTGTCGCATTGAATGCAACAGTCATGATCATTATCTATCCAATTGTAACGAGCATTGCTAAACGCTCAAATCTAATACCTGCAACATAAGCCAGAGGGCAAATTCCAAGTCAGGAATTTGCCCTCTTCTTACTTTTAAAATAAATTTATACAACCCATGTCACTAATATCGCTAATAAAAATATGACCCCACCAGCACCTCCAACAGTTATTGCCCTCTGCTGCAACACTCTCCTCGGCGGATATACCCCTGCCCGTTGCGCGGCCAAAAAGTAATTTCCACCACCAAACAACATCACGATACTTATGATAAATAACACAGATGTTATACCTGGCACAAAGCCCGCCCCCTTTTTACCATAAATATGCCGTTCCCTCTTTTCTTATGAAACAAGTATACCTAGTTAAAGTTTCGATTAAATATAAACTTGTTATTTGGAAACAATAAAGCATAAGACAGTATCTTATTTAGAACTCGTCCAGAAAAGATTCAGTAAAAAAAGGATTTTTTTAATAAATGTTGAATTATATAATAATCTTAGGGTATTGAACTATATTTACATAACTTTATAGAGGAGTGATTACTATGAATGGGAAATCATTCATTTACGGAGTTTTAATAGGTGGAACAATTGCCGGTGTCTCCGCTCTGCTTACAACTGCAGAATCTGGAGCTTCCAGAAGAGCGAAAATAAAGTCAACTGCTCAATCTATTCAGCTGACGATTGAAGATTTGAAACAAGAGGCAATTCATATTAAGGACCAAGTAACACAAGCCATGGAAGAGGGAAAAGCAACAGTCGGAAATATTGCAGAAGAGATCAAGGTTTCAGTAGATCTTTGGCAAAATTCGATTAAACCTCATCAAGAATCCATTCAACAAGACATCGCAAACCTGCAGGAAGAATTAGAAAATCTAGAAAAAAAGCTAGCAAAAAACACTGCCGAATAAAAAATTTTAATTTTTTGTAAATTTAGACCTTTATTAATTTTTATTTTATTGTCATAATAGATAGTAATATATTAGAAAAAAGTAGGTGAGTTTGTGAATACACAGAATGGACAGTATTCATTAAAAGAAGCTATGCTCTTCAGCCAACGTGTTGCCCAGCTGAGTAAAGCACTTTGGAAGACCATCGAGAAAGATTGGCAACAATGGATAAAACCATATGACTTAAATATTAACGAGCACCATATTCTATGGATTGCTTATCATTTAAAAGGTGCCAGTATTTCCGAGATTGCCAAGTTTGGAGTAATGCATGTATCGACTGCGTTCAACTTTTCTAAGAAACTGGAAGAGAGAGAACTGCTTCGTTTTTCTAAAAAGGAAAACGATAAGCGAAACACGTATATTGAACTAACGGAAAAAGGCGAACAGATTCTTTTAGAATTGATGGAAACCTATGATCCTAGTAAAAACTCAGTATTCAGCGGGGCTTTGCCGATGCATGACTTATATGGAAAATTCCCCGAGCTGTTGGACATCATGTGCGTGATCCGTAATGTTTACGGGGAAGATTTTATGCAAATATTTGAGCGTTCCTTTAATAATATTGAAGAAGATTTTGTAGAAGTAGACGGGAAGCTTTCCAAAAAAGAGGAAGTGCTTGAAGAAAAAAATGAAAGCGTTACTTCTTCTTGATAAGCTTTTGGAATGCCTCCATCAACTGGACATAATGGCCTTGTGTCCGTAAGGCGGCAATGGTCTCCTCCAAAGGCAGTTGTGGAGGTAGTGCTTGTCTGAATTGTATAAGAAGCGGAGAGAATGTAACAAATCCTTCCGCTTTTGTTTTTCCATCTCTTTGCTCAAGTCTTCACATAATTGATATAGAGCCTGCACTTCTCTCCTGCTCAATTTACCTTTTATGATCAAATAATCCCAAGGAAATGTTGAACGGTCCATTTGTTTTAATAAAAGTTCCATGTAGAACTCCAAGGTTGCAAGTCTTTCTTCCACTATACTCAGTCCTCACTGTTGCAAATTCTTATCGCAAGTCTCAAAGTTTTTCCTCACTTTTCTACTTATTTTACAACAATTCCTTACACTTACCAATATTTAGATGGATACATAAAAAAATAAATTACATTCACCTATTGATTTTTTCATTAAAAAAGCTTACATTAATTTAGTAATTTTCATTACGACTAGCAATTACGGTAGGTGACGCAACTATGAACTGTTGGAAATCCATTGATATTTCGAGACAATATGGACTCCATCGCATAACACTTATTTCGTTTATCATCACTTTACTTTCGTTTATTGTATTCTTTCTGTCTTTTAGCCTAATGTTCCATGACACAGCTGTCTCATCTGACAATTTTGGATGGTTCATCCTTGGCCTTCTGGGAATGTTCACCATGCACAAACTATGTCATGTTCTTCCGCTAATCGCGACAAAAAACCAAGTAAAACTTAAATGGAAATTCAAGTGCTATATGCCTTATATGAAAATAAAAACAAAAAAGCCTTTTACAAAAATTCAATCTTATGCTGTTTTATTGGCTCCTTTTGCCATCATTACTTCAGCATGCATCTTACTTGCACATATTTTCCCAAGCTACTATCATTACTTTTCTATGCTTGCGGCGGTAAATCTTGGTCTATGCATTCCAGATTTCCTATATATTAAGCTTATCCAACATGCTCCAAGCAAATGCCAAATTGAAGAATTGGAAAACGGTTATGATATCTTAATAGTCAATGAGAAAGAAATAGCGTCCTAGAAATTTTTTCATAATTTCAGGATGCTTTTTCATTTTTTTGTAAAAGATTCGGACTATCACAGTATCTTTTTCTCATAAACTTTGGTAAGGTAGAAGGCATAAGTATATATTCCGCAGTTAGTTTAAAGCAAGCCACAAAGGAGGGATCTTATGGCTATCGCATTTCTATTTGTTTGGGTGGCTGTATTTATACTCTTCTACATAAACAAATTAACGAATGCTTTATGCGTTCAGAAGGAAATACCGGAGGATCGTCAGCCGAAAGTTTTCCGAACCATAAATGTACTTATTACCATTCTATTAATTTCTTCTTATGTAGATATCTTGCTAAGCTCCAAATAATAAATCAGCACAAAAAACACCTTCCATGTAAACATGGAAGGTGTTTTTGTGGAGTAAGGGCATTGCCTAACCCCAAGGTCTAGCTTAGTATAACCAAGCTGCACCTACGATTACTAACAGGATAAATAATACTACGATTAACGCAAATCCGCCGGAATGTCCACCTGACATTTTAGTTCCTCCTTTTTTATTAAAAATGTATTTAGTACAACCAAGCTGCACCTACGATTACCAACAAGATAAACAATACTACGATTAACGCGAAGCCACCTGCATACGCATTACTCATCTTAGTAACACCTCCTTTATGAGTTGTTACGATATCTTATGCAACAATTTCTTAGGAGGCATAGGCGTTTATCCTGCCTCTAAGGTTTTTTACATCAAATCCTGGGACAACAAAGTGTGTTAATGTTTTCATGATTCCATTTATCATATGTAAAAGGTTTAAAATTGGAATGGACGATTACCTATTTTTTTAAAAAAGCTCCCATAAGATAAACCAAGCTCGTCATTTTTAGTTGCTTGGTTAAGCACCGCTGTTCCTTTCCGCAAATGGCTTCGCTTTCCGCGGGACGGTGCTTGAGCCTCCTCGCTGCGCTGTGGGGTCTCAACCTACCGTTACTCACCCGCTGGAGTCTCCGCCATTTGCTCCAATCCACAGCTGAAAAACACATAAAAGATACGTTAATGCTTATCCATTTAATAAAGTAAAATTGCTTTGCTTTATAAAACATTGTGTGAGTGAAGTCACCTAGTTGATTGAAGTGGAAGGCGCGCAGACGCCCGCGGGAGGAAGGGACAGGTAAGACCCCGCAACGAAGTGAGGAGGCTTACGGACCGCCCGCAGGCAAGCGAAGCGCCTGGAACGGAAATCAACTGTATAAAGCTTTCCGCGTAAATATGCCGGCTTTAAAGTATTGTCAAATAATTTCATTAAATTTGTAGAATATGCTATAGTATTGATTGGAACGTTTTACTACATATGGGAGTGACTTAAATGAAAAAATGGATGATTGCCTTAGGTGCAACCGCTTCAATTCTTGCACTGACTGCCTGTAACAATGACAAAGCCGATAATTCTGAGGTGATAGCTGAAACCTCTGCAGGTAATATTACACAGGACGAGCTATATGAAGCCATGAAGGACCGTTTTGGCGAAGAGGTTCTTCGGGAATTGGTATATGATAAAGTCTTAAGTGAAAAATACGAGGTTACAGATGAAGAAGTACAAGAACGATTAGATGAGTTGAAACAACAACTTGGACCTCAATTTGATTCTGCAATGGCTCAGAGCGGTTTCAAAAATGAAGAGCAGCTAAGCCAAACTTTGCGTATATCCATGCTGCAGGAAAAAGCAGCAATGGAAAGTGTGGAAGTTACAGACGAGGAAATTCAGAAATATTATGATGAGATGAAGCCTGAAATACGTGCAAGCCATATTCTTGTAGCAGACGAAGAAACAGCGAATGAAGTGAAGAAAAAGCTAGATGAGGGTGCTGATTTTGCGGAACTTGCAACAGAATATTCAACAGACACAGGTTCAGCCCAAAATGGCGGAGATCTTGACTGGTTCGGAGCTGGTGCCATGCTTCCAGAATTCGAAGAGGCAGCTTATAGCCTCGAAGTAAATGAGATCAGCGAGCCTGTAGAAAGCATGTACGGCTTCCATATTATTAAAGTAACAGATAAGAAGGATAAAGAACCTTTTGAAGACATGAAAGCGGAATTGAAAGAAGAAGTTCTCTTATCGAAGGTGAACGAAGAAGCTTCCGTTGACACTGCCGTTCAAAAAGAACTGGACAATGCCAATATAAAAGTGAAAGATTCCAACCTCAAAAATACATTTGAAAAAGAGCAGGAAACAGAAGAAGAAAGCTAAAAAGGAAGCGGATCCCCGCTTCCTTTTTCTATACGTTTACAACTTGTTTTTTCTCTCTTTCCTCTTGAATCCTATCCATATATACTTGTCCTTCTTTTTCAATGATCGCTTCTTCTACCTCTTTTTCTTCTTTTGCAGACCTTAACGTCATATATGCACTGAATACAATTCCGATAACGATCAACAGCATCCACCATGGCATAAAAAAGCCCCCCCTTCTCTTTCATATGTGCTACTAATTTATACATATGATAGAGTATGGGGGGCTATTACTTAATTATGAAAAGTAGGTTTATAGAAGTTTCTGTTGTCCATTGCAAAAATTCTTTCCGTGTACTCTCCAGGTTTAACGCGTTCTAGTGCACGATCTAGCATATTCATTTTCGCATCAATATTGTCGATATAATGGAGGATTTCCGCTTCTTTTATAAGCGGCAGCTTCGGGCTGCCCCACTCCAGTTTACCATGATGACTTAGAACCAAGTGTTGAAGAACCATGATTTCTTCTCCTTCAATTCCAAGCTCCTCTGCCGCTTTTCCGATTTCATTAACCATAATCGAAATATGGCCGATTAAGTTCCCTTCAATCGTGTAACTTGTGGATACAGGTCCGGACAGTTCCGTAACCTTACCTAAGTCATGAAGAATGACGCCTGCATAGAGAAGGTCCTTATCTAGTGAAGGATATAAGCTGGCTATGGCTTTAGCAAGGTCTAGCATGGAGACGACATGATAGGCCAAACCGGATACAAATTCGTGGTGATTCTTTGTTGCTGCTGGATATTGCAGAAATTCATTTTGATGCTTTTTCAGCAGGTGCCTTGTGATTCTTTGTATATTGGGATTCTTCATTTCAAAGATAGCCTGTGTTATTTTATCCATCATCTGTTCTTGGCTTAATGGCGCAGTTTCAATCAGATCAGAGACATTGACGTTCTCATGGTCTTCTTTTGGCTTGATTTTGCGGATCTTCAATTGATTACGGCCACGATAATGGTGGATGTCACCAAGCACTCTTACAATGCTTTGTGGTGTGTAGAGCTCTTCATCATCTGATGAAGCATCCCACAGTTTTGCTTCTATCTCACCGCTTTTGTCTTGAAATATTAACGTTAGAAAAGGTTTTCCGTTGCTTGCTATTCCTTTTGTTGCTGTTTTAATTAATAAGTGAACATCTACTTGTTCTCCCACTTCAAAGTGGAGGATACCTTTTTTCATCTGTTCCTTCCCCCTGTCGTTTTGATTCTTGACGACGCAGTTGATTTCTGCAAATGGCTTTGCTTTCCTAGGGGCTGACGAGAGCCTCCTCGGCTACGCCTGAGGGGTCTCCACCTAGCGCTATCTCCCTCAGGAGTCTTCGCCTTTTGCTCCAATCAACTGCTATGAACCACAATAACTCTGAATATTTTTTTCTTATGAAGATACTTCTATTTTATGGGCTCTTTTGGAGATCCATAGTTTGGTGACGATTAGTCCAAATAGCATAATGCATGCTCCGAATAGATATGGAATATGTATGTTTATCTCAAAGAAGATGCCTGCCAATATTGGACCTGCTACATTTCCTAAGCTTAAGAATGAATTATTGAGCCCCATCACAAGGCCCTGTCTGTTCCCTGCAAGTTTAGATATGAAGGAATTTAAAGATGGTCTTAACAAAGAATTCCCTAAGAAGAATATGCAGGTGGTTAATAGTACGGTTGTAAAATTTGTTGCGAGTGTCATTAACACAAAACCGAATGAACTGATTAAGAGAGCACTTGTAACCACTCTTTCCTCTCCGAACCGTTTAGTCATCCTGCCAACTAGAACGCCTTGGACAACCGTTCCAACCAAGCCGACAATTAAGATGATTAACCCGACTTCACTTGGGTTATAGTTGTATCGTTCCATTGTGTAGTACCCAAAAATGGATTGGAAATTAGCTAAACCGAAACTCATGATGAATACAAGAATCAGCAAAAAACCTACAGGGCTTTTGAGAGCCTTATACATCGTTACAAACTGATTGTCCCTTTTTTCTCCTGCTGAATCTTGAGCATCCGTTTCTCTGCTATGCTTAGGATATGATTCTGGCAAAATAATTACGGAAAGTATTCCCGCTATGGTCGCAGCCACACCTGCCACTAAAAATGGCAGAGACAGGTCATATTCGGCAAGCCAGCCGCCAAGTCCAGGACCAACAACGATACCAAGGCCCATCGCAGCTCCCATTATCCCCATGCCTTGACCTCTTTTTTCAGAAGAAGTGACATCAGAAACATAAGCCATTGCAGTAGGCATAAGTGCTGAGCCAAAGGTACCCGCTAGTATACGAGATAGAAAAAGCATCCATAGGCCGCTTGCGTATGCAAAAATAAACTCGGCAATAGCAAAACCGAAAAGCCCGATTGTGATCAGAGGCTTTCTTCCAATTTTATCGGAGAGCCTACCCCAAACAGGGGCAAGAAGGAATTGCATAAACGCAAACACGGCAACAAGCAAGCCTAATGTCCTTGCGTCGGCACCAAACTTATCGATATAAAACGGGAGAATTGGAATAACCAACCCAATTCCTACCATGACGATAAATAGATTAAAGCTCAATAGTATTAATGGTGCTCTATTATTTTTTATCACACGTTCACTCATTTTCGTTATCCTTTCAACATGCTTCTCTTTACCTCTCTAAGCATAGCACTTGTCTATTCCTTTCGGCAATGGATGAACCAAATTCATCGCTTGATGGTTGCTTCTCCTACCTTCATTGTGTCAATAGAGCAAATTCGGTTGTTTGGTTCACTTGCCAATTTTTCTTTAATATGGTGATGACAAGTAAAGAAAAGGAATTGATAACCTTGGAGTGCAAGTCTGTTTATCAACTTAATAGCAAGATTTGTTCTATGATGATCGAAATTGACAAAACTGTCATCCATCAAGAATGGCAGTTTTTGTTCATCACTCCATACTTGGGCAACGGCAACACGAATGGATATATACAACTGCTCAACCGTTGCCTGACTTAATTCCTTAGGTTCAAATTTCGTCCCGTCTGCATGCTGTACCATAAGCGTTCTTTCATTTTGCTCATCAAGTAATCTGATATAATTTCCTTTTGTGAGGAATTGAAAGTTATCAGAAGCATAATGAAGTACTTTTGGAAGCTTCACTGTCCGGTAGTAATCCATTGTTTTGCCTAGAAGATGAGATGCTGTGGCATGGATTGCCCACTTTCTTGCATGCTCCTGCAACTTGCTTTTAGATAGTTCGAATTGTTGCACAGCTTCAGAGTATGTTCCCGCTTCCTCCAAGAGACGAATGGTCTCTTTTGTTGCTGTTCTATTTTCAACAAGCTGACTCAGTTTTTCTTTAATGGACTTAAGCGTTTCTTCCAGCTCAATCTTCCTCGAATTCCACATATCCATCGACTTTCTTTCCGTAAGTCTCAGCTGATAGGAATTCTCCATTTGGGCCAACTGATTTTTTAGGAGGATTATCTCCTTCTCAAGCTCTGTTTTTTCAATGTTCTGTTGATTCTTTTGACGAAAGGATTCCTCATTGTTTACTTCTGCTTGCTCATACAGATTTTGAATCTGCTTTTGTGCTTCAAGTACATGATGGGACAAGCCGTCCATTTCTTCTTTTAATTCGCCTATTTGTTCTTGAATACGTTGTTTCCTTTTCTTCTTTTCCACGTTTTCTTCCACACTAACACGTAATTGTGTAAATACTTCTTCAATAGATATTCGCGTATCGTTTTCAATGTGTCCTTCTATAAGAGTTTCTAACTTATTCTTAAACGTGTCCACTACTGTTTGAAAGTGTTTTTGTCTTTCGACTAGCTCTTTTTTGTCTGCTATAGCAACTTTCAGTTGTACCACTTTGTCGTAGGCTTCCTCCATAAAGGGAGGTGAGATTTGCTCGAGTGAAAGTGATGAGGTCCATTTATGCCATTGATCTTGAAAGGAAAAATTCTTTCCTTCCCACTCTTCAAATTGCTTAATAATTCTATTGTATGTCCGATCGCATTGGGAAAGGAGGAGTTGTTCTTTCTGCAGAAGCTGCATTACTTGTTCGTTCTTCGCCAGCGCTTTTTGATACTCTTCCATTTTCCCGTAATTTTCATTGGAATAAAGCTTCCCTCTTAATAATTCCAGCTTATTTTCCATCTCTTCTTTTTCAATCAATAGCTCATTGCGACTATTAGTTTGTTTAGTTTTCCTATTAATCATAAAAGATAGAATGAAAAACAAGATTAAGCATAGCAGAGAAGGTATAAGCTGGCCTTGCATATAGAAATAAGCGGCACCGGCAATTCCCATTAAAAGACTGGCAACTGCGATTTGCTTACTTTTTTTAATCTCATTTTGGTTATTCTTTTTCTGAACATCAAGCTGCTTTTTCAACTGATTTAGTAGTTGCTCATTAAGATGGATTTCTTTATGCAACGTGTCCATACTATCTACTTCTACTAGTTCCTTCATTTTTATCACTTCATGGTTTGGTAGCTGTTCTTGCTCTAAGTCTTTCACCCGTTCTTCCTGGGCTTCAAGTTCCTCTTTTGCCTGTTGAAACTGTTCATCTAAGCGCTGTTTCTGAATGTGGAGTTCATGATGGGCTTTTAAAAGTTCTCGCAAAGATCCTTTTGATGCCAAACTGGTATGTATGGCTTCTAACTCCTGATCTGTTTTATCATGCCATGCAAGATCTTGCTTCCACCCTTCTATTCGCTTTTGCAACTGCACTATTTCAGTAGCTAGCAGGGACAATTGTTCCTTTGCCTGTTGATAGGTCGGCAGTATGTTTACTAGAGCATTTATGGATTCCTCATTTCCAAGAATCTTTTCATTAACCTTTATTTGTACGAATTCCCGCTCTTTTTCATGTAAATCTTTTGCCGTTTTTTCTAGTTTTGATTGATAGAATACTGCCTCTGTCTGCCATTTCTCCAACCTTGAAAGACCATCTTGCGGAAATGATTCAAAGTTACCAAATTCTGCTATTTGTAATTGAAGGATCTCTAATCTATTCACTAATGGCTGAATGGTAAGCATTGCTTCTGTTTGTTTTATTTTTTTCTCTGTATCTTCTTTAGCAATGAGTGATTCCTTCCATTCATTATCATATTGATCTAAATCCTTCTGCAGGCGGTCATATTGACCCATCTTTTCTTTCCATTTCAGGACATTTTGTTCTTCTTCTTTTAAGGAAGTTAACAATCTATTAATGACTGGCTTCCTGCCATTTGGCTTAAAGCGTTCTTCCTGTTCTTTAGTTAACTCACGTGATAATTTATGGAGCTGCTCACTCCCCATCAGTCCTGAAGAGAACAAGTAACTGCCTAGTTGCTCAGAATCTATGAGCTGCAGATTTTGGATGTCCATTATATTAAAGGAGAAGATCCCTTTATACATCGTTTTATCAAGACCGCCTAGCACCTCGTTCAAATCGCAAGGATTGCCTTGCTCATCTTGAACAGTGACATCACCAGAGGATCTACCTGCGACTCGTTCAACGGTGATTTTTCTTTGATCATCCGTTTCGACAACCAACTTACCGCCGTATTTAAAGCCTTTTTTGGGAACGTAGCGCAGATCTTGTTGATTTTTCGCAGGGAATCCAAAAAGAATAGCTTGAATGAAGGCCATCACCGTAGATTTCCCTGCTTCATTCTCTCCGTAGATGACTTGGATGTTTGGTGATAGATTTTCCATTACCACGTTCTCTAGTTTTCCAAATCCATAGATATGTAAGCTCGTAATTTTCAACCTATTCACCTCTTCTCACTTTCCAAGAATTTACTGACAAGCCATCGTTCTGCTTCTTCCACTATCTCTTTCTGTTCTTCCTCATCCCAGGAGTCCATATAGCGGTTTGCTTCAGAATGACGTAATAAAGGAGCCAATGCTTCCCTCACGTCGATTTGATCTACCATGGTATAAAAATCCTTATAAAATGTTTTATCCTGCAAGTCTTCTTTTGAATAAGTTAACGCTGTTTGGACACGCAACGAATATAGATATACAAAGGAAAACTTATTCTCTTCCCCCTCATTTAAAAGGAGTTGAAGTTCTTCTTGATGACTTTCATCTTGGAGAAAACCATGCAGGTCTCCGTTTCCAGTATAGGTAAGTCGAAGTAATTTCCCCTTCCCATCCAACCTTATGGCCTCCACTGCTTGTTTTGTTTCGTCCATAAGTTGGTCCACCGTTTGTATCCCGTTAATGGGAATCTTGAGCTCTTCCCAATGTATGGCGGATGTTTCTATATATTGCAGCTTAGGGGTACCATCTTCAAAGAGTTCCACCAAATAGCAGCCTTTGTCGCCTTGTTCCTTTTTATGGCGCCCTTGGATATTCCCCGGATAGACGATAGGAGGTTGATGACGGAGAATTTCACGTTTATGTATATGGCCAAGCGCCCAGTAATGAAACTCTTTGTCAAGAAGATCAGATATGGAAAAAGGTGCGTAAGGATCATGCTCTTCCCTTCCTGAGAGATTGCCGTGAAGCATCCCAATGTGAAAAGGCACCTTCTTGTTTACTATCTGATAATATCCGGTCATGTTTTTGGTCATATGCCTTTGCTTGTAGCTGAATCCGTATATGCAGGCTAACTCTTCTTGGCCTTTTAAAAATGGCTTGCATTCCACATCTTCCGTAAAAATATGTACATTGTCCGGGTATTTAAAAAGTATGTGGTTATCTGTAAGGTAATCATGATTTCCATGGATGATATACACTTGAATTCCGGCTTCATTCAGTCGCATGAATTCTTTTCTTAGTGTCGCTTGGGCAATTAAGCTTCTTTGCTCTAGATCGAAGAGATCTCCTGCCAATAAAATAAAATCTACTTGATAATCGATAGCAGCGTTTATCAATGATGTTAGAGATTGGAATGTACTTTTTCTAATCTGATTAAATATCTTTTGGGGAAGATGGCTAAGCCCTTTAAATGGGCTGTCTAAATGTAGATCTGCAGCATGTATGAAGCGAATTTTTTTCAATCTGGATTCAACCTCTTCTCTCATCGTGTTTACCTTATTTTATCACGAATGAAATGCGAATGCACGTTCGGTATTGGTATAAAGTAGGCAAAAAACACCCCGCCCTTAGCAGAAAACATTGGTTAGTGGATAATCACCGCTGTTCCTTTCCGCAAATGGCTTCGCTTTCCGCGGGACGGTGCTTGAGCCTCCTCACAACGCTTCAGGGGTCTCAACCAACCGTTACTCCCCCGCTGGAGTCTTTGCCATTTGCTCCAATCGACAGCTAGATATTACGTAAACGATACGTAAATGCTTATTCAGTTAACTCGGTTAAGTGCTGTTTCATAAACCCCTCAAATAAATGAAGCCATCTTGTTGATTGGAGTGGAAGGCGCGAAGACGCCCGCGGGAGGAAGGGACAGGTAAGACCCCGCAGGCGCAAGCCGAGGAGGCTTACGGACCGCCCGCAGGCAAGCGAAGCGCCTGGAACGGAAATCAACAGGATTTTATACTTTCTCAAAAAAAAACATGCGGAACTTTTGAAAAAAGTCCCACATGATAGTTTACTTGTTTTTTGTCAGTTGTAATGCTTTCTTAATATCTTTCAGTGAAGATGATTTACCGTACATCAAAACTCCCCCACGGTACACTTTTGCTCCAAATATGGCCAACAACATAATGGTTGCAACCAATATGCCAATGGAGAGGCTGATTTCCCAAATCGGAACATTCAACATTCCTACCCGCAAGAACATAATCATTGGTGCAAAAAACGGAATGAATGACGTTACTTGAATGAAAGAGTTATCTGGGTTACCAAGCCCGAACATGGAAATCATAAATCCTGCCACTATTAATAAAGTCATTGGCATAATCATCTGCTGGATTTCTTCAATCCTGCTAACAAGCGAGCCCAAGAAAGCGGCAAACGTTGCATATAGGAAATATCCTAGCAAGAAGAAGACGATGGCGTACACAAACGTCGCTACAGGTAGATCGCCGACACCGAAAAATTCAAATACTCCGCCGGCTTCCGTCATACCATCTAAATTTCTGCTTAATGATGAATAGCCGACAAGGATCCAGAATGCCAGTTGCGTTAAACTTAATAAGGCAATTCCAAGGATTTTTCCAAACATATGCATAATGGGAGATGCAGACGAAATCAGTATTTCCATGACGCGAGAAGATTTCTCTACTGCGACTTCCGTTGCAATCATACTTGCATAAAGAATGACAGAAAAATAGATAACAAACAGTAATACATAAACCAATCCACGTGCCTGGTTCAACTCTTCTGCAGACTTTGCAGATTCTTCTAATGCTACGACATCAAAATTAATAGGCGTATAAAGTTGAGCGATTTCTTCTTGCGACAACCCCAGTTGACTTGTTGCCAACTCATTTTTCACTTGTTGAAGCATCACTTCCACTTGTGTCATCGTTTCTGAATCAGTGATGGAAGCGGCTTTATACACACCAGATGGTAAACCATTCTGGTCTGTTGAAAGCACAAGAAGCCCGTCATATTCTCCCTCAGTTACTTTACTTTCAGCTTCTGACTCTTCTGATACTACTTCAAGATTCAAATTGCTATTGGGGTTTGTTGCTAGTTGCTGCTCTAACAATGGTGCTATAGTGCCCTCTTCATCTATTACTGCTACTATCTTGTCTTCCTGTTTATCAAAAACATCAATGATAGACTGAATGTTTGTCACACCAACGATAAGTAGCGTTGTTATCAAAGTAGAAATAATGAATGATTTAGATTTCAGTTTACTCATGTAGGTGTGCATTAAGATAATCAAAAATTTATTCATGGTAAGAAGCACCCACCTTTTCTATGAAAATATCATTCAAGGACGGCTCTTCCAAGATAAACTTGCGGATATAGCCTTTACCTGTAATTTGTTGCAGCAAGGTCTGAGATACATCCTCATCTTCCACTTGAAGAATCATGCCTTCCGCTGTCTGCTTTGTTTTGGTCACTCCCGCTACATTGGATAAATACCCTAAATCAAAATCAGCATGAATGATGACATTCTTTTTCCCAAATGAACGCTTAATGTCCCTAAGAGAACCGTGCACGACAGGTTGACCATGATGCATAATGCATAAATGCTCACAAAGCTCTTCTACATGTTCCATCCGGTGACTGGAAAAGACGATGGAAGTCCCTTGCTTTTTCAGATCCACTACCGCCTCTTTCAAAAGTTCTACATTTAACGGATCCAGGCCGCTGAAAGGTTCATCTAATATGAGCAATTTCGGGTTATGAATGGTGGACGCAATAAACTGGATTTTTTGTTGATTTCCTTTTGAAAGCTCTTCTACTTTTTTGTTAAGATACTGTGGTACTTTGAAGCGCTTTAACCAATAGTCCAGCTGCTTTAAAATCTCCGCCTTCTCCATTCCTCGCAATCTGCCCAAATAGATCATCTGGTCCTTTACCGTCAATTTCGGATAAAGACCTCTTTCTTCCGGCAAGTATCCTACCAGGTGACTTTCTTTATATGTAATTGGTTTTCCAGCCCAAGAAACTTTGCCTTCTGTAGGCTCCAATAATCCAAGTACCATTCTGAAAGTAGTTGTTTTCCCTGCTCCATTTGCACCTAAGAACCCAAACATTTCACTTTCCGGTATTTCCAAGGTCAAATTATTAACTGCCACATGCTTGCCAAACCTTTTGGTTACACCATCTATCTGTAATGCCATGACGTTATCCCTCCTATGTTTTACACTACCTATACGATTGAAAATCTAAATAGTTTCATAGTACTTTTACATTTCAAGAAACTTTTAGTAAAATAAATGTAATGAATGAATATTCATTTTACAGACACGGAGGGGACACTCATGGGGAAATATACGTTAACCGTTTTCAGTAAAAGCGGTGAAACATTACTGGATGAAAGTTTTGAAGCCGCAACCGAAAAAGAAGCGAAAGCATTAGGAGAAAAGAAATTAGAAGAATTGAACTATCTCGACACTACACACCGTTGCACAAACGCAAGCGGAAAGCTAGTTTTATTTCACAGATAACTAATGAGCGCATGGAGATAAAGGGTTACGTCTCCATGCGTTTTTTGTTCCAATATCTATGGAAAGCAAAAGAGGTGAAGACAACCATTCCCATGATCACAGAGCAAGATAATAGCAGTTGTGTAGGCGTTAAGTCTAGAAACTTTGCCAGGGAAACCGAATAGGCGAGGACAAAAGAAGTCATAAGTTTTGATAAGGACGCTATCACAATAAACCTTTTAAACGAAACAGCTCCGATTCCAGCCCCAACACAAATAATTTCATCAGGCAGAACAGGAATGATAAATAAGAGTGCAAGAATGACCGTCTCCTTTTTCCTGACATATTCTTGATATCGTGTTAAATGCTTTTCTTTCACCAGTTTAGAAGCCACTTTCATACCGCCATATCTTGCAATAAAGAACATAATGATAATGCCTGTCAATGTACCGGAAAAACCAAGATAGAACGAAGTAGATGCCCCCAAAGCCACGCTCCCCGCAGGAATGGTCACCGCCTCCGGAAGAGGTAAAATAATCGGTTGAGCCAAACACAGCATGAAAAAGAGAAATTTAGCCATAGAACCATATTCTAATAGTAAATTCTCCAGTCCCTTATATTCTGCCATTACCATAAATTTGCTTATATAATAAACCAGCAAAACAAGTATTATGAGTCCTATCCCCGTTATCGGCTTTTTGCCAGTTTCCATTATATGCACACAACCCACTCCGTTTTTCTCTGATGATATTAAGTATAAGTGAAGTTCTTCTTCCTGGTAATGTACCGGAGGATTAAGTGAATATAAGACTGTAGGCTTAGAAAAAAGCTGTTAAATACAAAAGCTGCCCCATTCAAGGAGCAGCTTTTTCCTCTTTATTTCATTTCCCGCTAAATTGCGGCCTTCTCTTTTCAACAAAGGCACGAATACCTTCTCTATGATCTTGAGACACCCTCATTCTACGCTGTGCATTCTTTTCCAACTCTAGAATTTGTTCTAGGCGTGGCAAGGATTGCTTTGTGTATATTAATTTTGTTTCCAACATCGCCTGCAATGGAGCTTGCAGAAGTGCTCCAACCCTATGAGAAATTTCCTCTTCCATTTGATCTCCAACCAAACTATCAACAAGCCCCAATCCATGGGCTTCTTCAGCAGAAATCGTTTTACCTTCCCAAATCATCTGTTTAGCTTTCGCTTCTCCAAGACGTTTTTCCATGAAGAAGTGACCGCCACCATCAGGAATTAAACCGATCTTGATAAAATTCATCGCTAGTTTTGTAGAAGTGTGAGCAACAACAAAATCGCTGGCAAGTGCAAAACTTAAGCCTAGCCCTGCAGCAGCACCGTGAAGGGCACTGATTGTCACTTTTGGCATGGTGTAAAATTTAGTAACGATGGAACCAATCGTATCCATCACCTGGTCAAAGTCTCCGCCCACATTTTCTTGCAGCATCATTTTAATATCTCCACCAGCACTGAACGCATTCCCACTTCCTCTAACAATAACCACTTTGACATCCTCATTTTGCGAAATTTCATCCAGAACACGATCTAATTCCTCTAACATTTCCACATTCATCGCATTTAACGCCTCAGGTCTATTAAGCTCCAAAACCACAACCGAACCTTGAATTAACACATTAACCGTACTCATCCCAACACACCCTTTCTTACCTTTTATTAGTTGAATTTTCTGAAATATTAAAGTTCTGTGCGGGGGTCAGACCCCCGCAGGAATTTCTCTTTTAATCTCGAATAATACCATTACTGCTGCCTAGGAGGACTTGTTTGCCTTTTTGGTTGGTGTAGATGGATGTGACTTGGACTTGTTTGTAGCCTTCTTGTTGTTGGACATTGGTGAGGGTAGCTTCACAGGTGATGGTGTCGCCTGTAAAGACGGGCCGGAGGAATTCCATGTTCATTTCTCTTGCGATATAATTCATGTCTCCCCCGATTTTGGTGCCAATACTTGCAGTCAACAGACCATGAACCATTAGTCTGCCTTGCTCATCTTTTTCCAAATGATGCATGCCTTGATCTCCTGAAACCTCACCAAATTGAAGGATTTCTTCCACAGTGAATGTTCTCGAATAAGTCAGTACTTCACCTGTTTCAAGCTTCATCCCATTCCCCCCTCTAAGATATATATATCTAGTATAATATGAAAGCGCTTAAAAATGAATGATTATTCACTCATTTAGTAAAAAATATAAAAGGGATGAGAAAAACCTGGTAACTATGACCGGTTTACTTGAGAAGGTTGTAACCCTATTTTTAATATTTCAATGTTTCATCAAAGCTCCTATCCTATTTAACTGTATAGGGACCCATTTTTAAAACATGTATATTATTTCTTAATCTTTTTGAAAATCATCCAAAACAAAAACAGCACAATTGAAATTATTAGTATAAACGTTACCAAGCCTTGCGGATTAAATGCTCCCACCTATAACCACTCCTTATAATTTAGTATGTAAAGCTCTTGAGTTAAATCCCTTATAGTTTGTAAATGTCTGTAACCTTAACGAGAGGACTTCCATTCAAAAATCGCCCTATATAGCTTAGCAATTAAGTATTTGAAACTTTTCTTTTCCTAAACGATAATACAATTGCCATAACAAATAAAATTACAGAAATGAAAATTGTTGTTCCCGAACCAATAGGTGTTAGAATCCCTAAGACCAATATTATTATTCCGATTACAATTAAGGTGGCAACCAATATAATTCCTCCTTCTTTAAATCACTTTATATCATTCAACAATCGCTCCTAGATTGATGAAGATATTTGTTACCTTGTAAACAGTCAAATTAAGATAAGTACGATTACAATTACAGACCAGATAATAGCCTGCTTATTCTTCATATTCAACCCCCACCTTTACAAAAATCCATCAACAATCCTCCTTCTATAAAGAAAGGAAATCACACTCTGCAACTATCACTCCTAGATTGCCGAATAAAAGAAGCCCCATCTAATTTAAATGAAATTTTGTTTTATCAAGAAACATTAATAGTTTTTTCAGTTGTCATATCATAAAATTGGCTCAATTAGTGTTTAGTGTTGATTTGTATGACAAAAAAGACTTCCATAATTATAAATCACCTTATAATGTATATTTTACTTTTGGTACTAGCACCTAATTAACTCAATATCATAGTGCTTAATTGCCGCTGACTTATTATTAATATATTTCTTGTGGATTATTATTTTCCCGTACTATAAGATATTTGGCAATCAAAGCAACTACAATAAAAGCTGTACAACTATTAGCGGTATTATTACCTGTGAAAAGTCCCTCTTTAATAAATTCAAAATATATTAAGATATTAAGTATAAATGAAATTAGAAATCCCACTAATGAAGTAAAAAATAAATAATTGCCGAACAGTGTTCTTTTAGTAGATGATTTTTTGTTGGCAGAAGCAAAAATGAATATAAAGCCAATAATCAACCATAAGACTATAAAATAACCAATCACTTGCTCAACTCCTTTATCTAAATTTTATATGTTGTTAAACAATCCTGCTTTTTTTGTTGAATAGTTGTTATTATCTGTCTTACCAAATACTTTAACATATTTTTCTAGCGACTGTGGTCTCGCTCTACGAAAAAACCTTAAGCAAATGAAGCCATCTTGTTGATTGAAGTGGAAGGCGCGCAGACGCCAGCAGGAGGAAGGGACAGGTGAGACCCCAGAAGGCGAAGCCTGAGGAGGCTAACGGACCCGCCCGCAGGCAAGCGAAGCACCTGGAACGGAAATCAACCGATTCTCCTATCAAATAAAAAAAGCGAGGACCTAAGTCCCCACTTTCCTGTTAGTTTCTAGATGAAAAGAGTTCTTCCAAAATGCGAATTTTTTCATCCGTATAATGTTCAAAACCATCATTATAGGACTTAGGATCTTTCGGATTGGCAAACCGCGTAATCTTCCCTGTTTCTGGGTGTACAAACTTACTTGATGCCCCACATCCAAGTCCAATGACCGTCTGTTTCTCTTCCATAATCATGATGTTATAAATACTGTCCTGGCCTGGCAATGCATATCCTACATTCTCCAAATTACCAAGTATATTTTTCTGACGATATAAATAATACGGTACATAATTGTGGATAGTGGTCCACTCAGTCGCCATATCCATCATCTTCCCGATCTCATAACGATCTGCCACCTTGTAGCGATTCTTATTTTGCGTCATTTCAGAAGCTCGTTTAAATGATAGCGTATGGACCGTCAATGATTCCGGCATCAGCTTTTCCGTTTCTTCTAGTGTATGGGCGAACTCTCCCACCCCTTCACCAGGCAGACCGATGATCAGGTCCATATTGATATTATTCATCCCCATCTCACGCGCAAGGTGGAACTTATCAATAGTTTCCTCCACGGTATGATGGCGACCGATCGCTTTCAATGTTTCCTGTGTATAAGACTGTGGGTTGATACTGATGCGGTCAATATTCCACTTTTTCAATACTTCAAGCTTCTCCGGTGTTATCGTATCGGGACGTCCGGCTTCCACTGTTACTTCGCGAACTTTTTCCATGTCAGGGAACGAAGCATACATCTGCTCATAAAGCATGTCCATCTCTTCTGCCGTGATACTTGTAGGGGTGCCCCCACCATAATAAACCGTGGTAATCTTAATTCCTTTTTCCTTCAACCAGGCACCGATAGCATCGATTTCATGGTGTAGTCCGCCAAGGAAGGAGTCCACTTTCCCTTGTTTTCCATTAATCGCATAGGCAGGAAATGTACAATACGCACATTTAGTCGGGCAGAATGGGATCCCGATATAAATGCTGACTTCATCACCCAAGTCATGTAAATCTGGCACAACATCAAGCTGGCGATCTACAATTTGCTGCATTAAGTCTATCTTCTCATCTGTAATCAAGTAATCTTCACGCAGATGTTGATGGACTTTTTCTTTCGGTTCTCCCTTTTGAAGCTTGGAGTGAAGAAGTTTGGTTGGACGGATTCCTGTTAAGATTCCCCACTTTTGAATAATTCCTGTATGCTCTTGCAGAAGAGTCAAATAAACATAGGACACGGCTTGTTTTTTACGGCGAAAGCTTTCTTTTTCGTCTGAATCGCCCAATTCTTTCTCATGGGAACAAGTAAGTTCGCCGAGTTGTCCTTTTACTATAAACGTAGTACCTTTCTCTTCCGCCTCAAACGTTACCTTTAATTCAGAGGATGGGTCTTCTCCCAGCACCACTTCTGTTTCTTCAAAAAATAAATCCGCAATCAATGATAACGGACGCTGATATCTATCATCATGCAAACCTTTTATAGCAATCTTCAATTTAATCACCTTTCACACTTGCCTTGTTTTTCAGCAAGATTTTTCACTTCCACTAGTGTAACGGATGTAGCCGATGCATATCAAGATAATACCGTTAGAAAAGAAGTATCCATGACAAATAAAAAAGACAAACTCCACTTACAGAGTCTGTCTCTTCCCTACTATACTATATTTTCATTTTATTTAAAAAGGCAATGCGTTGTTGTTTACGGAAATGTTCCTTAATCATATAGGCTACTCCGTTTTCATCATTGGTTCGAGTAATCCAGTCCGCAGCAAGCTTCACTTCTTTAGGGGCATTCCCCATTGCTACGCCGAGTCCGGCCACTTCAATGATAGGCAGGTCTTCCATCGTATCACCAATAACCACCATTTCCTGCGGTGGAATTTTCAACACTTCACCAAGAGTCAACAAACCATCCATCTTTGTTCCACCGTCAGGTAAGATATCCACTTTTCCGTCAGCATGAACAAGAATTTCAATCCCCTCAAACGCGGATTTCAAGGTTTTCAATACTCTTTCTCTCTCTTCTGGCTCTGTAAAATAAACCTCTATTTTCGGTGGTGCAATAGGATTGTCAATTAACGTATCCCCTAAAGACTCCACAAATTGCATTGGGTAAATTAATGGATCACTAGAACCTAGTACTGCCCTAGCCATCAAGTTGTTGGCACCTCGAAGTCTGTTTCCAATGGAATATCTTTCGTGCAAGATCCTTACGGTACAATCATAATTTTCAAGCACTTGCACAAGATTGAATGTCTTATCCTCTGACAGCCGTTTCACATGAAGAGGTTGCTCCAGTTTAGAGGCAATAAATGAACCTCCATGTGTCACTAAAAACGTATCCAGTTTCAGAGATTTAGCCACTTTCTTAGCAAAAGCGAAGTTTCGGCCGGTCACTAATGTCACATAGACTCCCTTGTTTTTCACATACTCTATCGCTTCTTTCGTTTCCTTTGCCAATCTTCCATTTGATTTCAATAGCGTTCCATCTATATTGATGGCGAGCAGGCGGTATATCATGGAGAGACCTCCTTATCTAAGATGTTTGTACTTATTGATATGAGTATGAGGAAATTTGGGGAAATAGAACATAGGTAGCATCAGGTAGAGAAAAAATGAGAAAGAAAAAAACGCACCTTTATAGATGCGTTTTTCCCTGACAAGCTTCTATCCACCCAACTATTAGTTAGCGGAATCTACGTCGCTGTATAGTTCTTCAAGAGGCTTCATAATGATTTTGTTTAGTTCGCTTACCATCATGCTCATGCGTTGCTCAGCTTCCATAAGTTTTGCGATTGCTTCGTTTTGTTGAACGACTGCAACCGTTTTTTGAGCTTGTTCTACTTCTTCTTGTGTGATTTCTTGACCGCTCATTTGTTTTTGTTGAAGTTCAAGTTGAATGTTGCGGAAGTTTTCGAACATGTTTTTTGTTGTTTCGTCAGCGAATACCTCTTTATATAAAGTTTGTAAGTTTTTGAACTCGTCACTTTCTTTTACTGCTGTTTCTAGGTTGTACGCTACATCGTATACGTTGTTTGCCATTTGTACGTCATTCCTTCCTTTTTTGCCCATCTTTCAGGCATGCTAGTGACCAGTATAACAAACATGCCAGAGTCATTCAAACCATAAGGGGGAGGAGTTTTTCTAACTCCTGTAGATTTCCGTTTCAGGTATTCGCTTTCCGCGGGACGGTGCTTGAGCCTCCTCGGCTTCGCCTGTGGGGTCTCAAGCTACCGCTACTTCCCGCCGGAGTCTCTCACCTTGCACTCCAATCTACAAGGGATATTATTATAAAATCAGCACCAGCAGTCCTTGTAGCAGTCCGATAAGGCCGCCTAGTAGGGCTCCTAGGTAGGTGATTAGTTTTAGTTCGCGACGGGAGACGGAGAGGACCATTTCTTCCACTTCTCGCAGGGAAAAGGATTCGACCTGATCTCGCACCACTTCCTCGAGCTTTAATCTTACAAGCAGTTCTTCTAATTTCTCCAGCAAGAGCTCGCTGCCTGTGGAGAATGCGGAAGGGATTAATTTGTCCATCATCCATGGATAGATAGGTTCTATTGCTTCCTTCACCGTTTTATTCATCCATTTTGGAACGTTCACTGTACGATCTATAACTGTATGAAGAGAGGTAAGTATTGCTTCTCTAGAGATTTTATTCTCGAGATCTTGAACCTCCATCTCCTTCAATTTATTCCACTCGCGATACAGAACATTTATTAGCACATCTTTTGTACCATCATGTTTGAGGAATTTAATGATTTCCGGCTGCACTTTATCGACCAACGGATAGTTGCCCATAAACATTTGGACCACACTTCCCAGTTTGCCTCTGGTTGCGATAAAGTCGTTGATCATTTTAGACAACTGCCTTTTCCCTTCCACACTTTCAAAATGGTGGATTGCTTTATTCAGGATGAACTCAGATACTGCAGGAATATTGCTATCAACAGAATGCAGCAAATTCGCCGGAACTACCTGTTGAATAGGTTTCGAACGCAATTGTGTCATAACCTCTTCATATTTACTCTCCACGATTTGATGTAAGTTTTCTTGAAAAAGTGTTTCTGCGTCCTCTATTCCAAACTTCATCAGTACTTCTTGGACACTGACTCCTTTTTCAAGGTATCGGTCCACCTCTTCTTTAATCCATTGCTCTGACTTTTCCTTAAAAGAACTGTTCATTAGTCTTCTTTTCATACTTTCTGCGGTCAAAAGGTGCTCCATCACCAATTTTCCGAGTTGGTCTGCAAGTTCCGCTCTTCTTTTTGGTATCAATCCAGGCGTAAAAGGCACTCGTTTTCCAAAGATATAAACAGGATTATATGGTCTGAAAAGCATTCGAATGGCAAGGGAATTGGTAACCCCTCCAATCAAGGCGCCGATCGCCATCATCATCACAATAACAAACAAGATATCCATCTATCGTCAACCTCTTTCTAATCACCGATTTATCTGCATTTCAATACTATAGATTGTGGGGCAAATTCCCCTGTTTCTCCTAAACAGCCTAACCTTAGACAAAAATGAGGGAAAAACATGAATTTTCTAGCAGCAAGGGTAATACCTTTTGAAAATAATACACCTGTACCAATTATACAAATAAGTGAAGCTTTAGCAAAAAAATTAAAGCTTCCAGAACATATATCTTTACTTACCATTCAATGCAGCCGGAATACAATGACGTGTAATATCGTAACTATCAATATAGTAGAAAACGTGTTGAAGATGGACCGCAGTATCCAAAAGTCCTTGTTTCTTTTTGAAGAAGAACGAACATACCTCATCACGTATAACAGGGAATCCAACACACTCCATATTGGTCCTGTAGTCGCACTCCTCACTGAAATCGGAATGAAGGATGAAGATTGTATCGACCTTAAGTCTATTGAAGAGTATTGCATGGAGTTAGCAAACTATTCTGAGGATATCGGCATTATCTTCTATGTTTTCTCGCTTCACAATCATTGGAAAGAAAAACATATAGAAGGATACTACTTAGAGAACAGTAACTGGAACAAAGCGTTGCTTCCTTATCCTCAAGTGGTGCATAACCGTCTCCATAAACGTACGAATGAGAAGAGTGAAATGTTTCATGAATTAACCGAACAACTGCAAGAATGGGAGATTCCTTACTTTAATGATCATTTTCTCAATAAATGGACAGTGCATGAGCAACTTGCCGCCGCTGACCACTTGGCCCCTTATTTGCCAGAGACTGCACTATTTTCAGCCAAACGTCTGGAGTCATGGCTAGAAACTCACTCGACGCTTTTTTTGAAACCAATCAATGGCAGTCAAGGAAAACAAATATTTAAAGTCTCTAAAACGGAAGAAGGATTCACACTAGATTACTCTTCCTTTCAACAACAAGTATCACAACCATACAGCAGTATTACCGATTTGTACAAGCGACTTTCTCCTGAAATTAAAAAAAGACAATATATTCTTCAGCAAGGGTTAGACCTTCTTCACCTAGATGGGAGGCCGGTTGATTTCCGCTATTTGTGTCATCGGGCTGAAAACAATCGCTGGCAGGTTACCTCCTCTACCGCCAGAGCATCCAAGAGCGGTTCATTCGTCTCAAATCTTGCCCAAGGGGGAGAAATGCTTTCTGTCACACATGTCCTTCGAACGAAATTTGACACAAAGGAACTACCCCAAATCCGTAAACTTTTAAAAGAATTGGCACTTGAAGTGGCAAACGAAATCGCGGGTGCCTCAGAAGGGGTTTTCGGTGAATTGGGCATTGACCTTGCTATTGATACCGATGGTCATCCTTGGATCATTGAGGTAAATACCAAACCTTCTAAGAATTTAGATCAACCAGCAAACCCAAGAATCATCCGCCCTTCTGCCAAAGCTGTCATCATTTACTGTCTATATCTTATACACGAACACTTAAAGGAGAGATAATATGATCACCCTAGGTGTCCTCTCATTTTCACAACCGACTTCTTATCTTACAAAAATAGCCGAACATGCTGCGAAAAATGGTGTCATGATGTGCATCATTTCACCAACTCAATTAACAGAAAGTAAATCTCACGTATCAGGCCTTATGTACACTTCAGACAAAAAGGAATGGAAGGATGCCACCTTTCCCATTCCTTCCTTTATTTATGACCGCTGTTATTACGGAACGAAGAAAGCGCAACTCTTTAAGACAGGAGCAGATTCATTGAAGTTGCAGGAAAATGTACAGTTCCTTGGATACGGACTTCCAAACAAATGGGATGTCTATAACAAGCTATCATCCATACAGGAAATTCAACCTTTCTTTCCACTAACAAAGAAACTAACCAGCGTCACATTTTTCTTATCTCACTTCCGTCTAAAAGACAGTTGGCTTATCAAGCCCATCAACGGCTCCCAAGGGAGGGGATTAATAAAGGTCGAACGAATCGAAGGTCAATATATCGTAAAAGAAGTGGTTCAGCCAGGAGAATCACTCTATATATTTAAGACAGACCATCACCTAAAAAAGTGGCTACATAGCCGTATGAAGATTTCAGAATATATTTTCCAACCATTTTTACCTTTGCAAAATAAAAAGCATGTTCCATTTGATTTAAGGATATTTTTACAAAAAAATGAAGATGGAAACTGGACAGAAAGAGTAAGGTGTATCCGGACAGGCCCAAAGAGCCATATTACATCCAATCTTGCAGGTGGCGGGGAAATGCTTCCTTTCTCTGTCATTACTCAGGGCTTGCAACGTGCAAAAAGAGAGGAATTAGAAAAAAAGTTGCAGGTCATCGTGGAACATCTTCCTTCTGCGATTGACCAGTCGATCTCCCCTCTTTTTGAATTAGGAATAGACATTGGGATAGATCCTGACTATAATTTATGGATTTTAGATATTAATTCAAAGCCCGGTCATAAGATAGTAACAATGGCTTCTCCTTCTGTACAGGCAGAAATCTATGAAGCCCCGAGCAAGTACTGCATGTACTTGTCGTCTATCAAAAGGTGAACAAACGGGAGTTGATGATGATGAAAGCACTCATACCTGTTAAATGCAGAGATGACTTAAAAGAACACCAAATTCTTGTTCCAGAACAGATCAGCGACGTCCACATAGAATCGATAGCTTTTGGAACACACCAGTATCCCTGCCATGGAATTTTACATGGCGGGCATTCTCTTTATCTTTCCGAATCATTATTTAAAAAGTTGCTCCTTCCTTATGAAGGGAACATCCATGTATTCGTCCATGAAGGCACTCTTCACCTTGGCCCACTGATTGGAATTTTCACAGCTGGCTTTACCAGTTCCATGATTCGGCCTATAGGAGAACGTTCTTTGTTTTTCTCCAAACTGCTTTCAACCGAAAGAAAAGTCGGTGCCTATATGTTTCTTTTCGGTGCCAATCACATTGATTGGAAAGAGGGTACAATGGAAGGCTTCATGTTTACAGAACATGGCTGGAAAAAAAAGATTCTCCCTTTTCCACATGTCGTTTACGATCGCCTTCCCAACAGGCGGACAGAAAAACACAGGCTACTTGCCCAAACGAGAGAAAAGATGCAAACAGATTATGCAATTCCATGGTTCAACCCTGGCTTTTTTAACAAATGGGATATCCATCAAAAGCTGATGATTGAAGAAAATATCGTCCCTTACCTCCCAGAAACGCATAATGACGTGTCCATTGCGAAAATGGAAAAACTATTATGTAAGTATCCTTTCATTTATTTGAAACCTACAAATGGCAGTCTTGGCCTTGGCGTTTACAAAATCATTTATAACCGTGAAGAAGAAACATATTACGCACGCTATAAAAATGAGGACTTTGTCAATAAACTGCAGCGCTCCTCTTCCCTTGAAGCCTTATTGACTCATGTTTTGAAAAATAAGGACTTGTCCTGTTATCTCATTCAACAAGGCATTCCATTACTCAAAGTGGATGATTCCCTCGTTGATTTTCGCGTTCATACAAATAAAGACGAGCAAGGAAATTGGGTTGTAAGTGCGATGGCCGCGAAACTTAGTGGCAAAGGAAGCATTACCACCCACGCCAACAGCGGCGGAGTAATCAAGACGGTTTCTGAAATCTTTTCAGATAAAACCGAACAAGAGGCAGTCATCCATAAATTGTCTCTAGCTTCCCTTTTAATAAGCAATGCCATTGATACACATATGCCGGGGTTTATCGGTGAAATTGGATTTGATTTTGGACTTGATAAAGAGCACAAGCTTTGGATGTTTGAAGCAAATTCCAAACCTGGCCGCTCCATCTTCTATCATCCAAAATTGAGAAACGAAGATATTTTAACACGCAAGCTGTCTATTGAATATGCGGTGTATTTGACCGAACATACAATAAAAAATCCGGAAGGTGTTTTTTCATGATTGAACTTTTTTATGAGATTGCCTCCCAGTCTTGGTACCAGCGCTTTGATGATGAGAAGAAAGTGACAATGGGAAAGTACTTTTCTGTCCCATATAAAAATGAGCATACCAGCAAATTTCTTAGCTTTTCTTTTCTGCAAAAGGACATGAAAGCAGGTCCGCTCATCGGTATCCTAGCCAGTCCAAAAAAGGACGGATTTGTAGGGAATATCGGCCTTTTTAAAAGAATACAACGAAACCTCCAACAATCTGGTGGTTTATCAATAATAGTTACTCCACAGCAACTTACAGAGGATGGAATGGATGGGTTTTGTTATCTGCCAACGCACGACCATTGGGTGAGAATACAAACTCCACTTCCAGATCTTTTGTATAACCGCTTGTCGCGATATGAGGACGAAAAACTTTTCTTAGAGCAAACAGAAAAACTGACCTCTCTTTATCACATTCCCGTTTTCAATCCTCATTTTTTTGATAAATGGGAGTTATATTTACAGCTGAGAGATAATGAGTTATTGAAACACCATCTACCAAAAACGGACCTTCTATCTGAAGAAGCCTTAGCCGAGTACCTAACAACATACCCTCAAGTGTACGTAAAGAAAAGAAAAAGCAAGAAAGGAAAAGGCGTTTTCCTGATCGTACGAAACGGAAACACTTATTTAATGAAATCAACAACCACTACCACCGTCCTATTTCCCTCGATAAGTAAACTAGCCAGTTATTTTGAAAAAGAGGGATCCTTAAATTCTTACATCATCCAAGAAGCCATAACCACTTTGCCGATGAAAGGCAAGAAATTCGATTATAGAGTATTGGCTCACTCAAGTGGCAACCGCTTTGCTATTACTGGGGTTGGCGTTCGAATGGCTAAGAAACAGCAGGTAACCACCCATATCCCTTCTGGCGGCGTAATAGTAGCGACAGAAGAACTTCCGGTTACAACCGACCATGAAACAATAGAAGAGCTAATTAACCAATGTGGAAAACAGCTCACTTCCTTCTACGATGATATTGGGGAATTTTCGGCAGACATTGGAATTACTCCTGAAGGTAAACATTACATTTTTGAATTAAATGCCAAGCCGATGGATTTTGATGAGTCCATAATCAAACAACGGGCCACTGAGAGTATTACCAAGGTTTTCTATGACCGTTCTGGATTTCTTATGCAGGAATCCTCCACGTAATGTCGAATAATGTTACAAGTCGACATTACATCATGAGGAGGAAAAGGCATGATTTCACACTTTCAATTAAAACCTTTCTATCAAAACAACCAACTACCTGGCTGGCATCTTTCCTTTTTTTACAAAGGGCACGCCATTAAAGCTGTCTATCACAAAAACGGTTCCATAGAATGGCCAGAATCACAGACCTTTTCCGAAGAAGAAAAACAAGCGGTGGAAGCGCAGATACAAGAACTCATGCTATTTCACGTTTACGATTGAAGAATCATTTTCCCTCCTTTAGATAAACTAACTAAAAAGGAGGGAATTTTTATGTCTGACGAGAAAAAGAAGGATAAAGGCCCACAAAATGAAGGTCGAGATGAGTATTTCATGGATATAGACAGATATATCAATGAAGGACTTGCAGGTGGAACTGTCTTTGAAAGAGAGCGCTACACGAACATAGAAGAAGCACGAGATTTGGTCAAAGAAGAACCTCCAACAGAAAACCAATAAAACTCTTCCCTTTAAGGAGGAGTTTTTTAATTCCTTTGTATACTGCGTTCTCTTCGATATAATAGAAAGAATAGCTCAAAAGGAAAGGGATTAAGCATGTACAACCAATTAAAAAAAATATTTAAGGATGCTCTCATCCAGACATCTGCCCCACATAGTTTTTCACGTTATCTTTGGTTCACTTCTTCAGACAATGATTATTATGGAATAGAAAAAGAAGCGTTGACTACAAAAGATATATTGCTATTAGAAACTTTTTTACAAAAGGTTGAAGAACATCAACTATCCATGAGTGAAAAGGAACAGTGGTGGCATGAATTATTATTTGGCCAAGCTTCTCAAAAGAATCCATACACCCAACCAAGGCCTTTCCGCTTTATCCACTTTGAATTTTCGGAACCATTGTTGAACAAAGAGGAATGGAAAGAAGCTCTAATTGCGTTTTTTGATAACAATTTGGAGATTGTATGGAAAAACTTCACTTCCGGCGTGATTGTCGACTTTTTGCCCGAAGTGAAAACGGAAGAAACTGTCCCTCTTCATGACATCATCGACATCACCGCCTCCGACTTTTATACAAATGTAAAATTGTATATCGGAACATACACCCATTTAGAGGAAAACTTAACAGACTTATTTCACTGGGAGCAAACATGCTTTGAACGATCGTTACAAGCAAGGAAGCAGACAAATATCCATACCTTCCAACATGCCCTCCCTTACATGCTGATCGAAAACATAGATGCCGAACACATCTCATATATTAAGAAAATGTTTGGCACGATGCCGGAAGATGAAAAAGAACTTCTGCAAAGCGTAAAAGTGTATATAGAAAATAATATGAATGTATCCCTAACAGCCAAAAAACTCTTCATGCACCGTAACAGCCTTCAATACCGAATTGATAAATTCATTGAACGGACAGGCCTAGACATAAAAAACTTCCAAGGCGCAATGGCCGCCTACCTAGCAATAATAATCATCGAAAAGTAACGTTGCACAAAGACGTTGCTTTTTTTTGTGCAACTTGTACATTTACGAAATGTATGCGTTTTCGGTAAACTAATAAAAGAATAAGAAAACGATTTCATAGGGGGAAACAAACATGGCAGAATTACAACTCAATCATATCTACAAAGTCTACGAAGGCGACGTAACAGCAGTTAAAGACTTCAACTTACACATCAAAGACAAAGAATTTATCGTATTCGTAGGTCCATCAGGTTGCGGTAAATCCACAACTCTACGTATGATTGCTGGTCTTGAAGAAATCTCAAAAGGTGACTTCGTAATTGACGGCAAAAGAATGAACGACGTTGCACCAAAAGACCGCGACATCGCAATGGTATTCCAAAACTATGCACTATATCCGCACATGAATGTCTATGACAACATGGCATTCGGATTAAAATTACGTAAGTTCCCTAAAGAAGAGATTGACCGCCGCGTAAAAGAAGCTGCAGCAATCCTTGGCTTGGAGCAATACCTTGATCGTAAACCAAAAGCATTATCCGGTGGTCAGCGTCAACGTGTAGCACTAGGTCGTGCAATCGTTCGTGATGCAAAAGTCTTCCTAATGGATGAGCCTTTATCCAACCTTGATGCAAAGCTTCGTGTAGCGATGCGTGCTGAGATTTCTAAGCTTCACCAACGCCTGCAAACGACAACTATCTATGTAACGCATGACCAAACTGAAGCAATGACAATGGCAACACGCCTTGTTGTTATGAAAGACGGTATCATCCAGCAAGTTGGTTCACCAAAAGAAGTTTACGAAAACCCAGAAAACGTATTCGTAGGCGGATTCATTGGATCTCCTGCTATGAACTTTTTCAACGGTAAACTTGAAGATGGAGCATTCCTAATCGGCGAACAGAAAATTGCTGTTCCAGAAGGAAAAATGAAGGTACTTCGCGAACAAGGATATGTAGGAAAAGAAATCATCCTTGGAATTCGTCCAGAAGATATCCACGATGAGCCTGTTTTCATTGAATCATCTGTTGGTACTACTATTACAGCTGTAATTGAAGTATCTGAACTTCTAGGTGCAGAATCTATGCTTTACTCTCAAATCAACGGCCAAGATTTCGTAGCACGTGTTGATTCCCGTACAGACGTGAAGCCTCAACAAAAGCTTCAACTTGCATTGGATATGAACAAATGCCACTTCTTCGACCTTGAAACAGAATCTCGTATTCGTTCTAAATAATATACTTTTACAAAACAGGCCCTTACCGGCCTGTTTTTTTATTCTTGAATAGGAATGATCTGCTCTTTTTGGCAAACTGCACAATTGAACAAATGTAGGCAAATATGATTTTCCACACTGTTTACATCTCCATCCACCATCTTCAACAGGTTTATCTCCATATATGCACTGTAGTCATCCAAATAGTCCGTCACCTTCCCAGTATCATTAAGCATGCTGCCACAAGATTCGCATGTGCCATGATATTCTTCCAACCCATTACATAGCGGACATATCTCCATAAAAGCCCCTCCAGTTCCTTACTACTTCTGCTTTTCATTAATTTTTACATCTTATCTACAAATATGCGTATTACTAAAATAGACAATATCCATAAATTACCTAAAAATAAATGGATAAAGATTTTAGGAAATTCCTATAATACAAGTAACAACTTATCACCCAATGGACCAAGCCTAGACGGCAGCAGAGACCTCTGCACTTACTGGTGCAACCCCAGTTGGTCCAGCCAAAACTATAGTACGAGGAGATGAATCACATCATGGCAAGCAGAAACAATTCGTCAAATCAATTAGTAGCACCTGGAGCTCAAGCAGCTATCGACCAAATGAAGTACGAAATCGCAACTGAATTTGGTGTAAATCTTGGTGCAGACACAACTGCTCGCGCTAACGGATCTGTTGGTGGAGAAATCACTAAGCGTCTAGTTCAAATGGCTGAGCAATCCCTAGGCGGAAGATAAGTTTTAGTTTTTATGTAGCAACATAATTTTATATGTATGGCTTGAGGCACCTCATTTTTGGGGTGCCTTGCTTTGTTATTACTAGAATTTAATTTGTATATATTAACATATTTTCAAAAAATGGTATAAAGATTTTGTGGTTTGGGTATTGAAACTTGAAGCTTTTAAATTAGGTTGTGAATAGGAGGAAAAAAGATGCACTGGTATTTAGAGGGGTTTAGAAACTATTTTAATTTTAGTGGGAGGGCTAGGAGGAAGGAGTATTGGATTTTCACGCTTGTACATTCCGTCATTTTTGGGTAATACCTATGTTTGTAGCTTACTTTTATCAAGATTCCGAAATAATCGTTGGTATCTTTGGTCTCTTTTATCTAATTTTTATCCTCGGGACAATCATACCCGTTATTTCCATAAATGTAAGAAGACTTCATGATATTGGTAAAAGCGGATGGTGGTATTTAATCATATTAATACCGATTGTAGGAGGGATAATTCTTTTAGTATTCGCATGCATTGAAAGTGAGCACGATAACAAATACGGACCCAACCCCAGAAAATATGATCCCTCTCCTAAAGGAGAAGCCCTGACTCATTAAATTAGTATTTACCCCTATAATATATTACACTTTAGCCAAAACCATAAAGGCGGCGAAGTGATTGAACATTGTATTAGTTGGTGGAGGCCACGCCCATTTGAAGTGTTTGTTGGATATAAGGAAAAATAAATTCCCTTTTCCAGATCAAAACATTTTGTTAATCTCACCAAATCAGTATCAATACTACTCAGGTATGTTTTCGGGGTATACCGAAGGCTTGTACTCAGAAGATGAAATAAGAATCGATTTAAAAGACATGGCTGAAAAAGCAGGGGTAACGTTTACTGAGGATATAGTTACCGAGGTTTCTGTTTGTGATAAAACCCTTATGACAAAGGCTGGGGCCAGTATTCCTTTCAGTGTAGTCTCATTTGATACAGGCTCATACATAGAGGGGCCTTCCTCTTTTGAAGAATACATGGTTCAAATTAAACCAAATTACCTTTTTGCAGATATGCTGAAGGTATACCGCGATGTTGATTTCCCAGTGGTTGTCGGGGGCGGGGCTTCAGGGGTAGAAATTGCCTTAGCAATTACGGCTTGGAGAAAGAAAAACGGCTATCCCACTAATGTCAAACTGATTACTTCCTCGAAGCTGTTGCCCTCTTCCTCCAGCAAAACCTCCAAAGTGATAAAAGAAATAGCTGTATGGAAAGGACTTACAGTAATTGAGGATGATAGTGTAGAAGAAATGAATGAGAGTCATGTTATAACACAAAACGGAAGAAGCCTACCTCATTCTCAAGTTCTGTGGTTGACTGGCCCAAGCTCACCTGACATCTTTAAGAGAAGTACGCTTCCTTGTGATCAGAATGGCTTTCTTTTGACTGAAAAAACACTTCAAGCTAAAGGGCTACCGTTCATTTTTGGAGCAGGTGATTGTATAACTCTTGAATCGTTTCCTGACCTTCCTAAAAACGGCGTATATGCTGTGAGACAAGCGGAGTTGCTTTGGAAAAACATCACCAGCTACTTAAATGGTGAAGTGTGTTCTACATTCACTCCCCAACGTCAGTTTTTATCATTACTATCCACAGGTAATAAAGAAGCCTTACTGCAATACGGACGCTTTACAATTCACAGCAAGCTAGCATGGAAGCTGAAGAATAAGATTGATACAGACTATATGCAGAAATACATTTGATGCTGATTTATTAGCTTGGTCTGTTCAAATGTCCGAAGATTTTTGATTTTTGACCGAAGTTTTGTGAAAGTTGACCGTAGTCTGTGGAAATTAGTCTGAAACCTTTACAAATAAGACCCTTTTTTGTCCAAAGATAGAAGCAAAGTGTCCGAACCAAAAAAACACAGTAAAAACTGACGCATTTTCCTTTGAAACTACAGCTTTTTTTTCATTGCTACCTCAAAAAAACAACCAAGTTAAAGCTAAATGAAATCCCCGTCACTTTTAACAGTAACGGGGATTTTCTATATAATCAAACTCCACTTTCAATCATACGAAGGAATTGCTTCGTTCGATCTGTCTTTGGATTTTCAAATATCTCTGCAGGTTTCCCCTTCTCGACAATCTTTCCGTCATCCATGAAAATCACTTCATCTGCCACTTCCTTGGCAAATTTCATTTCATGGGTAACGACCACCATGGTCATCCCTTCCTGTGCCAATTCCTTCATTACTCTTAGCACCTCTCCGACAAGTTCGGGATCTAGTGCAGAAGTAGGTTCATCAAACAGCATCACTTTCGGCTCCATTGCAAGTGCGCGGGCAATTCCGACACGTTGCTGTTGGCCGCCTGAAAGCTGAAAAGGATAAAAGTCCAGTTTATCTCCAAGGCCAACCTTTTCAAGCAACCTTTTAGCTCTCTCTTCCACCTTTGCCTTTGCCTCTTTTTTCACTGTGATTGGACCTTCCATCACATTCTGAAGGGCCGTTTTATGAGGGAATAGATTATAACTTTGAAACACCATACCAGTTAGTCTTCTAAAGCTGGCAATCTTGTTGGAAGATACTTTTCCGGAAAAATCAAGGGCTTGCTGATCGATTTCCACTTTACCGGAAGTAGGAGTTTCTAATATATTCAAGCAACGCAGAAGGGTGGTTTTACCAGATCCAGATGGACCTATTACCACTACCACCTTTCCTTGCTCCACGTTTAAATCGATGCCTTTTAATACTTCTAACTCTCCGAACTGCTTGTATAAGCTCTGTACTGATATCATATCTTGAGCTCCTTTATAAATGGCTGTTTTCTAAAAAAATCATTTTGCAACATATCTGTCCAAACGGCGTTCCACTCTACCTTGAACAAGTGACAAGCAGAAGCATATTACCCAATAGATGGCGCCTGCTTGCGCATAAAGTAACAGGAATTCATAGTTGGTTGCAGCAATCTGTTGCGCCACCCTGAACATCTCTGTTACGAGAATTAAGGAAGCAAGCGATGTATCCTTTACCAAGCTAATAAATGAATTAGACAATGGTGGAATCGAAACTCTTGCTGCCTGTGGCAATATGATTCGTCTAAGCGCTTGAGGATAACTCATCCCCATGGAATATGCCGCTTCCCATTGTCCTTTTGGTGTGGAAAGGATCGCCGCACGGATTATTTCCGATGCATATGCTCCTACATTTAAGGAAAATGCAATCACTGCGGCTGGAAAAGAATCGATGGTAATCCCAATGGAAGGCAATCCATAAAAAATTATAAATAATTGCACTAAAAGAGGAGTTCCACGAATAATCGAAACATAAATTCTAGCTACTATCTGTAATGGTTTTACAGGCGATATTCGTGCCAATGCCGTTAAAATGGCAATCATCAACCCAAAACTGAAGGAAAGCAGCGTCAATGGGATTGTATAAGACAAAGCTCCCTTCACCAAAGGGAGAAGGGAACTTTGTGCGATTGTCATCCATCTATCTAAACGTTCAGGATCTGTCAGGATATTAGTTAAGTACATTTTCACCAAACCATTTCTCTGAAATTTCTTCATACGTTCCGTCTTCGATAATTTCAGCAAGTGCTTTATTTACCGCTTCTACTAACTCATCACTGCCTTTGCGGAACATCATGCCACTCTGCGCTGCATCTCCCGCTTCATCAACAATTTTAATTTGTGCATTTGGACGGTTTTTTTGGAAATCAAGAACAGATAATTTATCATTGATCGTTACATCAACACGATTGGAGTTAATTAGTTCTACCGCTTGGTTGAATCCTTCAACGCCTTCAATTTCAGCTTTATACTCACGCGCAATATCTGCATAATTACTTGTTAGAGATTGAGCAGACTTCTTGCCTTCAATATCTTCAAAACTATTTATTTCATCATTATCTTCTTTTGCTACTAGTACTGCAGCTGAAGTAATATAGTGGTCTGAGAAATCGTATTTTTCTAAACGGTCTTCACGGATTCCCACTTGGTTTGCAATCATATCAAAGCGCTTAGAATCAAGACCTGCAAACATAGCATCCCATTGTGTTTCCATGAATTTTACTTCTACACCCATTTTTTCAGCAATCGCTTCTGCTATTTCTACATCAAAACCTGTCAACTTTCCAGACTCATCATGGAATGTAAATGGAGGGTATGTACCTTCTGTTCCTACTAGAAGTTCCCCTTCTTCTTCCACCTTGCTAAGAAGATTATCCGATTCTTTAGGAGCATCTCCTCCAGCACCGTTATTATTCGTTGTACCACATGCAGTTAACACTACTGCAGATAGTAAAAGTAATGTGAATATAGATAAAATTTTCTTCATTCTGTTAAACCCCCAGTATTCTTATATGAATTATTTTCACGCAACATATTGTATAGTATAAGAAGTCTTTAAGCTTGTCAAAGACTTTGTTTTACATATTTATTTTCTCCCAATATCCATAAAAATAACAAAAAGGCTACGGGGAATCTTCCTCCCTGTAGCCTCAAGATTTTAGACAGCAAGATCCTTGCTACCTTGCTGCAATTCGTACATCTGATAATACTTGCCTTTTCTCTCCATTAGTTCGGAATGGTTGCCTCGCTCCACTATTTCTCCGCGGTCAAGTACAAGTATTTGATCTGCGTTTTTAATAGTAGAAAGTCGGTGGGCAATGATGAAAGTGGTTCTTCCTTTTTTCAATACTTCTAATGCCTGCTGGATAACGGCTTCCGTTTCTGTATCAATACTTGCTGTCGCCTCGTCAAGAATCAAGATAGCCGGGTCGAACGCAAGAGCACGTGCGAAGGAGATCAGTTGACGTTGTCCGGAAGATAACGTACTTCCTTTTTCAATCACTGGCTCCTCCAGTCCTTTTGGCAAGGCGTTGATAAAATCCATTGCCCCTACATCCTCTAGTGCCTTTTTCACGCGATCCATGGAAATGGAGGAATCATCTAGACTTACATTAGATGCAATCGTCCCAGTAAACAAGAACGGATCCTGAAGTACGATTCCCATATGCTGTCTGATTGCCTGTTTGGGCAATTCCTGAATGTTTTGCCCATCAATGACGATTTTCCCTTTTTCAATATCATAAAAACGGAATAAAAGATTCATGATCGAGCTCTTTCCTGATCCAGTATGCCCGACCAGTGCTACTGTCTCCCCTTTTGAAGCAGTAAAGGAAATATCCTTTAACACATATTCATTTTCCTTGTAACCAAACCAAACAGACTGAAAGGAAACATTTCCTTCATAGCGGGGATGTTTTATATCAGAAACCTGAACTCCCGCTTCATCCATCAACTCAAACACGCGGACCGCAGACACACGTGCCTGTTCTAGGTTTGCCAATTGATTGACCATCCCGGTAATCGGACCGAACATTCTACCTAAGTAGTCAACAAATGCATATAAAACCCCTAGTGAAACAATGGTTCCAATCCCTAAAGAAGCACCTCCAAAATACCAAATCACGACGACAAATGAAATATTCCTAAGTACCCCCACAAGGTTATGGGATGTTAACGCATTTAGACTTAACAGTTTATTTTGGTAAGTGAAATGCTGCTCATTCCACCCTTCAAACTCTTCTGTTGCCTTCTTTTGACGTCTAAAGGCTTGGATGATGGTCATCCCTTGAATAGACTCATTAATATTCCCGTTTATATCACTTAGAAGCGCTCTGATTTTATGATTATAAACAGAGGCATATTTACGGTAAAAAATAAACCATACAATTAGAATCGGTATTAAGGTCAAGCAAATTAAGGCCAACCTTACATCAAGTAAAAATAATGCGATATAAATTCCAGTTATATAAATCAGTCCCGAAAAGAATGTTGCAAGGACTGTTACATATAACTCCTTGATCGTTTCCGTGTCATTGGTAATCCTTGATACTACTTTCCCTGCAGGGAGATGATCAAAGTATTGTATCGGTAATTTCTGTATCTGCCCAAACACATCCTCCCTCATTTTCTGAATGATGCGGTTGGCAGATGTCTGAAGATAATAACTTTGGCCGTATTGAAAAAATGAAGCCACTACAAGCAAGGCAAAATATAACCCTACAAGATAGATAATATATTTTACTTCTGGCTGATAAAAGTTGATCAATTCACTGTTAGTCAATTTTTGCGCAGGATAGCTTTGCTCCTCTTCTCCTCTTCTAATGGTGACCTCACTATTAGAAGCAGACCTTTCCCCATCAAAGCGGATATCTGAAGGCAAGAAATAATACTCTCTGCCGACCTGAAGTATCCTTGCTGTGTTTTCAGAGGTTGCACTTTCTTCTTCCCTGTCTTCCCTGCCATAATAGTTTCCTTCAAAATATACTCGATTTTCACCATCTTGCTCTGTTTCGATCCAAGCTTTTTCAATGCCAAGAATATGCTCGTCAATCATTCTTTTAGCGATAAAAGGACCAGTCAATTCTGCTGCAACCGCAATGGACAGCATGAACAATGCAATAATGATGATTCTCTTTTGAGTTAGTGCATATTGAAATAGGCGTTTGCCTGATTTTATTTCTTTGATGTCTTTCATGTTAAAACCTCGCCTCCTTTTGGCGATTGAACTTGCTGCCTAACAAACTGTTCTTTGTACCAGCCTCCGATGGCCATCAACTGGTCATGCATGCCGGATTCTACAATTTTTCCGTCTTCCAACACAATAATCCAATCAGCATGCTGTACCCCAGATAGGCGGTGTGTGGTAATTATTGTTGTTTTTCCAGCGCGTTCATTTCTAATATTTTCAATGATTGTTGCTTCTGTTTTCGCATCGACTGCTGATAATGAATCATCAAGTATCAATATTTGAGGATCTGCAATAAGGGCACGTGCAATGGAAATACGCTGTTTCTGTCCTCCTGATAACGATACTCCTTTTTCTCCAACCAACGTCTGCAGCCCTTCCGGAAGCAATTCTAGATCTTTTTCAAAAGCAGATGATCTGATCGCTTGCGCAATTTCTTCATCCGTTGCATCTTCTTTTCCAAATAAGATGTTTTCTTTAACAGACCGCGAGAATAGGATATGATCCTGTGGCACATAGCCAATCCAGCCTTGAACCGTATCCAACGGGATTTTTTCCAAATCCACCCCATTTATATTAATGGTACCTGTACCAAGTGGGTACTCTCTTAAAAGTTGCTTAATCAATGTTGTTTTCCCGCTTCCTGTTTTCCCGACAATCCCAAGTGTTTGCCCTGCTTTTAGATGGAAAGAAACATTCTTTAAATTTTCCGCATTAGAGGAAGGGTATTTGAATGTAACTTGATTGAACTCAATCATGGAAGGAGTAGACACATCTATCGTTTCATGGTGATCGCGGACATCCTCTTTGTAAGCTAGGGTCTCGTTAACACGATCGAGCGATGCATTTCCCCTCTGCATGACGTTGATTAGCTCACCAATTGCAAACATCGGCCAAATTAACATTCCCAAATATACATTGAACGCCACGAGCTCGCCTAAAGTAATTGATTTATGGAAAACCAAGTAAGCCCCATATCCGAGACCAATTAGGTAACTTGCCCCGACAAGCAGTTTAATGGTCGGCTCAAAGAGAGAATCAATGATGGCAACTTTTACATTTTTCTTATACACATCATCCGTCATCTCATGAAATCTGCCCTGATCCGCTCTTTCCTGTACATAGGCGCGAATAACTCTGACCCCTGCAATGGATTCGAGGACTTTGTCGTTCATATCTCCAAAAGCATCCTGCGCTTCTGTAAAACGCTGATGAATTTTCTTCCCATATATATTCATAGCAATTGCCATCAATGGTAGTGGAATGATAGCTGCTAATGTCAGCTTCCAACTGATCATAAAGCCCATCGTCCCCAAGATGATCAACATGAACACACTAGAATCAATGAGTGTTAAAACCCCGAAACCTGCTGTGGTGGAAATGGCTTTCAAGTCATTCGTTGCCCTTGCCATTAAATCCCCCGTGCGGTTTTTCTCATAAAATGTAGGTGTCATCTTTAACAAATGGCCCATCAATTTTGACCTTAGTGATCTTTCCACTAAGAAGGAGCTTCCAAAAAGCTGATACATCCATGTGTAGGTAATCCCATAAATGACTATCGCCAATATGGTTAGAAAAATTACGTATTGCATTAACTTTTCAGGCGTGAAGGCACCTATTTGTATATCATCAATGGCCATTCCGATCATCTTCGGCGGAATAACCTCTAAGATTCCTGCAAAAATAAGTAGTGCAATTGCTACTGTATATCTCTTCCAATGTTCTTTAAAAAACCAACCCAATTTTCCTAGTACTGAAAACATAATGAAAAACTCTCCCTTCTATGCTGAATTCAAGTTTCTTGCTACCCTCCATCTGAAGCCACTTTGTACATCATTAAACGAACATAAACATTTCCCATATTGTATTCCTCCTGTTTATATGGAAGCGTTGAGACTTCCATTGTTTCGGTTTTTGGAAAATTATAGAAACTTTTCAAAACAAAAAGGTGGCATACCGAACGATCCTCGGTATGCCACCTTTTTTCTCCATAAAAAAAGCACACGTCACGCCCTGATGGTGACCTGTGTTTCCCACAAAGAAATCCTTATACGTCTATACGTTGAAAGGAATAGATAATTCGATTAGTAAACAATAACCGAATTTCTTTCAGGACAGGTCACGATATTTATTAAATTGATGGATTTACGAACTACAGTTTCAGTTGTCATTAATTTAATCATCATCGAACCCTCCCTTTCCTTCATAATTTGAATTAGTTTCATATAATTTCCACTTTTTAAACTTACCACCGCGGACAAGCACTTGTCAATCACCAAAATTACAATAATTGAAATATTTCATTCATGTTACATTTATTAAATTAAAAGAGAGGGGACAGACCCGCAAAGGAATTTCCCCTTCTACAACGAAGCTCCACACAGTTTAGTGTATTTGTGTTCTCCCCTTGCTATTTTTGGGTGAAACTGTTATTCTTAAGTAGAATTATTTTTGTTCGGTATGTAAGGATTCAAAGTTAAGATTTAACTTTCGCCTTGATATTTTTAAGAGCAAGAATAGTAATACATTGTGTGGCAAGCACACTAGGAGGTAACAACATGTTACAAGGTACAGTAAAATGGTTTAACGCAGAAAAAGGTTTCGGATTCATCGAGCGCCAAGACGGAGACGACGTATTCGTTCACTTCTCAGCGATCCAAGGCGAAGGTTTCAAATCTTTAGAAGAAGGTCAATCTGTTACATTTGAAATCGTTCAAGGTAACCGTGGCGACCAAGCTGCTAACGTTAACAAAGCATAATTTATAGCACAGCATATAAGGGCTCCCAGCAATGGGAGCCTTTTTGTTTTGGTTTTTATTCTATTATTGAGGAAATGATATGAAGTCAAATCCTGAGCTAAGCCTAACTTGTGACTAATTTGTTAAAGATGTATTTTATATATTACTTTAATCTAATCCTTCCTTTATAATAAAGATGTATTTAAAATATATCTTTTTTTAATAGGGAAGCATTTCGATGCTTAGCTCAAATACTATACAAATTGTTAAATCAACTGCTCCAGTCTTAGCCGTAAAAGGTGAGGAATTTACTACTCATTTCTATAAAACTTTATTTACCAATCATCCAGAGTTATTAAATATTTTTAATCATGCCAATCAAAAGAAAGGTCGTCAGCAAACTGCCTTAGCAAACACGATATATGCAGCAGCTACTTACATCGATCAGTTGGAAGTCCTTTTGCCTGCTGTAAAACAGATCGCCCACAAACATAGAAGTTTAGCCGTTAAACCGGAGCATTATCCGATAGTCGGGGAACATTTACTTGAAGCAATTAAGGCTGTTCTCGGAGATGCAGCAACAGATGAAATTATTGAAGCATGGGGAGAAGCATACGGTGTAATTGCAGATGTCTTCATTACTGTTGAGAAAGAAATGTACGAGGCATCAGCTCAACAAACGGGCGGCTGGGAAGATTTCAAAAACTTTGAAGTGGTGGAAAAAGTCGAGGAAAGCGATCTTATTACTTCCTTCTATTTGAAGCCTTCCGACGGTGCTGCTGTACCTTCTTTCACTCCGGGACAATACATTACTATTAGACTTTCTATTCCAGGAGAAACGAATTTATTTAACCGTCAGTATAGTTTGTCAGATGCATCAAATGGGGAATATTTTAGAATTTCTGTCAAAAAAGAAATTGGGAATCCTAACGGGGCTGTTTCGAATTATCTTCATGACAATGTGGAAACAGGAAATACAGTGGAGGTGACGGCACCAGCTGGGGACTTCATTCTTGAAACAAATCTAGGCACATCTGTTTACCTAATAAGCGGTGGAGTTGGAATCACACCAATGCTAAGTATGTTAAAGACCATTGCCAAAGAACAACCGGCAAGACCAACCACTTTTATTCATGCTGCGAGAAATGGCTCTGTACATGCATTTAAAGATGAAGTCAGAGAAACCATTGAAATAATGGAGAATGGGAAAAAATTATTTGTTTATGAAAATCCATCAGATGAGGATGTAAGATTAGGAGCTTTTCATGAACAAGGTTTCATCACAGAAAACATGTTAAAGGCATTAAACATCGATAAAGACGCTCTGTATTATGTGTGTGGACCTGTTCCATTCATGAAGTACGTTATCTCGATGCTTGGAAAACTTGGAGTCGGTGAGGAAAATATCAGATACGAGTTTTTCGGACCCTCTATTGATATGAAGAAGGAAGAAGCAGCGGTTGTAAAATAATAAATTTTGGAGCTTGCTGCTTTTGTGCGGCAGGCTCTTTTTTGATGGCGTTGCATTTTGATCAAAAAAAAACCCCCACTCTAATTTAAGAGCAGGGGAATAAATGCAAACATGTTATAAAGTAAATGGTGATTTTATTATATCATTAATTGGAAGAATTAGTGATTATTTTGTGACAATGTTGTGAATACGACAAAACTCTTCCGCTGCTTCAAAAGCCGATACCGCTTTTGAGATGGCAGAAATCACCGCAACTCCATCTGCTCCAGCCTCTAACACATCCAAAGCGTTTCCCGCATCGATGCCGCCAATTCCTACAATCGGAACCGTCAATCCAGCATGCCTAATCTCCCTGATTACCTCCGGCCCCTTTACTTCCCTGATGTCTTTTTTGGTCGTAGTAAAGTACATGGGACCTACTCCAATGTAATCTGCCCCATCATCCACAGCCGCTGCAGCCTCTTCCACCGTGTGACATGATACACCGATAATCATCTCAGGTGTTAGACGTTCCGCTACCATTGAAAAAGGTGTATCTTCCTGCCCAATATGCACACCATCTGCTTCAACCTCCAAAGCTAATTCAATGTCATCATTCACAATAAATGGGATATCATGCCTCTTACAGATTTCCTTAAGCTCCCGTGCAAGCTTCTTTTTTTCCATCCCTACCTTGGCACCACGCCCTTTTTCACGAAACTGAAAAAAACTTACACCTCCATTGATTGCTTCCTGCAGCACAACCCTAGGATCGCGACCATCACAATCAGTACTCCCCATCACAAAATATAGGTTCAGCCACTCCCTCTTCATACCCCAACACCTGCTTTTCGGTATGCCCAATGATTGGTAGGGCCATGACCACTTCCAATACCAAGCTCTACCTCAATGGCAAGATGAATAAATCGTTTAGCCGTCACGATGGCATCCTCTGCTGTACACCCCTTAGCAAGTCCAGCCGCAATAGCCGCAGCGAACGTACAGCCTGTTCCATGGGTATGTGTTGTGTCAACGCGCTTGCTTTTCAACTCCAAAAAGCTACTGCCATCATAAACAAGGTCAACTAACTCGTCCCCTTCCCCATGTCCGCCTTTGATGACTACATGAGAGGCTCCAAGTTTATGAAGCATTCGGGCCGCTTCCTTCCTCCTGTTCATTGTATCCAAGTTCATTTCCGTCAGCACCTCTGCTTCAGGAATATTCGGCGTAGTTACAGTCGCAAGTGGTAAGAGTTTTTCGCGGATAGCTTTGATGGCATCCTTCTGCAAAAGTCTTGCCCCGCCTTTTGCTATCATTACAGGATCCACCACTACATTTCCCCAGCCATATTCTTTGATCTTGTCAGCTACCGATTCTATGATGACCCCGCTGAAAAGCATTCCAGTCTTTAACGCATCAGGGCTTAAATCTATTGCAATGGAATGCAATTGTTCCAATACCATGTCAACGGGGATCGGATAGACGCTTTGAACCCCTAATGTGTTTTGGGCGGTTAAGGCTGTGATGGCAGACATCCCATACACATCCAGCTCCTGGAACGTTTTAATATCTGCCTGGATGCCGGCCCCTCCGCCACTATCGGAACCTGCAATTGTTAATACTTTTGCTACCATAGGTTTCTCAGTCCCTTATCCTAAATATTGGTGATACAAAGTTTTCGCTCTAGCAATATCTTTTGTTCCATGAACTAGCACTCTACCGTCTTGGAAAGCTACCAAACGATTTCCTTCAACTTGAAAGGACATCAAGTAAGGGTTAGATTCCACGTTTATTCCCTGAGTTATTAAAAGCTCCTTAAGAACCCCCAAATCTCTTCCTCCTGACATTGTTTCCACCGGCCTTATCTGCACAGAATCCCTTCCGCATAAGACTGCCGTTTTCGTCTGGTTTTCAAAAGACAGATATGGATACGTCTTATTTTCTCCACAACTTAAACACTCGGGGTTCTTCAATCCCGCTACATTTAAGGAGACATACTGCCCCTTCCACATGTCAAAGGAAACGAGCTTGCGATTGCACTCCCTTCCGTTCCCAGAAAGGATTTTCAACGCATCTGTAACTTGATGGGCGACCACCATCCCCACAGCTGGGGCAATGATTCCGACCGTATCGCAGGTTGCTCCTCCCAGTGGTACGGTTTTTAACAAACACTGCAAGCAGGGGCTTTCGCCTGGAAAAACCGTAAAGGAAATACCATAGCTCCCCACACATGCTCCATATATCCAAGGAACACTATGCTTTTGACTTATATCATTCATAATCATGCGGATATCAAAGTTATCGGTTGCATCAAGCAATAGGTCGAACTTCTCTTTTTTCACTAGCGCATCCAACATATCTGCCGTTACATCGGCAATATGTGCATTTATTTCCACTTCCGAATTGATCAGGTGTAGCCGATCCTTAGCTGCCACCGCTTTTGGCAGCTTTTCACGTGCATCCTTTTCGCAATAAAGCTGTTGACGTTGAAGGTTGCTCCACTCCACATAATCCCTGTCTATGATCGTGATCTTTCCTACTCCAGCTCTTACCAGCGCCTCTGCATTTCCCGTGCCCAATGCCCCAGCACCGATGAGCAACACGTGTTTCTCACCGATGGTTTTTTGACCGTCCACTCCAATCGGTGCGAAAAGAGTTTGACGTGAATATCGATCCATTATCCCACACTCATTCCTTCACTTGGGCTGCTGGCTGTCGCATAACGTTTCTTTTCCATTCTTCCAGCCTCATAACCGAGACGCCCAGCTTCAATTGCAAGTTTCATAGCCTCTGCCATTTTCACGGGATCTTTTGCTGCTGAAACAGCCGTATTCAATAGCACTCCATCTGCTCCCAATTCCATCGCCTTCGCAGCATCTGCTGGTGAACCGATTCCTGCATCCACGATAACCGGTACATTGGACTGTTCAATAATAAAGCCTAAATTTAATTCGTTAATGATTCCTTGTCCGGAACCGATTGGGGAGGCACCTGGCATGATGGCGTGGGCTCCAAGCTCTTCTAGTTTTCTAGCAAGCACTACATCATCTGAAGTATAAGGGAGCACCGTAAATCCTTCTTTTAAAAGTTCTTCCGTTGCCTTCAACGTTTCGACCGGATCTGGCAATAGTGTTTTCCAACAACCAATTACTTCCACCTTAATCATATCGCAAAGCCCTGAAGCCTTCGCAAGCTTAGCAATTCTTACAGCTTCTTCGGCCGTTTTAGCACCTGCTGTGTTCGGTAACAATGTGTATTTCTCCAAATCTAATTTTTCCAGAAAGTTTGGCTGACTTGCTTCAAAGATGTTCATTCTTCTAACAGCGAATGTCAGGATTTCCGATTCTGAAACATCCACCGCCTGCTTTTGAATATCAAAGTCTGGGTACTTCCCTGTTCCTAACAACAACCTGGAATTAAATGAATATGAACCAACTTTTAACATATTAACCGCCTCCTACGAAATGTACTAATTCGAATTGATCTCCATCTTGCACGTTCTCTGCCACATGATGTTCCTTTTGCAGAATCTCTTTGTTCTTTTCCACTATGACTACCTTCTGATCCAGTTGAAAATGCTCTAACAGTTCAGATACGGTCTTCACTGAATCTGGAATTTCAATAGGGTCACCATTAATGATTAGTTTCAAACTACTCACCCCTTGCATATTCTTTTAATCTATCTAACTTGAATGCTTCTATATAAACAGGCATGGGCTCACCATGAATCATTTTTGTTACATGTTTTCCTGTGATAGGGGATAGTAGGATTCCATTTCGATAATGTCCAGTAGCGATGACAAGATTCTTATATTTCGGATGCTGCCCCAGATAAGGAAGACTATCCCCCGTTTGCGGGCGTATACCTGACCAAGACCTCTCAAATGTAGCACTCTTCAAAGCCGGAAGCACTCTGGCAGCTTCCCCCATTAACTGAAAAAGCCCACCTACCGTAACATTCTCGGAAAAAGTATCAGGGATCATCGTGGCTCCGATAACCAGCCTGTTTCCACTTTTCGGAACAAGATAACAGCTTTCTGTAAAAATAGTACTTGCGAGCAATGGGCGGTCTGTGATGACAGAGAAGCACTCCCCTTTTACCGGATATGCGGGAACTGTCACGCCGCACTCCCCAAGCACCCTTTTACTCCAGGCTCCTGCAGCAACGACTACATTTTCTCCATGAAACGTTCCGTTGCTAGTTTCGACACCTTTAACGTTACTCCCATCCATCAGTAGCGAGTACACCTCTACATACTCTTTCACTTCCGCTCCAAGATTGACTGCCGATTTTGCAAATGCATGAGTAAGGCGTTCTGGGTTCACATGCCCATCCATTGGAATATCCATAGCCCCTACCAGTGCATCCGATAATTGCCCCTCCCTTTTCTTTACTTGTTCTGGGGCAAGCCACTCTGCCCGTTCCCCTAACTTCTGTTGAAAGTCTATCGTGCTTTTTAGATGCCGTGCCTCTTCCTCATTCATGGCAAGCTTCAGCATTCCTTTCTGCACAAGTTCTATGTCGATTCCCGAGTGCTCTTTCAATTCGTATTGAAGAGAGGGAAACATCGCCCTACTTTCCTTGGCGATATCAAAAAGTGCTCCTTCTTCCGTCACTTCCACTTGTGCTCCAAGCATGCCGGCAGCTGCACTCGATGCCTTACCCGCCAACTTTTCCCTTTCCAAAAGCAATACACTTCTTCCTTCACCGGCAAGATAGTACGCAATGGAACAGCCGTTGACACCACCACCGATAATAATTACGTCATAGATTTTATTCATCCAATCTCCTCCTTTTCGGCAAGCAATGCTGCTTGAAAGGCTTTCGCTGCACGAACATTATCTTTTGCATCCATGATTCCGGACATGACCGCGATCCCTGCCGCTCCAGAAGCTCTTAACTCCTGAAGTTTGTCAGGACTTATTCCGCCTATGGCAATGACGGGTACCTTCAAGGATTTAGTTAACTTTTTTAATTCCATCAGACCTTTAGGTACCAACCCCTCCTTGGAAGAGGTCGAATAAATATGGCCAAATAGAATAAAATCAGCCCCATCTATTTCTGCCTGTATGGCCTCTTCGTAACTATGTACCGACTTACCGATCCTTAATTCGGGAAAATTTCTGCGAATCTCTGAAACTCCAAGACTGTGATAGGCCACTTGTACGCCTCCGACATGAAGCACATGGGCAACATCGACACGGTCGTTTATAATGACTTTCCCTGGCTGGACCCCAGATCTTATCAGTTCATCTACCAGTTCAAAGACTTCCTGTGCACTTCGATGTTTTTCTCTTACATGGATGAAATCCACTGACTCATGAACTTCACTCAAGATGGCAACAAGCTCTTCCTTTGTTTTTTTACCATCTGTAATAAGATGTAATTGCAAAGATCCTCACCCTTTTTTAAAAAATCTTAAAAATCCGTCAAACTCCTGTTGATTTCCGTTCCAGGTGTTCGCTTTCCTAGGGGCGGTGCTTGAGCCTCCTCGGCTTTGCCGTGGCCATTGAAAAAGTCTTTGAAGTTAGATTTTATAAGACACCGCTGTTAATTTCCGCAAACGGCTTCGCTTTCCACGGGGCGACCTTGAGCCTCCTCGGGCTACGCCCTGTGGGGTCTCAACATTGTCGCTACTCCCCCGTAGGAGTCTTAACCTATTGCTCCAATCAACAGCTATAAATTATCCAAAAGATAGGTTACTAGGTTTTTCAGTGGCCTCGCTTTGCCTGTTGGGTCTCAACCTACCGCTATCTCCCTCAGGAGTCTCACACCTTGCACTAAAATCACCAGGGGATTCTAATGCAACATTATAAAATACAAAAAACCCACTCTTTAACGTAAAGAGTGGGTTTTCATCTATATGTGGTATGTAAAGCCAACAGTGATAGAACATTTCCACTTCCCTACGCTAGTACAAACTAGATCAGGTTCAAAGGGTCTGGAAATTACTCTTTCCATCTCAGTCACTATTGACTCCCCTAGTGTTACAAGTTATTCAATTGATGGCTTCAGTATAGCACACAATTCCTAATTTTCAAAAGAAATGCATACTATCCGCTGTATCTGACATCTGTTACCGGTACATAGGGTAGCCTTATGCCAAGATAAAGGGACAAAGCAATCATCAACAGGATTAAAAGCACGAACCACGGATCCTTCCGGGAGTAGCCCATCTGGTAATAATAGGTCCGATTATCATGATTACTGAAACGCTTCGCTTCCATGGCCACTGCTATTCTGTGCGCTCTCCTGATACTCTGGGATAGTAATGGAATGCTGTAAAAGTACACCTTTTTCAACAAACTGCCTTTCTGTTCCACTCCCCTAACAATCAGCGCCTTTCTTAAGGTGAGAAATTCTTCTAGAATTAACGGCAATAGACGGATACCAGCCATAAAGCTATAAGCAAATTTCGGCGGCAGCTTCCATTGCTGCATCAAGGAATAAAATAAATATACCGGCTGGGTCGTAAGGGCAAAAATCAACCCGCAAAAAGCAAATGCCAGTGACCGTAAACCCAGGTGAACTCCACGATAAAAACTTTCCTCAGAGACATTTATCAATCCAAATTCAAACCAGATGGTATCTCCTCTACCAAACAAGACCATAGAGATCGCCGAAGTGAAAAATAAAAAGAAAAATGGAACCAGTAATAAAAGTTTCAGTTTATAGGATTGGCCTGTCATTAGAAGATAGACCAACAATAGAACTCCTGTTAAATTCAGCATCACATTGATATTATGAATGAACAGAACACCTATAAAGAGGAGGACCATCCCTGATAGTTTAAAGCTCGGATTAATATCATGCATCCATGATTTATTTTTATAAAGCTCCAACTGCATCCTTTTCTCCCCTGCCTCTTAATCTCTCCTTACTCCTCATATCGATAAGCTGTCCATCTTTTATCGTCCAAATGGTATCCGAAAACTCAGATACGATGTGCTCATCATGTGTGACCATCAAGATTGAGACACCTGCATTCTTTAATGCTTCTAACCATTCCAGCATGGCAAATGTGTTTCTGCTGTCCTGGCCGAATGTCGGTTCGTCTAATAGAAGAATACTTGGCTGATGAATGACTGCAGCCGCTACGCTAAGCCTTCGTTTTTGGCCAACAGATAGTTGGTAAGGGTGGTGATGACGCACATAGTCCAGCTGAAAAAGCTTCAGCATTTCTTCTACTTTTTCCATTACCGTTTCTTGTTCCACTTTCCTCAAGCGCAGTGAATAAGCTAATTCAGCTTCCACGGACTTGGTCACAAATTGGAATTCAGGGTTCTGGAAAACGAAGGTGATTAGGTCAGTGGGGATTCTTTTGACCTTTTCCCCATTGATTTCTAGGGTACCTTCTGTCTTTATCAGCTTCATTACCGATTCAAGCAATGTGCTTTTCCCTGCCCCATTTTCCCCTATCACGGAAATCCATTCCCCCTTACGAATTTCCGCTTCCTCCACATAAATCTTTTTCTCTTTACCACGATAGCCTGAAAGACCGTTCACTTTTAACACCGTTTCAGCCTCCATGTTAAGCATGGAGAAGGGTTTTCTGTTTTTCAAATAATTCTCCCAAGCACCCGGGTACCATATTCCATATTGGTTTAAATGAGAAAGCGAGGTTTTAAAGACATCTTGCGTCTTACCATCAGCAATTATATTTCCAGCGTCATCCAACACGATGACCCTCTCCACGAAGTCGAGCAACTGCTCCACTTTATGTTCCACGATGATCACAGTTTTATCATCTGCCACTTTCTTAATGGTGTCCCATACATCCTTAGTACCTTCAGGATCTAGTAAAGCTGTCGGCTCATCCAAAAAGAGCACGTCTGGCTCCATCAGGAGGACAGAGGCAATGGCAAGCCGCTGCTTCATCCCCCCTGAGAGTTGCTGGATTTTTGAGCGGGGATTCGCCAACTCCAATCCCACCATTTCCAGGGCATCCGCAATTCTACTTTTCATCTGCTCTCTTGGAACTGAAAGGTTTTCCAGTACAAAAGCAAGTTCTTCATCTACATAGGGCATACAAAACTGGGCATCAGGGTCTTGGAAGACATACCCCCATGAATTGGGCAAAAGCTGGTCTTCCACAATCATCGGCACTTCCACCACATTTGGAATAATTCCTGGGAACACTTGAAGGAGCGTGGATTTCCCACTTCCAGAGGGTCCAAGAATCAATACTTTTTCCCCTTTTTTGACCTCAAGGGACAAATCATTAAAAATCTTATTGCCACCAGGGTATTTGAGCCTTAAATTGTTTAATTTTATGATGGGTTTCATTTCTGCCTCCCTATTGCCTTAAGGAATCATAATCATCCTTGCTCACCGGTCTCAGTAGGCTTGTGACTCCCGTTGCTTCTAGTGCTTTTACTAAAACATAAGCAAGTACTCCAGCTAAAAGTATCGCGCCGATCAAGCGGAAAGAGACCAGCAATGCCACATTCCACCATACATAATCAAACAGGTAGCCTCTAAATAGATCCAAAAGAAGCGAGCCGACACCTGCTGCGGCCCCTGCAAGAGATGCTACAAGCACATCAAACCTCTTATAGCGGAAAGCCATAAATACCATTTCAGCAAAAAGACCTTGTATCACCCCATATATCAACACCATCAATCCATATTCCGACCCGACCAGGAACTCACCTGAGGCGGCTGCCACCTCTGCCAGGAAAGCGACACCGGCTTTTCTGATCAGGAGATAAGCAACTGTAGCGGCAATGAACCACATGCCATACGTCAGCTCTTGAAGCTGCAGACCGAATGGAGCCAGGACGTTATACACCGGGGCCCAAATCTTATAAACAATCCCGAATACCAATGCAATAATAACCGTCACCAATATATCCGTAAGCTTTAATCCTTTGCTCATAATAATTCCCCCCTAAGCCTTCACTACTGCTTCAGATACCGGCCACTGCTCCAAAGTGTAGGCCATTTCCCAGAAGGAATATTCGTACTGACTGCTGATGGTGAAATACTCAAGCATTCTCGTTTTCTCTTCTTCTGTTGCTTTTTCCGCCAATTCATCCAATCTATTGATCTGCTCTTCCACAAGCTCCTTGAACCATTCCCCACCATATGCTGCAATCCACTCCTGATAGATTGGTTCTGCTGGCGTGCAGTCTTTTAATCTCTCACCAATTTCATAATATAACCAGTAGCAAGGCAACAGGGCTGCAATCACTTCTCCCAATCCGCCTGTCAACACCGCACGATACATGTGGGAAGTATAAGCGTGTGCGGTCGGAGCTGCCTGGAATGACGCCTTTTCTGCTTCTGTCACCCCAAGACGTTTCGAAAAGTTTTCGTGTAAGGATAATTCCGCTTCATATGTACCTTGTGCATGTGCTGCTAGTCTTGCTGTCGTTTGTAAATCAAAAGCCTTCGCTCCGGCATATGCTTGAACTTTTGCAAAATGGCTTAAATAATAGGCATCCTGCAGTACATAATATTTAAACGACTCCAATGATAAAGTTCCATCTGCTATCCCTTTTACAAATGGATGATGGAAGCTCGCCTCCCAAATATGATCCGCTTTCTTTCTTACCAACTGTGAAAATTTCATTCTCCATTCCTCCTAAAATTGTAAGTAAAATGCAAAAAACCACCTTCCTCGCTTGCGCAAAGAAGGTGGTAAATTCACTAGTACAGCTAACATTATAAGTATAGTGTTTCGACCCCACTTCCCTACGCTGGTGTTAACCAGATCAGGTTCTAAGAGTCTTGAAGTCACACTTCAATCTCAGCCTTATAAAGGCACCCCTAGTGGTAGATTCGTATAAAGTTTTCGGAAAGCAATTTCTGATACCTATGTTAATTTGCTTTTTCTATTTTGTCAAAGATTAATTTTACACAGAAGCGGAGTTTTCCAATCCATCGGCTCCCTCTTCCTCTTCAGTAGCGTGTTTAGGCAAGGTGAACATATAAAATAATCCAACAAACAATAAGCAGCCCCCTACAAGAAGATGAAGCCCTTCCACCGAAAGGATTTTTTGAAAAGTTAACGCAATCACTCCAAGAGTAATAGATTGAGATAACATCATCAATGGCGTAATCCATCCCTGTACCCTGCCCATCATTTTAGGATCTACAATCCTTGGTAGCCATCCCCCAATTCCAATGTTGACAAAAGGCAGGCCAAGACCAATTAAAGCGGTGAATGCTAAATAGTAATACATATCCGGACTATATCCACTAGCCACGACAAAAGCACCAGAGACACCTAAACCAATGATGACCATTTGATACAGTTTCAGCTTCTTCGCCATCATCGAGGCAACAATGCTTCCAATTAAAACCGAGATGCCAAATACTACTCCCATTACTATCATGAACTCCTCATAGTCTTTTGGAGCAAGTTTATATTTAAGTATATAGGCCGGCATGACGGAAAGCCCTCCGTTTACAATTCCAAAAACAAAGAAACCAATGATAAGGTAGACCAACAAAGGATTTTTTATAATATAAAGCATTCCATCTTTAAAATCATTCGCTACAAACCTGACATTGAGTTGCGTCCATTTGTGTCGACCATTCGGCAAGACGACATTCTCCTCTAACTTACACGCACGGATTAGTATCGCACTGACCATATAAGTGACAAAGCATACAAATATAGCACCCTGAAGGCCAACCGTCCAGTAGATAAAAATTCCAAGAGCATTGCCAAACAACATGAACAAACTGCTTGTCATCTGATTTAGTCCTGCTGCCACTGTGTATTCATCCTTTGTAAGGATTCCTTGGATGATCGCAGCCTGGGCAGGATGGAAAAATTTCGATACCGCACTTCTTAAGAATAGTATTGCAAACACAAGCGGCATCCAATCAATATAGATGGCCCCCATCAGCGCCAGAGACAAAATGGCACAAATCACATCGCTGTATACCGCAATCTTCTGTCGATCCATTCTATCTGCAAGTACCCCCACCAAAAAGAAGACAGCAAGTGTCGGCAAAGAATACATTAATTCCGTCAATGCTGCATAGAATGGCTGATCTGTATATCTGTCCAACAAATACAGCATCAACGCGGCGATACCAACGATACTTCCCATTGTAGAAGTAAAAGATGACCAAAACAGCAAACTGTAATTTGGTTTCTTGAAAATAGTAATCATATTTTTCATTATTTGCCCTCCACTATTTATTATCTATCATCAGTGTATCGTCTTTAATAATGGCTGATAACAGACTGCCGGTTCTTTTTCACTCGGTCTAGAGATGGAGATGAAATAGGAAAATATAAAAAATGCATAAACCAAGTTATATTATTAATAAACATATAGTTGTGTATAGGATGGTCAAAGGAGGTTTTAGATGGACCCATATGACAAGCAGCGGAACATCGAGGAGCTAAAGGAGTTTCAAAATTGGTTTGATTCGAATAAACAAAAAGACCCTTATCCCTTATATCCTAATTATGGAAAAATAACAAAATACCAAGAAATACCCATCAACTTCCCGGAACAGCGGCAGTTACAACAGCCTGGATTGGAAAAATATATGGTACCAAAGCCTATTATTGAAAATCCGCATTATAAAGGCAGCGGGAAGCTGAAAGGAAAGATTGCACTCATTACTGCGGGTGATAGCGGTATAGGTGCAGCGACAGCGATTTCTTATGCAAAAGAAGGTGCAAATCTAGCCATTTCCTATCTTGATGAACATGAAGATGCCAACAGAACAAAAGCAAGAATTGAAGAGCTTGGGCAACAGTGTATCCTAATGCCCGGGGATTTAAGAGTGAAGAAACAATGTGTAGCAATTGTAGAGCAAACAATCCAAGCTTTTGGAAAGTTGGATATTCTGGTGAATCATGTGGGAATACAATTCCAACAACTAAGTTTGCTTGATATAACGGATGAACAGTTTGACGACACCTTCAAGGTGAATATTTATTCCCATTTCTATACAACTAGGGCTGCTTTGCCCTACCTAAAGTCAGGCAGTTCCATCATCAATACCGCCTCCGTAGTCGCTTATGCAGGGGAAAAACAATTGATTGATTATACCGCTACAAAAGCAGCGAACGTCGGGTTTACACGCGCGCTTGCCAATAGTATCGTTGACCAAGGTATCCGCGTTAATGCCGTCGCCCCTGGAAGAACCTGGACACCTCTCATCCCTGCAAGTTTTTCATCAGATCAAGTAGGAGTGTTCGGTGCATATAACCCAATGAATCGCGCGGCTCAACCTTTTGAGTTAGCCCCAACGTATGTTTATCTAGCATCTGATGACTCCCGATTTGTTACAGGGCAAGTGCTACATGTAAATGGTGGAGAGTTTACGGCTTCTTGACCAAAGAGATCCCTTCAAAAAAGTGAACAATAGCTAAGGAGTTGATTATTTTGCGTTATGAATTTAACCCTGAAGTCAAACTATTGTTGATTAATCAATCTGATGCAAAAATCCTAATGGTTTACCAGCAAAATAAGTGGCCGATGCCAAAAATCGGACCACACCCTCCTTACTACTCAGACCCGATTTATGAAGCGGAATACCCTATTATTTAGCGCTAAGAATCATAATAAAAGCCCCCTTGATGTAGGGGGCTTTACTAAAAATCAAGCTAATAACTTCTCTAAAACAGTGCTCTCATTTTCGTTCAAGAGGTTCTTTTGAATAATGGCATCTACCTTTTTATTCATATATTGTTCTAATAATTCGGCTTCTCCCTTGTCTCCAACTAATATTATCTTCTCCCATTGCTTATTCGCTGCTTTTCTATCAAGCTTGCTGCCAAGGCTCTTTACCCACCTCTTCTGATTCGCATTGATGCGATCTTCGTAATGGTCCACCTGGCTCGCCGTTTTAATGGCTCCGCTTCCCATACTAGAACTGTGATGTGATGGACCTTGATGCATTCTCCAATCATCTATTTCTAAATCAAATGCCATCGACTGACTTTCTTCAATCAGGCCGAAGATGGATGTAAGAATTTTAATTTCATTCTTTTGCATAAGAACAAAACCTGTTAAAGGGTATGCCTGATACATTTTTTGAAGCTCATCTAGTACAGGGTATTCTTCCCAATAAAAATTCGTCGGAACGGAAACTTGTAATTCAAACGTCTCCCATAGACCGCTATCTGCAGATGCAAAGATGATCAGCCCTCTCGGCATTTTGCGTTCTTTACTTTCAACATATTTTTCAACATCTTCACGAATGGAACGCAATCTTTCTAATTCTTCCTTACTGCTAGCCCCTATATATTCTTCAAGTCGATTAAACCCGTTCTTTAACGCTATCTTCCATTCGCCACCTTGCTGGTCCCGATGACTACGGTCTGTGTGCAAATATAAGCTTAGTACTTTGTCCGGCTTAATAAATTTCATGTTTGAAAGTTTCTCCATCGTCTTTTGATAGGTCACAAAATCCCTCCATTAAACTTTTGGTTTAATAGTCTTTATCACGAAATTGTATGGTCTAAACATATAAAAACCACCTTCCCCATTTACCAGGGAAGGTGGTTACTGTCAGTCATCGTCATCTCGGTCTTTTTTGCCACGCTCTTTTTCTTTTTTTTCTCTTTTCTTCTCTTCTTTTTTCTCCTTCTCATCTCTTTTCTTTTCATCTTTCTTTCTTGGCTGTTCTTGCTCCTGCTTTTCCTCTTCCTTATTCGCAGAGACTGTCTTCTTCTGCAGATTTGCTGGAAGATTGAAGGATTCTACTGGCTCTCCTTCTAAAGCTTCACTTACGACCTGCTGAAATACCTTGGCTGAAGGGCTTCCCGCTCCAGAGATGATGGGAAGGACGTTATCAGCAGATTCTTTATCAAAACCAATCCAGAATGCCCCGACAATTTGTGGAGTGAAACCAACAAACCATTGATTGGAAGTGGCGCCATGGTTATTATCAGCTGTTTGAGTGGAACCTGTTTTTCCGGCAACTTCCCGTCCTTCAATAATAGCGTTCTTTCCACTTCCTTCTTCGACAACGCCTTTGAGCATAAAGTTCATTTTTTGAACGGCTTCTTCGGAAAAAACACGTTCTTTTTCTTCCTCAAAAGTAGCCACTTCTTTTCCTGTAACTGTTTCTATCTTAACAATTCCATGCGATTCAATAATTTCCCCGTTGTTTGCATAGACGGAGTACGCTTCGGCCATATGTTTCGGGGAAACGCCATGAAATCCGCCCAATGCTATATTTCCGAGCGTACGGTCTTCTTTTTCATCAACCGGCAAGTATAGCTTTTTGGCTGCGTCCATGCCTTTTTGGATCCCCATATCATATAGCAGGGAAACCGCAGGAATGTTATAAGAATTCAATACTGCATCATACATGGAAACTTCCCCACGGAAGTCCAAAGTGTGATTTTGTGGCTTGTAATCACCAAATTCCGTTGGGGAATCATTTAACATATCATACACATCATAGCCCTCTTCAAGGGCAGGAGTATAAACAAGCAACGGTTTTGCTGTGGATCCAGGCGGCTTCTTAAGCTTAGATGCACGGTTAAAGTCACGGAACTGATAGTCCCGGCCACCTATCATCCCTAGAATGCCACCTGTTTTCGGATCAAGCAGTACGCCACTGCTTTGTGCCACCTCGCCGGACTTACCCGTAGGAAAATTTTCCGGATCTGCATACACTTTTTCAAGAGCTTCCTGCACCTTAGGTTCAAGCGTCGTATAAATGCGGTAGCCACCAGCAAGGAGTTCACTCTCACTGATGCCATACATTTTTTCTGCCTCATCAATAATATAATCCGTAAAGCTTGGGTATTTCCCTTTATGAGGATCCACCTGTCTGGTTTCCAGTTTTAATTCTTCTTGTTTTGCCGCTTCCACTTCTTCTGCTGTAATGAATCCTTGTTGGTGCATTAGTGAGAGCACCAAGTTTCTGCGTTGAATGGAGCGCTCCTCATTATTTAATGGAGAAAGCGCAGATGGAGCTTTGATTAATCCGGCCAAAGTTGCAGATTCTGCAAGTGTAAGGTCTTTTGGATCTTTTGCAAAATAAACCGCAGCTGCGCGTTTAATTCCCCAAGCTCCTTCGCCAAAGTAAATCTGATTTAGATATAAACTGATGATTTGGTCCTTCGAATAAGATTTTTCGACCTTTTTTGCTAAAAAGAATTCGTCTGTTTTACGTTTTAATGTTTTATCATGTGATAAAAAGACGTTTTTGGCCAATTGTTGGGTAATTGTACTTCCACCCTGCACGTAGCCCCCAGCTTTAACATTTGTTGTAAAGGCACGCAGAGTTCCTACAAAGTCAAACCCATCATGCTCATAAAATCGCTGATCTTCTACTGCTACAACCGCCTGCTTCATCACTTCAGGAATTTCGTCAGATGGTACACCTTCTATCTGATTGGAGGTTATCCTGCTAGCGACTTCCCCATCCCTATCATAAAGTACCGATGATTGCGGTAAAGGATCTGTCAGTGCACTGACGTCTCTTGTATTAATATATAATTGCATTCCCAGCAATATAATTAGAGCTAACAAACCTGCAATGAGTAGTACCGCTCTAAAACTGACTTTTCGTTTATACTTACTTGCTCTTTCAGCCATATGAACCCCCTATATGCAACAAAACTAATAATAGTTATTCGAATGCAGTCCCCTCTTTTTTAGGGTGACATGCATAATCAAAGATTGGCCATATTAAAATATGTAAAAGCCATTCTTCTTTGTTGATAATACCATTCCTCAAACTTAAACACTATTACATACCCTTTTTCAACAAAAGCCAACCCTTTTCCCAAATTCGAAATTTTCCGGCTATAAATAGAAGCTTGACGTAAATTCCTCCACCCCACTATAATGGGAAAAATACTCATATTGAACTACTCGTATAATCTTGGAGATATGGTCCATAAGTTTCTACCAAACTACCGTAAAGAGTTTGACTACGAGAATCCCCACCTTCTTATTTTAACTGCATCAATAGTGCAAAAAGATTGAGGGGTATTCTCCATGGTCGAACTCCAAGTTATTGCTTGGAGTTTTATCTATTTTGGAGGGAAAAACATGACACTTAACTTGAAACCTATGATAAAAGCAGCAGCAAAAAGGACAAAAGCCGACCTCGTTATAAAAAATGGAAGAATAATAGATGTATTTAATTTAGAGATTCTAGAGGAAGATCTTGCGATAAAAGACGGCATGGTTATCGGTATAGGTAATTATGATGGGCATGAAGTAATAGATGCTAAAGGAGCATTTATTTGTCCAGGACTAATTGATGGGCATGTTCATATGGAATCCTCCATGATTCATCCCCACTATTTTACCCGGACAATTCTAGCACATGGAGTCACTACCATCATTACCGATCCTCATGAAATTGCAAATGTAAGCGGGACTGCCGGAATTCAGTTCATGTTGGATGCTACAGAAGAATGTCCGGTTGATGTCTTTTTCATGCTACCATCTTGTGTACCTGCTACATCTTTCGAGTACAATGGAGCCACTATCCAGGCACATGACCTTGCTCCATTTTACGAACATGAGAGGGTTATCGGACTGGCAGAAGTGATGGATTTCCCCGCTGTCCGTGATGGCAACGAAGCAATGATTGCAAAATTGACACAAGCATCTCAGCAAAATAAGAAAATTGATGGACACGGCGCAGGCCTTGCTCCTGAAGACTTGAACATCTATGCCTCTGCCAACATAAAAACCGATCACGAATGCGTCACCGCACAAGAAGCAAAAGAAAGACTAAAGCGGGGAATGTACGTCATGATGAGGGAAGGAACTGTCGCAAAAGATATTAGAGCCTTAATTCCTCTTGTAAATGAAAAAAATGCAAGACGCTTTCTATTCTGTACAGACGATAAACACCTTGATGATTTGGTAAATGAGGGTAGTATCGACCATAATATTCGAATCTCCATTCAAGAAGGACTTGACCATCTGCTAGCTATACAAATTGCGACATTAAATGCCGCAGAGTGTTTTTCTTTAATGGATAGAGGAGCGGTTGCACCAGGGTACCGCGCAGATTTACTATTCATAGAAGACCTTGAAAAGTTCACTATCAAAGATGTCTATAAGAATGGAAAAAGAATAAAGAACCAGGATCATCAACACTCTCGCATCGTCGTTCCGGAACTTTTAAAGGGTTCTCTAAACATGAAACCTATCCATAAAAGTGATTTGAAAATATGTGTGGAAGCAGACAAACCATGCAACATTATAGAAATCATCCCTAACAGTCTTGTTACCAAGCACATAAAAGAAACCGTGACGACCTATAATGGGCACTTTGTACCCAACCATGATGAAGATCAATTAAAACTCGCAGTGATTGAAAGACATAAGCGTCGTGGGCATATTGGACTTGGAATTGTTAAAGGGTTTCAAATAAAAAATGGAGCAATAGCATCCACTGTAGCACATGATTCTCACAATATTGTTACAGTCGGAACTAACGATGAAGATCTATTAGTTGCTGTCCAAGCAATCGAACAGATGAAGGGTGGCCTGGTGGTTGTTTGTGAGGAAAAAGTAGTAGCCTCATTGCCACTTGAGATTTCGGGCTTGATGGCCAATAGGACGACAAAACAAACTCTTTCGTATTTGAAGGACCTTCATGATGCTCTTCATCTTATTGGCAGCCAGGATAACTTTAATCCTTTTGTGGCGTTATCCTTTTTAAGCCTTCCTGTTATCCCAGAACTGAAGTTGACGGATACTGGACTTTTTGATGTAACAAAGTTCGAGCATATTACCATTCAAGCAAAGTAGAGGTTTTCCACATCTTCTCTGTAGTTTTAAAAGTTATTGCTTAGGGTATTTAATTTATAACAATAAACTTACTTAAAACGATGAAAAAGGAGCAGATAAAAATGGAAACTTTCAATAATATTTTAATTGCTTATGACGGTTCCAAGAGCAGTTTGAAAGCAGTACAGATGGGGATAGAAATGAAGAAAAGGCTTCACTCACGCATTACCATTATACATGTCCTTGAGGAAACATCTGTAAATGTCCCGATACCGGCTACAAGACCTGACACTCTTCCTGCTGGTGGAATGGGCAATGTAGACGGTTTGAACATTTATACAAGTAATGTAAAAGATACGGTGCCGAGTAAACAGCGAGTTGCTACAGCTGAAAATGATGAAATAACTCAGTCATTAAATGAAGTTCATGCACTTTTATCTCAAGAACGAATTGAAGCTCCAGTAGAGGTCATGCAAGGAGACCCAGCCAAAACAATCTGCAATTTTGCCGACTCACAAGGAAACGACCTCATCATTATAGGTAGCAGGGGTCTTGGAGGATTAAAGAAATTAATTCTGGGAAGTGTAAGCGATAAGGTTACAAACACCGCTAACTGCCCCGTGTTAATAGCAAAATAAAAACAAAACTACTCAGGTTTCCTTATTGGAAGCCTGATATTTTTTTTGGCCATTATTCATCCAAAAACCATCTTTTGTTTCACCATCCTCTGGGCGCCTGCATACCGTATAGAGAATTGAATAGAAGGGAGCAATCCTATGTATCCTTATCGTCAACTTAGTTTTCCACCATTCGGACCGCCTCCCGGTGGTGGGCAAGGGCCTGGTTTTGGACCACCTTCTGGAGGACCACCTGGTTTTGGACCACCTTCTGGAGGACCACCTGGTTTTGGACCACCTGGAGGGCCTGGGGGAGGACCCGGAAGCGGACCACCATCCGGACCGCCGCCATCTACTCCACCACCTCCAACTGCCAGCTTCGGTGCCCCTGGTGGACCTACTGCTTTAGCAGTGGATCCGGGTGCATTTTATGGATGTTTATATCGTTTTACATGGGTAAGGTTAAATAATGGGGAGCAATTCTGGTTCTATCCTACATTTATCGGAAGAAGATCTGTCGCTGGTTATCGTTGGTTCTTCTTTACTTGGATGTACTTCGGAATAGACTCTAATCGAATTCGTTCTTTCCAATGCGTGTAGAAGATTTTAAAGAGCGAGTCCAGACATAAAAGTAAGCAAATGGAAACACACCACAGACCAACTGTGGTGTGTTTCATTACCCTTGTATTTTCTTTGCTTCAATGTTCACTTCTTCGTCATTTTCCTTCATTTTGTTTACCATGTTGTGAAAAGCACTCCACTTTGATAACTTATCAATGGCTTCTTTTTCAGATTTCACACCTGTAACCTTGAAAGAATTATCGTTGACTGACACCTCATAAGCAGGCTGAGCAGCTTTTTGCGCTTTTCTATTTTTCTCGCGCTCCATATGGCTATTAATTCTTTTTGTACTCAAGATAATACCTCCTTACTGTAATCTCTAGTTGTGAGTTGATGTGTATTGATCTGAGCTCCTTGTCGTGAGGCTGCTAAACGAATGGTTTTACCTTTGGCTCTGTGCTCGGTTTGTGATTTAAAAAGAGCCTGCCTCTTCTCCAACTTGTCTTTCAACCTCTTATTCACATCAATTCCTCCCTCATCTCTTAGCTTTTAAATACCCTCTCCATTCAAAAATAAAACTAATTGATTTAGTAGGATACTTATCATATAATATGATTTATCGCCAACCTAACGAACGGTAGGTAGTTTTATTTTTCAGGAGGTATAACATGTCATTTTCAACTTCGGAGCTTATCAAGCAGCATGCACTCCAACTTTTTGCTCAGAAAGGGTATTATGGGACATCTTTAAATGATGTGGCATCATTAGTTGGTATTAAGAAACCCTCTTTGTATGCTCATTTTAAAAATAAAGATGATTTATATATGACCATCCTTCAAGAACTGATGGAGACGTTTATGGACAGAGTCGCTATTGATTCACTAGAGATTCAATCAAGTTCTACAAAACCATTGTTGAAGCGTCTATTAATTAACATGATAGATTTCTGGAAGGACGAAACACTGGGTTTATTGTATAAACGCACCCTACTTTTCCCTGAAGAAAAATTTCGGTCATCAATACATGAACATTTTCTACAAACAGAGACTTATACGACTGATATTTTGTCTAAAATTTTCAGCAAAGGACTAGACAAAGGTGAAATCCCACCACAACCGTTAGAACCTCTTATTGACGCATATTACTGCTTGATTGATGGATTGTTTGTACAACGGTTCTTTTATTCAAGTTCTGACTTTGACAAGAAAGCAGAACATGCATTTGAACATTACTGGAAAGCAACGGAGATAGGAGGAAAATAGAAATGCAATGGATGTATATTTTTATCGCAGGTCTATTAGAAATTATCTGGGTTATTGGATTAAGGTATTCGGAAGGCTTTACGGTTCTAGTGCCTAGTATAATAACTCTAATTACATTGGCAATCAGTTTTTATTTGTTTTCTAAGTCTTTAAAGTTCTTGCCAATAGGAACGGCATATGCCATTTTCACAGGTCTTGGTGCAGCAGGAACTGCAATTGTAGGGATATTATATTTTCAAGAATCAGCAAGTCCTTCCAAACTGTTTTTTCTGAGTCTTATGCTGATTGGAATCATTGGATTAAAAATGACAACTTCTGATGATACAAAGGAAACAGAAGTCCTAGAGGAGGGGAAATAAAATGGCTTGGATCTTCCTTTTCATAGCTGGAATTTGTGAAATCGGAGCAGTGGCATCTCTTAAATTAGCAGAAGGCTTCAAAAAGCTTGTCCCTTCCATATGTTTTGTAGTAATTGGATTGTCTAGTTTCTACTTTCTGTCCCTTGCCTTGAAAGAAATACCTATGGGCACTGCTTATGCTGTCTGGACAGGCATCGGTTCTGCGGGGAGTGTAGCCCTTGGGATGATTTTCTTTCAAGAATCAAAAGACAGAATCCGAATCTTTTTGCTATCACTGATAATAATCGGTGTAATCGGCCTGAAAATTTCACAATAAAAAAAGCTGCCCAGTCCTTTACAGCATAATATATTAGTTAGTAGTTAATCGCCGCTGTTTCTTTCCGCAAATGGCTTCGCTTTCCGCGGGACGGTGCTTGAGCCTCCCAACGCTTCAGGGGTCTCAACCTACCGTTACTCCCCCGCTGGAGTCTACGCCATTTGCTCCAATCCACAGCTGAAAATTGCGTAAATGTTAAGTTAATGCTTATTCAGTCACACAGTTGGATTGCATTGCAAAAACCTTTCAATAAATGAAGCTACCTTGTTGATTGGAGAGGAAGGCGCGCAGACGCCCGCGGGAGGAAGGGACAGGTGAGACCCCCGGAAGGCGAAGCCTGAAGGAGGCTCACGGACCGCCCGCAGGCAAGCGAAGCGCCTGGAACGGAAATCAACAAAATTTTATACTTACTCATCTTCAATAAGAAAAAGCCATTCCAGATATACAATCCGGAATGGCTTTCGATTTATATTCTTTGTTCCTCTGGTAGTTTAACTTCCCCATCTTCAGATTTTGCAACTATATAAGCACATGCTGCATCACCTGTGATATTAACTGCTGTTCTAGTCATATCAAGTAGTCGGTCAATTCCTAGTATTAAGGCAATTCCTTCAACCGGAAGGCCAACCTGCCCTAGCACCATGGCAAGCAGGATGAATCCTACTCCCGGAACACCTGCTGTTCCGATACTAGCAACAACAGCCAAACCTACGACAGTCAGAAGTTGCGTCAAACTTAAGTCAATTCCGTATACTTGAGCAATAAATACCGTGGCAACACCTTGCATGATTGCTGTTCCATCCATATTTATAGTGGCGCCTAGCGGTTGTACGAAACTACTGATCCTCTTTGGAACTCCAAGATTTTCTTGTGCGACATCCATGGACATCGGTAAGGTTGCATTACTGCTTGATGTACTGAAAGCAACACTCATTGCAGGAATAAAACGCTTGAAGAACGTAATTGGATTGATTCTCCCCAAGAAGAATAAAGCACTACCGTATGTGATAAAGAAATGTAAAAATAAAGCTAAAATAACGACTAAAAAGTATGCCCCCATAGCCTTAATAGCATCTAGTCCAAGTCCGCCAACGGCTGAAGCAATTAAACCAAATGCCCCATATGGAGCTGTTTTTATTACGATATTTACAAGCAGCATGACAATATCATTTGCTTGTTCAAGTAGGGTTTTGACCTTTCCTGCCTTTTCCCCCAATGCATTTATCGCAAAGCCAAGCAATACGGAGAATGAAATAATTTGCAGCATTTCACCTTCTGCCATTGCTTTGATCGGGTTTGTAGGAATAATGTTTAATAGTGTTTCCATAACCGGAGGAGCTTTTTCCGGTGTATCTTCTTCAGCTAGTTCGTCAACCAACATACTCTCAAAATCACCAGCAAGTCCAGGTTGAATAACCGAGGCAAGTGTTAGACCTATTGTTATGGCAATACATGTAGTAATCATGAAAAACAAAATAGTTTTAAGACCAATACTTCCAAGCTTTTTTGTATCCCCTAGTCCGACTACTCCCAGTGTAATGGAGATGAGTACGATTGGAACAACAAGCATTGTAATGAGGTTTAGAAAGATTTTCCCTAGTGGTTGAAATAAATATGTATCTAATGGATCGAATAAGGACGGTGCATAAACATTCAAGGCAAGGCCAACTAAAATACCTAATATAAGACCGATAATTATTTTTTTCGTCAATGTCATTTTCACATTGAAATCCTCCCTTTTGTAATACTAGTATAATTTCTCTTTTCGAATTTCGGTGTTTCTTTCTTTCATTCGACAAAAGGCGACTTTTTTCATTCTACGTGGTATTTTTATTTCTGTAAAGTGATTTATGATAGACCAATTTCTCAACACCTGTTATAATACACAATAAAAAGATCAAAAGTCGGGTTGTTTTCCTTTCGAAAATTTGATATATTTAAGCACTGATTTCTACTTTTATTTACCCATTATTTTAACTTTTATAGCATTTACAAATAGAAAATTTTTCATGCAATCGATGGAGGGGTTTTAAATGAAATTACTTTGGAGGGTATTCGTTGCAATATTTGTCCTTATTGCTGCAAAAGTCGCTTTGGATTCCTATCAAATAATTAAAGTTGCTGCTGGTGGAGATCACATTAGGATCGATCCTGCATTGTACTTTAACTTATCGTATGTCATTTTTGGTTTAATTGGATTGATGTTTTTCTCGGATATTTATAAAAAGCACATGAATAAACGAAACAACCAATTAAAGTTCTAGTGGTAATTCTTCCAATTTTTAGGTGGAATACAAAAAGCACAAATAAAAAACCAGGCCAATGGTCCTGGTTTTTTATTATGAAAATATAATAAAATTAATCCACTTCTTTTCCTTTTGATGCTTCTAAAATTTCAAACCACTGCTGTGAATCCAGTTTGATATCCAATGAAGAAACCGCTGACTTTACTCTTTCAATCTTCCCTGAACCTACTATCGGAAGGATTTTTGAAGGATGCGTTAATAACCAAGCATATAAAACTTGATCCATAGATTCTGCCCCAATTTGTCCTTGTATCTTTTCTAATGTATTTCTTACCCGGTTAACTTTTTCCTCTGTACTAGTGAAAATACTCCCTCCGCCTAGAGGTGACCATGCCATCGGAGAGATTCTATCCATTTGACATTGCTCGATTGTTCCTTTATCGAAGTGTTCTAAATGGGTAGCGGAAATTTCAATCTGATTTGTTACCAACGGTTCATCTAGATAAGAGTTGAGTAACTTATACTGAGAAGGAGCAAAGTTGGAAACGCCAAACCGCTTTACTTTTCCTTGTTCTTTTAACTGTGTGAATGCTTCTGCCACTTCACTTGGATCCATCATTGGATCTGGTCTATGTATCAATAGAATGTCAATATAATCCGTTCGAAAGTTCTTTAATGATTTTTCTACAGATCGAATGATATGTTCTTTGCTTGTATCATAATATTTAATTTTATGTTCTGGTCTATTAGAAGAAATCAGCTTGATTCCACATTTCGTAACTATTTCTATCTTGTCCCTTAGTGATGGCTTTAGTTCTAATGCTTGTCCAAATTGCTCTTCTACTGTGTAATTACCATAAATGTCTGCATGATCAAAGCTTGTAACGCCAAAATCCAAACACTTTTCTATAAATTCCACAACCTCTTCCTGGCTGTAACCCCAATCACTCAAACGCCACATTCCATGTACAATTCTAGAGAGGGAAACATCTTCTGCTAACTGAATTCTTTCCATACTAACACTCCTATCTCTTCAATAATAAGAAATTATACCTCTTTTAAATACAATTAGCCAAAAATACTGCTTATTTCCTATTCTTATCTAGTAAATGATATACATGTTTTAGACTTTAAATTAAAATAGAAATTAATATATCAATTAAAATACAACTGGCTAAAAGAAAGGACTCTAACATGACGAAGACGCCACACTCCCTAATAGGACAAAAGTTAATAGATTCACAGAATGAAGTAGCTGCTAGCATGCTTTTGGAAATACAGAATGCTTATCCTAATGTACCGCAATATCGAGAAGAAGAAGTAGAGGTTCAGATCAAGGAAATCTTTAAAACGTTAGTGGTATTCTTGGGTGACTATGTCCGCGATCCTGAAAACAATGTCTTAGACCGCGCAAAAGAATGGGGGGAATCTGTCGGATTCATGTCTGTAAAGGCCGGCGGGTCACTTGAAGAGACCCTCTCTAATATGACGTTATATAAAAAATGCTTGTGGAAGTTTATTCAACGTGAAGGTGTGGAAGATGGACTTCACATGAATCAGATTACAGATATTTTCATTCTGATAGATGAAATCTTCAATATTATTGTGTATGGATTCAGTCACGCCTTTTCCATCGCTACTGAACAGAAAATGATAGAAACAAAAGCTTCTTATATTCGACTGTCTATTCCAATTGTTCCTTTACAAAAAGGAATGGGAGTGCTGCCTCTTGTCGGAGAAATTGATGAGATTCGCGCAGGAATACTGATAGAAGAAACGTTGGAGAAAAGTAAGAACCTTTCCATTTCCCACTTAATCATTGATTTTTCTGGTGTTTACCGTTTAGACGAAACAGTTCTGCACACCATGGACCTACTCATCCGGTCACTCAAGCTAATCGGCATCACACCAATCATAACAGGCCTCCGCCCGGAACTAAGCTTACAATTCATCAACTCCGGACTCATCTTGAAAGACATTCAAATCAGCAGCTCTATTGAGCAAATATTACAAGAACAATAAAAAAACCCTGCCGGGGTCAGACCCCGGCAGGATTTTTCACCTTCACGTCGAAGCCTCCATAAAATGTCTTGCCATTTGCTTGTGTTTCCATTATGATAGTACTATCATCCACACAAACACTATATATAGATAGTATAAAACAAACATATAACTACATATAGTGATTATAACTTTTTACGATAAAGGTGTCTTTTTTAGACTTAATAGGGAATCCGGTGAAAATCCGGAACTGTACCCGCAACTGTAAGTGCTGACGATTTTGAGAAACCACTGTACATGAAGGCTTAACGGCTCTTGTATGGGAAGGGTCAAAATAGGAAGAAGCACGAGTCAGGAGACCTGCCTTTACCGATTTAGTTTCTCTTTCTTCGGGAGTTGAGAAGATGAAACGATACATAGAACACGGTAAAAGCAGGACAAGGTTCTTTTGATTATTTCTGATGCACCTCAGTATATTATCTAAGAATCCTCCCCTGCATTTTCTCCCTTTTTCTATGATCGTTTGATCCACTCAACTATTGAGTGGATTTTTTTATTTTTGATGAAGTGGAGAGTGAAAAAATGACCGTTCATACCGAAACTGTACATAAAAAGAAAAAGAGTCTAACTACCTTTCAAGAATACCAGAGCCATTTAGAGACTGTTTTGTCCGAGTTTCCAACTTTTGAAACAAAAAGTTTTTTACAAAAAGCTACCAAGATTATCGATAAATTGCACCAGCACACCAATCAACATGAAATTACAAACCAACTAATACTAGAAGCCCTTAATCACGTGGACGAACTAGAACCAGACTGGACTTATGTTGCATCAAGATTATTATCACAAAAGCTGCAACAGGAAGTTTGCAGAAACAGAAACATCTCCAAACCCTATACGGACTTTTATTCATTAATCAAAGGCTTAACAGATCAAGGAATCTATCAACCTCAAATCCTAAAAGCATACACACATAAAGAAGTAAATGAATTAGAGGCAATCATTGATCCTCAAAAAGATTATCTATTTACCTATATTGGCCTCAAAACGTTATCTGACCGCTATTTAACACGTGATCATCATAAGCGTTTACTAGAGTTGCCTCAAGAACGATTCATGATCATTGCCATGACTCTCATGCAAAAGGAAGAAAATAATCGGATTCATTACGTGAAAGAAGCTTATTGGGCACTAAGTAATTTGTATATGACGGTTGCCACACCGACATTTGCCAATGCCGGAAAAACATATGGACAGCTCTCAAGCTGCTTCATTGATACAGTTGATGACAGCTTGCAAGGAATATATGACAGCAACACCGACATTGCAAACCTCTCCAAATCAGGAGGCGGCCTTGGCGTCTATCTCGGCAAAATACGCAGTCGCGGCAGTGATATACGTGGATTCAAAAGCGTATCGAGCGGAGTGATACCGTGGATGAAACAACTAAACAATACGGCCGTAAGTGTCGACCAGCTAGGACAACGGAAAGGAGCCATTTCTGTCTATTTAGATGTTTGGCATAAAGACATTTTTTCTTTTCTTGACAGCAAGCTCAACAATGGTGATGAACGCATGCGTACACATGACCTTTTCAATGGAGTGTGCATTCCGGATATGTTCATGGAACAGGTGGAAAACAGAGGAGACTGGTATTTATTTGATCCTCATGAAGTTAGAAAACTAATGGGCTTTTCCCTTGAAGATTTTTATGATGAGAGTGTCGGTGCTGGCAGCTTCCGCCAAAAATATGAAGAATGCATCAATCATCCTGAGCTCCCGAAAGAAAAAGTACCAGCAATAGAGATTATGAAAGCAATCATGAAAGGTCAACTAGAAACCGGCAGTCCGTTCATGTTTTATCGTGATGAAGTGAACAGAATGAATCCTAACGCTCATAAAGGAATGATTTATTGCACAAATTTGTGCACAGAAATCACCCAAAATCAAAGTGCTACCATAACAAAAAAGCAATACGTAGAGGATGGTACTATCATAACTGTTAAAACACCCGGAGATTTTGTAGTGTGTAACTTGTCCTCCATTAACCTTGCTCGCACTATAATGGCCGGTCAACTGGAACGCCTTATTCCCATTCAGGTTCGGATGCTAGATAATGTGATTGAATTAAATGAAATACCGGTACTGCAGGCAAAGATGACTAATGAGAAATATCGTGCCATTGGGTTGGGGACATTTGGTTGGCATCATCTGCTTGCCATAGAAGGAATTAAATGGGAGTCAAGTGAAGCGGTACTTTATGCAGACGAACTTTATGAAATAATTGCGTTTCACACGATTCAAGCTAGCTGCCTTCTCGCTAAAGAGAAAGGCTCATACCCAGCTTTCGAAGGGTCAGATTGGCAAACTGGTGACTATTTTTACAAACGGAATTATGGGGCATCCTCCAAACTGGATTGGATTACGCTTCAAAAACAAGTAGCGAATTACGGCGTCCGAAATGGGTATCTAATGGCAGTTGCTCCGAATGCTACTACATCCATTATTGCTGGAAGCACTGCTAGCATCGATCCCATTTTCCTAAAGGTGTATTCAGAAGAGAAAAAAGATTACAAGATTCCCGTAACGGCACCTGATCTTAACGCAGAAACAACGTGGTTTTATAAATCTGCCTACCATATCAATCAGCATTGGAGCATCGCCCAGAATGCTGCAAGACAAAAACATATCGATCAGGCCATTTCCTTTAACCTGTATGTTACGAACACCGTGAAGGCCAAAGCGTTACTTGAACTTCATCTAGATGCATGGAAGCAAAAGTTGAAAACAACCTACTATGTTCGGTCTACATCTTCAGAATTAGAAGAATGTGAATCGTGTTCAAGTTAGAAAGCTATCATTAATGCCCTCAGAAGCATACCAATAAAAAGGAGAAAAACAGATGAATACTCACCTAAAATCACGTATCATAATGGATGTGGACGCACCGAATAGATCGACCAAAATCATAAATGGAAAAAGCTCAAATGTCCTAAATTGGGACGACGTGGCATTTTCATGGGCTTATCCAAAATATAAAAAAATGCTCTCCAATTTTTGGTCTCCATTTGAAATCAATATGTCACAGGATATCAAGCAATTTCCTCACCTGTCACAACAGGAACAAGATGCATTTTTGAAGATCATTGGCCTTCTTGCACTCCTAGACAGCATTCAGACTGACTATGCAGGAAAAGTGGCAGATTATTTGACCGATTCCAGCCTTAATGCGCTAATGATTATGCTAGCCCAGCAAGAGGTAATCCATAACCATTCCTACTCCTATGTCTTATCAAGTCTTGTGCCGAGGAAGAAACAAGAAGAAGTGTTTGAATACTGGAGAACAGAACCCATCCTTAGAAAAAGAAATGACTTTATAACAGATGGGTACAAAGTATTTGCTGAAACACCATCTGTAGATAATCTCCTAAAATCCATTGTATATGATGTTATTTTGGAAGGTCTCTTCTTCTATTCAGGCTTTGCATTTTTCTATCATTTGGCGAGAAATCAAAAAATGGTCTCTTCCAGCACGATGATTAATTATATTAACAGGGACGAACAAATTCACGTGGATTTGTTTGTGAAAATCTTTAAAGAGGTTCTTCTGGAATACCCAGAATGTAACACTGCTAGTCTAGAACAGTTCGTCGAGGAGACTTTTCAACAAGCGGCACAACTGGAGATTGAATGGGCAAGACATATTATTGGAGATCATTTTGCAGGAATCGAATTGGAGGATGTGGAAGCATATATCAAATTTTACGCTAACGTCCGTGCCCATCAACTCGGTTTCAAGCGCCCTTTTGAAGGATACCGCACAAACCCACTTAAATGGATTAAAGCATACGAAGACGTAGACCTGGGTAAATCCGACTTCTTCGAACAAAAGTCCAGACAATACACAAAAGTAAACGTAGTAGATAACGGCTTTGATGAATTATAAATAATACGAAAAACTAGTGGTGTATGAAATACCCTAGTTGATTGGAGTGGAAGGCGCGCAGACGCCCGCGGGAGGAAGGGACAGGTGAGACCCCACAGGCTGAAAGCCGAGGAGGCTCACGGACCGCCCGCAGGCAAGCGAAGCGCCTGGAACGGAAATCAACCGTATCATATACTTTCTTATTTTATAAAGATAGGCCGTGTATATTTTGTATACACGGCCTATCCTTATTCGTAAAGTTAAAACAACCCCAAATATTGAAGCGCCAATATCACAACTCCCAAAATCCATACATAAATCGCAAATATCCGAAGAGAATGCCTTTTCAAATAATTAATCATCCATTTCACCGCAATATATCCAAAGAAACAAGATGCTAAAATTCCAATAATTAATGAAAATAAAGAAATATCCTCCCTGCCTACCTGTGCAACCTCAACCGTTTGCAAAAACACAGCCCCCGCAATGGCGGGTGTTGAGAGCAAGAAAGAAAAATATGCCGCTGTTTCCCTATCTAACTTCCGAAACAAGCCTGCTACAATCGTTAATCCCGATCTCGAAATGGCAGGGAATATAGCAGCAGCTTGGAAAGAACCAATAAACAATGCGTCCTTCCACGTAATATCCTCCATCTTTTTTGAACCCTTTTTAATGGAGTCCGCAAACCAAAGAAAGGCACCTGTAATCAGAAACTCCCAGCCAATCGTCACACCTGTTTTGGAAATTTCCTCAAAATAATCTTTAAAAGCAAGTCCAATAACAACTGCTGGAATAGTACCGATAACCAACAAAAATGATAATTTATGAAAAGGATTACGGATGATCTTATAAAATTCTTCCCGGTAAAAGTAAAGGACTGCTATCAACGTTCCGAAGTGAAGCATCGTATCAAGCAATAACCCAGCTTCTTGCAAACCAAATAGGTTCCTGCCTAAATATAGGTGACCTGTGCTTGAAATTGGCAGGAATTCCGTTAGTCCTTGAATAATCCCCAGTATGAAGGCTTCAATTTTGGACATAGCCTCTCCCCCTTCCTATTCCGTTCTTTTTCTATCAAATACAAAATATGTGATGGCTCCAAGTATAATTAAAATCATTAATGGAATAATTAGCGGTTGCGCAGCATGTTTGATTTCCCGCCAATTCTCCCCCAGTTGAAGCCCTATATATAAAAATAAAAAGGTCCACGGAATGACCGCCGCCACTGTATATAGCAAAAAAGGAAAAAACTTCATTTTGGCTATACCTGCCGGAATGGAAATAGCATGCCTTACCACCGGGATAAAACGTGCTGTAAAAATGACAATCGGCCCGTAATTTTGAAACCACTTTTCCGAGATGTCCAAATGTTTGGGCTGTATCAATATGTACTTTCCATATTTATCAAGAAACGGCCTACCGCCAATACTACCTGCCCAGTATAAAAAAAGCTGAGCGAGTGTACCTCCAACCACCCCTGCAAGCATTGCTCCCATAAATCCTATCTCACCAATAGAAATTAAATAACCACCATATCCAAGGACGATTTCGCTAGGAATGACCTCCACCATTAAACCGAGAGCGATCCCCCAAACCCCCAATGTGGTGAAAAATTCAAAAACAGATAAAAAAAATTGCTCCATATCCTCACCTCATTTGTAAGAGAGTTGTCCCTAACAATGTATGAGAGCACGTCCACGAAAAGCACTAAATTCAGAAAAGGGTTTTCACTAATTATGTCGAATAATAAAAGGAATGGAGGTGCTGATAAATGAAGAAAATCTTTATTCTATCCTTATTCCTCCTTTTTCTAACAGCCTGCGGTATGCCTGCACACATTCCGGATCGTTTTTCTTATATTGAAGTGGTCGAACAAAAAGAAGATGAATCACTGTCAGAAATTGAAGATATCGAAATGATCTTAAAGGACAGTGACGTAGTCATCGGATTAGATGAGGCAGCGGAAAAGTATCCAGATTACAATATTGAAAATACTCCCGTTTATATAGTGTTTGAATATACAGGATACCTTACCAACGATATGATTCTGTTCACCTATGACAAGGAAGAGGCTGTAACGTTATTGAAAGAAAAGATTCAAGACGAAAAAGAAAAAGTGGAATGAACAAGAAAGTCGAACAAGAGCAACAGCCTCCGTTCGACTTTTCAACACCCTTTTATGTAACCGCTTACTTCAATAGATAAAGCATAAACTTACCTTCTTTTTCATATAGTAAAAAAATTGTAATTGGGAGGATTTATATGGGGGAACTATGTCTACAATCTTCTTGCGTCGGTTATGATTTAATCTTGATTACCTTAGGCTGTATACTAATTCTATACATTGGGTATCGTTTTCTCGGTCACGAAGACTAAACTACCTCATGAATTCACTTCTTTTGCTTCATACTAGAAGAGAGGTGATAAAAATGAGGAAGGTAATTTTGCTTCTATTGCTCTTCTGTGTAGCTTTTCCCATAACCTTTTCTGCACAGCCGCTTCCAATAGAAGTCTTTGATGTTACACAAGGTAAGGTAATAAAATCCATTCCTTTGGATGAGAAAAACAAGGCAGAAGCCCTAAAACTTGTAAAAAGTACAGACTCCCTCTTTCCAAAACTTAACCCTACTCCAAAAACAGGGTTTATGATTAAGGTGATTTTTGATCCAGCTGAAGATGTTGAAACAAAAGTATTTAAGCAGCCTGTCAAGCAAGTCATTTTTATTTTTCCAGATGCAGAAAAGCCTTATATACTAATCTTCAACGAGAAAGATCAACCTATGTTTTATTACTTCAGTGAAGATTTCGCACCATTTCTGGAAATGCTCGGAATAGATTAATTATAAAAATGGAATAATGGGTACACTATCTTCAACTTTAACCTTTCAAGGAGGGGTTGGATTGAGAAATGTACTTGTTATTCTTTTTATTGCATTTTGCACCCTAATTTCAACTGGGTGTGGAACAGAAAGCGAAGGAAGCCAAGGAAATGCAGAAGCCCCAGTTCCACTATTACCAACTTCAGGAGATTACTCCTTCCGACGCTATATAGAAGAAAAAGGGCATACAGACTATAGAGTATTGTATCGTCAAGTTGACGATAGTGATATTGTGGAAGTGAGGACCATCGTAGACTTGGAGGCTGCCCAATCTTCTTCTGATATATCAGAAACAAGTAATTTTTATGAAGAAACGAAAAATGGTATATATGGATATATCGTATTGTCTGAGGAATTCCCTTCTGAATGGACTGCTGAAGATATTAAGAAATTCCCAAAGACAAAAATAATAGCCTATCCATTGGAGGCCAGCAATACATGGACAGAACGAATCGAGGATTTTGATCTTGAGATCAGTTATCACATAAGGGAAGTTGATGCTGAGATAAAAACTCCGGCCAAGACTTTTAAAGATTGTATTATTATAGATTTTGAAGAGAAAGACAAGGAAGGAAATACTATACGCAAAGGCAATTCAGCTTTTGCACCAAATGTAGGATGGATAAGGCATGAAGTGGAAGACGAAGTATTAAAAGACGTTCATAAGTTAGTAAAAATTAATGAAAGATAATAATTTTATCTTTCATTTTTAAATTAATTGGGCAACTTTTCCCATTAAATTATCGTCCAAGATGTAGAATATTTCGTTTTGCGAATATTTTACATAACTGTAATGATGAAATTACCAATTTTATTGTATAATTACAAACATACCTTACCCTAAACATGGGTATAAAGGTACCCAATACTATTTACTATGTTATACTTCTATAGTTAAGGAGGAGATGTAACTTTGAGTCTGAGTAAAATTGTTTTTGTGATCAGTATTATGGCAAGCTTTCTTATGCTTGTGGCATCCGTAATTGCATTTGTAATTCAAGACATCGGGTACTTTTGGATGATGTTCATACTTATGGTTGTGAGTATACTTCAAAACATCTCCGTTTATAAACATATTTCCACAACGGATGAACCAATAAAAAGTTAGGCCGATTCCTGTGAAAGCCAAAAGCCAGCAAATCAGCTAGCTTCCAACTCTGTACGTACATATTTGCCTTCTTTATCATACAAATGAAATTTTTTAATAAGCTTTCCATCCCCATCTGGGAGCTCCGGTAAAGATACATGTAAAAGGAATTGGTTTTCGACCACATTACTTGAAATTTGGTAAATTACTTCCTCTTTCCTTTGCACTTCTAGAACCACTTTTTGAATTTCTTCTTTTTTCGGTACTAATCCATGAATATATGTATGCTCCGTATCGTCTGCTTTCACATTTTTTTCTTCGAAGCAGAAATCTTTTTCTTCCTTCATCGAATAGAAGTTAGGTTTCTCCATTCCGGTTACTTCAAAGCCATGATCATTATATTGATAAACGCCCAGGACTGTTTTTAATATGGAGTCCTCTTTAGAATAGATTAGAAAGGATTGATGGTCTTCGTCCACGAACATCAACTCCATCCCATCCATATTATCAGCGGCCCCAGATATGGCTCCTTTCAATGTTCTATATATATAGTTAGGTTCTGACTCAAGTTTTGAGACATGATCAATTTTCCTGATCTTTGAAAAATATTTTTGAGGTGGGACGGCTAACTTTACTCTCTCCCCCCTGCTAACGATATCTGTTTCGATGGTCTGTATGGAGGTTTGTTTATTCTCTCCAATGAATAGGATGAAAGTCCCCTTTTTCGTATCAATAATTTCAGAATAAAAGGACCGATCAAGCAGTACTTTTTCAGGTTTCAATTTCCCGTATAAACCTTTTTGAAAAATAACTGCTCCCAATTCCTTTTCATTATGCTCAAATGTAGCAAGCACCTTATTGGTATACTCGATTGGATACGTTTCCAATAACAACGGCCTCGTCTCCAAATCCGCTAGGTGTTCTTGAATAAAGCCTGTAATCCCGCTTTCTGAATTCACTATCGTAAAACTGGTATATTCATAGGTAGAGTAACCAACGAGAAATACTAGACCTGACAATGAAATGAGCATAAGTATTCGTTTCAACATCCTTACCTCCTGTTCCATAACTGCAAAACATAAAAATAAAGAAAATATAGTTCTATAGCCCTAATTCCATTTTAAGGCAAATAGTTTAAGAGGGCTATTGGGAAAGTTGTTTGGATTTCCGTACAATCATTCGCTATTTTAGTTGACCATTTTCATAAGAAGGAAGTAATTTTAATTCAGTGACATCTTCATATTCATACATTTTCCGAATCCATATTAACTTTTTTATTTTTTTATTCGTGTTTTTCTCCAAAAACCCTTTTCAAAAAGTGCTTTTTCCTTTATAATCACTTCATAATCCAAACAATATAATAAATAACTCGTATAATAGTGGGAATATGGCCTACAAGTCTCTACCAAGCTACCGTAAATGGCTTGACTACGAGTGATACTTTAATTTTCCCGTACTTAGGTTCAACCACCTGGGTCGATTATTTGCATTCCCGAAAGTTTAAAGTGGTCACTTGTAGATCTTGTGCCGCTTACAACTTTCGGGATTTTTTATTTTCAGGAGGAGGAACAAACATGAAATTACTACAACAAACCATTCTTGAAAAAGGGACGGTATTACCAAACGGGGTTCTAAAAGTTAATACTTTCTTAAACCATCAAATTGATACTGGGCTGATGATTGAGATAGGAAAAGAATTTGCAGAACGGTTTACTGATTCCAACATTAATAAAGTAATAACCATTGAGTCGTCAGGAATTGCACCAAGTTTTTTCGCCGCTCATACACTTGATGTTCCCCTTATATTTGCAAGAAAAAAGAAATCCCTGACTTTGAAAGATAACGTTTATACTAGCCAGGTTTTCTCTTTTACTAAACAAGAAACAAGTGAAATCACGGTGGCAAAGGAATTCTTAGCTGAAAACGATAGAGTGTTGATCATTGATGATTTTTTGGCTAACGGACAGGCTGCGCAAGGATTGATAGATGTAGTGAAACAAGCTGGTGCCTCTGTTGCAGGTATTGGTATTGTCATTGAAAAAACCTTCCAACCTGGTCGACAGATTCTAGAGGACAAAGGATATCGTGTAGAATCACTAGCCAGAGTCCAGTCGCTACAAGACGGCCAAATAACCTTTCTACAAGAACAGATCAGCGTCACCAATTAACCTTATGGAGGTCATCTTATGAAAGCTACTACTGTACATTATCCATGGTATAAAAAAGAAGATACAGATGCATTCTTCGCTCTTTTTCAAAACAACTTGGCAAACTTCGTCATCATCGCCGTAACGATGCTAGGTATGGGATTTCCTGCAAGCATCGTATTCGGTAAAGTAATACCTGGTGCCGCCGTTGCTGTTATGGTTGGGAATCTATACTATGCATTTATGGCAAACCGACTTGCACAAAAAGAGGGAAGAACGGATGTCACTGCCCTCTCATACGGAATAAGCACCCCAGTTATGTTTGTCTTCCTGTTTGGTGTATTGGCTCCAGCTAATGCATTAACAGGTAACCCGGAACTTGCCTGGAAAATTGCTGTAGCTGCTGCGTTTTTGAGCGGGTTGATTGAAACTCTTGTAAGCTTTACAGGAAACTGGGTAAGAAATCATCTGCCTCGCGCTGCAATGCTTGGAGCATTAGCTGGTGTTGCTCTCACCTTTATTGCAGGTGAAATGCTTTTCAATACTTTCTCCATTCCGGTAGTGGGGTTAGTCGCTTTAGTGATTATTATTGCTGGGGTGGTAGGAAAAATGGCCATGCCTTTCAAAATTCCAGCTTCCCTGTTTGCGGTTATTATCGGTACAGTTTTAGCTTTCACTTTAGGTTATCAATCTCCCTCTCAAATAACAGATGGTTTGAAAAACATTGGATTTTATCCAATTTTGCCAACTTTTGCCGCTTTTGAAGGGATGACGTACCTGTTTGGAACACTAATTGGTTTACTTGCAATCATCCTTCCTATCACGTTGTACAATGCCATTGAAACGATGAATAATGTAGATGCCATGTCTGCGGAAGGCGACTCATATGATGTTCGTGAATGTCAGGCAGTGGATGGGGTTGGAACAATGCTTGGGGCGGTTTTTGGTGGCCTCTTCCCTACAACTGTATACATTGCAACAGTAGGCTCAAAATGGATGGGTGCCGGTAGAGGATATAGTATTTTAAATGCAATTGTATTCGGTCTTGCAGCCATGACAGGAGTTATTGCAGCCCTTGCAGCCATCATTCCGCTTGCTGCAGTTGCACCCATATTAGTGTTTGTGGGAATCTCCATGGTGGCAACAGCCTTTGGATCTAATGATAAAAAATACTTCCCGGCCGTTGCAATTGCCATGCTACCTTATTTCGCTAACTATGTAATGACACGCTTTAATAACAGTGCAGGTGAAGTCGTAGCCGGCATATCAGAAGGTATTGTCCCTCTTGGCCAAGGAGCTATGTTTACTGCAATTGTACTCGGTGCAATTACTGTTTATATTATCGACCAGGATTATCGTCGTGCTTCTTATTTTGCTCTAATTGGTGCCTTCTTATCTTTCGTTGGTTTCATGCATGCTCCTAAGCTTGCAGTGAACGCAGCTCCTGATTTTGCGATTGGGTATGTGTTAATTGCAGTATTTTTAGTTTATTGTGCATACCAACGTGCTTCAAGTACGGTTACAGAGACTGATCACAAAGTTGCTGTTAAGAGGCAAGTAGCTTCTTAAACTTGATACTCTAAATAATATATTTAATATTTAAACATTGAGGAACCAGGAGATACTTCTTGGTTCTTTTTCTATTTGCTCTTAACAACCGCTAATGATTTACTAATTTTCCGTCTCTTAAGACATTCGCCCACGAGTTCTGGACGAATGAACATACAATACAAAGTAGGCATAGATAGGAGGAAAAGAAATGCTTTTACAACAACAATGGCATGGACATCGTGGACAACGCTCTATTGGACCAGGATATGGTGGTAGACCTGGACCTGGATTTGGAGGTTTTGGCTTTGGATTCCCCTTATTAGGAGGGATTGCAGGAGGTTTACTTGGCAGTGCTCTTTTTAATAATTTCGGCTATGGTGGAGGATTTGGCGGTTATCCAGGCTTTGGTTTCGGTGGTGGTCCTGGCTTCGGTGGCGGTCCTGGCTTCGGCGGCGGTCCTGGCTTCGGTGGCGGTCCTGGCTTCGGTGGCGGTCCTGGCTTCGGTGGCGGTCCTGGCTTCGGTGGCGGTCCTGGCTTCGGTGGCGGTCCTGGCTTCGGTGGCGGTCCTGGTTTCGGTGGCGGTCCTGGTTTCGGTGGCGGTCCTGGTTTCGGTGGATGGCAAGGCACACAAATTAGTGGCCAATAAATAGTAAGTAGAAAAAACCTCCCACTTCATTAGTAGTCGGGAAGGCTTAAATAAGGCTCTTTTCTTCATACTTGTTGGTTATACGGGTTTAGTAACAAGTATCAGAAAACAGCCTTTTATATATATTTCAAAAAAGAAATAGAAAGGGGAACTCGAAACAAAACGAGGTATCATTTTTAATAAAATAGAAAAACTACTTATATCCAATACAATGAGAGCAGGCTCTTTATGTCCATTAAGGAACAATACATAGAAGTTTTTAATAAAAATCAATCTTCGGTTCAATCCCATGTGAATTTTTGGGTGGAACATGTCGTTTTCTCCTGGCAGTGGTGGATCATGGTAGCTACATTCATAATATGCTGGACAGTATTTTGGAAGCTAAAAAAATCAAAACACCTCCCTAGAATCACCATATACGGACTGCTTTGGATTATTGTCGCATCCAACCTGGACGGCTTGGGGTATGAACTTGGACTTTGGGGGTACACGTACAACCTCAGTCCCTTTTTACCTAAATCATATGTATTTGACTATTGCCTCATCCCCATTACTTATATGCTTCTCTATCAATATTTTCAAAAAGGTAAGGGATTTCTTTACGCAAATATTGTTTTGGCTGTTGGCGCCTCATTGATTGCAGAACCGGTTGCTCAAAAACTCGGTCTTTATATCCCATTTCACTGGAGTAAATTTTACTCTGTGCCTTTATATATAATGATTGCTTACATTCTGAGATGTATTACCGAAAAAATTTGTCGTTCTATCCTACCAAAAAACTAGGATAACCATAAGGTTATCCTAGTTTTTTAAACGGTTTCTTTTATCTCTTCTTTATTATTGGTATCTTCTTCTACTTCAGTTTCTTCCCCATCCATAATAGGCTCAGCCTCTTTTTTCTTTTTGAGGAACTCTTCTAAAGCAAGTTTACTTTCTCTTGATGTTAGTATATACAAGAAATCCTTATCCTTAATGACAGTATCACCAGATGGTGTCACAAGAATTCCTGCTCTAATGATGGCATTAATAAGTGTCTTATCAGGAAATTCCAACTCAGCAAGTGTTTTTCCGACCATATCCAGATCCTCTTCTACTTGGAACTCAATTATTTCTGCATTTGCTTTCCCAATGGAAACTAACTCTAAAGAATGTATAGGTGCTATCTTCTTTGGCCCAGTGAGATCTAATTTTTTTGCAAGCATCGTAATGGTAGATCCTTGAACAAGAGTCGATGTCAAGACTACGAAGAATACAACGTTAAAGAACAGTTGTGCATTAGGAATGCCGGCAATCATAGGGAATGTCGCGAGAACAATTGGTACTGCTCCACGTAGACCAGCCCATGAAAGAAACACTTTTTCTTTTATACTGAAATCCATACCTAATGTGGAAAGAAATACAGCTATAGGTCTAGCTACAACTATCAAGATGACTGATAATAACAATCCCTTAAGCATAATATCCCACTGGAACAACTGTCCTGGGAAAACCAATAACCCCAAAATGATGAACATAAGAATCTGCATCATCCACGCAAACCCTTCATTAAATCGAAAAATCGACTGGCGATACGTAAGTTCGTTGTTACCAACAATTAAAGCTGCCACATACACAGCTAATAGTCCACTAGCACCCATCAGTGCTGCGATACTATAAGTTAAAAGCGCGAATGCCATGGCAAAAACAGGATATAGACCTGAGGAATCAAGGTTTATCTTATTTATGGAATAGGAAGCCAGCTTACCAAGACCTAATCCCAACAGCAAACCAATTCCCATCTGCCAGAAGAAACTTCCGATAAACCCTATGTAACTAGGATTAGAGGCAGTAAGCAATTCAATAAAAGATAATGTCAAGAACACTGCCATCGGATCATTCGTACCAGATTCTGCCTCAAGGGTTGCCCCCATCCGTGCTTTAATGTTCTGTCCTTTTAATACGGCAAAAACTGCTGCTGCATCTGTTGATCCAACGATGGCTCCAAACAGGAATGCTTCTAACCAAGACACATCGAGAATAAGTTTGGCAGATACTGCAACCAGTGCAGAAGTCAGAATTACCCCAAGAGTAGCCAATGATAAAGAAGGTTTGACAACCTTGCGAACTGTTCCCCATTTTGTTTGCAAACCGCCTTCAAATAAGATAATCACGAGAGCAAAAATACCGATTAATTGAGCATACTTTACATTATCAAAGTAGATGAAACCAAGTCCATCACTGCCTGCCATCATACCAACAATTATGAACAATACAAGGGCTGGAACACCTAGTTTTGATGAGAATTTTGTTGTTATGACTCCAACAATCAGAAGAAATGCGGTAAGTAAAATAAAATAATCAACATTGAATGCACCTTGTATCATCTTATCCCCCCTTATAAATTGACATCGATTCTTACAGATAATTTTTCATGCTTGTCTATTCCAAGATAACGGAGTGTTTCCGAAGGTGAAGTGTGGTTAAAATGTTTTTGGAGAAGAGCAACAGCAACACCGCTTCTATAGGCATGGTAGCCGAAGGTTTTGCGCAAAGTATGAGTACCCACTTTACCAGGCACACCTACTTCTTTCGCTGCTTTATTAATGATGCGGTATGCTTGTTGCCTTGTAATCGGTGAACTGCACTTTTGGGATTTGAAAAGGTAATCCTCTGGCTCAAGGATTCTTTTGTCAAGATAGTCCGCTATCGCTTGTTTGACATGTTTATTCAAATATATAAAATGCCCATTTTCCAATAGATAATAGTCATTAACTTTTCCATCCTGTGTCACATTTTCTACTCTAACATGCAGAAGTTCACTTATTCTTAGACCCATGTTGATTCCCATTACAAAAAACAAGTAATCTCTTAAGGAGTAATTTTTTAGATATGCTTTAATTTCATAGATGAATTTGCGATCTTTTAAGGCTTCCACATATTCCATAAGATCCCCCCTAATGTTACTTAACTCCATTATAACATATATATATGTAACATTTTAATAATATGCTTATAAGTAAAACCGCGCAAATATTCCGGTCCTTCTTTAGGGTAATACATTGGTTATTGGTTTATCAGCGCTGTTCCTTTCCGCAAATGGCTTCGCTTTCCGCGGGACGGTGCTTGAGCCTCCTCACTTCGTTGCGGGGTCTCAACCTACCGTTACTCCCCCGCTGGAGTCTCTGCCATTTGCTCCAATCCACAGCTAAAAATCACTTGAACGATAGGGTTGTGCTTTAACAGTTAACTCGGTTAAATCGGCTTTCATAAATCCTTCGTTGAATGAAGCCTCTTGTAGATTGCAGTGGAAGGCGCGCAGACGCCATCGGGAGGAAGGGACAGGTGAGACCCCGGAAGGCTTGCCTGAGGAGGCTCACGGACCGCCCGCAGGCAAGCGAAGCGCCTGTAACGGAAATCAACCGGATTCTATGCTTTCTTATTCCTTTAAAAAAACACCACTGGAAAAGTGGTGTTTTGTAAAAAGTATTATAAAAAGAGTACTACTAGCGTTCCGACAATGAAGCAATATATGGAGAAATAAATCAAATTACCTCTTGCCATTATTCCCATAAACCATTTTAAAGAAAAATAAGAAGCAATAAGAGAAGCGATAAATGCCAAGGAATATGGTAAAAGGATTTCATTCACATTATCCATGCCGATAAGATCTTTAATTGCCAACAGGATGCTCCCAACACTTACAGGAATAAAAAGTAGGAAAGAGAATCTCAGTGCTGTCTCCTGTTTCATTCCTCGCGCCATTGCAGCAACAATTGTTGCACCAGAACGGCTTATCCCAGGAATCAAGGCCACAGCCTGTGCCAACCCTACAATAATTGCGTCCTTGAAGGAAAGTTCTGCATCATTCTTTCTACCTCTTAAGTTACGAATCAACCAGAGTGCAATACCTGTAACAATCAAAGTAACACCGATAACTTTAATATTATCAAGCGCCTCTGATATTACATCACCATAAACAACCCCAATAACTCCTGCAGGGATCGTTCCGATAATAAGATAAATTACAAACATGAAATCTGCTTTGTCTTCCTTATCTTTTTTCGCCACAAATCTTAATGCCCCGAAGAAAAGTCTCGCTATTGATTCACGATAAATAATAAGGATGGCAATTAAGGATGCTGCATTTACAACTATCTCGAATGTTAACCCTTCGAGATCCATTCCCATGAGTCTTTGCAAGATCATTACATGACCACTTGAAGAGACAGGAATTGGTTCAGTAATCCCCTGGAAAATTCCAAGGAATATGTACTTCAATAAAATCAAAATTTCTTCCATACCAATTAAACCTCAGTTTCTTAAAATGATAAATACTAAATATAAGACGTAAGCTATAGCCAAAAAGGTTCCTTCTATTTTCCCAATTCGGAAATTTGTTCTTGAAAACACTAAGAGAATCACCGTTAACACTACTAACAAACCAATATCCACAAATATTTTGCTATTTACAGGTAGTGGAGTTATTAGTGAGGCCGTTCCCAATACAAATAAAATATTGAAAATATTACTACCTACGATATTACCCAGGGCAATTTCACTTTGTTTCTTGACGGCTGCCATAATAGATGTAACAAGTTCTGGCAGGGAGGTTCCTATTGCTACAATCGTCAATCCGACAAGTGTTTCACTCATACCCAATGATACAGCAATCTCTGTACTATTTCTTACTACTAATTCTCCACCGAATATGATGGCAGCTAGCCCGATGACCGTCCAAAAAATGTTCTTTCCCCAAGTTGCTTTCTCTGAAGTTTCTTCTACAGGAATCTTATCCCGATTATTTCTTGCGACTTCAAAAATATAATACATAAACACAGCGAAAATCAATAGAAAGATTAACCCATCACTTCTAGTAAGCAAATTTTCAGAAAAACCTTGTAGCGCAATATCGCTAATTAACACAAGTAGCACTGCACTTCCTAATAAGGTGAAAGGTATTTCCTTTCTGATTGTTTCGCTCTCCACCTTTAATGGATTCAATAGAGCCGTTAGTCCAACTACTAGGGTAATATTAAAGATATTACTACCAATAACATTTCCCAGTGAAACTTCTGCGTTCCCATCTAACGCAGCCAAAATACTTACTGTCGCTTCCGGCGAACTTGTTCCAAATGCTACTATGGTCAAACCAATTAACAATGGGGAAATACGAAGGATCTTGGCGATGCTAGAAGCACCATCCACAAACCAATCCGCCCCTTTAATCAACAATGCGAATCCAACAACCAATAATAAATAGGTCATAATTTAATGTTCCCTTCTTGGAAAATTAAAGATTTAATGCTATTCTGCTTCACCTGACTGCTCTACCAATTGATAATACCAATCTTTTGTTTTTTCTGCATCTTTTGAGTTAATGAAGATAGTATCATCATTTGTTTTTATTAATAAATAAGGCGAATTTCCCTTATAAATAAACAGCAGACTGCTTCCATAATCCTTGACCTTAAAGTGCCCTTTAGAGATGGATTGCATTCCATATCCATTTGTACGTAAATACACTTCCGGCATTTCTTCCACTAGGTCGACTTGTGTGATGTCTTCAAACCTCCATTCATCACCATAAACTCCACTTATCTCAAATGAATTTTCCCTCAAAGTTAATTCAGCCTCTTGAAAACCTAAGTAAGAAACGACAAATAAAAAACCAAATGTGACAACAGCAATAGAAGTACTAATGATGTAGCTTTTTTTACGTTTTTTTGGCACCTCATATTTGGAAAGATATATGAATCCCCCCAACAACAGGACTACCATTACCCCTATTTGAACTTCCATAGCATAGGGGAAAGAAGTAAATAATAAAGGAAGCATGATTAATAAGACGATGGCTGTCCCAATGAGGAGCTTTCCTGTTTTTTGCGGATAGCCATTTTGAATCAATTCTTCTTGCTCTTCTTTAGGACGAGACCGAAAACTAGATATCAGCCCATAGGCCTCCTTTTTTACGATAGCCCATCCAATCAATAAAAAGATCAGCACCACCGTGAGTTGTATAAAAAATAATAACAACATTTATAATACCTCCTTCCCCTCTTCATTCTTTTCTATTCTTACGTTTTTTCAATTCTATAAGTTTCATTTTCGAAATATCTTATTAGTAGCCCTAAATCATGATTTCGTGAGGTTCTTAGGAAGGTCTTCCATTATTGATTAGAAAGGAGCATTAGTATGATACGAGTAGTCTATTATTATGTAATATTGTTTATGACCTTAATGATGACCATTGGAGGAAGTGTCGCAGCATTCATGGCAATTGCAGATATTGTTTCCCCTTCCAGCTATTATCAAACTTATAGCGAATATAAGGAGATGAAAATCGCCAACAAAACAAAATATGATGAATCAGGCAAACCGATTTCTCAGCCTGAAATTGATGACGACGAATTGCTTAACGAATATAACACAGTCGTCTCTCAAGAGAAAGAGCGGAACAGAGAAATGGCCTGGAATACATTGATTAAGAGTTTTGGATGGATTATCATCCCACTACCTATCTTTATTTTCTACCAGCGCAAAGTTAGGCGGAACGAATAACCGATAAAACAAAACAAGAACCTGGCGGAATTTTCGCCAGGTTCTTTAAAAGTAAAAACCTCTGTTATTGGTTTATCGCCGCCGTTCCTTTCCGCAAATGGCTGCGCTTTGCGTGGGGCGACCTTGAGCCTCCTCGCTTCGCTGGTGGCCACTGAAAAAGTCTTTGATGTTAGATTTTTTTAAGACACCGCTGTTGATTTCCGCAAACGGCTTCGCTTTCCACGGGGCGATCTTGAGCCTCCTCGGGCTACGCCCTGCGGGGTCTCAACATTGTCGCTACTCCCCCGTAGGAGTCTTCGCCTATTGCTTCAATCAACAGCTATAAATTATCCAAAAGATAGGTTACTAGGTTTTTCAGTGGCCTCCTTCGCTGCGGGGTCTCAACATTGCCGCTACTCCCCCACAGGAGTCTCCGTCATTTGCTCCAATCCACAGCTGAAAATCACGAAAACTAACGTTAATTCTTTATCAGTTAAACCGGGTAGATGCCATTACACAAACCCTTTAGTGAATGAAGTCACCTTGTTGATTGGAGTGGAAGGCGCGCAGACGCCCGCGGGAGGAAGGGACAGGTGAGACCCCGCAACGGAGTGAGGAGGCTCACGGACCGCCCGCAGGCAAGCGAAGCGCCTGGAACGGAAATCAACAGTATTTTATACTTTCTTATCCTTAGACAAAAAGACCGGGCGAAATTGCCCGGTCTTTTTTTAGCCGCCTCTTACTTTTCTTTTCTCATTTTCTGCTAAACCGCTTTTCTGTTTAAGATATCGGTACAGATAAATACTCGGCAATATTGCAATCAATAATGCAACGAGCATATAGCCCTCAATGTCTGCTGATAATAACCCGTTAGCTACAAAACTTAGTAATAATAAATAAAGTGCATTTCCGATAAAGGTAGCTGTCAGAAAGGGCATTAACCTGATGGAACTCACCCCACCCGTTATATTTATTAAGCTAGATGGAACAAATGGGATCAATCGCAATAATAAAACGAAAAAAACACCATTCTGTTCCAACTTTTCTAGATATGATTTTTTCACCTTGTTGATAAGGAGCGATTGGAACCAATACCGAAATACGACGAAAGCGACAAGTGCGCCAATCAAGCTTGTAGCTAGACTCCATATATATCCGCATACCAGTCCAAACAAGGCAATATTAATAACTATTATCCCTACAATCGGTATGAGTGTGAACAAGTTTTGGATTAGCATTAAGGAGAAGGTCAGTAATAACAAGAAATATATTTCCTCTTCTAACATCATTTGAATTTGTTCAATATCGCCACTTTTAAAAATGGAAAACCACTCTGTTTGAACAACCCAAACTAATGAACATACTACCAGTATGAAGGTTAATATCCTCCAAATTTTTTGAGTGTGTATGAATGCTCCCCCCCTGCCAGATCCTAAAGTCTCTTAACTAATTATAGCAATTTTATCTTAATAAAGTACTATCTTACACTCTCCGTGTTAATTATTTTTTGATAAGGATATTTTTCTTCCATAGATTAAGTTGAAAACGCTTTACATGTTTTTTACAAATTATCTATTGACGAAGTGAAAAAAGGGGAGTAAATTAAGTATCATCATTCTATACATTTTAACCTATTGCTTAATCTTTACAGAGCGGGGGAACCATATTGATATCCTGATAATTTCGGCATATCTTGGGGTGAATCGTACTTATACGAAGAGGACTCTCATCCTCTAACCCGACAGCTAACCTCGTAAGCGTATTGAGAGAAGGGTCTGATCGTTATAAAAGAGACCATTCTTTGAGTTGCAAAGATGGTCTCTTTCTGATTTTTTTCAAAACCCTCACCTATTTTTCAAGAGAGAAGGAATAAACATGAAGAAGCAATTTGTTGTCATTGGATTGGGCCGTTTCGGAGGCAGCATCGTAGAAGAGTTCTCCACACTGGGTGTAGAAGTACTCGCCATCGACAAAGACGAAGACAACATTAACAAAATAAGTGAATATGCCACACATGCTGTTCAGGCCAACGCAACAGACGAAGCTACACTTAACTCCTTGGGAATCCGCAATTTCGATCATGCAATTGTATCTATGGGGGATGACATTGAATCAAGTATTCTTACAAGCCTGCTTCTAAAGGAAATGGGAATAAAACAAGTGTGGGTAAAAGCTACTAATAAATACCACCAAAAAGTATTGGAGAAAATCGGCGTGGACAGAATCATCCAGCCAGAGCGAGATATGGCCAAAAGAGTTGCCCACCATGTCGTTTCAGATAAAATCTTCGACTATATCGAATTATCCAACAACCATAGTATTGCCGAGCTTTTTGCATCAAAAAAAGTAAGTAATAAAAGCTTGACCGATTTGGATCTACGCGCAAAATTCGGTTGTACACTTATTGGGATACAAAGAGACGGTGATATTATTATCTCCCCTGCAGCAGATGAAGTTATTCGTGAGGGGGATTTACTGATAATTCTCGGTCGTAACGAAGACATTCATCGATTTGAAGATGTGGGTATCTAACCATGTGGCGCCGTCCTTTTATTAAACTAAGTCCGCCGCAGCTTTTAATTGTTGTATTCATTTTTTTCGGATTATTAGGGACGTTATTATTGAAATTGCCGGTTTCCACTACTGAATCCATCACACTGGTTGATGCCCTATTTACTGCTACCTCTGCAATGACAGTGACAGGGCTTGCTGTAGTGGATACTGGAACAGCATATACTTTGTTTGGCCAAATTGTCATCTTGTTTCTTATACAAGTAGGCGGAATTGGTATCATGACATTCGCAGTATTGATTTTTATTATGTTAGGCAAAAAAATTGGCTTTCAGGAAAGGTTGATATTACAACAGGCACTCAACCAAACATCCGTCGGGGGAATCATCTTACTGGTCAGAAGAATTATTATATTCTCTTTCCTAATTGAAGGAATTGCCGTATTACTGCTGTCCTATCGATGGATTCCTGAATATGGATGGTGGGACGGTTTTTACTTTAGTGTCTTTCACGCCATTTCCGCCTTCAACAATGCCGGTTTTTCCATTTGGTCAGATAGCTTGATGCAATATGTAGGTGATCCTGTTGTAAACATTGTGATTTCTTTTCTTTTCATCATCGGGGGGATAGGGTTTACAGTGTTGACAGATCTGTGGTACACAAAAGAATTTCGCAGACTTACCCTTCATACAAAGATTATGCTATTCGGAACATTGGGGATCAATATACTTGCCATGTTTGTATTTTTTGTTTTGGAATACTTTAACCCTAGCACTCTAGGAAACTTTACTTTCATCGAAAAAATATGGGCCGCCTATTTCCAAGCGGTTACCACTCGAACCGCCGGCTTTAACACGATTGATATCGGGGCCATGGAAACCTCCTCCATTATGTGGACGCTTCTGCTTATGTTTATAGGAGCAGGAAGTACTTCAACAGGTGGGGGAATTAAATTAACAACATTTATTATCATCATATTAGCTGTGAACACTTTCATAAAGGGCAAACGTGAAATAGTCATTTTCAATCGTTCTATACACCAAAACTATGTAGTAAAAGCTCTTGCGATTTCAACCATTAGTATTTTATTTATTTTCTTCTCTTTGTTCATCTTGACGATAACCGAACAAGCAGACTTTCTTTTATTATTATTTGAAGTGATTTCCGCATTTGGTACGGTTGGATTATCCATGGGGATTACCGGAAATTTAACAGACATCGGAAAATGCGTTATTGTTTTCATCATGTTGCTTGGAAAACTGGGACCTTTGACATTGGCCTATTCCTTAGCAAAACCAAAACTGTCAAAGGTACGATATCCAAACGAGGACCTGCTTACAGGATAAATGTTAAGGCTCCCCTTTGTAATGGGGAGCCTTAATTGTTTAATAATATCGCTTACGGAATCCTTCTTCCATCAAGTACTGCTTTGCTTCATTATAGGAAGGAAATGTTCCATCTAAATTTTTGCCAGCATACACATTCCACATATCGTCTTCTTGAACCACATGTAAAGAGTGTCCTTCATCATTTGCCCAACGTTCTTCCTCAAATGCTTCTGTTTCAAGGTCTGTCTCCACTTCATAATCTCGTCCTAGTAACTCAATGGACTTATTGATCAGTTCACGCAGTTCTTCTTCACCAAACTCACGAATATTTACCATGCCTTTATCGTCAGTCTTATAGCCTTTGACCCCTTTGGCATAAACAAACCCATTGCCATTTGGATGCAAGTGATAGACTACATTTTTCTTATCGCTTTGACTTTCTTCATATTGGAAGTTTACCCGTTTAAGAGATACGTCTTTTCTTGTGAGTTGCGGGAATGATTCTATAATTTCAAGCTTTTGTTCAAAAGTTAGCATATTGCCTCCATGTTATGTATAGATTCTTTTCGATACATTATAGCATTTGCATTGATTGAAGGAAAGGAACGTTGGTTTAGGTTTGGAGAACTTTTGTGGATGGGAAAATTTGAAATAACACCGGGTAGCTTACCAGCCACCCGGTTAATCAGTTGCTTAAACAATATTATTAAAATGTATGTGCTTTATCTTTCGCACGCGCAATCGCGTCCGCTTTAATTTCATCTGCTTTATCAGGCATTGCTGCATGACCTTCTACAAACAACCCTTCAAAAGATGGCACCCCGAAGAATTGCATAAGCACAGTTAAGTAGCGATGTCCCATTTCCATGCCGGCCGCTGGACCTTCTGAATAAATGCCTCCGCGAGCCTGGATATGGATTGCTTTCTTGTCAGTCAATAATCCAACTGGACCTTCAGCTGTGTACTTGAACGTTTTACCTGCAACAGCTACTGAATCTAAATATGCTTTCATTACAGGTGGGAAAGAGAAGTTCCAAAGTGGTGTTACAAACACATACTTATCAGCTCCGATAAACTGTTCTGTTAACTCGGACAGACGGCTAACTTTTCCCTTCTCTTCTTCAGAAAGCTCTTCAAATCCTTTGCCTGTTTGCAATTTACCCCAACCGCTGAAAACATCTGCATCAATATGCGGAATATGTTCTTTGTAAAGATCGACATGAACTATTTCATCTGATGGGTTCGCCTCTTTGTATGTGTCAATAAAAGCCTTTCCTACTGCCATGCTGTAGGATAGTGTGTCATCATGTGGATGTGCAGTGATGTATAAAACTTTAGCCATGTTGTATCTTTCCTCTCTTGTTTGAATTAGTTTTTTTTAGTGTGCTACCAAAAGGCATAACTTACCAACTATCTTGAATTAAATTATTATCAATTCGAGATAATAATATTGAATCTTAAGCTATTTTGCAAGTAAATTGCTCACACGAAAAAAAAAGACCTGACATTAATCCCTGTCAAATCTTTTGGAAAAGCTTTTATTCTTCATTATGTAGGATATAGGGATTACCACCGATATTCTTTCTCATATCGTCAGTTAGTACAAATGACTCATTCAAATCTCCGGTTACTTTTTCTTTTATATCAACTTGAACACTGCCATCATAATGATTTGGCTTTCCTTCCATTTACAACACCCCCTACAATAGTATGGTTAGTTTACACAACTATTGTACTATTTTATTCTAGGTTTTTATAGATGTTTTTGGGATAAAAAGAAAAATGACCCATTATTTCTAATCTTTTTCTGGAACGTTTTAAAAAGAACAACTGCCCTTACAGTTGTCCTTCTATATTTACATTATTCACCTATTAAATATTCGTTAATGTCCAATTCTTCCCCAGAAAGAAGTGCCGCATCATAATCCAAATGAACAAACTCATAGCTCTCATCAATTAGTGGAACAAATTGAAATTCAAATAACAATGTATCACCTGGATGATATTCAGTTGTGAGATCACCGTCAAAAACCATAAAATGCGATTGCTGTGGAGCAAAGCTAAGGGTCGATTGATTGGATGTAATGTCATATTCTATACTCTGAAGTTCACCACTGACTTTAATGGTTTCCCACATATCAAAGTTTCTTGCCACCTGTACCTGTTCCATCCACCCTTTATCGTAAAACTCATACAACATATCGCTAAAAGAATAAATATCTTCTTTCTCTTCTCCCTTAACAGGGGGTGTGTGCATATCAGATGGGACAAGATATTTTTTACCATCCACTTCTACATATTCCTTGGATGATGTCACCTCTTTGTCAGGATCAGCAGATAGTGCATTGGAAACCCTTATTTTCTCCATAAAATCTTGGACCTTTTCTTCATCTTGGAGTGTCTTTTCCATAACTTCTCGTTTCCATAAAGTTTGATCTTTTGCAAACTCATTTACGTCGCGTCCATATAAATCTTCCATTTGGGATCTAGTTATTGTATATTTTCTATTTTCTCCATAATAATCAATATCGAATGTAACATAGTCTCCATTTGTGAAAAATGTAAAATATGCGGTAGCATTAAACGTGATGGTCCATGGAAGGTTGGAAACATGAAATACTTCTTTCTCAAAACCTTTAGCGGACGTCTCTTCTGTCACTTTATAGTGCATGTGGATTCCCATTGGCTGTTCTTCGTCTGTTTGAAGTTCCATTCCATTCGCATAGTGTTTACCAGGCAAAACTTGACCGTGATATTTGCCGAGTGCACTATTGTTGCCAATAAATGCCTTGTCAGCATCTATTTGGTCATACACCTCGATAGATTCTAAGTAAGAAACATAATTCTCATAATAATTCTCCTCCGGCGCAGAGGATCTTGGAGCTTCCCCTTCGTTACCTGTGAATAGGATAAAGGAGAATAATGCTATAGCAAGAACACTGACCGTCAACAGAGTGGCCGATCTTACTTTTGGCCACCATCCTACCCGCACCGCCCCTTCGTTATATTCCATGATGACTTGATGTAAAACATCCTTCGTTTCTTCTCTTAGTTTTGGCTTGGGCAATGTTTGAAGCTTTTTATCCAATTCTTTACTCAACTACATTCCCTCCCAACTTTTTTTGCAGGGCTGATTTTGCGCGATGGAGCGTGGAACGAACCTTATTTTCATTCCAGCCCAAGGCCGCTGCGGTTTCTTGTACAGATAACTCTTTAATACTTCTCATGATGAGCACTTCCTGATAAGATTCCTTTAAACTCCGGATCGCGTTTAATAATTTCTTTTGTTCTTCTGAGACAAAGAATAATTGCTCCGGTGTATCTTTTCCCGTGCTCTCAGGAACTCTTCCACTTTCAACCTGCAACAGCCATTTCCATTTATCGCGTTTCTTTTTTCTGTGGGCATCAATAGCAATATTCCTTGCAATGCTATAAAGCCATGTTTTGGGTGAAGCTTCCCCTTTATAGCGATCCAGGCTTTTCAATGCACGGATAAACACTTCCTGTACTAAATCCTCTACATCATGATGCTTGGAATTTAATCGGTAAAATAGAAAATGATAAATATCATCACTATATAAATAAAACCACTCCGAAATGACTTGTTTATTGGACATCCTTTTCCCCCGTTTTTTGCAGTCTCTATATGTATAGACGAATCCTTTTTCATTTTATCGCAGTTTAAATAAAAATAGAGCCCTTCCTTTTTATAGGAACGGCCCTTACTTATGTGACAAATCTATTTAGTAGGTTTCTTTTATAAAAGTAAGCAATTAACAATAAGAGTTTTGAAGGCATTTTTCTTGGGAATATCTTCTTTTTGTAAAATTTATAATAACCCCGTTTCAAATCATCCCATTGATTACACTGTTTAACCTGTTCGAAACGCACAACATCAATGAGTTTCACATTTCCATCCAAGGTAATCAGTATATTATGAAGATGGATATCTGAAGGATTAAGCCCTCTGCTCTTTGCTAATAAAATCGCATGATCTACTTCATTCAACACTTTTTCATCAATACGTTTTCCCATCACTAAACATTCAAAAAGGGTGAACCCTTCAATATAATCAATAACAATATAGTTTTGTCCTGAGGCATGCATCACAGGGAAATAGTTAATGCCCTCTAACTTTTTATATATCTTCGCTTCTCTCTTGGCTAGATGTTCAAAGGGAGGATAGAACACTTTCAGCACTCTTTTTGTATTATGAAGCTTAAAAACATACGCACTTCGTCCAGATCCAGCTATAGTTAATTGCTTGTCATTGAAAGATTCTACTACAACGTTTTTATTAGTTCTCTTAAAAACAACAGATTCTGCAAGCTGCTGATATGTTGTGTCTGTTTCTGCAGTTCCCCTCATCTGGCATCCCCTACTCTCCTTAAAACATTAAGAACCTAATTCCTCCAATAGGTTCATCATAGTCGTCACTTCATTTATTAATGTGTATAGCTGCGAATCTTGCAGCTTTTCTAGCACCACTTCCCCGTCCACCATAGCATTTTCAATAACATCTTTTATTGCTTGATTTTTATCTACAATCTGCTGATGAACGCTTTCTGCTATAGCTGGTGCGTCCGTGTTATTAAACTCTTCTATTTCCACAAGCATTTCATTTAATTTTGTTTCCAATTCTTCTTTAGCATTGGCATCTGCAGCTGCTTCTTGGATCATTTGAGGTGCTTCCTCCCCAAAATCCTTCCAAGTATTAATATGCTCCGTTGCTTCATTGACATATTCTAATGAACTATTGACTTCTTCCAAAACAGAACAACCGCTTAATAGAATAGATGATAACAAAGTAAATGTAATGATAACTTTACGCATATAAATTCCTCCTATTTCTTCATTCGTTTTTTTACTTCTTTCATTACAACCGGCAAGACCTTTTTCTTTGCTAGGGTCACTCCCTTTTTCAACACTAATGCTTTAATAAATTTCTTAATCATCGATACGACCTCCTTATTTTTTTATCCAAAAGAAAAAGACCTTTCACCATAATGGCGAAAGGTCTCTGAATATTCTACAGACCTTTGCCAGACTAATGAAGCTGACAAAGGTCTCGCTAACAACGTATTGTTGCCAACAAAGCCGAGGACATCGTGTCCCGTAATGACGACTTTGCTGAATAAGCTACTCCCCTTTGGGATAAACGTAATTTTATTACTTTCATTCTAGCCCATTAGGCTTAAAACGTCAACTTGACAAAGAGTTTGTAAATGTTATGAAAAGTTTTTCATTACTAATTGGGGCATCATAAAAAGTGTGATATAGTAATGTCGAAAATCGATATCGAGTTTCGTTAAAATGAAACAACTTACATATCTTAATTAAGGAGGACGTCATTTGGAAGAAAGAGTACTAAGAAAATTGTTCCTCGGCTTTATTCAGATTCATATTCTCCATCATGCAAAAGAACATCCGGTGTATGGCGCCTGGATGCTAGAAGAATTACGGGAACATGGATACTCTATAAGCGCTGGAACGTTGTATCCTATCTTGCATTCGATGGAAAAGGATGGTCTATTGCATAGAGAAGATATTAAAGTTGAAGGGAAAATACGTAAGAATTACACCCTCACAGAAAAAGGAAACCTCATTTTAAAGGAAGCAAGAAACAAAGCTTATGAGCTCTTTAAAGAAATTAAAGAAGGTGATCAACATGAAGACAACTAACAAACTAAAGTCATTAATTGAAATTTTAATTGTATCAACAAGACTAGGGCTGACTTCTTTCGGTGGACCAGTAGCCCATCTCGGGTACTTTCATACCGAATATGTACGACGTAGAAAATGGATGGATGAAAAAAGTTACGCCGACCTTGTAGCCTTATGCCAGTTTTTGCCTGGACCTGCGAGCAGCCAGGTCGGAATAGGTATAGGCGTGATGCGAGCAGGAGTTCTTGGGGGCATTGTTTCCTTTTTAGGATTCACGTTACCATCAGTTTTAGCATTAATTATTTTTGCTATCATCTTACAGGGGTTTGACGTAGGTAATGCCGGATGGATTCATGGATTGAAGATTGTCGCGGTAGCTGTTGTCGCTCATGCCATATTAGGGATGGCGAACAATCTGACCCCCGATTTAAAAAGAAAAGCAATCGCATTATTTGCACTAGTCATTACATTATTGTGGCAAACCGCATTCTCCCAAGTTGGAGTAATTCTCGTAGCGGCGATCATTGGCTTTATCTTGTTTAAACAAACCATCACAGCAGATGACTCTCGTATGGAGTTTCCAATTTCCAAGCGCCTTGCGGTAATCTGTTTGACATTATTTTTCGGGCTGATTATTTTGTTGCCTATTTTAAGAGAAGCGACTTCGTTGAACTGGGTGGCACTATTTGACAGCTTCTACCGTTCAGGATCCTTAGTTTTCGGTGGAGGGCATGTAGTACTTCCTTTACTAGAGCGCGAATTTGTACCAACGGGCTGGATTAGTGAAGAAGCATTTCTAGCGGGTTATGGTGCTGCCCAAGCAGTCCCAGGTCCATTATTTACATTCGCCGCTTATATCGGTGCTGTCATTGACGGCTGGAAGGGCGGACTGTTAGCAACATTCGCTATCTTCCTTCCAGCGTTTCTATTAATTCTTGGTACACTACCATTTTGGGATTCTTTGAGACGTAATTCCAAAGTGAAAGCAGCATTAATGGGAGTTAATGCTGCTGTTGTTGGAATTTTGATTTCCGCTTTCTACTTCCCAATTTGGACAAGTTCGATCTTAGCACCAATTGATTTTGCTTTTGCAGCTATTTTGTTCAGTATGCTTGTCTATTGGAAGCTTCCACCCTGGGTGATTGTATTAACAGGTGCCATTGGTGGGACTTTGATGGGATTGTTTCTATAACTAATAGGGAAATTCTTGTCTATGAGGACAATGTTTGGTGGTTTTCACTTCTAGTGGGAGTCATTGCTCTCGTATGAGGACAATGTTTCCTTATTTTCTCCTCCTCCGGGCGTCATTGCTCGCCTATGAGGACAATGTTTGATCAATATTGAAGCCGCAGGGAGTCATACACCACCATTATACAAGCCAAGCCTAAACAACCGACCTCTCACACGAGAAGTCGGTTGTTTTATTACCAGTAGCGGCTTTGCCAGTTAACGATTGATAGACTCATATGCCCCTCCTTGAGTATTTCCCTTTTATCGCATCTGCCACCATCCATCCACTCAAGCTGCTCCCTAATGAACCTGCTCCTGGAAAAACGGTATCTCCACAAAACCATAGCCCATCCACGCGTGAGTTCGGAGAGTAATTACTAAATAAACTATATTTATCCGAAGGAATATAACCGCCTACCTTTCCGTGAGCGCGTTGGGTATAACGCTTAAAAGTCACTGGAGTTCCCGCCATTTTCACATCAATATTGGAAGAAAAATTCGAAAATCTCTTATCAATAGAATCAATGATTCTCTCCATGTATTCTTCTTTTCTACTTTCATACGATTCCTTCTCCCACCACTTGTTGACATTGATGTGAGTGGAAATAGTAATGGACGTTTTTCCCTTTGGTGCGAACTTCGTATCCCCCTCTTGTGACATGGAAAATAAGAATTGATTACCTTCTGCTAAAGGGGATTCATAGGAGGAGATGAACTGGTGAAATGGGATGGAACTCGTTTCTGGCATCATAAACGAAGGCTCTGCTCCAATATAGAGAGTAAAGGCACCCCAAGCTTCCCTCCTACTTTCTTTGTGTTCTTTAATAGGAAGGCTTTTATGCAACTCAGGCTCCAGCAAAGAAAATATATTATGAATTGGAGCATTCAAAATAACCTGTCTAGTTCTGAATACTTGCCCACGTTTCGTCATAACTGTCCAGACTTCCCCCTGTTTGGCTATACTGACAACTTTATGACGCAGGCGTAGTTCCCCTCCTGAGGCTCTATAGTTTTCCGCCAATGCATGAATGATGGATGCGAGTCCACCCTCTACGTAAAAAGCGCCCTTATGAAAAATACTTAATGCCATATAACCTAACAAAGAAGGACTAAATGCTGCCGTCGTCTGAACACTATCCATGAGCTGACCATTGATAAACGTCATAAACGGTTTATTTTTCGTCAAACCATGTTTAGATAGCCGGTCTTGTACGGATTGAGTTAAATATGGAGCCAATCCTAGAAGTTTTAAATCCAAACTTCTTAATAACGCAAAGGATTCTGAAATAGTAACTGGTGGAAAGATAGCTCGTTTCTCTACAAATTTCCGCAATATGTCGGCTACCTTAAATACTTCTTCAAAAAATGCATGAATACGGTCTTGATCGCACTCAAATTTATCCCTGACTTCTTTAAACCATTTCTCTTTTTCCGAGAAATAAGTAACCGTACGGTCAGGAAGATACACATTCATTATTTCATCAAGCTTTCTCATTAGCGGAATCGGTATTTCTAGCTCTCCAAAGAGTCTTTTTAACATTCCACCCTCTTCAAAACCCATGCCAACTGTCGCGCCTGCACTGAACCGGTATCCTTCACGGTCAAATTTGCCCGCACACCCACCAAGCTCACTTGCAGCTTCAAGTGTCAAAACATCGTAACCTGCTTTTGCAAGGAGGGCTGCCGCAGTAATTCCACCAAAACCAGTTCCGATAACGATTGCGTCTTTAAGCATGCTGTTCCCTTCTTTCTTACATGGTAGTTCCTATTATATACAATGGGTACAAAGTCTCTAACGTTGGATGTGTTTGAAACTTTAATTAGAAAAAGTGATGAGATACCCCATCACTTTTTCATCCATTTTACATCGCAACTCTTTTTTTCAGCAATCCGACCATTACCGCTGTCACAGCAGCTCCGATCATGATTGCCAACACATACATGAAGATACCTCCGGTCACAATCGGAATAACAAAGATTCCACCATGAGGCGCAGGGAGCCCTATTCCAAATAACATGGCAAGCGCACCGGCAACTGCTGAACCTACGACTGCAGAAGGGATGACGCGTAACGGATCCGCTGCCGCAAACGGGATGGCACCCTCTGTGATAAAGGAAGCTCCCATGATATAACATGTTTTTCCTGCTTCCCGCTCTTGCTTGTTGAATTTACTCTTAAAGATGGTTGTAGCAAGTGCCAATCCAAGTGGAGGCACCATACCTGCTGCCATGATCGCTGCATGCGGTGCATAGTTTCCTGCATCAATCATCGCAATACCGAATGTGAATGCTGCTTTGTTGATAGGACCACCCATATCTATGGCCATCATAGCACCTAATATGACTCCTAATATAACCAAATTCCCTGCGCCAAAGCCACCCAGCCAAGACGTCAATCCTTGATTAAACGCTTTTAGGGGAATTACCAATTGGATCATGATCATTCCTGTTAAAAAGATACCAAATAGCGGATACAGCAGGACAGGTTTAATCCCTTCAAGAGATGCTGGCAACCCACTGAAAACTTTCTTTAAACCTAGAACGAGATATCCTGCAAGGAAACCGGCAATGAGACCACCCAAGAAACCAGCTTCACCCGTATATGCAATCAATCCACCAACCATTCCTGCAGCAAATCCAGGACGGTCCGCAATACTCATGGCAATGAATCCAGCAAGCACAGGAATCATTAAGTAAAAGGCATTTCCGCCTCCAATAGTCATAAGAGCTTCCGCAAACCAATGATAGCTAGGATCATTTGGGTCTGATGCATTGATTCCAAACATGAAGGAAATCGCAATCAGGATACCACCACCTACAACAAACGGTAGCATATTGGAAACACCGCTCATCAGATGTTTATAGAACCCGGAACGACCTTTTTTTCCTTCCGAGTTTGAAGCGCCAGTTCCTGTAAAGGTTTCACCTTCTCCTCGGCTTGCTTTAGTCAAAAGTTCTTCTGGTTTACGGATCGCTTGAGCAACAGGAACCTGAATGATCTTTTTGCCATGAAAACGTTCCATCTCCACTTGCTTATCGGCAGCGACGATGATCCCGGATGCTTTTTCTATGTCTTCTTGAGTGAGTTCATTTTTCACACCACTCGAACCATTCGTTTCCACTTTTAAAGTGAAACCTAAATCTTTTGCTTTTTGCTTGAGCGCATCTGCAGCCATATAGGTGTGTGCGATTCCAGTAGGGCAGGCAGTGACAGCGAGAATCAAGCCTGCATGATCGGAAGAAGGTACTTCCTTATTTTCCTCTTCATATAATTCCTTTTCCTTCTTATCTATGAGACTGATAATCTCTTCTTTTGTAGATGCATTTAACAAGGCAGTACGGAATTCCATGTCCATCAGCATCGAAGACAAACGAGATAAGGTTTCTAAGTGTTCATTGTTGGCTCCTTCACTAGCCGCGATCATGAAAAACAGCTGACTCGGCTGACCGTCCAATGACTCGTAATCCACTCCATCCTTTGCAACACCGAAGGCAATGGCAGGTGTCTTCACCGCATTCGTTTTCGCATGCGGAATTGCTATCCCCTCTCCAATTCCAGTCGTACTCTGGGCTTCCCTTGCAAGGATGGCTTCTTCATACTTCTTTTTGTCTGCTAGCTTGCCGGCACGATCAAGTGATTCAATCAATTCCCTAATAACCTCAGGTTTTGTGCCTGATCTCAATTGCAACGTAACCGTGTCTTTCGTCAAGAGATCTGTAATCTTCATAACTCTCTCCCCTTCAAAGTTTTTCTAAGTGTACTTGCTCCAATAAGTGATTTACATCAACCTTTTGACAAAGGTCATAAGAAAATGCTGTTGCACTGCCCGATGCGATTCCATATCGCAAAGCCTCTTCAATATTGTTTGAATTTACAAATCCCGCCAGGAAACCTGCGACCAAGGAATCCCCTGCACCAACAGAGTTCCTTACTTCTCCTTTAGGTGCTTTTGCAAAATAAACTCCAGATTCTGTGTACAGAATGGCCCCTTCTCCTGCCATGGATACGACAACATTCTGTACTCCTTGTTCATGAATTTTTCCTGCGTAATGGATGACATCATCTATCGATTGGATATTGATACTAAACAAATCACCAAGTTCATGGTGGTTCGGTTTAATGAAAAAAGGTTTATAAGACAGTAACGCTTTTAACGTTGATCCTCCAGTATCAAGCACCACTTTAGCATCGTGCTCCTGACACTTCAGAATTAGAGTTTCATAAATGTTGGAGGGCACTGTGCCAGGCACGCTTCCTGCCAGCACAACAATATCCTCACTGGTAAGATGGTTTAGCTGCTGAAGCAATCTCTTTACCGCATCATCATCTACCAACGGGCCGGTCCCGTTGATCTCCGTTTCCTTAACCGCCTTTAGCTTCACATTTATACGGGAATGCCCATCAACTTCCAGAAGCCTGACCGCCACTTGTTCCTCTATCAGCTTTTCTTTAATAAAATTCCCGGTAAAGCCTGCCGCATAGCCGAGTGCTATTGTATCTGCCCCAAGTCTTTTCAATACCCTCGAAACATTGATCCCTTTACCTCCAGGGTAATATCTTGTTTCGCTTGCCCGGTTTACGGTCCCTTCTTGAAACGACTCCACTTCCATCACATAATCTATGGAAGGATTCAATGTAATTGTATAAATCATGACATCACCTCTATCACGATTGTACTTTCTCTATATGCAGCTGCAATCGACTCATCCAAATGATCTATTAAAAGTGCAGCCGAATGAAGCGGTGCAATTTTTGCAAAAGTCACTTCTTTGATTTTGGAGGAGTCGGCAAGTATAAAAGCTTCGTTGGCAAGCTTGATTGCCAGACTTTTCACACTTGCTTCCTCTGGGTCTGGAGTCGTATAACCACTTTTTAAATGGACACCGTTAGCTCCAATAAATGCTTTATCGAAATTATAGTCAAGTAAAGACTGGTTAGCTTTACTCCCGATGATGGCCCCCGTCTTATTCTTCATGAATCCACCCACGATATAAGTGGTGACTCCTCTTTCCATCAATGATTGAATATGTGCAAAACCATTGGTGACAACGGTAACCTGCTTGTTTTCAAGGTATGGAATCATTTGAAAAGTAGTTGTTCCGGCGTCAAGGAAAATGCAATCTCCATCTTTCACAAGCTCTGCAGCCTTTTTGGCTATCTGTTTTTTTTCATGAAGGTTTATGGAAGCCTTTTCAAGTATGCTTCGCTCCTCCGTCTTTTGATAAACTTTTGCAGCTCCCCCATGCACCCTTTTCAATTTGTTCGCTTCTTCAAGCTGACTTAGATCTCTACGTATGGTTGATTCCGATGCGCCTGTTGCATCCACAAAGTCCTGAAGCTTCACTACATCTTGTTTTTGAACTAATTCAAGTATTTTCTGCTGTCTTTCTGGTGTTAACATGCAAATCACCTTCTCCTGGTTCGTTAATATGTATTTTCATTGTAATGTAAGCTCTTACAAAAATCAATCATTATCAATCAAAAATAATCACTATCAGTCAAAATCAATCAACAATATCTCCATCCTGATTAACCCCGATATCGCTTTTGCTGTGGGTATTGGTGTAGCAGTCAATTAAAATACTTATAATTGTTGTTCATGTTATAATGAACTGGATATCTTCTAGAATAAGCAATAAGTATTCTGTTTGTTTTGGTTGAGATCAAAATACGTATTTAGAGGTGAGACCAATTCCTGCTTTTACCCCCCAAAACCTAGAGAGTATCACGGAAGGGCATGTCTACTATCGTTTTAAAGAGATAGACGTCTATCTAGACCATTTACTATCATTTATAGACTCAGGCATTAACAATAAAGAAAATATACTTATTATTGAAAGTATGAAAAACCTCCCAAAAATAAAAGATACAATAAAGCAGCGATACAGCGAAGATCAGCAATCCGCCATAAGAATCGTCAATAATTTTGATTATTATTTTTCAGGTGGAGATTTTAATACCAAGACAATATTGGGGCATTTCGAAAAAGATGTTACTATATTGAAAAAAGACAATCGCTCCATCCGTACCTGGGCTCATGTAGAGTGGGCATCAGACGAGCCGGATGCTGAGCAGCTTAGGGAATACGAAATTACTTCAGATGACTTTGTTGTTAGAGAAGGCATGCTTTCAGTTTGCGCATACTCCTGCAATTCTTTGTCACCTGTCCTGCATTCGGCATTGGAACAAGTTCATAAATATGTAATGACCGATGATGATTTTTACACCTCGGAATTATATAAAAAACCTTGAGGGAACCGAACCCCTCAAGGTTTTTTATATATACTTCCGATGAACGCTCTTTCCGTCATAGGTAAACAGCACATTTTTCGTCTCGATCATCGATTCCATGTGGACAGGACGCCCCCAAATTTGAAAAATATACGGCATCACTTTCTCCAGGTATTTAAGGTCCAGTTCAATTCCCTCATACCAATGTTTCAAGTATAGCTCGCCTGCTCTTAGATAGTCTCCATCATTTACCGTAATATATGGGAAACCACCGTTTACCCTCATATTCACCAGCTGATCGCGGACCCCTTCCCAGGCTTTATCGACTATCTTATAGTCTTTGCCTTGCTTCTGGAACAGATACATATCCTCCCGCATGACGAGGTCCTTATTCAAATAGTTGCGCAGGAAGGAAATATCAGATTCCACTTCCCTTACTTCGAACATTTTTTCCCTACCTGAGCCAGGCTTCACACCATCCCGTTTCATTGCCTCGGATGGATTGTCGTAGCGTTCCTCGATATCTTCAAAAATTTTGATACCCAAGTAATATGGATTGATGCTAGTCTTGGAAGGTTGCACAACTCCAGCGTTCAATTTTGCATACTCCAATGCCTCATCGCTTGTCAGATCCAATTCACGCAGGATACGTTGATGCCAGTAGGAAGCCCAGCCTTCGTTCATGATTTTTGTTTCCATTTGCGGCCAGAAGTAGAGCATTTCCTCGCGCATCATGGTCAGGATATCACGTTGCCAGTCTTCAAGCTCGCTGCTGTATTGTTCAATGAATAGCAGAATATCTTTTTCCGGCTGTGGAGGAAACTTCTTTTTCCTCTTTTTTGGGACTGCTCTAGGTTTATTTCTTACATCCAAGTTCCAAAGATCATCATATTGGCTCGCCCTTTTCGGTGCCTCTTCCTCTTCTTCCATATCCTCCATGCTCCAAGCAAGCTTGGAACGGACTAAGGAAGGATCGATATGCTCCTGTATCGCAAGTACGGCATTAAGGAAGTCCTCTACTTCCCCTTTCCCATAATCTTGTTCATATTGTTTAATTCTCTCCGCTGTAGCCGCCATACTTTCCACCATATCCCTGTTCGTGTTTTGGAACCGGCAGTTATTTTTAAAAAAGTCACAATGGGCCAGTACATGCGCCACAATCAGCTTATTCTGGATAAGTGAGTTAGTGTCTAACAAAAAGGCATAACATGGATTAGAGTTGATTACCAATTCATATATCTTACTGAGTCCCAGATCATAATGAAGTTTCATCTTGTGAAATTGCTTCCCGAAGCTCCAATGGGAAAAGCGTGTCGGCATTCCGTATGCTCCAAACGTATAGATGATATCAGCAGGACAAATTTCATAACGCATTGGATAAAAGTCCAGTCCAAACCCTTTGGCAATCTCGGTAATTTCATCAATGGCATGGAATAAGGCCTTTTCATCATTTGCTCTCATCAAAACTACCTCCCTTTTCCTCTTATCACAATGTATGAACAAGGTGACAATAACATGAGAGGGGATTGTTCTATTGCGACTTTTTTCTATATACAAACCCCTGACTTTGGCACAATGTTATACTGTAGATAAGCGTTTTTGGAGGAGAATACATTTATGGAATTTTTATTATTTATACTATTAGGATTTTCAATCAGTATGCTTTCCGGTTTTTTTGGAATAGGAGGCGGCCTTGTACTGACTCCTGTATTGCTTCTTATTGGTTACACACCAATTGAGGCGATTTCCACTAGTCTTCTTTATACCATCGGAACATCCATGGCTGGTGTGTATGCACATTTTAAAATGAAAAATATCCAATGGAAAGCAGCTGTCATTATTGGAGCGAGTGGTGTTGTTGCCACACAAATTGCCTACCCCGTTGTAAGCTGGCTTGAGTCTAATGGATACGACACCACTGTTGTACCAATTCTATACCTTGCCTTACTCACTTATTTTGCCTATAAAATGTTGAAGAAAGATAAAGGGGATAATCGAGTTGATTATGATGCCACTTCCAACAAACAAAGCTTCTGGAAGTTCATTTTCATCGGTTTCATTGCAGGGTTCCTATCTACTACACTCGGTGTCGGTGGCGGATTTATCATTGTACCGTTATTGATTGCTTACTACGGCTTCTCATCTAAACAGGCAGTAGCAACAAGCCTTGCAGGAGTTATTTTGATTGTCAGTGCAGGATTCATTACTTATGCAGTCAATAATCCAATTAATTTCAAAGTAGGATTATTCTTAATTGCCGGAGCCATCTTTGGTTCTCAATTGGGTGCAAAAGCGACCTCTTTCTTTAAAAGCAGAAGTATTCAAAAGCTTTTGGGTTTCCTTTATATCGTTACCATGCTTAGCCTCATCTTAGAGATGATAGAACTTTCTACAGTTGGCTTGGTTGCTATAGGATGTTACACCATATTTATTAATATCTTCTTACTGATGAGGCTTTTAAAGAAGAAAGCACAGCCGTCGCATTAGAAAAAAGTCCATCCTTTCTAACAGAAATCTGTTGGTAAGGATGGACTTTTTTATATTTTTTATGGTGCTAAATATGATAGAAATGCTGTCGCAATTCCAAAATAAATTAATAATGAAAGGATATCATTTACTGTTGTAATAAGTGGACCGGATGCAATGGCCGGGTCAATGTTTAACTTATAAAGAATTAATGGGATTATGGTACCCGCCAGTGTACCGATGATCAGAGTGAAAAATAAAGAAACTCCTACAACCATTCCTAAAATCAAATCTCCTCGCCAAACAAATGCAATGATGGCAATTAAAACAGCACATGTAATTCCAATGGTTATTCCCACTCCAAGTTCACGTAAAACAACTTTTGTAACCAGCTTTTTATCCAAATCCCGTGATATTAGTCCACGAACAATTACTGCAAGTGACTGTGTACCTGTATTACCTGTCATCCCTGCAATCATCGGCATAAAGAATGCAAGCGCTACAACTGTACCTAATGTATCTTCAAACCCGCTTATAATACTGCCTGAAATGAGTCCAATAAATAATAATAAGATCAACCACGGCAAACGTCTTGCAGAAGCCACTAGAGCAGGTGTATCAAAGTCAATATCTTTACCAGATGCTGAAAGTTTTTCAATATCTTCATTTGCTTCTTGAATGACGACGTCGATGACATCATCGACTGTAATGATTCCAATCAGTGTTTTTTCATCGTCCACAACAGGGACCGCTAAGAAGTCATAACGCTCGATGATATTTGCCACTTCTTCTTGGTCTGTATCTACATGAACCGAAATGACCCTGGAAAACATTATTTCCTGAATTTTTTCGTGCGCATCCGCCAAAATAAGATCACGATAAGAGACAACGCCTACAAGCCTTTTCTCTTCGTCAATCACATATAAGTAGTTGATGGTCTCAGCTAGTTCCGCGAATGATTTGAGTTTATCGACCACTTCTCGGACTGTGTATTCCTGAGGGATCCACACGTACCGGTTAGTCATCAATCGACCGGCAGTTTCCGCTTCATATTTCATTAAGTCCTGAACGGCGGTGGATTCTTCTTTGTTCATTTTTGCTAGGAATCGGCTTTTAACCTCTGGATCCATTTCGTCGAATAAAGATGCTAAATCGTCATTATCCATACGGTCCATAACTTTAGCTGATTTTTCTACGCCGATTTTTTGTAATACTTCTAATTGCAATTCTTGGTTTAGCTCTTGTATTAGTGCAGTTAACTGCTCAATTGTAAGGTAGGTGAGAAATCTTACTTTATGTTTTTCTGGAAGCTGTTGGTAGATGACTCCTGTATCATAAGGTTGAAGTTCTTCTATAATATCTTGGAAAGCTTTTCGCTTCCCGTCTTTTAAAAAGGTTATGATGTTTAGAATGATTTGATCCTCTGTCATGTTTTTCACCATGAGCTTTGCCTCCTCTGCCTGCTAAGGAGTACAAGGAATCACATCTTTATTTTACCGGTTGTGTGGTAACTAATAATGATATGTATGTTCCTGTACTTCTTATAAAATTCGTCCTCGGACTTGGACTTGGACTACTATCCATGTTCGTTACCACCACCTTAATTTATGTCTAGATTCTGTGTGACTCCCTGTTTCTCTTTCGTTCCAGGTGTTCGCTTTCCTGGGTGGTGTTTGAGCCTCCTCGGCTTCGGCTGCGGGGTCTCAAGCTACCGCTATCTCCCTCAGGAGTCTCACACCTCGCACTTCAGTCAACAAGGGGAATCTGTTTTTATTCATTAAAAAAGCACCTGTCATTTTTGGAGGAATGAAGGTGCATTAAGCCTCACCTGAGTTGATTTCATTTTTCATAATTTCTACTTTACAAGGGAAAAACGGACGGTGTCAACCTTTTTTAGCTACTCTTAAATAAAACACTTAACAAATTTAATACCCCTTTTTTCTTGGTGAAAAACCTATACTGTTATTCTGCCTCATTCATTTTAGATTCATTACTGTCAAGAAACAGATATTTCGCTTTAGCCACAAGGTAGATTCCCACCTTTTTATTCCGCTTCCATTCTTCCTGGAAAACCGATATTGGAGGATTTGTATCTTCGACAAAATAAGAAATCTCCGGTGTGAAAGATGGCCTATTGAATTCTGAAACAAACCAGTCGGAAAACCCTCCACCAACCGCATGCTCCTCCGGTTGGTCAAGTTCATAACCTGTTAACCTTGATAAGTGATCTGCTAATTTTTTATCTCGTTTTACCACCGCTTGATTATTTTTGAAGTACCAATATAGAACTCTCCCCGAGGAGTGATAAGTGACCGCCATTAACGGCTCTAATTCTTTTGTAAAATGTACAACTGCCTGGACCTCTTTCGCCTGCAGCGGGTACTTCCCCTTATAATATTGAAAGGATGGAGCTGCCGTTTTTTCTTTAATATTTCCCCACCCTGCTGGGTATTGCCTGTTCAAATCTATTCCCATTCCATTAGCTTTCCATCGATCAAAATCCATACTATTCTCATTCATGTGGATTAATCGTGTTTGATGATGTTTAGGCAAAAAACCTATACCTTCTTGTTGAATCCGTATCCCATCCGGATTGACCATCGGGACAAACCATATTGAAACATCATCCAATATTTGCGAATTGTAACCAAATATATCTTGACCGCTCGTATACGCCTCTAAGTAATATTCCAGCTTAGTCATAACAAGACTTGTCGTAAGCCATTCCCTTCCATGGTGACCACCAAGTATAATGATATTTTCTTTACCTTCACCTATTTTCGCAGCCCAGATATTTTGACCAAACTCTGATTTTCCAATTAGCTTAATTTGCATGTCTTCCTTATACTTTCTTTTCAAAAGCCTTAAATCTTCCCTCATCCTGTCATACGTATACCATTCCTGAGCATTCACTATTTGCTCTGCTTCTGAAATGAGTGGGTTAATTTGCACAAATATAAACAGTAAAACAATCGCTTTCCATCGCTTCATTTATACACCTCAAAATCGCATTTCATTTATTTTGTGTAAGTATTCGAATGGAGATACGACCAACATTTTCAACGGAGGAAACATCACTTTTTGACACAAAATAATAGCACTCCTTAACAAGAGGAGGCGAGGATTCCAGATGAACACAGTTGATTATGACCGCGCCTTATATTATACGCACCGTTCTGAATGGGATAACCTGCTTATTTTGATGGTGCGGACTAAAGATGATTTCCTCTCCAAAAATATCGAGCATTTCCTTCATTCCTACAACTTTTCTAAGGATTATAAGGAAATTGAGAAGAACCTCTATCAATTGCTTCGATATATTGATCACGCTGTAACAAGGAGCACAGAAGATCAATTGGATGAAATCAGTCACGGATATATGGTGTAAATCATTTCTTAAACAAACAGTAATCCCGGGTGTTACGAGCCTTGGGTTGCTGTTTTTATTATTGATTTTGGCAAATTAGACTTTGCACGTTCGGATTTCTGACGAAGTAACGAAAGAAAGTATCCCTAGAAGATAAGAGACGACCATGAAGACTTCTCTCGCCCGATTTTCTTGCCACTCAGGTCTTCATACCGCCCATGAAGACTTCTCTCGCTCGATATTCTTGCCACTCAAGTCTTCATACCGACCATGAAGACTTCTCTCGCTCGATATTCTTGCCACTCATGTCTTCATACCGCTCATGAAGACTTCTCTCGCCCGATTTTCTTGCCACACAGGTCTTCATACTGACCCATACTGACCATGAAGACCTATTAACAAATGCTAGAACAATAAAAAAAGGCCCTCTATCAGGCCTCTTCACTTTGCATCACATATTCACGCATTTTCACATACATCACTAACTCTTTATAAAGTGCATCCACCAATTCAGCACTTTCATCATTCAATGAATCATTTTCATATTCAAAACAATGCGGATCTAACACCAATTGCCTTGGTATCACATTTGCGTAAACGCCACGGCCCACCACACGCATATTGTTCAATGCATTGATTCCGCCTTTACCACCACCTGCAACTGCCAGCAACCCAACAGGCTTGCTATGGAACTGCTCGCTGCCCAAGAAATCCAACGCATTTTTCAATGCACCACTCATGCCGCTATGGTATTCAGGAGACATAAGCAGAACCGCATCGGCACCTTTAACTTTTGCTCTCAAGGACTCCACGTTTTCAAGCTCCGCCTGATAAGCTTCTCCATTGTATAGCGGAATGTCGCCATCACTTAAATCAATAACCTCTACACCATATTTATTTTGAAAAAACCTTGCTGCAATTCCTGTGCGGCCATTTTTTCTCGGACTACCGCTTATCGCTAAAATATTCATCACTATTTACTCCCTTCAGTTGTCTTTATACTTTTAGTATATTCGACATTCTTCTTTGGCAAATCGGAAGAAATAGCTAACTTTCTCTACGAAAAATGATTCATTTTTTCTACAACTAAAGTCGTAGATCAAGCAATGCCATGTTTTACTGCATATAATGCTGCCTGAGTCCGATCTGCTACTTCAAGCTTAGCCAAAATATTCGAAACATGGGTTTTAACAGTCTTTTCGGTGATAAACAAAGAAGAGGCAATTTCTTTATTGCTCTTTCCTTTTGCTATCTCAGCTAAAACTTCAAGCTCGCGTTTAGTCAACTCTTCATGCAAGTTTGTGCTTCCGAATCCTTTCGTAAAATGGGACATCACATGTGACGTTACTTTAGGATGAAGTTGACTTTCTCCCCGGTGAACGGCACGTATTGATTCAATCAATTGGTCAGGTTCCACATCCTTCAGTTGATAGCCAGTTGCACCGGCACGTATGGCAGGGATGACATGATCCTGGTCAGCGAAACTGGTCAAAATCAATACCTTGGACGGGATATTCCTTTCCACGATCTGTTTCGTTGCTTCAATTCCATCCATCTCAGGCATAACCAAATCCATTAGAATAACATCTGGTTTCAATGCTTCGGCAAGCTCCACTGCTTCCTTCCCGTTTTTCGCTTCCCCTACAATTTCTATATCTTTCTGCGTTTTTAAGAAAAAAAGCAGGCCTCTTCTTACCACATGGTGGTCATCTGCAATTACAATTCTAATCATTTTTTCTCCCCCTTTGTCACTGGCATCTCCACACGCACAAGCGTACCTTTTCCAAGTTCACTTAACAACGTGAACGTACCACCCTGAGCTTCCGTTCTCTCCTTCATACTTCTTAAACCTAGTGAAGGAATCTCTTTACTTTGTGTAAAAGAAAACCCTAATCCTGAATCTTTGATCTCCATAGAGACTTTTTGATTTTTCACTTCTATTAGCAGACAAGCCTTTTTTTCACCTGCATGCTTTTTGCAATTATTCAATGCTTCCTGACCGATGCGCCATAAGCATTCTTCCATGTGGTTTGGGAGGTCAATCACGCCTTTCACTTCGGAATGGATGGTGAGTCCAAGAACTTTTCCGTAGTTTAACAACGCACTGACGACCCCATTTTCCAACCCTTCAGGTCTCAGTTGCCAGATAAGCGCTCTCATTTCACTTAATGCCTCTTGTGAAAGTTCCTGCATATAAGTCAGCATTTCGAGGATTTGCTGGTCTTTTGTAAGTTCTTTTGTTCCTCTTGCCGTAAGCATGAGTGAAAAAAGAAGTTGATTGACCGAATCATGCAAATCCCTTGCCAAGCGGTTTCTTTCCGCCAAAATGGAGAGATGTTGCTCATTTTCAGAAAGCCTGATACGCTTAATTGCAGTTCCAATTTGATAGGCAACAGACTCTAAAAGCGCCAGTTCCGTATCTGAAAAATGTGTTTTAGAAGGTGCCGCTACATTCAGAAGACCAAACTTTTCTTCTCCTGCACGTAATGGGACTGTTGCATGGTGGGTAATATTGTTTGTTTCGCCCCATTCAAATTTGACTGCATCCTCTAACCTTTTACAGGCTATGATGTTAGATGCACGCTTGAGCCTGCCGTCCTGATAGCGATCAAGGCACCAACACCCGCCTTCACACATCGGTTTTTTATTGTTGTTTTTGAGTGCACCCGGAAGCTCATGTTCCGCTGCCAATGTATAGTTTCCTTTTTCATCTATAAGGTAAATCCAGCCTGTTTGGAGGCTAGTCACTTGAAGTAGTTCTTTTAACACACTCTCAAGCATTGTCGGTAAGTCATTCGCTTGATTAAGCGATTCCGCAATAATTTTCAGCGCACGCAGTTCTTGAATTCTTTGATTTTCCTGGACCACTATGCATGTCCCCCTTGATTCATCTAGCTTACATGTCATCTATATCTTTCTATTGTAACAGCGGGAATCCCTTTTGGCCTTCGGAAAAAGTCCGGGTTTTTGTACGACTTTGGTCGTAGCAGAACAACAAAAAACCGCCTCAAGCACAAATACTCTGCTTGAAACGGCAATCTTGTTTGTCTAATTAAGCTTTTCCTACAGAATTCATGCTATTTAAAAACTGATCCACTTTCTCCATCAACGAAGTCGAGATAGTTTCCAATTTCTCTTTACTGTCTTCCATTTTCTCAGACTGCGTTCCGAAGTAGAACTTAATCTTCGGCTCTGTTCCGGAAGGTCTTACACATACCCATGTGCCGTCTTCAAGGAAATACTTCAGCACATTTGATTTTGGAAGTTCCATTTTTTCTACAGCCTTTGTTTCCACAACCAATCTTTCTTGCGTGGAGTAATCCTCGATTGCTGTAACCGCGTATCCTGCCACTTCCGCTGGCGGCGTGTTGCGGAACGCTGTCAGAAGGTTTGCAATTTGTTCTGCTCCTTCTTTTCCTTTTAACGTCAAAGACTTCATGCCTTCCAGGTAGTAGCCGTATTCCTCATACAACTCCATTAACCCTTCATACATCGTCTTGCCAAGTCTCTTGTAGAATGCGCAGATTTCCACTGCCATGATGCATGCTTGAACCGCATCTTTATCACGAGCAAAATCAGCAATCAAGGAACCATAGCTCTCTTCGTAACCGAATAAGAAAGTATATTCTCCACTCTCTTCATACTGCTTGATTTTCTCTCCGATAAATTTGAAACCAGTTAACGTATCTACTGTTGCAACACCGTAGCTGTCGGCAATCACACGGCCAAACTCTGATGTTACAATCGTTTTTAACATCACACCGTTGGAAGGAAGCGTACCTGTTGCCTTCTTTTCAGACAATATATAGTGTAGGAAAAGAGCACCCGTCTGATTACCAGTCAATACGACATACTCACCGTCAGCATTTTTCACTGCTACTCCAAGACGGTCTGCATCCGGATCTGTTGCGATTAAAATATCGGCATCGATTTGCTTGCCATCACGAATTGCCAATTCAAATGCTGCATGCTCCTCCGGGTTTGGAGAGGATACAGTAGAGAAGTTTGGATCTGGCTGTTCTTGCTCTGCCACCACTTTCACATTTTTATATCCAAGTGCAGCAAGCCCCTCACGAACTGGCAGGTTAGCTGTTCCGTGTAACGGAGTGAAAACAACCTTCACATCTTCACCCATTTCTTCCCCTAACTCAGGGTGTACACTAATAGTAGTAAGCTGCTTTAAGTACTCCCTGTCCAATTCTTCGCCAATGATTTTAATCAGGCCTTTATTCTTCAGCTCTTCTTCTGAAGCAACCTGTATCTCAAGCTCATTTTCGACTTCATTCACTTTTGAGATAACCTGATCCGCTTCAAACAACGGCAATTGTCCTCCATCTGGACCATACACTTTATAGCCGTTATATTCCGGTGGGTTATGGCTAGCCGTTACAACGATACCGGAGAATGCTCCTAAGTAACGAACAGCAAAAGATAGTACCGGTGTCGGACGCAGGCTTTCAAATACATACGTCTGGATGCCATGGCTTGCCAACGTTTTTGCTGCTTCCATTGCGAACTCCGGAGATTTATGACGGCAATCATATGCGATGGCCACTCCTCCTTTTTTCGCTTCTTCACCAAAGGATTCTATGTATCGTGCCAATCCTTCAGACGCTTTTCGAACAGTATATATATTCATTCGGTTTGTACCTGCGCCGATTTCCCCGCGCATTCCACCTGTACCAAATTCCAATTCCTTATAGAAGCTTTCTTCTTTCACCTTGTCATCGTGCTTCATTTCTTGTATCAGCTTCACCATTTCTTCATCAAGTTTGGTGTGTGACTCCCAAAGATCAAATTTCTCCATCCATTTCATCTGTCTTTTCCTCCTTGCGTTTATCAGGATATAGTAAGACTTCTACTTCCATACTAATGCTTCCTGCAAAAATAATACGTCGAATTATGACAAATTACGCGTTCGTGAACGTTTTCACTCATTATTATACTAAAAAAGAAAAGGAATTGCCTTATGCAATTCCTTGTTTAAAAAAACTTAACTAATTTTATTGGAAACCTTTTGATCAAAACCCTGCTCTTCGTCCACCGCTCTTACTGCATCATGCAAATGACGCTCTAAAAAGATTCGATGTTGCTCTTTTTGCTCTCTGCTCCAAACTAATTCCTTGCCCATTAGTTCCAAAACTTTTGTTTTCCAGTTCTCTACCCAGGCGATGTCGAAAAATAATGCTCCCGTTCTGCGGATGAAGAAATCTGAAGGAGTTGTCGTCATTTCTTCTCTAATTGCATACAACACCCTAACATACACATCTAATGGTAACCCAGCTTTTTTGGCTTGAGCTGCATCTGTTTTGGCAATGGCATACAGTTTATCCACATTTGACCCGTACATTGCGGAAAGCTTAGTAGCTTCTTCTTCTGTAAACCCTAGTTTCATTCCTTCGTTTACTTTCTCTTTCATATAGGAAGGAAAGTTAGTAGAACCTCCAACATCTCCACCTGAAATCGGCATATGCTTTGTTTTGGATCTCCCATAATTTTTACCGGTTTCTTTTTCAAACTGCTTATTAATTAAATCAACAACCATTTCTGCCATTTTACGATAACCTGTCAGTTTTCCTCCTGCGATGGTAATCAACCCAGAGTCTGAGATCCACACCTCGTCTTTTCTGGAAATCTCAGAGGCTGATTTTCCTTCTTCATGGATTAACGGACGTAGCCCCGTCCAACTGGATTCAATATCAGACTCCTTAAGCTTTAAGGAAGGAAACATGTAAGAAATCGCTTCAAGTACATAGGTCTTATCCTCTTTAGTCATACGTGGATGGACCATGTCTTCCTTATATACGGTATCCGTTGTCCCAACATATGTTTTGCCATCTCGCGGTATGGCAAAAATCATTCTTTTGTCTTGTGTATCAAAATAGATCGCCTGTTTCAACGGGAATTTCTTCTGATCGAAAACTAAGTGAATTCCTTTTGTATGTTGCAAATGCTTTCCTTTTTTGGAGCCGTCCATTTCACGTAGAGTATCTACCCAAGGACCAGCAGCATTTACGATTTTTTTAGCACGGATCGTATATGTCTTTTTGGTTAATTGATCGACCACTTTTGCTCCTACTACTTTTCCATCTTCATACAAGAGTTCTTCTACTTTTGCATAGTTGACTGCTTCTGCCCCGCGCTTGACCGCTTCCTTCATGACTTCGATGGTAAGGCGCGCGTCATCTGTACGATATTCTACATAAACGCCTCCACCTTTTAACCCTTTGCTGTTTAATAGTGGCTCACGTGCTAGCGTTTCTTGTGCGTTCAACATTTTGCGGCGTTCCGATCTTTTTACATTTGCCAGGAAGTCATACACCCTTAAACCTAAGGACGTCGAGAATTTCCCAAATGTTCCTCCTTGTTGAATCGGCAACAACATCCATTCAGGTGTCGTAACATGTGGACCATTTTCATAAACGACCGCACGTTCCTTCCCTACTTCTGCCACCATCTTTACTTCTAGTTGTTTTAAGTATCGTAGTCCTCCGTGTACAAGCTTAGTGGAGCGGCTGGATGTACCGGCAGCAAAGTCCTGCATTTCAACGACAGCCGTTTTTAATCCACGTGTTGCAGCATCCAAGGCTATACCACTACCTGTAATACCACCACCGATTACTAATACGTCATAAGTCTCTTCTGTCATTTTTTCTAAAATAAGGCTTCTGTTAAAGCTCGCAAAGTTTAATTTATTCATCTTAATTGCCTCCATCCTCTTAGTAGGTATATATACAAAAAGAGACCACAGAAAACATAGACAAAGCATTTGCTCTGAACATGTTCTGTGGTCTCTCCTAATCTCCAACCGAAATATTAACTTGTTTTTAGTATATCATATGCAACGCTTACTTGAAAGCCATAGTTGCATTTACTGCTTTTTTCCAGCCACTATATAATTCTTCCTGCCTTTGATTGTCCATCTCCACTTCAAAGGTTGACTCAACCTGCCACTGTGAGGCGATCTCCTCTTTATTTTTCCAATAACCAACAGTCAGGCCAGCTAAATAGGCTGCGCCAAGTGCCGTCGTTTCATTGACAGATGGTCGCTCCACCCCGACCCGGAGCATGTCACTTTGGAATTGCATTAAGAAATTATTCTTTACTGCTCCACCATCTACACGCAATGTTTTTAAAGAAATACCTGAATCATGCTCCATCGCCGTTAACACATCTTTCGTTTGATAGGCCAATGATTCTAACGTGGCACGAATGAAATGTTCTTTAGATGTGCCACGCGTCATGCCAAATGCCGCACCCCTAACATCACTGTCCCAATATGGAGTACCTAAACCAACAAAAGCTGGCACGACATACACTCCTTCAGTAGAGTCTACTTTTGTAGCATACTCTTCACTTTGACTTGCATCCTTGAACATGCGGAGTCCATCACGAAGCCACTGAATAGCTGAACCTGCTACAAAAATACTGCCTTCCAATGCGTAAGTTACTTTCCCATCGATTCCCCACGCTATGGTAGTGAGAAGTCCGCTCTCTGATTTGATCGGCTTTTCGCCTGTATTCATCAGCATAAAGCAACCTGTCCCATAAGTGTTCTTTGCCATCCCTTCTTCATAGCAAGCCTGTCCGAATAGCGCTGCTTGCTGATCTCCTGCCGCACCTGCAATCGGAATTTCCTGTCCAAAGAAATGATAGTCCACTGTATGTGCGTAAACTTCTGATGACGGCTTCACTTCTGGAAGCATACTTGCCGGAACATCCAGTATATCAAGTAATTCTTGATCCCATTTCAATTCATGGATATTGTATAGAAGCGTTCTTGAGGCATTTGAATAGTCTGTCACATGTGCCTTCCCACCTGAAAGCTTCCAGATCAACCACGTATCAATGGTACCAAAAAGCAACTCGCCACCTTCCGCACGCTCTCGGGCCCCATCAACATGATCTAGCAGCCACTTCACTTTTGTCCCAGAGAAATAAGCATCAATTAATAGCCCCGTTTTGTCCCGGAAGGTCTGTTCGTGGCCATCTTCTTTAAGTTTGTCACAAATAGCGGAAGTCTGTCTTGACTGCCAGACAATTGCATTATGTATTGGTTGCCCCGTCTCTTTATCCCACACAACAGTCGTTTCACGTTGATTGGTGATACCAATACCAGCAATCTGGTTAGGTTTAACCCCTGACTCTGATAAGCAAGACGCAATAACTGACAGGATGGAGCTCCAAATTTCATTTGCATTATGTTCCACCCATCCTGATTTAGGAAAATATTGTTGAAATTCTTTTTGTGCGGTGTACACCGGTTCTCCATTTTTATTAAATAAAATTGCTCGTGAACTTGTTGTTCCCTGATCTAATGATAAAATATATTTCTCCAATTCTAGCACTCTCCTTATCACTTATTTCGAATAATGTTCCCAAAGATCCTGTTTAGATGTGGTAACAGCTGTCGCTCCTGCTTCAATCGCACGATCGACATCTTCCACGGACCGGATCAAGCCTCCTGCAAATACAGGAATGCCTGTTTTTTCTTTTACTTCCCTAATCATATGTGGGACAACCCCGGGTAATACTTCAATAAAGTCGGGCTGAACCTTTTCAATTACCTGATAACTTTTCTCCACTGCATTGGAATCAAGTAAAAAGAGGCGCTGTATAGCGTAAATACCTCTTTGTTTGGCTTTTGCGATCACTGCAGCCCTCGTAGAGACGAGCCCAGCCGGCTTTATGGTTTGACATAAGAATTCTGCTGCGTGCTCGTCATTTTTTATACCTTGAATAAGGTCCACGTGGACGAACAGTTTTTTCTTCTCTTTATTTGCTGCTTTTATATAATTGGGTATTTGTGAAAGTTGACTGTCTAATATCACACCATATTCGTAGTTGCTTTGTAAAAACCTTTCGAGTGTTTTTCCGTTTTTCACTGCTGGTAGTATGGTTTGGTTTTGGAATGTCATATAGTTTACCTCAATTCATCTGGTAATCGAGTTTAGTTGTAACGCTTACATTTTTCTTACCTACATTTTAATACGTTTTGTATTAAGGTTACAACCTTTTTGTATGAAAATGATAGAAAGTTGTATGAACACCGCTGGTGATTTCCGCACTGGGCTTCGCTTTCCTAGGGGCGGTGCTTGAGCCTCCTCACTTCGTTGCGGGGTCTCAACCTACCGCTATCTCCCTCAGGAGTCTTCGCCCCGTGCTCCAATCACCAGCTAGAATTATGTTTTACAGTTGACTCCATGCAAGCGTTTTTTATAAATCTTTGATTGAATGGGATTTCTTGTTGATTGGAGTGGAAGGCGCGCAGACGCCCGCGGGAGGAAGGGACAGGGAAGACCCCACAGGGCGAATGCCCGAGGAGGCTTCCGGACCGCCCGCAGGCAAGCGAAGCGCCTGGAACGGAAATCAACTGTCCTTATACACTTTACATATTAAAAAACTGCCACAGGCTAGGTTTGGGCGCTGTGGCAGTTTTTTGGTTATCTTGTTAGTTCTACTTGGTATTGATATTGGTCGGAGCGGTATTTCGTTTTGGCATATTCGATTGGCTTGTCGTTTATGCCATAGCTCAAACGAGTCATTTCCAGTAAAGCTTGGCCACCGCTTATACCGAGAAGATCCGCGTCATGAAGCGTTGCATTGACTGCTGATATTTTTTCGTTTGCTTTTTTCAACATAACGCCGTTTTCTTCTAGGATCTGATAAAACTTAGCGTTATTGAGATCATGTTTTAATAAAATTTCACCGATTTCCTCCGGCCAACACGTACGTTCAAGCGCAATCGGTAAATCGTTCACAAAGCGAATTCGGTCAATTACCAATATTTTATCCTCATCATTTAAGTTGAGTTTAGCTTTTTCAATAAAAAGGTCATCCCTGAATTCGGTTCTTAATAACTTGGAATGAGGCATCAAGCCTTTTTCCATCACTTCTTCAGCAAAGCCTGTGAGACGACCAAGGGATCCAACTAACTTCTGATACTTGACTGTCGTTCCTTTTCCTTGCTTTTTCTCCAAAAGTCCATCATGGACCATCGATGTAATCGCCTGTCTAATAGTTGTTCTACTCACATCGAATTCTTTCATCAGTTCCTGTTCTGTGGGAATCAAGTCTCCAGGTCCCCACACTTTATCCACAATCCTTTTTACCAATATATCTTTGATTTGGTGATATAGTGGCACAGGACTGCTATGATTTATTTTCACTGTTGCCGACACTCCTTTTACCTATCTACCTCTATTCTAATATGTTTCACCTGTAAAAGATAGTATCATCACTACCATTTATTGCAAAACATCTTATCCCTTAACCGAACCCGCAGTCATTCCGGCAACAAAGTAACGTTGAAGGAAAAGATACGCGAGAATCATTGGAGCAGAAGCGATAATAACTCCTGTAAATAACATGGGATAGTTCGTCATATATTCACCCTGGAATTCTAATAGTGCTAGAGGAAGGGTTTTGTATTCCGCTTTTGTGATAAATAAAAGTGGATAGAGAAGGTCATTCCAATGCATCACAAATAGAAAAATAGCGGTAGCCGACAAGGATGGCAGGGATAGCGGCAATGCAATTCGATAGTACATCTGCCAGTTGTTCCCTCCGTCAATTGTACATGCTTCAAACAAGGATTTAGGCAGGGACCTCATGAATCCGGAAAGAATGAAAACTGCTACAGGCAGGGTAACGGAAAGATTGACTATCATTAAACCTACTAATGAATTGGTCAAACCTAAACTGTAGACTAATTGATACAAAGGTATCATGTTAACTTGAGCCGGCACCATCATTCCAATGGTAAAGAACACGAATATACCGCCACCGATCCAGCCTCCGAGCCTTGTAATGCCAAAAGCCACAAGACTTGCAAAAAACAAAGTAAAAACTACCGATACCAATGTCACCAGTACACTGTTTAAAAAATAGGTGCCCATCGCCTGCTCTTGGAAGATTCCAAAGTAGTTACTAAAGTTGAAGCTAGATGGCAGACTTAATATATTTTCATAAATTTCAGATGTTGTTTTAAAAGTTGCTAGTATGATAGATATCACTGGCACTAGAATAAGAGTTGCATAGATGAACAGTAGTAGTTTTTTTGTCCATTTCATCGTCTTTCCCCCCTTCTAATTTTCTACTCTGTTTGCCCGTAGTACACGGAATTGCAGGAATGTAATAAGGGCTATGACCAGCATAAAGATAACGGACTCCGCTGATGCATATCCAAATTTAAAGCTTCTGAATGCTGTTGTGTATATATGGGTTGCGAGAATCTCCGTGGCATAGTTCGGACCACCCCTTGTCATGGCATATATCAGATCAAATGCTTTAAAAGACTGGATGGTTGTATAAGCAACCACAATAGTCGCAGCCGGAGCAATCAGCGGCCATGTTACCTTGCTGAAAGTTTGCCAGCGGCTGGCTCCTTCAATTTTGGCCACTTCGTATAGATCCTCAGGTATTGCTTGCAAACCAGCAACAAAAATAATTAACATCTGCCCTGTATGGAACCACACTTGTACAAAAGCGATGGAGTATATGGCAATGTTTTGATCACCGAGCCAATTGTTCGCAAGCATTTCAAGTCCTACACTAGTAAAGAGGTTATTGATGATTCCTAAGTTAGGATCATACATATAGGACCAGATAAAAGCTACTGAAATGGAGGAAAGAATGGTCGGAAAGAAATACAAAGCTCTAAGGAAAATATTTGTTTTAGTATTTTTAACAAGTAAAACCGCAAACACCAATGAAAACAAAGTTTGAAAAACGACTACAAACAACATGAATTTCAAGTTGTTTGTCATTGATTTAATAAAAATAGAATCATTGGTAACTAAATTCGTATAATTCTCGAATCCTACAAAATTAAAATTAGTAGTAAGTCCATCCCAATCTGTGAACGAGTAAAATACGGCACTAATCGTTGGGAGGATAAAGAAAATACTATAGAAGATAAGACCGGGTACAAAAAATAAATAAAGCCACTTACTCTGTTTCATCGTATCCCCCTTTCATATGAAAGGAAGAGGAGAACATCATCCTCCTCTCCTTTAATCCTATTAATTTAAATTTTGATCGACAATTTGTTGTGCCTTTTTCGCCGCTTCTGCCGGATCGGTACCGCTTAGTACATCTTGGATCGAACCAACAACGGCTTTTTCCACATCAGCGTTTGGAATTAAATAACGTGGTTGGAATCTTGTATTTTTATCCATCCAATGTACCGTATCTTTTAGAACTTCAGATTCATAGTTTACATCGTTAACTGTCAAATGCTGTCCAGTCTTATTCGCATACACAGAGGCATTCTCCGGTTTACTCAAGAACTCAATAAATGCTTTCGCTTGCTCCTGTTTTTCGGACTTACTGTTAACTGCCAACATGAAAGTGGTAGTGTGAATACCTTCATATTTTGCTTCAGACTCTGAAACTGTAATTGGTGCCAACAAATTCAATTTAACGTCTTCTTTATGGCTCTTAATATTTGCCATCGCATACGAACCTGTAGCAAGCATAGCAGCTTTCTCTTGGCCCACTAAAGCAATCGCTCCATCATGCTTTGTTCCTAAAGCATTGTCTTGGAAATATTCTTTATCGTTTAATTCCTTAAATTGAGATAACGTTTTTACCCACCACTCGTCCGTCAATTTAACTTCTCCGTTAACGAGTTTTGTAAATACTTCTTCATCTGTCGCATTGTTCATCATCATAGCGTTCATAAACTGACCAGGACCGATATCAGCACCCGGGAAAGCAATAGGTGTGTATCCATTTTCTTTAAGCGTTTCACATAGAGCCAAGAACCCTTCCCAATCTGTTGGTGGTTCTAATCCTAACTCTTCAAAAATTCCTGCATTATAGATAGGTTGGTTAAACACAAGTTGATATGGTAATGCATATTGTTTTCCTTCACTTTGCCCGACTTCTAAGAGACTTTCATTAAAATTAGAGACGAACTCTTCGCCAGACAGGTCCTCAAAGAACCCAGCTTTTTGAATGATTTCAAATTGTGAACCAGGCATGGAAACAAAAACATCACCAGTAGTACCATCTCGAAGTAAAGTTTGTGCAGTAGATTGGTATTGTTCCGACGGGTATGCCGTCATATCGACTTTAATTTCTGGATTTTCCTCTTCAAACTTAGCTATCAGTTCATTAAATACTTCAACATCTTCCCCACGCCAGTGAATAAAACTGATGGTAGTTTTTCCATCCTTATCACCAGATGATCCTTCAGAAGAACATCCTGCTAAAGCAAGTGACGCCATTAATGCCAAAATGATCGAAAGCAATTTAAACTTTTTCACTACATTTCCCCCTTTTATTATAACGTTACTACCTTAACCTACTTACGTTACTACCTTTAAAAATAAAGTAACCCCTCTAACACAAGAAAAAGTCAAATGGCAGCGTTTTCACAACTCCTAATTAAAATAATACTTTCTTTTTTCAGTAAATTCAATAAATATTTTTCAAAATTGCCATAATTTATTTTTCATATTTTAAGAGACTTATTGATTCATTGAGTGCCTAGCTGTTGAATGGAGTGAAAGGCGCGCAGACGCCCGCGGGAGGAAGGGACAGGTGAGACCCCGGAGGCGCAAGCCGAGGAGGCTCACGGACCGCCCGCAGGCAAGCGAAGCGCCTGGAACGAAAATCAACAGCGGCGTTTAAAAAACAAAAAAAGCCAGCTCCCGAAAAAGGAACTGACTCTATAAAACAATCCAAAACATAATCGGTAAACTAACAATAGTCAACAACGTACTAATCAACGTACTACTTGAAACAAAATCCGGCTCCGTATTAAACTCCAACGCATACATCGTCGTATTCGCAGCAGTAGGCATCGCAGCCATAATAATCATCAACTGCTTCACCATTGGATCAACAGGAAGTATCATTGTTAAACCAAAAGCAATTAAAGGAGAAAGAAATAATTTAATGCCAATAGCATAAGCCAATTTTTCCTTTGGTGCATTTCTAATAGATATCTTAGCTAACTGCATCCCTAAAATGACCATAATCACAGGAACAGTCGCATTAGCTACAAGGTCGACAGCTTCCATTATAGAAGACGAAACAGGGATAGATAGAAATTGAAAGGATAAACCGAAGATAGCTCCGTAAAGAATTGGCATTTTTATAACTGCTCTTAAAGCCGTTTTTACGCCAGCATTTTCCGGACTGCCTTTCGCAGCATAATACACCCCAACTGTGCCCATCAACAATGATTGAACGACCATCAATACAACAGCATACTCAAATCCTGCCGCTCCAAAGAGCAATAATGCAACCGGAGTACCGTAATTACCATTGTTCATGAAACTTGCCGCGAGAATCATCCCGCAAGTTTCCGCCCTCGTGAATTTTTTAATCCAAGATAGTACATACACAAAAGCGATAAGTGCAAAACAAAGTAGAAACGTATATAAAATGATATATAAATGATTACTACTAAATGCATTTGTATAAAAAGTTCGAAATACCAGTACGGGAGAAAGCAAGTACAAGGCCATCTTTGATAATGTTTTGGTATCAAACCCCAAAGTCTTCTGACCGATGAACCCTATGGCAAATATCATAAATACAGGTAGCAGCACTTGTAAAAAAGCCAAACCTTTTCGCCTCAATCCTCTAAAAAAATGGAAAAGCCCCGGCTCCACCAACCCGAGCCAGGCCATCCTATTACTTTACCATACTAGTGTTGATTGGAAAACATAAGCTGTTGATTGAAGATCAGTGCGGAAATCAACAGCGGAGTTAACCGGTTTATAAGTTAAATACAACGATTCTTTCTTCTGTCATTTCCTCAATCGCATATCTAGGGCCTTCTTTTCCAGTACCGCTTCTCTTCACGCCACCATAAGGCATACTATCCACTCTATAAGCAGACGCATCATTCACAATCAAGCCACCCACTTCAATTTCCTTGGCAGCCTTCATCGCAAACCCTAAATCCTTTGTAAACAACCCAGCCTGCAGTCCATAATCAGAATCATTCACTTTCGCAATGACTTCCTCTTTTTCCGTATAAGGTGCAACTGAAACGACTGGTCCAAACAACTCCTGACGGCAAACCTTCATATCATCATGCACATCTGTAAGAATCGTAGGATAATAGAACGCGCCATCCCGTTTAGCGCCAGTTACAACCGTTGCGCCTTGTTCCACTGCTTCATTAACCCAAGCCTCCACACGCTCTGCTTCGCTTAAGCGGATCATCGGGCCGATATCGGTTGTTTCTTCTAAAGGATTACCAACTACAAACTTCTCTGTTTTCTCTTTAAGTTTTTGGACAAATGTCTCATAAACATCCTCCTGCACATACACACGTTGTACCGAAATACATACTTGACCTGCATTATTGAAACTCTTCTGAGCCACCATGGAGGAGGCAAGTTCTAAGTCAGCATCTGAATGAACCACTGTAGCGGAATTGTTTCCAAGCTCCAATGCTACCTTTCTAAGCCCTGCTTTTTGACGGATTAGTTCCCCAACACGTGGACTTCCTGTAAAGGTAAACATATTAACATCTCCATTTTCTAACAACCAGTCGCCAATGCTTGGGCCGTCTCCAGTAACTACGTGTAAACGCCCTTTTGGCAAACCAGCCTCTGTAAGTACTTCAGCTAGCATATACGCGCATACAGGTGTTACTTCAGCAGGCTTTAGTACGACACTGTTTCCTGCCGCTAATGCCGGACCGATTTTATGGCAAACAAGATTTAGAGGTACGTTGAAAGGTGTGATGGCCGCAATAACTCCAACTGGCACTTTCAATGTGAATGCCATGCGATTTTCAGAACCTGGTGCAGCTTCTACCGGGACACCTTCCCCATGAATTCTTTTAGCTTCTTCTGCAGAAATCTCTAGTGTCTGTGCGGCACGTTCCACTTCTCCTCTGGACTCTCTGATTGGCTTTCCTACCTCTGTTGCCAATACTTTAGCAAATTCTTCTTTTTTGGCTACTAATAACTGTGCAGCTTTTAGTAAAACTTGATAGCGTTGATAAGGAGTAAAATCTTCTTTTAAAGAATTTTTTGCTACTTGTACTGCTTCTTTCACATGAGCTTGTTCCGCAACAGCAACATGGTATGCCGCTTCTTGTGTGTATTTGTTTGTTACTGCCATGGTTTCTTTCGTTTCTACTGTTTGTCCATTGATATATAGTCCGTGTGTTGTGATAGTTGTTGTTGTCATCATTACAGCCCCTTTATCATCTTGTTAATTCCACATTGTAGTGGTATTGATCACTTCGGAATTTCGTTCTGGTATACTCGATTGGTTTATCGTCAATCCCATAACTTAATCTTGTCATCTCAATTAACGCTTCCCCGGCCCTAATTCCGAGCAAATCCGCTTCATGCATCGTAGCATTCATCGCAGATATTTTTTCATTGGCTTTTCTTAAGGCAATACCGTTTTGCTCAAGGATTTGGTAAAAGTTTGCTTGATTGAGTTCTTCTTTCATGAGCTTCTCGCCAATTGATTTAGGCCAGCAACTTCTTTCAAAGGCAATGGGCAAATTATCTGCAAATCGAATTCGCTCAATGACCAAAATGGAGTTATCATGCGTTTGAAGCATTGCTTTTTCGTGATATAAGTCGGTGGAGAATTCTGCTCTTATTAGCTGAGAATATGGTGTTAATCCCCGCTCTAACACTTCTTCAGCAAATCCTTTTAATCTCCCCAAACTTCCGACAAGCTGTTGGGATTTAACAATGGTACCCCGTCCTTGCTGCCGTTCCAATAATCCATCTTGCACCATCATGCTTATTGCCTGTCTGATGGTCGTTCTACTAACCTCGAACTCTTTCATCAACTCTTGTTCTGTTGGTATTAATTTGTTTGGCAGCCATGTCTTCTCTTGGATTCGTTGTATAAGAGTTTCCTTTATTTGAAGATAGAGCGCTATTTGTTTGTTGCTTTGATGGTGCATATAAAAAACCCCTTTGTTGTCCCCTTAGACAAGCAAACTCTTTTTAAGAGCCATAGATTTCTGTTTTAATTCCTAGCATTCTACCAAGTTCAACTAGTTCTTCCACCACGTCATCGTATACTAAGGCAAAATGCGGCTCAAATCCTTCATTCATAACCTCGTATAATGTCTCTGTCACATCTTTTTGCAGGGCAACTTCTACAGAAGTACCTTGGAAGTGCTGCGGAGAGTCAAGCGCTTCTCCTTTCATAATCAGTAAACGATACCCTTCTGGTGTATGACTCACTCGGAAGATGGTGACTCCACCTGCTTTTAATCCAAAGTCCATGGTGAATCCAAGTTTTCTGTTTGGATGAACACCTGCTGTTGCACCCGTCTCTTCTCTTGCTAAGGAATACGCCCCTGCACCACAATGCCAGAATACAACAGAATTGTTTTCTTCATTTACATGGACAAGGTCCCCAAGATACGGTGCTTTTCCACCGCTCAATTGTTGTAAAACAAACATGGATACAGAGCCATGAATGTCTGACTCACAGGATGAAACGACGCCGTCTTCTGTAAATTGAGATAGAGTGGAACAAGCCGCAGCTCCTAAATCGTTGAAAAAGTCTGGCCAGCATCTAACCGCAATTGCCTGTATGTCATGTGCTTCGATATGCTTTTTGACATAAGTAGAGAATTGGGCGAATTTCGTCACCGTTTCATCTGATCGATTTAAGCCGATTACTTGCTGCTCTGCTCTTTCAATGGCAGGTAACCATTCCTCTTTTGGTAGCTCTACACATTCTTTAAATGCAGTTTGTAAATCCATTTTATATAAGTTCACGCCAAGTGCTTCTTTAAGTTCTTGTTCGTTTGTGTCTGAGAAGAAAAATCCCGGGGGATGTTCTCCCACTACACCGATTGTTAATTCATTTAATTGCGCAAGGACTCTACTTACTTTCAATTGTTTAGTTAATTTATCTTGAAGCTTTTGTTCATCTGGATTTCCAAATACAAACGCAAAGGTGTGGTTATGATTTCGTAATACATTACTTGTGCTGTTTCCGCCTGTTAAGGAATTTAGACGTAAGCGTCCACCTACACTTGGTTCTCTAACAGACCATACAATAACAGGCTCTTTTCTATGCTTTAAGATCTCAACCATGAACTCTCCATCAGCAAATGTGACACTTTGATATAGAATGGTATCAATTTTTTCATGTTTAGCTTCTTGCAAGAAAGCTTCCAATTCTTCTACAGAGGTTAAAATACCATTGGGCTCGATTACCTTTGCACAGGTAGCATTCAACCATTCAGAACTTTGAAGACGATATGCTTCCCCTGCTTCTAAATCAAATGTTTTTCTTCCGATAGGTACATATAAAATATTGTTAGTTAGCATCATTAGTTCCCCTTTATGAATAGGCTTACATTGAGTATAACATAGGTTACTACCTTTTTGTAAATATCATAACCTTTGTTTTTAATAGAAAGGGACTGTCTCTTGTAAAATCAGTCCCTAATTCTATTACTTTATTTCTTTTAATTTTCCAAATAGATCTGCCCACTCAGAGTCTTTGCGGTAGAAAACAGGTGGTTCACCGATTGGTGCTTCCACAGTAATATTCCCGCCTGCATATTCTTTTCCACTCCAAACATGTATCCATTCATCTTCAGGTAGGTATACGTCCCAAGTTGTAACTCCTTCATCATAGACAGGGGCTACAAGGAGGTCTTTCCCATATAAATATTGATATTGTATGTCATAAGTTGCTTCATCATTTTCATAATGCATGAAAAGCGGTCGTTGTACAGGTGTACCTTTTTCTGCATTTTGTTTCACCAAACTCTTTGTATACGATGCCAATGTTGTATAAACGGTCGTCATCTTTGCTAACTGGTCTAGAGAACGTTCTGTGTCGTCAAACTGGAAGCAGTCGTAAGGTCTATTTCCTTCATGGGAACGCATAACAGGTGTGAAAGCGCCAAGTTCAGTCCAACGCAACAACAGCTCTTCGTTTCGCTTGTTGCCAAACAAGCTGGTGTATCCGCCGATATCACTATGATGCAATCCGTTTCCAAGCATCCCTGCGGAAAGTGCTGCAGGAATGACGGATGCTAAACCATCATCCAGAGTGAAGTCCACACTCTGGTCACCGCCCCATAGTAATGTATTGTATTTTTGTATACCTGTATAGCCTGCTCTCATGAAGTAGACAACTTCCCCTAATTTTCCTGATTCTTCAACTGCTTCATAATTGACTTTTGCCCACATGGTCGGCCATGCATTATGCATTTCCATTGGATCTTCTCCACTGTGCAGCTTCACATCTGTAGGAAGATACTCGCCAAAGTCAGCCATCCATCCGTCTAAGCCAAAGCCAATCAGATTATCTTGAATGACCGTTTTATACCATTCCGTTGCTTCAGGATTAGTAAAGTCAACCACTCCGCAATAGAACTCGCCAAAGTCTACTAGATAAACTTCATTCTCCTCATTCAGTGCCAAATATCCTCTTTCTTTGGCTGTTGCAAATAAATTCCCTTCCACTGCCACATAAGGATTGATGTATCCTAAGAAACGTATTCCTTTTTCTTTCCATTCGTGAATCTTAGTGTCCAGATTTGGATACACTTCGGGATTCCATTGCCAATTCCACATAAGACGCTTTCCAAAGGAAGTCATACGGATACCTTGCCAATCCTGACACCAAACTCCGCCAACTTTAACGCCTTTTGCAAGAGCCTTCTCAAGTTTTTCTTCGACTACCTCCGTACCACCCTGTATCCCCAACCAGATTCCGTTATAAGTCCACTCTGGTAATTCTGGCTGACGACCGAATCGATCGGTGATTTTTTCGAGCAACCCCAAAAAGTCATTTGCGCCTTCAAGCACGACCTCTTTTGGCATTTCCCAAATTTGAAGCTCATGAAAAGAATCATTTCTGAAATCAAAATCAGCATATGCTGTCGTTTCCACATGGCAATAATATTTTCTGCTTGATACAAAAGTAGGTTGAGGATAATTTGTATGATAATAATCTCCGCCGGCCATCCCGGTAACATCTGATTGCCACGTTACATAGGTACTTTTATTTCTGCCAACACCTGGTTCTGAAGTCCAAAGAGGGAAGTTCTTTCCTCTCATATTAAAGTGAGTCAGCTGTTCTCCACAGCCGTACACATTCTCCTCTTTATTTGCCTTCAGACGGAGCCAGAAGCGATTGATATTCTCCGTTGCTTTGACAAAAACGAGTTTTACTTCATTTTCTTTTTGCACCAACTGAACGGTTACAACAGAAGGTCCATTCGGGTAACTTGCAAAATCTATTTTAATAGAATCGCTTTCGTTCCTTACTTGGATAAATGGAAGAGCTAGACGCTCCGTCACATAGTCTTTAATGTCAAAATTGCCACGAAACATCTTAACGTTCTCTTGTCCTTTACCTACAAAGAGGAAGGGAGCGTCAGGAGAGTGATGAAGAATCTCCTCCCCTTTCCACGTCACAGTAAAACTATTATTCTCGGTCACTACTTGCATCATTTCATTTTCTGTGAAAACTGCCATGGGATATCCCCCTTACGCTGATTTTTTATTATTGATAAGTTCTTCTTGTTTCTTATCTAGATAGTTTTCATACTTCTTATTCCAAACTTTCATGGATAAATAACTCATTATGATCGACACCAAGAGCACACTACCCATTATAGGCCAGAAATACGGTGAAACAATCGCTGTCTCATATGCTAAACCGATAGGTGAAAAGACAACATATGTCATAACCACTAGTGTTAATAAAATAACTGTAGTTAATAAAGAGTACTTCCAAGGAGCAAGCTCCACTTGTGCATTCTTTTTGTAAACATAAGGTGTTTTCAGAGGTTTAACGTTACCAATTAATAACATGATTCCAACTTCCACAAAGAATAGAATCGCATAAATATGAATAAAGTTCAGATCGATCGTGAATCCAAACATTTGATTAGTTCCCCATACAAGCATGTAATACGTAATTACGTGGAAGATTACTACCACTTTAGCAGCTAGTGCTGGAACTCGTTTGGAAAGCAGCCCTACCATTACGATGGTAATAATCGGAATGTTAAAGAATCCTGTAAATCGACGAATCAAATCCCATAGTCCTGTAGACGCTTCCATTAATAGCGGCGATACACAGAACGATACAAGGGCAATTAATACACCAAAGATTTTACTAATCTTAATAAGTTGCGCATCTGTTGCATTTGGATTCATCGTCGGTTTATAAATATCAAGTGCAAACATCGTCGCAGCTGAGTTTAATAAAGAATTAAAAGAACTGAAAACCGCACCAAGTAAAACCGCTAAGAAAAAGCCGGACATATAAGTTGGCAACAAGTCAGCAACAAGTGCCGGGTATGCCAAATCTACTGATTCAAAATTTCCTCCATATAAATGAAACGCAATGACTCCCGGTATCATCATGAATAACGGAATGGCTAATTTGAAAAATCCAGAGTATAGAACCCCTTTTTGTCCTTCTGATAAACTTTTTGCTCCTAACGTCCGCTGAATGACGTATTGGTTCGTTCCCCAATAAAAGAGGTTCGCAAAAATCATACCTGTAAAGATGGTTCCAAACGGTACAGAATCATCACTTCCGCCAATGGCATTTAATTTTTCAGGATGTGTAAGCGCGATGGTCTTCATTCCTTCTACCATACTGCCGTTTCCTAAAGCGACAAAGCCAAGAATGGGTATCAACATACCAATGAAAAGCAATCCTACTCCATTGATCGTATCCGATACAGCGACAGCTCTTAATCCTCCAAAAATCGCATAGATCGCTCCAATAATCCCAACTACCCAGATAATCAACCAAACAGATTGACCGTATGAAATTCCTAAAAGTTCCGGCACATCAAAAAGCTTTAATATTGCCAAAGCCCCAGAATATAGCGTAGAAGGTATAGTTACAAGGATATATCCTAACATGAATAATATTACGGTGTAACGACGTACCCCTTCATCATAACGGGTGCTTAAAAACTCTGGTAACGTTGTAAAAGCCCCTCCCAAATATTTAGGAAGCAAGTACAAAGCCATGATTGTGATAGCAAACGCGGCTGTCACTTCCCACGCCATATTGGTCATATTCTTCCCGTAAGATGCCCCATTAAGACCAACCAATTGTTCAGCAGAGAGATTTGTCAGCAACAGGGAACCTGCGATAAACATCCCCGTTAATCCACGACCTGCCAAGAAGTAACCAGTTGAATCGTTCACCCCTCCTCTTGTTTTCAGATAAGAAAACCAAGCTACTAGACCCATAAAAAACATACATGATAATAATGTAAAAAGGACATTAGACATCCCCATATCTGTCACCCCTTCAATTCCAGAAACTATTTAAGCGTTTACAATTTATAGAAAAGTTCGATATTTTCTCCACTAATCCCTGGATGTGCTCCCTTTTCCATGAGCACCTCTCTGTCCGGGTGTGCTAGAAGCCACTTGTTTTTCATAAATAACAGTTGGTCTTCTTTTGACTTTCTTTCAAGTCCTTCTTTTAATGGTTCATTCGTACCTTTTGGTAGAATAACAATCGTTTTAAAACCTTTATCCTGCACTTTGCAAGGAGCAAAATGAAGGGTTGTCGCATAAAGTTCAACCGCTTTTCCCTTCGGTACGAAGAAACCGGTTACATTATTACTTTTAAAAGTATTCTCTACGATATCTTGGACCTGTCCGAGCAAGAGAACCATATCGGTACATGCCATGTTGATTTCACTGGATTTATGATACTCCAATCCATTTAAAGTGGAGTTTCCACCATTACAATAACCAACTTGAATGTCCATTCCGCCATAGAAGTTATCTTTGATTAATTCGGAAGGCTCTCTTTGTTCCATTTCCGGAATCGATGCCATATAGACATTGCCTTCCATTGGAATATCCGTTTCATTCATATAGTTAAGATAACTTGTGAAATCGTATTCTTCTACTATTCTACCAAAAGGTAAGAATTCTTCATCATCTATATCGAAAATGGATAGATTTGTATTAAGTGATCTTAACAATTCAAGCTTAGACATTTACAACTCTCCTATATAGTAGCAGTGTTATATTAGGCAGGCTCTCCGTTGATGGAGAGCCCGGCTAATAGTATTACTTCACTTCTTCCAATTCCTTGGCAGTGTTATCCCATGCATCACGGAAAACACCTAGTCCGTAATCTGTAAATGGATGTGCAAAGCTTGCTTTATATACATCAAATCCGCATGTCACAATATCTGCACCAGCTTTGGCTGCATCTGCAATTTGTTTTCCGTTGCGAAGAGCTGCAACAATAATTTCCGTTTTCGCATTGTACATTTTGTAGATATCTACAATGTCTTGAATGTAAGGAGCTGTATCTTCTCCACTGTTTTCTTTCCAACCAACGAAAGGAGAAACAAATTTCGCTCCGATTCTAGCAGGTTGTAACGCTTGAGAAGGAGAGAATACCAATGTAACGTTGGTACGGATTCCTTCTTCTTCAAGTCTCTTCGCAGCAATAAGGCCTGGCTCCGTGCAAGGGATCTTGATGATGAAGTTGCTTGATAAACTAGCAATCTCTTTTCCTTCACGTACCATTTCTTCAGGATCTTCTAAGTGTGGATTGATTTCAACAGAGATAGGGAAATTCTCCACGTTTTTAAATTCTTCCCCTAATTCTTTCAATACTGTCAAGAAAGGCTTGCCACTGTTCATGATATGTCTTGGGTTTGTTGTAACTCCATCAATTCCCCAGTTCTTATACGCATAACGAATCTCTTCAATTTTTGCACTATCTAAAAAATATTTCATTCTAATTCCCTCCTAAAATGTCTGGATGTTTCTAAAATGATAATAATATTGTTACCTTTTGTAAAAGGTTATTACCTTTAACTACATAATAAGAAAACGTATACAAATTTGCAAGTGTTTTTTGATATTTTTTAATAATTTTCTAATAACAACAATATCCAGTTTTTATTCATTGCACTTCTTTCCTGGTATAGAGTATGATGTTAATAACAAATACCCGATAATACAGGTGGGATTAATTGCATATGAAAAATAGTACATTACCTAAACCTTTGGTCACTTTTAATCAATGGTTCATATTGACGACTGTCCTTCTTTCTCTTGCTACAGGTTTATACTTTCTAATGGCATTTCCATTGCTTGCAGGGCTGATGGGATTGTTGTTTAAATGGAATCCAGTTCTTATTGTTGCAAAGAAATTTCTATCTAAACCTGTAGGATCTTATCTTCAAGAAGACGTTGCCCAGCTGCAATTCAACCAAAGTATTGCCGTAGCCTGCTTGGCACTGGCGCTTTTTGGCTTTTATTCAGGATTTGTTGTTATTGGTTATGTGTTCGCCATTATGGTAGGTGTTGCGTCAGGAGTGGCTTTGATGGGCTTTTGCGTAGGATGTTTTATCAGGTTTCAGTGGCAGCAGTATAGATATCGTCGGGCAAGCTAGTAAAATATATGAATATTATTGAGGTGAACTCCTTATAGGGGTTCATTTTTTTGTCGGAAATTAATTCTAGAACGTATGAAGACCTCCTACTTCGAAAACCCTTAAAGATTGTCCTCATTTACCTCGTATGACGACCTCCTACCCTGAAAACGCTCAAACATTGTCCTCGTTCACCTCGTATGACGCCCTCTTACCCTGAAAACCCTCAAACGTTGTCCTCGTTCACCTCGTATGACGCCCTCTTACCCTGAAAACCCTCAAACATTGTCCCCATTCACCTCGTACGACGACCTCTCCCCCGTCATTCATCCCTTTCATAAACTAACAGCCCGCTACTCACCTTCAAAACTTGTAATGCACACTCAAAAAAGCGATCCCAAAAAGGATCGCTTTCACACTAACATCATTTTTTATACTTAATCTCATAAACATCTCTGCGTCGGTCTTTCAACTGACGCACCGTTCCTGATTGGCGCTGGCGTCGGAGAATCTCTAAATCTACATCTCCGATGATTACCATTTCAATATTCGGGTTACACTCCCCTACAATTCCGTCCCTTGCAAACTCAAAGTCGGAAGGAGCAAAGATAGCTGACTGGGAGTACTGGATATCCATGTTCTCCACCTGAGGAAGATTTCCGCATGTTCCTGCAATAACCGTGTAAATTTGGTTTTCCACCGCACGTGCCTGCGCACAATAGCGGACACGCAAGTAGCCTTGGCGGTCTTCCGTATTGAATGGACAGAAAATGATATTTGCTCCCTTTTCTGTTGCAATGCGGGCAAGCTCAGGGAATTCGATATCATAGCAGATTTGTATCGCAATTTTTCCGCAATCTGTATCAAAGACACGAACACTGTCTCCTCGGCTTATTCCCCACCATTTTCGCTCATTCGGTGTAATATGCAATTTGTACTGCTTTTCAATCGTTCCATCGCGTCGGAAGAGGTAAGCAATGTTAAATACCTTCTCATCCTCCTCAACGAAGTGAGAACCTCCGATGATATTCACGTTATATTTTACCGCAAGATCTGTAAACAGTTGGATATACTGTTCTGTATACTCAGTTAGACGCTGAACCGCTTTGCTAGGTACCTTTTCATGAAGGAAGCTCATCAATTGAGTTGTAAAAATTTCCGGGAACACAGCAAAATCAGCACCGGCATCTGAAGCGACATCGGTGTAGTACTCCACCTGAGTGGCAAATTCTTCAAAGGAACTTATCGATTTCATCATATATTGAACCACACAGATCCTTACAGGGAAAGAAGTTTTGAAATGACGCTTAGTCTGCGGGATGTACTCCACATTGTTCCATTCCATCAGAGTAGCATATTTGTTGGAAGCTACATCATCTGGAAGATAACCCGGGTTAATACGCATTAAAGTAAACTCATTCAACAATTGGAAGGAAAGCACAGGATCATAAATTTTATGACGCATTACTTGTCTAACGTACTCCCGTGGAGTCATCTCTTCTGCATATTTATGGTAGTTTGGGATACGGCCACCAATGATGATACTTTTCAAATTAAGCCTGCGTGCAAGATCTTTCCGAGCTTCGTACATCCTGTGCCCAACCTTCATACGTCGGAAACCTGGATGCACCATTACTTCAATGCCATATAAATTATAACCATCTGGATTGTGGTTGGTAATGTACCCTTCATCTGTTATATCGTCCCAAGTATGACGATCATCATATTCATCAAAGTTAATCAATAAACTTGAGCACGAACCGATTATTTCCCCATCATATTCTGCGCAAAGCTGTCCTTCTGGGAACATATTTAAATGACTTTCAAGATGTTCCGGCTTCCATGGCTGCATGCCTGGAAAGCACAAGTGCTGAAGTGCAATAATATCATCTATGTCTTTCATTTCTATGTTTCTGATAATCATTTTTTTCTCAAATTTAGATAAATCGATTTTTGACAATGCCATCATCTCCTATCCTTATGTACAAACAACTAAAAACGGGCCCTTTCTAATGTAAAACGAAAACGGAGAATTGCCCAATATTACTTATTCCCCAATTTTATCATAACAAAACACAAAACAATAAAGGACAGCCACCCTGCCCACCAAAAGTAGGTCAAGGCACCTGCCCCTACACTATCAAATTTTATAAACTCTTGCTTCCCAAGGACGCAACTCAAAAGAGTTTGCTTCCTTTTCGGCTACTTCATAGTTACTAATAAGTAGTTCTGCATATTTTAGGTCAATAGAACTGTCGAACTTGTGAGTATTTCCCGAGAAATTTGTCACAACAAGGAGAGTTTCTTCCCCTAGAGTACGAGTATATGCAAAAATTTCTGCATGTTCCTCATACATCATTTCAAATGAACCATACACAATTACCTCATGTTGCTTACGAAGTTGTATTAATTTACGGTAGTAATGAAAAATAGAGTCCTTATCATCAAGCGCTTTTTCTGCATTGATCTCCTGATAATTTTCATTCACCTTGATCCAAGGGTTCCCTGTTGTAAAGCCTGCATGTTCAGAGTCATCCCATTGAACTGGAGTTCTAGCATTGTCACGGCCTTTTGTATAAATGGATTGCATGATTTCTTGTGGACCTTCTCCATTTCCAACTACCCGTTCATTGTACATATTCAACGTTTCAATATCCTTGTAATCCTCGATCGAGTCGAACTTGATATTAGTCATCCCAAGCTCTTCCCCTTGGTAAATATATGGCGTTCCTTTCATCATATGCAGACATGTTGCCAACATTTTAGCAGAAGTGACACGGTATTCCTTGTCATCTCCCCATCTGGACACGATACGAGGCTGATCATGGTTGTTCCAATATAAGCTATTCCATCCGCCATCCTCAAGCTCTGACTGCCATTTGCCAAGAGATTTCTTTAAATCACGCAAGTCTAAAGGTTTTAAGTGCCACTTATTCTTTCCAGGCTGCGTATCAAGGTCCATATGTTCAAATTGGAAGACCATGTTTAATTCCTTACGCTCTTCTCCTGTATAAAGTTTTCCTTCTTCCGGTGATACGCCTGGCATCTCTCCAACAGTCATGACATTATAATCTTCCAACACTTCTTTATGCATTTCTTGAAGGAATTCATGAATACGAGGCCCATTCATGAAATACTGATGACCGGAAACATACTTCTTGCCTTCCACCTTTTCTCCATCTGGCAACCCTTCCACTTTGGATATGAAGTTAATGACATCCATTCTGAATCCGTCAATACCCTTATCCAACCAGAACTTCATCATATCGTATACTTCTTGACGCAACTTAGGGTTTTCCCAATTCAAGTCTGGTTGCTTTTTAGAAAAAAGATGCAGGAAGTACTCATCCGTCTGCTCATCATACTCCCAAACAGATCCGCCAAAAGTAGCCTCCCAGTTGTTTGGCTCAGTCCCATTCTTCCCTGGTCTCCAGATGTAATAATCACGATATGGGTTATCCTTTGATTTTCGGGACTCCTGAAACCACTCATGTTCATCTGAACTATGGTTTACCACAAGGTCCATAATCAATTTGATGCCCCTCTTATGCATCTCCGCAAGCATTTCTTCCCAATCTGCCATTGTACCGAACTCATCCATGATGTTGCGATAGTCACTTATGTCATAGCCATTATCATCATTTGGAGATTTATAGACAGGGGAAAGCCAGACAACATCCACACCTAGCTCTTTTAAGTAATCAAGTTTTTCAATGATTCCTTGAATATCGCCTACCCCATCGCCATTTGAATCATTGAAGCTTCGAGGGTAAATCTGATAAACTACTGCTTCTTTCCACCATTTTTTTGTTGTCATAACTGTTCCTCTCCCTATCTCTTGTTTATTTATCATATATTCCCTGTTCTTGTTAATGAAATCGATTCCATAATCATTGTACAAGATAGAACCCACTATTGGAAACCGCTTTCTTTCTTAAAGTCAAAAAAAGTTCACATTCATAGGGTGGGATTAGTTTTGCAATAATGAAAAGTAACGACTATAATTTTAGGAAAAGTATCTTGAATTCAAAAGAGGAGCGTTACCGTGGACCATTCCAAAAAAATAGAGAACCTATTGCTTGCCTCTGCAATCATTGCCCTTGTAGCTTCATTAGGTAGCTTATATTTTTCAGAAGTATTGTTGTATGTACCTTGTGAGCTATGCTGGTATCAGCGGATATTAATGTACCCTTTAGTTATTTTGCTCGGGATTGCAGCCGTTAAAAAAGATGCTGGTATTGTAACCTACGTTCTTCCTCTATCTATTATCGGAGGAAGCATATCTATCTATCACTACTTGGTTCAAAAAGTAGCATTTTTCAGCGAGAACTCTGTTTCTTGTGGAGTTGTACCGTGTACTGGTCAATATATTAATTGGTTAGGCTTTATCACCATTCCATTTTTAGCACTCATCGGTTTTACATCTATTACTGTTATATTGTTTTATGTAAAAAAACTTTCAAAGAAAGCAGGTAACTAACCTTGAAAAAACTTATCATTATAATGGCAGTTATTATGGCCATCTTTATTGCACTAGTAGTTGTAACTAATATTCAGCAAAAACAAAACGTGGAGGGCAATCCTTTCGGTAAGGACAAACTTCATACAGAAACACAAAAGCAATTAGATGATCCGCTGTATCAAAACATCATTACACCTGATCAATTGAAAGAAGATCTGGATTCCGGGGAAACGAAAACCATTTACTTCTACAGCTCCACTTGCCCTGCATGTAAGCAAACAAGCCCTGTTGTTGTTCCAATGGCCGAAGAGATGGGAATAGATATGGAGCTTTACAATCTACAGGAATTCGAACAAGGCTGGGATGATTACCGAATCAATTCCACTCCTACCTTCATCCATTTTGTAGATGGACAAGAAGTAGAACGTTTAGAGAACTATCACCAAGACAGCAGCGTCTACACCGAATGGTTTGAAAAAGTAAAAGAAACTCCTAGCGAATAATCGCCAGGAGTTTTCTTTTCGTTACTTCAAATTAAAAAATGATTGGAAGGTCGAATGAACTTACTGAAAACATTTGACTTGCTAGGTTTTTGCACAAACTGATCAATCGAAAACGGGAAGGAAAACCCGAACTCTCCTAACATATTGACATTCCTTTTAAATATTTCACGATGCTTAGTAAGTACGTCCTCTTCTTGGATTGTTTCAATAACTGCAATAATTGCTTGAAGGCATGATATGATATGAAATGCTTCTTTCAATGTTCCATTATAATCGGAAAAAGTATCATGGACTTCTCCAGTGTGAAGGGATAATTGCTTTGCAAGGTTTTCTATCTCTTTATCTGTGAAATAATAAGGAAGAATGTTCGTTAAGAGGTGTTGAACCAATTCCCCGATATGGTTCTCTTGCTCTGGAGTTGAAGCGTATACTACTTTCACGAATTAAAACCACCCTTGTAACTTCTCTATAACAAAAGAGTAACATAAATGCATCTTTATTTGGGTAGGTAGTTAATGGAATCCATAGACTCATTACGACAATATAATTTGATCATCACAAAAACATCGACAAGAGAGAAAGATTAATAAAAGGAGCTTATAATGAATAACCAAACGCTAACATTTTGCGTAACAAACAACAGGTCCCTCCCACTACAAAGTTATTTAAAAGATGTAATTGGTATTCCTAAAGGTCATCTTCATGAACTGAGAATGTCTAAAAAAGTGATGGTGAATGGGGAGAACCCCAACTGGACACACCTACTTAAGGAAGGCGATCGAGTTTCTGTCCCTATTCTACCAGAAGATATAACTCCTATTGCTACCGAAATGGATATTAAAATCATTTATGAGACTGAACATCTTTTGGTAATCAATAAAGAAGCAGGAATGGACACACATCCCTCTTCAGATCAAGACTTCCGCTCTCTTTCCAACGGAGTGGCGCATTATTTCAATAATAACGGAATCTCATCTAAAGTCCGTCATATACATCGTTTAGATCAAGACACCAGCGGAGCCATCCTGTTTGCAAAACATGCTATTAGCGGTGCAATCTTGGACAGGATGCTGGAGGAAAGAAAAGTTAAACGGACTTATTTGGCACTTGTTGAAGGCATAGTGAAAACACCCGAAGGAACAATAGATAAACCAATTGGAAAAGACCGCCACCACGCTTCAAGAAGACGAGTCTCCCCTAATGGACAAAAGGCAATAACACACTATAAAGTTGTTAAGACTTATCCAAAAGAACAACTAACACTTGTAGAGTTAACTTTAGATACAGGAAGAACGCATCAGATCAGAGTACATATGAGCAGCATTGGTCATCCCATTTATGGCGATAAGCTTTATGGTTCGAAAAACAAACATCATCGCCACAGCCTACATGCATGGAAATTAACTGTTCCACACCCGTTTAATGGAGAAATCGTAACAGTCCATGCTCCTGTACCAAGAAATTTTGGCCCTTCCTTTTTAAAATTAGAAGAACTGTAGAATACTATTCATGTTCACAAGATTGATCTTTTTGATGATATTTTCCGTTAGGATATTAGTTATAATTAAATCATTGAACGAGAGGAGTGTTCTTTTTGAAAAAATTAACCTTATTTATCAGCTTGCTTTCAATTATGATGTTGGCAGCTTGCGGATCAACCAATAACAATGAAAATACAAACGGAAACAATGATGAAGTCCCTAGCATGGTGGAAGTAGAAATCAAGGTCCCTGAAAAAGTAGAACCGAATGAAGAGGTAAAAATAGAAGCACTTGTCACTCAAGGTGAAGAGAATGTGGATGATGCCCAAGAAGTAAAATTTGAAGTATGGAAGCAAGGTCAGGAAGCAGATCATGAAATGCTCGAAGCAATGAATGACGGTTCCGGAATCTATTCCATCACAAAAACCTTTGAAGAAGAAGGCTTTTACTATGTAGTCGCTCACACTACTGCCAGAGATATGCACGTAATGCCACGTGTTGAATTAACTGTTGGAAACCCAGAACCTTCAGAGAAAGAAGAAGAGCACGATCATGAAGAAGAAGGTCACAATCACGATCATGAGACACATGAAAAAACAGATCATGATGACCACCACAGCCATGAGAGCAGCTTGAATATAACATTAAAACCGACAGACGCTGTAAAAGCGAATCTAGAAACTACGTTATCCACAGAAATCAAGCAAGAAGATGCTGCTTTAACAGATGCGACTGTTCGTTTTGAAATTTGGCATGAAGATTCAGAGAAACACGAATTCGTAGATGCAAAAGAAGTCAGTGATGGAGTCTATGAAGCAAAAACGACCATGAAAGAAACTGGTCTGTATTATGTTCAAATACACGTAGAAAAAGATGAATTACACGAACACCAGCAAGAAGAAATAGAAGTTGAATAATATAAAACCTGAGTTAGTGGTTAGTCGCCGCTGTTCCTTTCCGCAAATGGCTGCGCTTTCCACGGGGCGACCTTGAGCCTCCTCGGCAAGCCTGCGGGGTCTCAACATTGCCGCTACTCCCCCGTAGGAGTCTCCGCCATTTGCTCCAATACACAGCTAGAAATTACGTTAAAATAATGTTATTGATACATCAGTAACTCGGTTAGATAGCTTTATTGACTAACGTGAATGTAGTCACCTTGTTGATTGGAGTGGAAGGCGCGCAGACGCCCGCGGGAGGAAGGGACAGGTGAGACCCCGCAACGAAGTGAGGAGACTCACGGACCGCCCGCAGGCAAGCGAAGCGCCTGGAACGGAAATCAACTGAACCTTAAACTTTCTCTTAAAAAAGGTGCAGGGCGACTATGCCCTGCACCTTTGTATTGTTTTATCGGTAGAATTTAAAAATCAAAATTGTCCGGATCCGGACCTACACGTTTGTCTTCATTCAATGCATGAATCTTCTGCATTTCCTCTGCTGACAACTCAAAGTCGAAAATATCCGCATTTTCTTTAATACGGTGCTCTTTCACTGATTTGGGAATGGTCACGACACCATTCTGAAGATCCCATCGAAGAATGACCTGTGCAACAGACTTATTATGAGCATCTGCAATCTCCTTTAAGACATCATTATCCAACAGCTGTCCTTGCATCAATGGAGACCACGCTTCCATTTGGATGCCATTTTCTTTACAGAAATTCAATAGCTCCACCTGGGAAAGCTTTGGATGGTACTCTACTTGATTAACCATTGGTTTTACCTCCGCCACATCCAGAATATCCTGAAGATGATGAATTTGGAAGTTGCTCACCCCAATGGCACGGACTCTTCCGTCCTTATACAACTTTTCTAATGCTTTCCACGTATCTACATATTTTCCTTTAACAGGCCAGTGTACAAGATATAAGTCCAGATATTCTAAACCTAGCTTTTCCATGCTCTCATCAAAAGCTTTTAATGTAGATTCATATCCTTGATCTGCATTCCAAACTTTAGTTGTGATGAAAAGCTCTTCACGAGGTACATCTGACTCTCTAATCCCTTTTCCTACACCTTCTTCATTTTTGTAAATGGCTGCTGTATCAATGCTTTTATAACCTGCATGGATGGCCATCTTTACAGAGGATTCTACTTCCTGTCCTTCTTCCACTTTAAATACACCAAGACCAAACCAAGGCATTTCTAAGCCATTATGTAGGGTTGTTGTAGACGCTAAACTTTTCATTTTTTTCCACCTTCCTATTTTTTAAGCATACTTTTATTATGTCCCATTACCTTGATTATGCAAATATTTTGCCTAGGTACTCACCGATGAATCTGTCCCGTTATATATATAGTAAAAAGGAGTTTGGTGATGGAGATGTATGACTATATTATGCTCTTGAATTTATTGGCCATTGTTTCCACGACACTTGTGAGTTATGTATATGTCTCTCAAATGGTGATGCGTAAAGGGGCATTTTTTTTCCATACCGCAATCAGTCTTTCTTTTATCATCCTCATATGGTTTGTCACTACGACAATTTGGTACTTTTTTACCATTAAGGTCGATGGACTCCTTTATATCGGGGGAATGCTTTTTAATATGATGGTAGCGATCTTTTGTTCCACCGTATTTCTTGCTTACTTGTTCGTTCAACGGGCCTATTTCATCAGAAAATATAAAAGAAATAAACCGACCATTCAAAAGGATTAGCGTTTAAAAACTTTGTTTTTTGGGTTAACTGTCGCTGTTCCTTTCCGCAAATGGCTTCGCTTTCCGCGGGGCGGCATTGAGCCTCCTCGCAGCTGCGGGGTCTCAACATTGCCGCTACGCCCCCGCCGGAGTCTACGCCATTTGCTCCAATCCACAGCTTAAAAATAGATAAACAATACGTTGATGCTTATTCAGTTAACACAGTTAGATACCTTTTCCCAACCTTTCGCTGGATGCTGTCACCTTGTTGATTGGAGTGGAAGGCGCGCAGACGTCCGCCGGAGGAAGGGACAGGTGAGACCCCAAAGACTGTAAGCCTAGGAGGCTCACGGACCGCCAGCAGGCAAGCGAAGCGCCTGGAGCGGAAATCAACCGAATTATATACTTTCTTATTCTTAAAGAAAATACCCACCACAAAAGTGACGGGTATTTGTTGTTTTGTTCTATTGCATGCCGTTTTTGATGGCACTCGCGATTTGAAGGGTTCGTTTTGTCTGATGTTTGACCGCTGCAGCTACGTCCTCTTTCCAATTACCGTCTTGATCAGCTGTCACACTTGTTCCATAAGGATTTCCGCCTGCTTCAAAAACGGAGTTGTCCGTATAGCCAGGTGCCGCGATAATCACTCCCCAATGGTATAAGGTAGTGTAAAGATTCAAGATAGTTTGTTCTTGGCCTCCGTGAGGATTGCTTGCAGATGTCATGGCACTTGCAACCTTGTTTGCAAGTTTCCCTTCTGCCCAGAGTCCACCTGTTGTATCGAGGAATTGCTTCATCTGTGCAGGAGCAGTTCCATATCTTGTCGGAACACTGAATATATAAGCATCCGCCCATGTCAGGTCATCTAAACTTGCTTCTGGGACGTCTTTTGTTTCCTCTAGATGTTGCTTCCAAGCTGGATTAGAATTAATTGCTTCTTGTGGGGCAAGCTCTGGAACCTTTACCAACTTCACTTCAGCTCCACTTGCCTTTGCTTCCTCTTCTGCTGTTTTTGCCAACTTATAGTTTGTACCTGTTGAACTGTAATAGATAATCGCCAATTTTACATTTGTAGCCATTGTCAAACACTCCTTTTACAAGTTTTAAAGGTTTCTTCATGTTTGCAGTTCGATGATACTATTACCTTCTAACTTATCTTGTACCCATATATCTCGAATTAAAACTTTTCAATATGTTTCTATAAAAAAGACCCCACTCTATTGAGTAAGGTCCATCAAGTAAAATCATCCTTCCGGAATAGGGTCCGGATGTTGATCCTTTGAAGCTAATAAAATTTCCTGCTTTGAATCCACCCCTGCCTCCTGAAACTCCACAGCGCCACAACATACTAAGAAAACCGCCATCACCAATAGAACCAATTGTTTTTTCATATGGCCCATCTCCTCCTTAAAGAAAAGTTTGTTTCTTTAGTTCCTTGTATCCAAGAGAATAGTAATAACTTGCTTTTTTATATTTATAACTGGCTTCAAAATATTGAGCCAGGCGTTCAGCATAAATTATAAGCGGTTCTTTTAAATCCTTCTCCTGAAAATATGGTAACGCTTGCTCCTGAAATATCTGGTCGAATTTCTCATAATTACCTTCAAGAATGCTTTCGTGAATCGAAAAATAATAATGGTATTCCATGACATCCTCTGGGTTGGTTAATAGTTCCTGACCAAGTTTCAGCCATTTTCTGCATTCAGTGAAATCTTGGAGTTTATCATACTCTAGCAATATACAATATATAGAAGTTAGCTTGCTTAATGGTCTATCTTGTTGTTTTAGAAAGTAACTTTTTTCATATTCCTTAATGGCTTCTTCATGATGGCCCTTGATAGAATAAAGTTTCCCAAGATTATGATAGATCAGGGACTGAAGATACATATTATTAAGAGACTCTGAAAGTTTCTGGGCGAGTAAATAACTTTTTTCCGAGCGGTCATATTCTCCAATTCTACGATAACAGATGCCTAATAATACTTGGCACTCTGCGCTTCTTTTGAAATCATAGATGGCTTGGAATTCTTGGAGTGCTTTGGTGGTATATGTGATGCTCAGTGGTTCCTTCATTGTCTGACTATATGTAAGACCAAAGAGATAGTAGAGGTCGGCCTCTTCCGATTTTTCAAGATTGGAATTCCTTTGCAATAGCTGTTCTGCTACCTTCAAGTGTTCAAGTGCCTGAACAAAGTTGTTTCGTCTATACTCGTAAATAGAATAGAATTTTTGAAAATAATAATGCATGTGTATATCAAAAATATCCATGAATTGTTGTAACTTTTCAAGGAGGTCTCTTGATTGATCTATGTTTTTAAGGTAAAGGTGGTAACGTAATTCAAACAGTACAAAATACATATAAGTCTTCGTATTAGTGGATTGAATTTTTTTAGAGAGGCTCTCATATCTGCGCTTAATTTCTTGACTTTCACTTGTAGTCATTAACTTGTACCAAGACATAAGTTCTTGAAAAATCGTATCATCCTGCTGTTCAATCAGGCTGACTTCAAGACGCTCACATAAAAGCCTTAAGACTTCCTCACTTGGCGAAGTTAGGTTATTTTCAATTTTTGAGAGGTAGGATACTGAAATAATTCCTCTTGCAAGATCATCCTGTTTTAATCCTTTTTGTATGCGAAAAAATTTAATCTTACTTCCGATATCCATTTTTGTTGTCTTAACAATTGGTTGTTCGAGATTTATCATATGGATCATTCCTTCGCTTTGTTTTCTATTTTAAATATTCAGATTACTATAAATAAATGACTTGCTCAAAGCGTCTGAACCCTATCTTCCTATTATAAAAGGAAATTATGGTTTTCGTAACCTCTTTTTATAGTTATCTAGGCATATTTCAATAGGAAATTTTTCCTTTATTTGCAGACAAAAGATAAGTTGGTGCGATATTTTAACTATTTTTGCCGAACAACCACTACTTTTGTCTACCTTGGAGGAAGATGCTTATCGATGTGGAAATACATTAATAAAGGGAGTGAGTTTGAATGGAGTTAAAAACACATGAAGTGGCAAAAGAACTAGGTATGGCACCTAGAACCGTACGTAAGTGGGTCCAAAAATACGAAATCCCTTGTCGCAAAAATGATTATGGCCATTATGTTTACGATGAAGAGGCCCTGGCCCGTCTAGAAACACTTAAAGCAAGCGGGGAGGTAGCAGGAGCCATGGACGTTGCCTTTGGCACAGACATCAAAGAAGTACAAGTTGAAAACATGAGTGCACGGAATGAAGATGGTAAAGCATTGGAGCATCGGCTGCAGATCTTGACTGAGAGAGTGAGCAGAACAGAACGAATGGTCCAACAAAAAGCGGATGAGGTGGTATCCTACCAATTACTGCAACAAAGAAAAGAAATAGAAGAGCTTACAAAGAAAGTAGACAGACTAGAAAAGATGTTAGATCAAATGCAAACCCCAATTAAAAAAATAGAGCCCCCACTTATCTTTGACCAACCTCCACAACAAAAGCGCCGCAATGTTTTTCGTTCCATATTTGGATTATAGATGAAGCTGCCATGATACTTGGATGGTCAGCTTTCTTTTTTTATTTCTTCCAAAACAAGAGTAAACTCCTTTATGAGTAATATTTGCTCCGTTGCGTTTAATTTAGACTCTACTATTCGTTTAACAGCTAAATAATATTTATCCATCGGTTGCTTTCTCGTCCTTGGGTGTGTCAGTTCGTCCTTTAATTCTCTTCTTATTGCCTGTTCTAATACTTCCTTTTGATCACCACCATCTATAAACTCCATTGAGCGGTTGTTCCACAGAAGCTTATACAGCTCTACTAATCTGCTTTCTTCTTGCATTGCCTTTCCTCCTTGTTTCTACATTTTTCTTGAATTTTATAGAATTTTCTTTCAATTTATGGTACTTTGTAAATGAATAATAGTACATAATGCATCTAGGTAAGGGGTCTCGTAATGAACTTATTGAAAGATATCTTATTACAACTGTTCTTTTTGGTCGTCCCTCTTCTTCTATACTACACTTTGGTACATAAACGAACTAGTAAGCCTTCGGAGTTTGTCCGTCAACTTGCAGCCTTTTTTTATTGTACCATTTCAGCACTTATGTGTTCGACATTTCCTATACTAATAGCTGATGACACCCCTTTTAACTTAAGTGGCATCCCGGTTATCATGTCCATATTGTATGGTGGATATTTGGCTGGAGGTTTGACGGTCATTGCTTTATTTATCTATCCCTTGATTTCCCCGTCTTCCATTAACTATTTGCATGCTTATTTTCTTATCCCTTTTCTTTCTGTCTTGCCTTTATTGGTGCAGACGAAGTGGAGGGTGTATCCAAACACTATTAAATACTTATTGATATCAACAATTGCTGCAATTGGAGCAGTATTACATTCCATTACTTTTGTAATTTTAGGCTTGGAGATAGCGAGTACAATTAGCACAAGTATCGTGTTTGTCGGCACTACTCTGCTTTTATTCTGCTTAGTTGAGTATTTTTGTGGATTAGAAGAATTACAAAATCAATACAAAAAAATGAAAAAACTCTACCATATCAATACCATTGCTGATGAAGTTGCAAGAGAGTTTCAACAACCGTTAACTATGGTAAAAGGATTTACACAATTGCTCGGAGCAGAACACAACAGGGCAAATAAGGAATATGTTCCCATCATTTTGAAGGAGCTAAACCGCGCTGAAAAGATCATTGATTCCTATATTAAACTCGCTAAGACAGAAGCATTTTCTTCAAAGACACTATCCTCGAAGGAATTACTTGACTTGGTCACAGCAGATATCCAAATGTATGCGAACAACCATCACCTGGATTTTCAGATTAACAGCGAGCGTAACTTAAGGATAAATGGAAACTTGAATCTTCTTGCAGAAGCTATCTCAACGATAATTAAATTTTGTATCCAATCAAATGACGGATCAATGAAAAGTCTCCAGCTTAATCATTACCTGCAGCGAACAGAAGTAATATTCGAGCTAGTGATGAAAGATGGGAAAGCAGAGAAAGATCCTATAAAAACATTACTTCACCTGCAAGAAATACGTAAAAACGAGGAACATACCCCTCTTTATTCTGCTTATACGATTTTATTGGCTCATGGTGGGGATCTTCATTATAAAAATCAGTGGTTTAAAAAGTCTCTTGTTCTCACATTACCTGCACAAGTAAAAAAAAATAACCTCGTCACCAGAAATGTTATCCGTACAAACTAAAAAAGGAAAACTCGTGATACCTGAACGAGTTTTCCTTTTTAACTTATAAAATAACCTAGGAGAAATCCTATAATGGAACCAAAAATGCTTAAACTTAGATAGATTAAGGCGTGTTGATATTTGTTATCCATTATTAACTGTACAGCTTCCACACTAAAAGTGGAAAACGTCGTAAATGCACCGAAGAAACCTAATCCCAGAAAAACAAAAAGTGCGTCGTTATAAAGAGTTTCTGTATAAACGTTTCCATATAGTATTCCTAACCCAAATGAACCTATGATATTAACTATAATCATTGCTATTGGGATGCGCGGGGTTGGAAACTTTTTCATAACAGCCAATCCAAGTAAATATCTGCACAAGGCTCCGCTCCCGCCCCCAACTGTGAGTATTAAGATCAAGGCAGCTTGACTCATACTAACCTCCCTATCTTTTTAAGCCAGAAGCTAAATGTTTTTTAGAAAATGAATGTCCTAATAAAAGCCCGAGGAAAGCGAATAAAAGTCCACCAACAACGGACGAGAATAAATAGATAGTAGTAATAAAAATGGTAGATTGTGCCTCTAACATAAATGCATCAGCAGCCAACGTAGACATCGTCGTAAAACCACCACACAAGCCAGTCCCAAATCCAACCTTTATATATTCCTTACCTTCTCTACGCATCATCCATCCTGTAAAAGTCCCCAAGACAAAGCTTCCCACAAGATTAACAAAAAGTGTTCCTACCGGAAAAGCAATTTCAACAGTACTTACAGTAATTGCATACCTCAGCAACGTACCGATTGCTCCACCAATAAAAACCGCTAAAATATTTTTCACCACTATACTGTCACCTGCTTGATTGAGTTGTTGCATTTATTATAAACAAAAAAAGAGTGAAAGCCTATATAACGGCCACCACTCCTTCTTTGCAACTTAATTATATTTCCACCTTTTCCTTTTCTGGTTCAAAATAGGCGCGGATTATAATTTCCAATATCTCCTTCGTCATATTCAAATGAGAGATAGGACTATCTTTTAAAAGTTTTTGTGTATTGCGATCCGCAAATGAGATACTCCGATCAAGATATGGACCAAAGACATCTATTAAACTATTTAACTGCAGCTCCACTGGTGTTAAGGAAAAGCTTGTACCTTTCTCATAAATGCCAAGTGAACGGAAGTCCAAATGCGCTTTTATCGTCTCAAGTATTTCCCTGTTGGTTGGCGGTGCAGGATTTGTAACATTGTAGATTGTGTTCTTTTCCGCTTGTTGAGCTGCAATCGTTAAAATATCGGCTACATAATCAACAGGTACCAGATTGGATGTACCGTCTTTGGAACCGACCAGGTGAACTTTTTCTTCATAACTCTTGCGTTCCAGTTTACGTTTAAAAAGCTCGAGGCCCCTCATAAATCCATAAAGCGTAAAGTTGGAGTCCGCTTCACCTGTCTTAGAATCTCCAACAATGATGGCAGGTCTAAAAATGGAAACGTCCATTTCATCCTTATATTTCATTACTTCATGTTCTGCAAGGGCCTTGCTTTCCTCATATGGATTGTTGAAGTCCTGTTCAAGATTATAAAGTTCTTCCTTACCTGAATTGGATATTCCCACCGTATAAGCGGTGCTCACATGGATAAATTTTCCCGCTCCAATTGAGGCAGCGACTTCTAAGGCGTGTTTCGTTCCTTGGTAATTCATTTCCATGAGTGTATCCCTTAAGTGATGATCAAATTTTACTAAAGCTGCAAGATGATAGAAAATATCAATTTTATTAGTAAGCGCAGCTAATTGCTCAGTAGAAAAACCGAATTTCGGTTTAACAATATCCCCATTTAGAATGGTAACCCTATCTTGCAGGGAAAGTGGCAAGTCTTCTTTTAATGCATTCGCTTTTTTGATGTTTCTAGCTAATATATAGACTGTGTGCTCTCCTTCCAAGAGGTTGCGAATCAGCCTTCCCCCTAAAAATCCAGTAGCACCAGTTAAGAATATATTCATTGAAGTCCTCCATTGTTGAAGATGATTTTTCAATCATATCTATTACAATAGTAATATATATTGTACACGAAATCAAAACATGGAAAAATTTGAAGAAGCATATCATTTGTAGAGGTCTGTAAATGGCTTACGTTATAATTGGAATAACGACATACTAAAGGAGTCTGTGATGAGTAAAAAATTCTGGGGTTTACTTCTTGTAATCGCTTGCCTTGCCGCCTACTTCTTTATACCCAAAATGTATGCAACTGTAACACAGAAATCAGTCGGCAGTATGCCTTATGAGCTTGAGGAAAGTGAAAATATTGCCTATGCCACTTTCGCAGGCGGCTGCTTCTGGTGCATGGAACCGCCATTTGAAAAGCTGCCAGGTGTATACGAGGTTGTTTCAGGCTATACCGGTGGAAATGTGGAAAACCCAGCCTACAACGAAGTCACAACTGGAGAGACAGGTCATGTGGAAGCCGTCATCGTTTCTTATAATCCGGATGTCATAAATTATGAAACGTTATTAGATGTATTCTGGAGACAAGTCGATCCTACTGATGACGAGGGACAATTTGTTGATAGAGGCACGCCTTATCAATCTGGAATTTTCTATCATAGTGAAGAACAGAAGCAACTCGCCGAACAATCAAAAGAAGATCTTGATGCTTCTGGGCGTTTTGATCAACCAATTGTGACGGAGATTACGCCAGCAGAAACCTTCTATATTGCAGAAGACTATCATCAGGACTATTACATTAAAAATCCGGTTCGCTATGATTTTTACCGAGATAACTCAGGACGTGACGATTTTCTCGATGAGGCTTGGGGTGATGATCGCAATATAACTCCACAAGTAGAAGATGATGGCACAACCCTTCTCCATTTATCCAAAGATGAATTGCGTTCCGTTTTAACTGCTGAACAATATTATGTCACGCAGGAAGATGGCACAGAGGAACCGTTTAATAATGAGTATTGGGACTTTGAAGGAGAAGGCATTTATGTGGATTTAATTTCTGGAGAAGCATTGTTCAGCTCTACCGATAAATATGATTCTGGTACTGGATGGCCGAGCTTCACAAAGCCGTTGGTTCCAGAAAATATAGTGGAGCTGGAAGACCGAAGTTTTTTCTCTGTACGAACTGAAATCCGCAGCAAATTAGGCAACGCACACTTGGGGCATGTTTTCGATGACGGCCCTAATCCAACCGGCCTAAGATATTGCATGAACTCCGCCGCCCTCCGATTTGTCCCAAAAGAACAACTCGAAGCAGAGGGATATGGAGAATTTCTGGAGTTGTTTGAATAAGCAATAAGCCCACTCTACCTTTAGGTGAGTGGGTTAGTTTTAAGAGAAAAAGTATAGAATCCTGTTGATTTCCCTTTCCAGGCGCTTCGCTTGCCTGCGGGCGTCTGCGCGCCTTCCACTCCAATCAACAAGGTTACTTTGTTCACATTAGGGTTTGCGAAAAGGTATTTAACTGAGTTAACTGTAAATGCACTAACACTTCGTTCACCTAATTTCTAGCTGTGGATTGGAGCAAAAGGCGAAGACTCCTGAGGGAGATAGCGGTAGCTTGAGACCCCGCAGCGTAGCGAGGAGGCTCAAGCACCCTAGGAAAGCGAAGCCATTTGCGGAAAGGAACAGCGGCGTTTAACAACTAACTATTGTTTTTGTTATAAACAGTTTTTCTCATTTGCTATTTTTCAGTCTTTTAGACTTTTCCGTACATGCTTCCATTGCAGAGACCACAGCAGACCGGAAGCCGTGCTTTTCCAGAGTCGTAACAGCTTCAATGGTAGCCCCACCTGGCGTACACACATTATCCTTCAATTCACCCGGGTGCTTCCCCGTCTCCAACACCATCTTCGCTGCTCCCAGAACAGCCTGGGCTGCCATAGTATATGCCTGATTACGGGCTATTCCCTGCTGCACTGCCCCATCAGCCAACGCTTCAATGAACATATACACATATGCCGGAGAAGAACCGCTAACGGCAGGCACAGCATCCATCAACTTTTCAGGCAGTACCTCCGCTTTACCGAAGCTTTCAAAAAGACGGATGACCTCTTGCAGTTCCTGTGCATTTGTTTCATCGTTAGAACAAATTGCACTCATGCCTTCCCCTACCAGGGATGGAGTATTGGGCATTACACGGACTGCTTTTATACTATGTCCGAAAGTTGTTTCAAGGAAATCAAGCGTTATGCCCGCAGCAATGGTAATAATGACAGCCTCACTCTTGACTATATCCTTAATTTCTTCTATTACTGCTTTGTGAAGATCAGGTTTTACAGCTAAGATAAGCATGTCTGCTTTTGCTGCTACTTCCCTGTTTTGAATTGTTGTTTGAATCGCGTACTTATCTGCAATTTTCTCTACCGTTTCTCTTGTTTTTGCACTGGCGAATATCTGGTTTGCAGGTACTAGTTCTGACTTTATAAGTCCACCAATTATGGCCTCAGCCATCTTTCCGCTACCAATAAAACCAATTTTCTTGTTTAACATTATGTATCACTTCCTAAACGTTCTGCTTTGAATTATATAAAAACCATTTAAAGAAAGCTACCCCTGTATTCTCTGAACATTGCCCCCATTGCCACCTTACAACTACCGGTGAACCCAAAAACTCTCGAACATTGTCCTCATTGAGACCCTATAACTACCGGTGAACCCAAAACTCTCGAACATGATTAAACTCGTTCCCAAGTAACAAAAAAGCCCTGGCAATATGCCAAGACTCTGAAAAGGTTTAAGCAGAAAAGACGAAATCAACGTTTTTTTCCACAACTACTTTTTGGATTCGATGCTTTTTCACTTCTTCTATGTGAATGACGAAACTTTCACACTCCACTCTTTCTCCCTTTTTAGGAAGATAGCCGAGCATATCTGAAATCCAACCACCTAACGTGTTAGCGGTGGATTCAGATACTTCAAGTTGTAGCAGCTCCGTAAATTCTTCTACAGGGAGACGCCCATCCATACGAAACTTCAATTCATCTAGTACTTCCACCAAGTTTTCGTTTTCATCATGCTCATCCCAGATTTCCCCGACAATCTCTTCAATAATATCTTCAATCGAGATAATACCTGCCGTTCCTCCATACTCATCAAGCACAATGGCCAAATGGTTTTGTGAAGTCTGCAGCTCTTTAAGGAGATTAGATATTTTGGCAGATCCGATGACAAAAAATGGACTGCGTTCAATTTCTTTTAATGAAAAGTTAGGATTCTGAACATATTGCGCAAAGAAATCTCTATGTGAAATAACTCCAGTAATGTTGTCGATGGATCCTTCATATAAAGGTAAGCGGGAATATTGTTCTTTTATAAAAATGTCTTTAATTTCTTCAATAGACGTATCCTCTGAGATTGCTACTACGTCAGGCCTTGGAGTAAGGATATCTTTCACGACGATATCATCAAACGCTATGGCATTATGCAGCAGTTCTCGTTCTTGTGTGAGAAAAGTCCCTTCTTCCTCTCCGATTTCGACCATCGCAATTACATCTTCTTCTGTAACAGTAGGTTCCTCCTTATCTGCTCCAAGGAGTTTTTTGATTCCTACTTTCAGTTGGACGAACAACCATGTAATCGGATAAAAGAGTTTCATGACTGTCATTAAAGAAGCAGATATTAAAAGTAAATATTTTTCTGCATATTGTTTAGCTAAAGATTTCGGCAAAATCTCCCCAAAAACAAGGACTACTATCGTAATAATCGCTGTCGTGATTGCTAGCGTACTGCCATCAGGGCCGTATAGTTGCGTAGCAATATTAGTTGCTATCGCTGCCATTGCTATGTTGACAATATTATTACCTATTAGGATTGTAGAAACACTTTGATCAAAGTTTTCTGCCATGTTTAATGAGCGTTTTGCTCTTGCATTGTTGTCTGCCTGATTACGAAGCCGAACTTTGTTCACGCTCGTAATAGCCGTTTCAGATGCCGAAAAATATCCTGATAATATTAACAATGCCCCTAATAAAATTATCGAGTCATAGGGTATACTATCCAAGTTCTCATCACTCTCCTACATATATATATTATAAATATATTTTGAAATGGAGAATTTAGCAATAAAAAAGCAGAAAAACACAGAAAAATTTTGTACTTTTCAAATAATTCTTTGCTATTGTGGAAGTGAAAAAGTCATGTTATAATTATCTTGAATTCGAGATATCTTAATTTGAGTTAAATAATTAGTAGGAGTGATACCTATGGAATTATTGGGTTTACACCACGTTTCTTTATTAACAGCTAAAGCAGAAAGAAATTTTCAATTTTTCACAGAGGTTCTTGGCATGCGACTTGTAAAAAAGACCGTAAATCAAGATAACACCTCCTCCTATCATCTATTTTATGGTGACGCAGAGGGAAATCCAGGAACCGAGATCACCTTTTTCGATATTCCTGGCTTAGGCAGAACCCATGAAGGAGTTTCAAGCATTTCATCTACTTCTTTACGTGTGGCAACCACCGAATCATTACGTTTTTGGCAACAGCGATTCCAGACATTTAACATAAAACAGGAAGAAATAAAAAAGCGCGCAGACAGAGACACTTTGGCATTTGAAGATTACGAAGGCACCAAGCTGTTATTAGTGGCTGATAACGGAGAAAAAGGTGTTTCAGCCGGGGTTCCCTGGGAAAAGAGTGATATCCCAAAAGAGCATAGCATTATTGGACTTGGGCCTGTAACGTTGACGGTTAAATCTTCCCTGCCGACCACGAGCATCTTAACCAATGTGCTTGGGTTTCAATTTAAAGGGTCATATCCTTCCCTTAAAGGGGATTTCCCTGACATCGAAATATACACAACTGGGGAAGGAGGAACAGGTGCTGAAGTGCATATTGAAACAAGGCCTGATCTTCCAGCTGAAAAAATAGGTCGCGGCGGCGTACATCATGTAGCGTTCCGGGTTCCAATTCAAGAAGAGTTTCAAAAGTGGGTACAACGCGTGAGGGAAACCCGCCTCCCGAACTCAGGAGAAGTAGAAAGATATTATTTTAAGGCACTTTACTTCCGAGAGCCTAATGGTATTCTTTTTGAACTATCCACAGACACTCCTGGATTCAGTGCAGACGAGCCGTTAGAAACGATGGGAGAAAAACTTGCTCTTCCTCCGTTTTTAGAGCCAAAAAGAGCAGAAATCGAAGCAAGTTTACGACCTCTCGAAATAAACTAAGTAAAAAACGGAGCTGAAATCGACTAGTTGATTTCAGCTCCGTTTTATTTATGCCACGCAATTTCTATCCCTTCTCTTCCACTTCTTTTTTGTAAATAATTCCTAACACAAGAACGGAAATAATGGGGGCAAGTGCTACAAGGGCAATCATTCCAAAGCCATCCGTCAGGGGATCACTTCCCTCTGTAACAGATGCAACTCCTACCGCCATGGAAAGAATAAAAGTAACCGTCATGGGTCCAGTTGCAACTCCGCCAGAATCAAAGGCAATACTGACGAAGATTTTTTTGGTAAAAAACAGAAGGATAAATGCGATAAGGTAGCCTGGAATGAGGTAATACCAGATGGAAAAATTGAACTGAATACGAAGCATGGACAAAGCGATAGCTACTCCTACTCCTACAGACAGCGTCAAAAGCATTGCTTTCTTGGAGATATATCCTTCCGTCACATCGGATACCTCTTTATTCAGTACTCTTACAGCAGGCTCTGCTATCGTAGCGACAAAACCAAGAACAAAGCCAATAGGAATCAGTATCCACGAATGTGTAATCTCGCCAAGACTCTCTCCCATTTTTTCTCCTACTGGCATAAATCCGATATGCACCCCTTGGAGGAATAACACCAGTCCTATGTAGGAAAACCCGAAACCAAGCAATATTTTCTTTAGTTTATCCCAATCTAGCTTCAAAAATATAAATTGAAAAACGAGGAAAAAAACTAATAACGGCACTAACGCGAAGGTTACCTCAAGAAGCAGTCCTCCAAATCCCTTAAAGATGTCGTGAATCATTGATAAATCACCCCCAATAGCAGAACTGCAAGTATAGGTCCAATGGAAGCCAGTGCAACCAATCCAAATCCTTCACTCGATGATTCATCCTTTCTCAATACAGACGCGACACCGACTCCCAAAGCCAGAATAAACGGGACGGTCAGCGGACCTGTGGTCACACCTCCAGCATCAAATGAAATTGGAACGAATGTCTCAGGAGTAAAAAATCCTAGGAGAAAAACAAGTAAATATGCAGGCATTATAAGGTAAGGCAATTTAATCTTATAAATGGTTCTTACCATCGCCAGCGCCACAAATATCCCAACTCCAAGCGCAACGGAAAGGATCAATACAGTCGACGTGATTTTCCCATCCGATACTTCATCCACTTGCGTTGCCAACACCCTTACATCTGGTTCTGCCACAGTGACCGCGATACCCAACAACAGCCCGACAATAATGATTAACCACTTCTTTTTTGGTTTTGGGAGCGCCCTTCCAATCATGTCCCCAACAGGTAAAAGTCCTATGTTGACACCCATAAGGAAGAACATCAATCCAAATGTCACCATTAATAGTCCTATTAAGAATAAAAGGAACTTCTCAAGAGGAAGTCCTATTAAAAAAATCTGAAGTAAAATGATTACCGCTGATACTGGTAAAATTGCCAGAAAAGATTCTTTGACTGAATCTTTAATATCCTCCATTTCCTCACTCCCACTCATCTATATCTCTTTTTATCTTTTTACCCTATTATTCCTATTACATAACTGAACAATGTTCAAAGAATAGAAAAATTGCTGAAAGCGCTGACAAGTCTAAGCCTATACACATATAGTGTTATCAAAGGGAAAGGAGGGTGTTATATGGAAAGAATTATTCTGTTTTTCGCTGCCATGCTAGCAGGTTTTGCGCTTCTTAGAGTACCAATGACTGGAACGTTTGCTGCTCTTGAGCCGATCACTAGTATTCTTGGCGTCGTGACTGTTCTAGTATTCTCACTTGCCTTAATCTATAGAGGGGTACGAAACCTCATAAATCGTTAATTTTTTGTGTTATAATTTTTAATAATCTAATAAATCCCAGAGGCGTGCACACTCTGGGATTTTTTAATGGGGAGTGGTGAAATGAAAGAACCTGTAATCTTTTTTTCTTCAAGTGATTTACTTGAAGAAGTTGCATCTTTTATTGCAAGACTCAATGGTCAGTCCCGCAGTCATATCGGATATTGTGGCAAAAAACAACAGGAGATCTCTAGTTACTTGCAAAATGAACTGACAGATGTACCGTTTGAAAAAGCCTTCGTTCTAGCCTATAAGAATGAAACATTGATAGGAGTAGTTGGGTTTGATGCTGACTTCGAGCAAAAGTCTGCAGAAGTATGGGGGCCGTTTGTAGAGGCTAATCACCAAGATCAAGCAATATACCTATTCAAGGAAATGTTGCCACTTCTGCCATCAGAGGTTGAAAGACTTAGCATGTTTCCAAACAAGGTAAATGAAACAGCAGTCATAACCGCAACAAATTTCAACTTCTCAAAACAAAGTGAACAGGCTATTTTAATTATGAGAAGAAACGACTATTCTGCCTCTCAAGTTTCTAAGCTACCCTTTCTTACAGAGCAACGCAACGGAGAGATGATCCGCCTGCACAACCTGGCCTTTCCAGATACATATTATACTGGAGAAGAAATCATTAAACGGATTAATGAACACCGGAAAGTATTTTATTATCTGAGAGAAGACAAATTAGCAGGGTACATTTACGTGGAAGTAGAACCTGAGTTTTCGGAAGCAAGCATAGAGTTTTTTGCAGTGGATGATCGTTTTCGCGGACAAAGCATCGGTACGGAACTTTTGAAAGGTGCGGTTTCTTGGATTTTTTCATTTAAAGAAATTGATGAACTTCAACTGTGTGTGAATTCAACCAATAATCATGCAATACGTCTTTACCAAAAGGCAGGTTTCAAGCTTTCTGATGAGCTTTATTTTTTCCAGAAGGAGCTGAAGGTTCCAGTATGACCTTCAGCCACTTTATTCTTGCAGCTTCTCTCGGTCCACTGATTGCGGAGGCTGTTCCATCCATCCTCTTCTAATCAGCATCTCCAATCCATCCTCCCCATATTTGGCTATATCCAACATAATCGTGGAATAGTGCATCGCAAGGTCTTTCCGCATCGCAGTGGACATGGCATATGCAAGCAAGTATAATCCGGCAGAACTTGTGGTTGTAATCAAAAATAAGATTAGCTTGTCAGAAAAGGGGGAAACGATTGAATCTGTTACCTCAAGACTGACAGGAACATTTCCTAAGTGGTCCTCATCTTTTAAGACATTATTAAAGACTTCCACCTGTTTTTGCGCAAGTATCTTCCCTTTTTTTAAATATTCCTTTATCTCCTGGTCCCTCATGACTTGAATTAATCCCAATAGCATGACCATCCCAATATAGTTACGTTCAATCACATAAAATATTTCCCCGAGTTCCATCACATTCAGGGGCCTTTTGTCACCAAACCAAGCACCAAGGATTGTTTGCTGCTCTTTAATGTATTGTACATTTTTCGGATAAGGGACTTTGGGTGGTCTGTCATAAATCCCCTTCGCAAGCATCAAGTCAAGTGCATTTCTGTAATGTTTGGTTGAAGTTTTTAAACATTCACTAAAAAAAGCAACCACATCGCCTCTTGCTACCTTCGTCAAAACCGAGGCATAATAGGGTACTGTCATCTGCCCCACCCTATAGGCAAAACTCAGTGCAAAGAGATCTGTATATAAGGGAGGAGCCGCAAGATTGACATCTTTATCGGAAAATCCATCTGGCACTGGAAAGTCTTCTTTAATAAAGATTTTCTGAATTTCCTCATTATATCTTTCTTCTAAGAACAATGACTCCTTTACAATTCGCTCAATCTCCGTGTCTTCCACCTGCTGAAGAAAATGCTTATAAAAGCAAATCGTTGCGCTGTTCTGTATGTATGTTGTCCATAATGCCGCAATCTCCGGCGTTGTCAGTTGTATGTTATGTTTCTTCATAGAAAGCTCCCATTGTACGCGTAGTTGTCTTTAAGATGTGTTGTGCTTCCAATATTTATACGACGTAAAAAAACAGACCCCTTTTTAGAATAGAAGTCTGTTGTGTTAATTAATTCAATTTAATTCTATTTCCTGATGGATCCTTTGCAAAATATTGGCCATCTAATACCTCTACTTTATAACCTAAAGATGTTAGCCTTTCAACAGCAGCGAGCTTCTTTTCTTCACTTGAAAACACCAATGAGAACCATACAAGACCTACTGAATTGGCGGCAGGTGCAGGTGCTCCGACTCCATTCCAAGTATTCAGACCGATATGATGATGATAACGTTCCGTTGAAATAAACAAAGCCTGGGCCCCATAACGAGTGACGACTTCAAATCCGAGCCCTTTTGTGTAAAATTGCTCGGTATCTTTTAATTCCGAAACATGAAGGTGTATATGTCCCATGACTGTTTCTTTAGGAAGACCATCCCATAAGGTATCTTGCCCCTCTTTTAACAAGTCTTCCACATCAAGTGCTATCGATGCCATCTCCACTTCTGATCCGTTCCAATTCCATTCCTCTGCTGGACGGTCCCTATAAATTTCAATCCCGTTTCCATCTGGATCCGCCAAATACAATGCCTCACTTACAAGGTGATCTGAAGCCCCTTGGAGGCGGACTCCTTTGGCAATGAAATGGTGTATAATGCTACCAAGATCTGACCGTGTTGGCAAAAGAAGCGCAAAATGATATAGGCCGGTGGTACGTTGCTGTTTTGGTTTTATATCATTAGGTTGTACGATAGTCAACAACGGCGTATGCCCATTTGCGGAGAATACCGCTTGCGATTCTGTTTGTTCTAATAGTTTAAAACCAATTATTGTTGTATAAAACTCAATGGAACGTTGAAGATTTTCTACATTTATCATGACATCCTTCACATATGTGGTAGGACTTTGATGGAAGTGTTTCATATATAAGTACCTCCTTGCGTTTGATTTTACTTTGAAATTCAATATCTTGAATTAAAGATATTTTACCACATTAATTATTACTTGTTAATGTTTATTTTACTATATAACAAAAAAGCTACAGGACCACCAGGATCCCGTAGCTCTATCTTTTATCAAATTTTAAGCCCCTTTTTCCTCCACACTTTTCGGCTCATCTTCCCAGCATTCCGTATTCTCTAATCCCTTAATGTTACTTGCATAGAATACTGGTTCTTTTCCTTCCTTACGCTGCTTCATGTAATCTTTCAAAACAGCAAGAGCAATTTTTCCGATAAAGGCCAATGCTACAAGGTTGGTGATCGCCATCAATGCCATGAATAAATCCGCAATATTCCACACCATGCTCAGGCTGGCAACAGAACCAAAAACGGTCATTCCAAGTACCGCTAAGCGGAAAATCATGATGGCTGTTTTGCTTTCTTTAATAAACTCAATATTGGATTCTCCATAATAATAATTTCCAATGATCGAACTAAAGCAGAATAACAAAATTGCGATAGCGATAAAGATACTTGCCCAAGGCCCAACATGTTCCGCCAGCGCCACTTGAGTCAATTGAATACCTTCCATCTCTTCTCCGCCAGGAATACCTGCAAGCAAGATGATGAAGGCTGTTGCACTACAAATTAAGATAGTATCCACAAATACTCCAAGCGTCTGAATGAACCCTTGTTTGGCTGGGTGACTTACATCCGCAGTTGCCGCTGCAACCGGAGCACTACCCATACCAGCTTCATTGGAGAACAGGCCGCGTTTCACACCATTCATAATGGCAGCACCAATACCGCCGGCTACGGCTTCGTTCAGACCGAAGGCACTTGAAACGATGACGCCGATCAATCCTGGTACTTCTCCAATGTTAATTGCAATAACATATAGCGCAAGCAATAAATAAGAAACAGCCATAACTGGTACAACAACTTGCGATACCTTGGCAATTCTTTTTACTCCTCCAAAGATAACCATTGCTACGATTGCTGTGAGAACTAACCCGAGCACTAAACGATTCACTCCAAATGCTTCATTAAATGCAACGGTAATGGTGTTTGCTTGGACAGATGTAAATGCCAATCCAAAGCAAAAAGTGATCAAGACAGCGAATAGAATACCCATCCAACGGGCTCCCATTGCCTTTTGCATATAGTAAGCAGGACCACCTTTAAAGCCACTCTTATCCCTTACTTTATACACCTGTGCAAGTGTACTTTCAATAAAACTTAAGGAAGCGCCAAATAGAGCAACCACCCACATCCAAAATACGGCACCAGGTCCTCCAAGCGAGATGGCGATCGCCACACCGGCAAGGTTACCTGTACCAATTCTAGTTGCCGCACTGATACAGAATGCACCAAAAGAGGACACTCTCTTTTTAGCTTCATTTGATGTTGGGCTTTCTTTTAATAACCGAAACATCTCGCCCAACTGTGTAAATTGAACAAATTTTGATTTCAAAGAAAAATAAATTCCAAGGCCAACCAATAGTGCAATAAGAACATATGACCAAAGAATTTCATTACTCCATTCAATAATTGTGTCTATCATGCTGTTCACACCTTTTCTTTAAGATTCTTACACATTTGTATTTTTGGTAACGCTTCCAATATTTGTTTCCTATAAAAATATTTAATAGAAAAGCTTTAAAGTTTTCCTATTAAATACTTTTATCACTAAATCTGTTATTATTACAGACCAGTTTGTAAAATCCACAAGTGTTATATAATACTTTTATAACTTTATCACTATACTAAGATAGTTTCAACAATAATTATTGAATTACATACTTTCTCTATTTTCAAAAAATTAATCTTTCTATAGATACCCAGTAAATTCTTATTACCTTTCTTTGCAGAAATGGTTTATACTAAATTTACTAATATGGACCATTAGGAGGAAGCTATATGTCAGAAAGCAATGAACCAAAGAAAATCAGTCTGCAAGAAGCGATGAAAAAGCAATTAGAAAACAAAAAGAAGCAGGCAGCAGGCGGCAAAGGAAACTTCAACGGAGCACAAGGAACACAAAAAATGAAAAGCCAGCAAACAAAAAAACCAAGCAACACCAGAAGAAAGATGGGCGTTTAACGTAGTTTATAGGAAAAGCATATCTTAAGTTGATTGAAGTCGAAGGCGCGCAGACGCCCGCGGGAGGAAGGGACAGGTGAGACCCCTGAAGCGTTGTGAGGAGGCTCACGGACCGCCCGCAGGCAAGCGAAGCGCCTGAAACGGAAATCAACAGGAAAGGCAGTAAGTGGATGAATGATTCCACTTACTGCCTCTTTTTCATATGGAAGGTTTTTTCACCGAAAACAGTCAACTTCGTCCCTTGCCTCCCCCGCTTTTTCTCAACCAACCCCATCTTTTCTAACGTTTCAAGCCTTGACCGTACTTGCTGCTCAGTTAAGAACCTCCCACCACTTCTTGTTACTTCTGAAATTTTCACTCGGCTGACCGTTTCTCCCGTCCGCTGTAACTGATAGATGATTTCTACTAGGTTGCTCAATTCTTCATTCAAATCTTGTTGAATGTACGGAAGTTCGGCGGACTCTAGCGTAACGGCCACTTCTTTCATGCTCTTTCTTGCCTGCTGGAAAAACCCTTCATTCGGAATATCTTCTACCTTGATCGTATTTTCTTCGCATACTGCGAGCATATAATCGAGGGTGTTTTTTAGTTCACGGATATTTCCGTACCAGTTGTAATGTTTGAGTCTCTCTAACACTTCAACTTCCAGCTTAATTGATGGTTGATCGCTTTGTTGAATGAAGTGATGAATGAGGTGTGCAATGTCTTCCTTTCGTTTGCGAAGAGCAGGAAGTTGCAAGAATAAGACTTTTAACCGATGGTACAAGTCCTCCCTGAATTTCCCTTCTTCCATTAACGAAAGCAAGTCCTTGTTTGTGGCCGCTACCACGCGAACATCTACAGGAATTATTTTATTGCCACCAATGCGGAGCAGTTCTTTTTCCTGGAGGACCCGAAGCAATCTTGCTTGGACCTTCAAGCTGATATCTCCAATTTCATCTAAAAAAATGGTACCGCCATTCGCCTGTTCAAAAAGACCCTTTCTTCCGCCTTTTTTCGCTCCAGAGAATGCACCTTCTTCATATCCGAAAAGTTCACTTTCCACAAGATCTTCTGGAAGAGCACTGAAATTGACAGCTAGAAATGGTCCATTGCTACGAGGAGAGGCATAGTGAATGGAGCTGGCAAACAACTCTTTCCCTGTTCCACTCTCCCCTTGTATGAGGATGGTTAATTCTGTTTTAGCAAGCTTGCGGGCTATTTCCTTAGTACTCAATAATTCTGGATGGTTGCCTACTATATCTTCAAAATGATACTTTCCGTAAAACCCTTTTTTCACTAATTCTCTTTTCAATTGTTTTTCCATTTCAATTGTTTCACTTGCATCTTTAAAAGTGACGACGACGGTCCCTTGAGGATCTATCATGAAACGATGAACCATAAAGTTCATAGAATTGATGGTAAAATAACCGTCCGCTTCTTCCTCTCTTTTGTTCATGATGAAATCATAAAGAGTGCGGTCAGATATCACATCGCGGACATGTCGGTCGATCGCTTTTTTCATTGGAATTCGCAGGAACCGCTCCAATATTTCATTAAAGACTGTAATTCTGCCCAACTGATTAATGGCCAGAATCCCGTCATTCACCCCGTTTACCACTTTTTTCAGGTGATCACTGATTTTATTTGCTTCCTGGTTAGCGTCACCTAGTCTTTTGCTTAATCTTGTAATCGTACTTATGTATTTACTAGATACCTGATCTTGCTTTTCCTCTAGAAGACCTAATCTATTTAGTATCGTAATGATGGTAGTGATATCGATGAGCCTTGGACCTATATTGATAACTTCTTCTACATAAGGGGGGACAAGATCGAGTTCGCCTGGCGTAATAGCTATCTTAATTTGTTCTTTTTGCTTTTTGCCAGGAAAATATGGAATTAATTGAAGATGATTGATTCCCAGAATCTCAAAGGATGAGATCGCTTCCTGAACCGTTTCCGGAAAATCATTCACATAAAGGACTTTCTCGCCTCTTGCCACACTGTATATTTTGTCAATATTAAGAAAGTTAACGATGCGCCTCGCTACTAATACGGTACAATTGTCACCGATGTAATCTTTGGCTTCCTCCTCAATTAGATGGGAGGATAAAATAATCAGTTGATTGTGTACCTTTGTTACTTTGTGGGCATCAACGGAATAACTGCGAATCCGGATAAAATCGCCAATGATTTCGTTCAACTGGTTATCCAATGTTCTTCTCGTTTCCTCAGACCCGGCCAATAGCGTCAGTTCCTTTGTTTTCATCCCCAAACCCACATACCTCCATCTATAGAAAAACACTGTCCTTTTGGGCAACAGTGTTTTTCTACTATTATAGCTTACTCGAAGGTTCCTTTTACAAGCAGTTTTTTATTCCACATCATTTTTTGACCAAGTGCTATGACAGCTTCCATTTCATAGGACGCTTCATTCAAAATAACCAGATCGGCGTCCTTCCCTACTTCAAGCGTCCCTTTGGAAGCTAAGCGCAATACTTTAGCAGGGTTCTCTGTAATAACCTTCAATGCATCAGCGGGCTGTACCCCTTCTTCCAAGATGGCATCTTTCACTTCTTTAAATAAGGAAGTGACCCTACCCAATTGCAAACCGATGAATTCCCCGTTCTCATCGAATTCCGGCAAACTTGCCTGGCCGTCTGAAGAGAATGTAATCTGTCCGATTGGCACACCTTTATCGAGCATTACTTTCAAGCCCACACTGCATTTCGTTTCACCCTGTTCAAGAAACTTGGCAATACTTGAAGTGGTAAAGTCCACATAGCCGCCTCTTTTTGCATGTTCTATTCCCGCTTCAAACAACTCCCGATTGCGATTGATATGTGTAGGCAAGAACTGGCGGATAGGAATATCTGTTTTTTCGATGACTTCTTCGAGAATCGAGAGCTTACTCTCGCTATCTCCTAGATGCATATTTACAATTCCCGCTTTACCAGAAAGCATCCCACCAACACGGGCTGCCGCAGCAATTTTGGCGATATCCTCATATCCCGGCTGAGAGGAGCGGTGATCGGCAATCGCTATCTCCCCGACTCCGATTATCTCTTCTATTAATATTAAGTCATCTTCAATCATTCCAGTTAGCGTTTTAACAGGAACCTGATAGGAACCTGTGTGAACATAACAACTGATACCTTCCTCTTTTAACGCTTTAGCTTTTGCTATAAGGCTTGTCATTGTCCGGGTGGTACCATCTGTGCCAATGACTCCAACAAGGGTTGTGATCCCGCCTTTAATCGCATCCGACAATACAAGTTCAGGGGTGCGGGTCCGGTAGCTGCCTTCTCCTCCGCCGCCCATGATGTGGACATGATTATCAATGAAGCCCGGTACGATAAGTTGACCTGTTACATCAAGCACTTCAATATGTGCTGATTCTTCAAATTGAATGTTATCCTCTATTGCCGCAATCCTTTTATCGACAATTAGTATATCTTTTTTTCCTAGATAATCAGGACTGTAAACGGTCCCGTTTTTTAATAACTTAATCATGTAAGAAGTCTCCTTCAGTTTTTCATCCTAGTCCACCCAAAGAGATAATCGAATATTGGTGACCGTTCCTTTTTTATAAGTTGCTAAGGAATCAGGAGTATAATCTTCATCACTTTGGTAGTATTTTGAAATATCATCCTTTGCCCATTGTAACGCAAATACTGGGTCAGATGCATCACCTTTTATTTTGGTCACCTGTTCTGTTTCCGAGCTCTTAGCAAAAAATAGCAGGGATTTGGTAGATTCATACTCTCCGCCGAATAGATTAGGGCTTTGGTATAGTGGAATTTCACTTCGATTCACTTTTTGTTTAGTTTCAGCAGGGACGACTTCTTTCGTGACCATGTTGAAAGTATCTCCTTCAGTCAAGTAATGCACGGTGACATCATCTACTTCAAATCCTAGTGTTGCAGCTTTTCCATTGAAGGTTGCACCACTTGCATCAAGGATCCATACACCGTTCTCCCCAACAACTTCCCCTATATCTCCATTTAATTTAAGAGCTGTCCCTTCATCCAAGCCTACTCCAATTTCATGGCCTGTATCTCGCATAGCGACAAGTAACCGGCCAAGTCTACCACGCATATCAAAGTGCGTATCGGTCAGGATGTTTTCAACAAGGCCAAGCCCTGGTATCTGAAAATTGTTGTCTTTAAGGGTTGGATCAAGAAAGCCTGTCAGCGGTACATCAGCGACGGTTTTCACTTCAGTATCATTGATGACTAAGGCTTCAAAACTTCTCCCAACACCAAACATCGGGTTACTCATCACATGTGCACCTGCACTTGTCCCGGCTACCACCCCACCATTATCGTGGACGTATTGGATCGCTTCCAGGAGAGGAGTCGGTGTTCCATCATCTTCAAGCAACGACCTTGCATGCTTCATCTGGTCTCCTCCTTGAAGCATGACTGCATGACTGCTTTTCACAAGATTAACGAAATACTCGTCATAGGCGACAAAGTCGAAAGTGTCTATTGCAAGCGGTATATACACCGGTTCAAAGCCTCTGTTCCTAAATTCCGTTTCAAGGGCTAAATATGGTCCATCATCAAGATGAAAATGGTCATATGCAACGTCTACCGAATCTCTGGAACTATTAAAAATAGCGATTCTCGGGCGCTCGACACCTGCCGCTTCTCGAATTGCATTGAAATATGCATCCGTATCCCTTGTCGCACCTCCAGCAGGAAGCAAGGTTCCATCACCGTCCCCGATAGTTTCCAAAGGTACTGGCATCGTGTTCGTATTAATCATTTTAATAGATTTACTAGATCCAAGAACTTTTTCTTCACTCACTGCTGTCACATAGGCATAATATAGCTCATTACCTAGTGTATCGCCCTCAATCGTTTTTTGATCAGGTGCAAAGGACACCGGTTTATTCCCAATTTCATTTATTGATAGTAACTTTCCTCTATTTTCGAGTTGCAATTCTTCAAGGAATTCTAAATCCCCTCCACTTATAAGAGGCTCAACGAGTTTCGTCAGTCCTTTTGAAGAGTAGGATAAGAAATAGTGAGTGACTTTTTCGTCATCTGCTTGTTCAAAACTCACTGAGTAATTCTCAATATTTTTCCCGCTACCTAACAGCTCTAGATTAGTAGGATAAGGATTAATGCTGATGGTTCTGTCTGCCTCTGTCATTCCCAAGACTCCATCCTCTCCAAGTGTTGCTGCATATGCATGATAATCGCCTACATTCAAGGGCTTACCAGTGATCACATCTACCTGCCCAGATCTAAAGGTATTTCCCACTCCATCCGCGTAGCTCAGATTGGAAATTTTATAAAGTTTGTCCTTATTCTCTCCCTCTTCCTGAGAGGTCAGATGTTGATCAATTTGTTCCACTGTCAATCCGTTCATATAGTCCCAAACTTCATAAAAATCCTTTTTGGAATAGAACATCAAATACGCCTTTACACCATCCATCGCTTCCGCCTTTTGAAACCCCAGTTGATAATCTTCAATGACGGATCCATCCCCGTTTTGAAACAGCGTAACATCTTTCAAATCATAATCTGGACCTTTTTCAATAAATAGAGTGTACGTATCCTTTAAGCCCTTTGGAGTGGAAACATCGATTTGTATCCTCACCTTACTTGACGGCAACTCAACCTCCACTACTTTGCGATGGTTCACTTTTTCACCGTTTACTGCCACCTTGGCATTAACAGCTAAAGGAGTAATCAACAACATCAGTTTGTCTTCGTCTGTTTTCACAATATAATCTTTTACCTCTGCACTGAACTCACCTTCGAGCTGCCCATTAAGGACGAGCAATTCCTTTAAGTCTGTATGATGGACATGGGAAGGTTTTGCATATCCGCTTTTTGCAGGAAATATTAAAGCAACACACAGCAAAACAGCAAGCATTTTCGTTAAACGTTTCCACTGCTTTCTGAACATGAGGATACCTCCACACTTTTATTTTCCAAAGAATATAAGTGACAGGCGACATGGTGACCATCCGAGTGTTCCATTAACTCCGGGCGTTCGGTATGACAATGGGCCATCACTTTCGGACATCTTCCTACAAAAGCACAGCCTTTGGGCGGATCTACCGGAGAAGGCACGTCGCCTTGAAGAATGATTCTTTCCTTCCGCTTCCTCGGGTTCGAAATCGGAATGGCATCAATCAATGATTCTGTATAAGGATGAAGCCTTTTTTCGAAAATTTTGTCCGCTTCTCCAATCTCTACAATCCTTCCTAAATACATCACTGCCACACGGTTGCATAAATGTTGAACAACACTTAAATCGTGAGAGATAAATAGATAGGTCAGCCCAAATCCCTCCTGCAAATCTTTTAATAGATTTAAAATTTGCGCTTGGATGGATACATCAAGAGCTGCCACAGGTTCATCGGCGATTATTAATTTTGGTTTTAAAATAAGGGCCCGGGCAATTCCTATACGTTGCCTTTGCCCTCCTGAAAATTCATGCGCATATCGATGCAGGTAGTTTTTATTTAAACCACATACCTCCATGATATCTTCCATTAATTTTCGCCGTTTGTTTCTTTCTACTCCGTGGGCCTTTAGAGGCTCAGCCAAAATCTGTTCTACTGTCAGTCGAGGATTGAGCGATGCATATGGATCCTGGAAGACCAGTTGCATATCTTTTCGCCTGCTGCGCATCTCTTTAACCGACAGCTCCTGTAAGCTCTCGCCTTGAAACAGAACCTTGCCCTCGGTGGTCTTTAACAGCTGGGCAACTCCTCTGCCTGTCGTCGATTTCCCACAACCGGACTCTCCCACCAACCCAAGTGTCTCTCCTTCATTAATTGTAAAAGAAACACCGTCTACTGCTTTGACATGAGAAGCAACTTTTTGTCTTATGCCTTTTTTAATTGGAAAATATATCTTAAGGTCTTTCACTTCTAACAGCGGTTTACTCATACAGTCACACTCCTATCTGCATGAAGCCAGCACCTGCAGGAATGACCTTTTTTTACTTCAAGTAATTCCGGGTCCTCTTCCCTGCACAACGGAATTGCCTTACTGCAGCGATCAGCAAAACGGCAACCTTGTGTAATTGTACCAGCCAACGGAACCTGTCCCGGGATGGAACGCAGTCGGTCCCGTTTTTCCCCAAGCTTTGGAATCGACTCTAACAGCCCAATCGTATAAGGATGCTTAGGGTTATTGAACAATGTATCTACATCCGTCTCCTCCACAATTTCTCCTGCATACATGACTATGACTCTGTCACACATTTCTGCAATCACTCCAAGGTCATGGGTGATCAGCATGATCGCCGTGTCGGTTTTCTTTTTCAAATCCTTCATTAGATGTAAAATTTGCGCCTGAATAGTTACGTCCAACGCCGTTGTCGGCTCGTCTGCAATTAATAGCTTAGGTTGACAAGCAAGACCCATGGCGATCATCACACGCTGACGCATCCCACCTGAGAGCTCAAAAGGATACGCTTCGTAAATTTGCTCTGCACGTGGAATCCCAACAAGTTTCAACATGTCTATCGAACGTTCTCGTGCCGCTTTTTTTGTTATTTCATTATGTAAAAGCAACACTTCGTCCAATTGCTTTCCAATTGTAAAAACAGGGTTAAGGGAGGTCATCGGCTCTTGAAAGATCATGGAAATCTCATTTCCTCTAATTTTCCGCATATCCCTTTCCTTCTTTTCCAACAGGTTTTCTCCTTGATAATGGATGGAACCACCTGTTATTTTACCTGGAGGTGATGGCAAGAGCCTCATGATAGATAGGGACGTGACACTTTTCCCACAGCCAGACTCCCCTACTATACCAAGCGTTTCTCCCTTGTGTACGTCAAAAGATATCCCGTTTACCACCTTCAACTGCTTTCCATCACTCTTGAAGCTAACCTCTAGATCTTTAATTTCAAGCACTTTTTCCATCTATGTTGCCACCTCCTATTCCTTTAACTTCGGATCAAGCGCATCTCGCAATCCATCTCCTAAAATATTAAAACTCAAAACGGTAATAACAATCGCCAGTCCAGGGAAGAACGTCGGATGAAATACATTACCACTGTTGTCCTTCGCTGCACTTAACATAGATCCCCACTCAGGAGCGGTTATGTCCCCGCCTAATCCAAGGAAACTTAGGGCTGCTCCAATCAAGATTGCCACCCCGATCCGCATCGTCAAATAAACGATAACCACTGACAATGTTCCAGGGAAAATGTGTCTCATAATAATCACGCTATCCTTAACCCCGATTGATTGCGCCGCTTCTACATAGGTCATCTCTTTTAACGCAAGCGTACTTCCACGAACAATTCGGATAAAGATAGGAATGGTAAACACCGCCACCGCAAAAATGATATTTGTCAGTCCTGCACCAAGGAAAGCGATAACCGCTATTGCAAGTAATATCCCGGGGAATGCTAGCAAAATATCAGTAAAACGCGTGATCAAACTATCAATTCTTCCACCATAATAACCAGCTATCAATCCAAACGCTGTTCCAATGACAGCCCCAATAGCAACCGAAACGAAACCGATGATCAGCGTTTCTCTTGTCCCCATGACCACTCTGCTGAAGATATCCCTGTTCTGGTGATCTGTCCCAAAGAAATGAGTGAAAGAAGGCGGTTGATGCTTATAAATGTCTACCAAACTCACTTCTGTTGTTTCAGGTACGATAGAAACTAGCTTCGGTGTAATCTCTTGGACAGCTACCGGTAGATGGACAACTGTAGAAACTGAACCCGCTACAACTTGAATCAGCGCGTCCCCTTGCCCTTTTAACGTGACAAGTCCTTCTTGGGAAACTGTTGCCAGCTCCTCATCCAGTGAAAGAAATTCCACTCCCCCATCACTTTCCTCGGAACTCCCTGCTGACACAAAACCGGTGCCTTTATTTTCTCCTTCCTTATCTTCTTGTCCATCGAGCAGGAAGGCATCTAATTCATCTAGACCATTGAAAGAGGTCCCGTCGGTCATAATCGCCTTAAGTTCAACAGTATACCTATCACCACTTTGCATGATATCATTTGGCTGATCTGCTTCTATTCGAACAATGCTCGGCTCTTTTGCTTCTGTATCGTTTGATACATTCACCCCAACGAGCGACCGGACTCCCTCACTCTCAATAAATGCCTTGGTAGCCCCAGAAGTATTTGCTGTAATTGTCACGCCGTCTTTCATTCTTCTGATGGAAGCAATTCTTCTATCTTCACTTTCCACCTTCACATTCATTAATTCTGCGCCGGTAATTGTGCTTCCATCACTCAGCATTCCGGTTAATTGGATACGTTTGCTTGTTAGATTTTCGGAATCAATGCCTTTTTCTTCGTATTGCAACGTAACGGGGCGATACGGATCAAAAGGGGCAATCCAAGAACCGAAAACGCCAACAAGCACGATGAAAGCTACAATGATAAATGCGACAAAAGCAAATCGCTGTTTAATGAATTTATGAAGAAACACCTTGAAAGGAGAATACGAAGTGTGCATTTTTTTGCTCATAGATTTGTGTCTCCTTTACTATTAATCGTATCTAATCTGGGGGTTCAAAAATCCGTAACTAATATCTACTAATAGATTGACTACCAGAAACTGAAAAGAGAACAGTAAAATCAGTGCTTGAATGACCGGATAATCCCTCGCTAGAATGGAGTCAACAAGGTATGATCCCAGTCCAGGCCAAGCAAATACTTGTTCCACTACTACCGCTCCCCCAATGAGGAATCCAAACTGAAGACCAGTCATGGTCACAACCGGGATGAGTGCGTTTCTTAACACATGACTCCACACGACAACCGACTCTTTCTGACCTTTTGCTCTGGCAGTCCTGACATAATCCTCCCGCATTACCTCAAGTACACTTGACCTTGTAAACCTTACAATAGTAGCTGCAACTCCAAATCCTAGCGTGATGGATGGGAGGAAAATGTGAGCAAATGTCCCGCTTCCACTTGTCGGAAACCATCCCAGTTGTACGGCGAATATTTGCATGACCATCAGACCGAACCAAAATTCAGGAACACTTAGCGCTGTAATCGCAGAAACCATCCCAACTCGGTCCCACACCGTATTTCTTTTTGTAGCAGAAATAATCCCCACAAAAATTCCAATAAGGATTGCCCAGAACATCGCAAGCATCGTCAAAGTAAATGTAAAGCCAAAACGCCTCATGATTTCAGATGACACTTCCGTTTTTGTCCTGTAAGAGGAACCGAAGTCCCCTTGTATCAACATGTTGTACATATAAGTTCCATACTGGACTATAAGCGGTTGATCAAACCCTTCCTTCGCTCTCAAAGTTTGATATGTTTCCTGATCCAATTCCGCTCCGTACATGATGCGTATCGGGTCCCCAGGAGTTAAGTGAACAAATAGGAAAGCAATAATTGTAATGATAAGTAGAATTGGAATCATGCCAATAATTCTTCTGACTGCAAACTGAATCATACGGTTCACCTCTCATATAAAAAGTAGACTCATAGGTTTCTCGCTTCCTATGAGTCCATTTTCTATTATTGTTTTTCTACTAAATTAAGATGTACTCCCCCTGAAGGCAGAACATAGATTCCATTGACATCTTTTCCTTTTGCAATGATGGTATCTGGAATATGCAAGAACACCCAAGGAGCATCCTCATAGATTTTCATTTGGATATCAGCGTAGATAGATAAAGCTTGATCCTGATCTGGAGTACGAAGCGCATCGTCAAACAGACCGTCTAACTCCTCATTGATATAAAAGCCGGAGTTATTGAAGTTAGGAGGCACTCGATCAGAAGCAAAGTTTGGTCGTAGTCCATAATCTGCCTCACCTGTTCCTGGTGACCAGCGTCCGATCCAAAGATCCGTTTCCTCTCCAGCATCCAACATTTCAAACAACGTACCGCTTTCAAATGCCTGTACTTCCACGTCAATGCCAACCTCTTTCAATTGAATCGCGACATACTCTGCAACAGAAACGAATTCCGTTGTGTTTCTTGTCCACAAAGTTGCTTTGAATCCTTCTTCCATTCCTGCTTCTTTTAGTAATTCTTTTGCGAGTTCCTTGTCATGCTCATATACACTTTGCCCTGCATATCCATAAACGGCAGGTGCAATCGCGGAATCGGCCACTTGTGCATATCCATCCGCAATTTGCGCAATAAGCCCATCTTTATCGACGGCATGGTTCATTGCTTGTCGAACCTTTAGATCGTTGTATTTCTCTTCTTTAAAATTCATTCCGATATAGAAAACGTTTGTCGATGAGCCCACATATAAATCAACATTCTCTTCCTGCTCAAGTTCTTTTGCATTAAGCGTAGGAATCGGGAAAATCACATCTACTTCACCAGTTTTCAACTTATTTACACGAGTACTTGCTTCAACAATTGGCAAGAAGGTGATGCTGTCGACTTTCGGTTGTTCTTGGTCATTCCAGTAGTTTTCATTCTTTGTCACAACAATTTGTTCGCTATCTTTCCACTCTTGAAACTTAAATGGTCCAGTTCCGACAGGATTACGGTCTAGGTTGTGATCCGGATCTTCTTTCTTCTTTTTCAGCTCTTCCGGTGATTTGAAAGATGCGGAAGAATGCGCCATATAGGATGCCATGGCAGAGTTAGGCTCTTCCGATTTAATAGTGATGCTGTACTCATCATTTACTGTCACTTCACTGATAAAAGAGAAGAAAGATGCACGTGCCAAGCCGTTTTCAGCATCACGCACAAAGTCTAGATTTTCTTTTGCCACTTCGGCATTGAAATCTGTTCCATCATGGAATTTTACACCCTGCTGCAGGGTGAAAGTAATTTCCGTTGCATCTTCATTAAAGTTGTATTCGGTCGCTAGGACGGGTACAAGATTCATCTTTTCGTCGAATCGCAAGAACCCTTCAAACATGGTGCTTTGAACGGTTGCGGAGTTACCGTCTGTGGAGTTAAATGGATCCAATGACGTAGGTTCCGCTTCTATCCCGACTGTTAACTCGCCACTGGTTTCTGCTGCTTCTTCTGTATTATTTTCATTTGTGTTTTGGTCTGGTTGAGTATTTGTGCTGTTATTACTAGTTGTGTTCGAACTACACGCTGCAAGAAATAGCAGACAGATAATTAATAAAAACTGCATCATCCATTTTGCTTTACTCTTTTTTCGTAATTGCCTTTGCATACGGTTGATTCTCCCCTTTTTGAATTTTGTTTTTACTCTCAATAGAGGTAGATGCAAGAAGCGTGCCAAAAATGAAATATTCTAAATATTTATACTTAAAGGTGTAAGGTTGGAGAGTTTTGGAATGAGGGAATTTTTTATGGTTGCTTTTATTGGGTGTTTTTTGGGTTGTTGTTATGATTTTAGGTTGTTTTTGGTGGTTAATGGTGATTTTGAAACTGAAATGGAGATATGGAAAACATAAAAGGGAATAAATAGCTTCTATGACGACCCCTACCCTACTTTTTCACCATCACCAGGCGCCATACACTCCCTATGACGACCCCTACCCTGTTTTTTCGCCATAACCGGTCGTCATACACTCCCTATGACGACCCCTCACCCGATTTTTCACCATCACCAGGCGTCATACACTCCCTATGACGACCCCTACCCTGTTTTTTCGCCATCACCGGTCGTCATACACTCCCTATGACGACCCCTCCCCTACTTTTTCACCATCACCGGGCGTCATACACTCCCTATGACGACCCCTACCCTACGTTTTCACCATCACCAGGCGTCATACAATAAAATACAACACAAAAAAGCCACCCCCAACAACCGCTGAGAGTGGCCTTTCCAAAAAACTAGATTAATAATTCGTCTTCAACTGAGAGAAATCAACAGCCCCGTCTTCCACCAAGTGGCAAGCAGACTGTTGGTTAACGCCTGGAATACCATGTAGCTTTGGTTCTTCCGTGCGGCAACGATCGAATGCATAAGGACAACGCGTATGAAAGCGACATCCTGCAGGCGGGTCAATTGGAGAAGGAACATCACCTTTTAAAATGATACGTTCTTTCTTCTTGCCAAGGTCCGTACTTGGAATCGCAGATAATAATGCTTTTGTGTATGGATGCTGTGGATTTGCAAAAAGCGCGTCTTTATCAGCAATCTCCACAATTTTACCTAAATACATAACAATGATTCTATCAGATATATGACGTACAACCCCAAGGTCATGAGAGATAAATAGATACGTCAGATTAAATTCACGCTGTAATCTTTTAAGCAAATTCAATACCTGTGCTTGTATCGAAACGTCCAATGCAGATACCGCTTCATCACATACAATCAGCTTTGGATCAACAGATAACGCGCGGGCAATACCAATACGTTGACGTTGGCCTCCACTGAACTCATGCGGATGGCGATCAACCTGATGGGCACCGATTCCAACCGTTTCAAGCAATTCCACAATTTTTTTACGGCGGTCTTTACGTGGCACAACGTTTTGGATTTCTAGTGCTTCCTCTAGAATATCACTGACTGTTTGACGAGGGTTCAAGGATGCATATGGATCTTGGAAAATGATTTGTAGATCCTTACGCTTCTTTCTCATCTGGGATTTACTTAGAGCAAGTAAATCTTCTCCTTGGAAACTCACTTCTCCGGAATAAGGATTGTCCAGACGAAGGATCGCACGGCCGGTCGTGGATTTTCCGCACCCGGATTCTCCAACGATACTGACTGTTTCCCCTTCTTTAACGGAAAAACTGATGTCGTCTACTGCTTTGACATGGTTAACCGTCCTTCCAAAGATTCCGCCTTTAATAGGAAAGTATTGTTTAAGGTTTTTTACTTCTAATAATGTTTGATTACTCATGGCTAGCAGCAACCTCCTCATCTTCCCACTTATCTGTATAGATCCAGCAGCGAACTTGATCGCCGTCTTCTGTTTCCTTCAAGTCTGGCAAACTACTGCGGCAAATGTCCTTTGCATGTGGACAACGAGGTGCAAAACGGCAGCCCTGTGGCAGGTTGAAAGGACTTGGCACAGACCCATCAATAACAGACAGGTCCCCTTCCACATCCTGATCATGCTTTGGTACAGAGTTTAATAGACCAACAGTGTACGGATGTTTCGGGCTGGAGAAAATGGTTTGAACATCTGCATATTCTACCACTTTTCCGCAGTACATTACGGCAACCTTGTCACACATCTCCGCGACTACACCAAGGTCATGGGTAATCAGCATTAACGACGTCCCAAGTTCCTCTTGTAATTTTTTCATTAGATCCAGAATCTGCGCTTGAATGGTTACATCCAATGCTGTTGTCGGCTCATCGGCAATCAACAATTCCGGGTTACAGGCAAGCGCAATCGCGATCATCACACGTTGACGCATACCGCCTGAAAGTTCGAATGGATATTGTTTCGCACGCTTTTCAGGAGATGGTATACCAACTAAACGAAGCATATCCACCGCTTTCACCCAAGCAGCTTTGCGACCAAGCTTTTGGTGAATACGAACAGATTCTGCAATCTGCTCTCCACAGGTCAATGTAGGATTCAATGATGTCATCGGTTCTTGGAATATCATAGATACGTTGTTTCCACGAATTTGCATCATCTGTTTTTTCGTTTTATCTAAAAGGTTTTCCCCTTTGAAAATAACTTCTCCCCCTACCACTCTACCAACAGGTTCCTGAAGCAGACGTAAAATAGATAGAGATGTGATACTTTTACCGGATCCTGACTCCCCTACAATACCAAGGGTCTTCCCTTTTTCAATGGAAAAGTCAACCCCGTCAACGGCTTTTACTTCTCCTTCATCTGTAAAGAAGGAAGTGCGTAACCCTTTTACTTCTAATATTTTATCGTTCTTTGAAGTTTTCATTTTCTTCACCGTCCTTTTAGTTAAGGTCTATACGTTTGTTAATTAAACGGTATGTGATATCCACCAGGAAGTTTACAAATACGAACAAAATCGTACAAACAAGAATTGTTCCTTGAACCATCGGGAAGTCACGCATTGTAATGGAACTGATAATCAAACGTCCAAGTCCATTTATCGCAAAAACTGTCTCTGTAATAACCGCTCCACCAAGCAATCCACCGAATTGCAAACCTACAACCGTTACAACCGGTATTAACGCATTGCGAAGTGCATGCTTGTAAATTACCAATCTATCACTGACACCTTTAGCATAAGCCGTACGGATATAATCCTGATCTATAACATCCAACATACTTGAACGAGTCATACGAGCAATAATTGCAGCTCCACCAGTTCCAAGTGTAATTACCGGCAAAATCACCTGTTTCCAATCGTTACCCCAACCTGCAACAGGAAGGACCCCTAAGTTAACAGAGAAGAAGTAAATGAGCATGATTCCAAGCCAGAAGTTAGGCATGGAAATACCAAACAACGCAACAATCATCAAGGAAGTATCTGCAAACGTATACTTTCTAGTTGCTGACACTATACCAGCAATCAATCCAAGAATAACGGAAAGAATGGTTCCCCAAATTGCTAGTTCCACTGTAATCCAGAACCTGCTTGTGAAAATCTCTGAAGTAACATCACGATTCGTACGGATGGAAGTACCTAAATCCCCTTGAATTGCGTTTCCTATATAACTGAAATACTGAACATACAACGGATCATTTAATCCCAATTTCTCACGCATTGCTTCAATCTGTTCCGGGTTAGCCTGTTCACCGGCCATAATCTGAGCTGCATCCCCAGGAATCAAGTGCATCATCATAAATACTGCCAACGTTACACCAAACATAACCGGTATCGTTTGGAAAAGTCTTCGAATGATATATATAAACATGTTAGTTCACCTTCTTCTCCATTATTTTTTCGCTTTCGGATCTAACGCATCTCGAAGTCCGTCACCCATCAAGTTGAATCCGATAACCACCAACAAGATAACAAGTCCAGGGAATAGTGTAATATGAGGAGCCTGCGCAATATATGAACGCCCTTGACTCAACATCGCACCCCATTCTGCTGTAGGTGGTCTTGTTCCCATGCCTAAGAAGGACAGGGCACTCGCTGTAATAATGGCAGAAGCAATATATAGCGTTGCTTGTACAATAATTGGTGACATAATATTCGGTAAAATGTGTTTGAAAATAATTCTGAAATCTTTTGCTCCCATTGCCTTAATTGCATCAATGTATTCCAATTTCCGAACACCTAGAGTTGAACCGCGGACAATCCTTGCAAAAGACGGGACTGCATAAAAAGCAACAGCAATAATAACGTTCTGTGTGCTTGCGCCAAGAACACTTACGATAGCCAAAGCAAGAAGGATTCCCGGGAAAGCCAATAATACATCACAAATTCTCATAATCAGAGAATCGATCCATCTACCGTAGTAACCAGATACAATTCCAAGGGTTACCCCGACAATCGCACCTAACAGAGTAGAAACAAACCCGATTCCCAATGAAACTCTTGCCCCGTATAGTAGACGACTGAAAATGTCACGCCCTACATCATCTGTTCCTAAGTAATTTTCGGCAGAAGGTCCTTCCAACTTATTCATAACATTGGTTGTATTCGGATCATGGGTTGCAAGTAATGGGGCAAATATACCCATCAAAATAACAAATATAATAATAAAGGCGCCTGCCATGGCAGCTTTATTTTTTGCCAGTTTCTTATAGAATGTTTTCCAACGAACCGACTTCGTATTTTCTATACTAACTGGAACTCCTGCTGTCGTTTGTGGTTGTGGTTGATCCATACGCTCTTCTCATCCCTTCATCTCTTTGTAACAAACTTAATATTTCTAAATATTCAACATAACTAGATTCTATAATAGCTATTAATTCGTAATATTACAATAGTTTTAAAGAGTCTTAGCATACTTAATTTTTTGATTAATAGATTTTTTAGCTAGAATTACCTTTCATTATATGCATGAAAAAATTAACAAAAACGTAATATTAATTCATTTTTTTACGGGAATTATTACAAAAATAATAAATTTGTTAAAATTTCTTGTAAAACAACTCTTGTGAATTTTCAGTTTTTGAATTATGATAATAAACAATCGTGGCTTATCCATTGATTACAATCTTGTAACAAAAAACAAATCTTCAGGGGGGTAATTTTACATGAAAGCAAAAAAGAATGTGTTTTTCTTGCTTCTGCTTTCACTTATGCTAGTTCTTTCAGCATGTAGTGGCGGTAACAGCAGCACACCAACAAACGGAAACACTAATGCCGGATCCGGCGATGGTGAAGATGTTGCAGGACAAGAAGGCGGAGAATTAGTATACGTTGTTCCATCTGATGCTCCTACACTTGATCCACACGGAATGAACGATACTGCAACAACTAACGTAACAACTCAATTATTCGACCGTTTAACTGCATATGAAGCAGACGGAACTGTCATTCCTTCTTTAGCTGAATCTTGGGAAGCTGTAGATGAGACTACTTGGGAATTCAAACTTCGCGACGACGTTAAATTCCATGACGGAACTGATTTCACTGCAGATGCTGTAAAAATGACGATCGAGCGTATCATCGATCCTGAATTTGCATCTCCACGTGCAGTAGTACTTAACATGATCACAGAAGTAGTTGTAGTAGACGACTACACTGTTCAATTCAAAACAGAAAAGCCTTTCGCTCCACTACCAGCTCACTTAGCACATAACGCTGGTTCTATCATTGCTCCTTCTGCTATTGAAGAAGAAAACAACGGTGGTAAAAAAGTAGACGAAAACCCAGTAGGTACTGGTCCATTCGTATTTGGATCTTGGAACCGCGGTGCTGAAATCGTTTTAAACAAAAACGAAAACTACTGGAACGGAGCTCCTGCTCTTGATTCCGTTAAATTCGTAGTAAATGCTGAGCAGTCTACTCGTGTAGCACAACTTGAAGCTGGTGAAGCTCACGTTATCCAAGTTGGTGCTTCTGATGTTGCTCGTGTAGAAGGTATGGAAAGTGCTGGAATCGAGTTAACACGTGTTCGCGGTACTCGTATGGACTACTTAGGATTCAACATGGAAAAAGAACCTTTCAATATTAAAGAAGTACGTCAAGCTATCTCCATGGCTATCAACAAAAACGATATCGTTGACGGTATCCTTGACGGTCAAGGTGTACCTGCCGTAGGACCTCTTGCTCCTACAGTTGTTGGTAACTACCAAGATCTTGAGCCACTTGGTTATGATGTAGAAGCTGCTAAAGCACTACTTGCTGAAGCTGGATTTGAAGATGGTTTTGAAACAACTTTATTCGTAAACGAAGGATCTAAAGAGCGTGCGGACATCGCATTACTTGCTCAAGATCAGTTAAGCCAAATTGGAATCAAAGTTAACATCGAAACAATCGAATGGGGTGCTTTCCTAGAGAAAACTGGCGCTGGTGAGCACGAACTATTCATCTTAGGTTGGACTACTGTAACAGCTGACGCTGACTACGGTTTATACGCTTTATTCCACTCTTCTGCTTTCGGTGCTCCTGGTAACCGTTCATTCTACGCAAACGACCGCGTGGATGAGTTACTTGACCTAGCTCGTTCTGAGACTGATCAAGCGAAGCGTGACGAAGCTTACAAAGAGATCTCTGAGATCCTTGTAGACGAAGCTCCAATGGTTTACTTGCAACATCCTGACTTCATCTATGGAACAAACGGTGCTAATGGTCTATTCGTAGACTTCAGTGGTACTCCTTACTTCCACGGTGTGAAGCTTAACTAATTAAAATGACCCCCGACTAGCGATAGTCGGGGGTTTTTTCATGTTAAAGTGGTATCTTGAAATTTGTAAGTTTTATAGCTGTTGATTGGAGCAAAAGGCGAAGACTCCTGAGGGAGATAGCGCTAGGTGGAGACCCCGCAGGCGTAGCCGAAGGAGGCTCTCGTCAGCCCCTAGGAAAGCGAAGCCATTTGCGGAAATCAACAGCGGTTTATGCTCAGCATAAAAAAAGAAACTAGCTGTTTTCACTAGTTTCCATTGGTAACTTAATAGTAAAAATGCTTCCTTTTCCTACCTCACTTGTGACTTCAATTTTCCCTTGCAACAATTCAATAATTTGAAAAGAGATCGTCAAACCAATGCCGGTCCCCTTATCCTTAGTAGAATAAAAAGGTGTTCCCAATCTTTCCACCTGTTGCGGCGTCATCCCCACACCATCATCCATGACCTCTATTAAAACCATACCTCTCCTGCTAGAAGCCTTAACCGTCACCGTTCCATCCTTATCAATAGCTTCAATACCGTTTTTGATCAAGTTAATCAGTACCTGCTTCATTTCATCTTTATTTGCCTTAATATACAATTCATCTTCTATCTCATGACGAATGCTCGTGTTATTAAGAGTCGTATAGGTGGACATGAGCTGGACGACCTGCTCCAACTCCTTGGATACATTGATTCTGTCCATCCCCAATTTATTGGGCTTGGCCAGTGAAAGATAGTCCTGAATAATGGATTGTGCCCGGTCTAACTCCTCAATCGAGATATCAATATATCTTTTTTGGGAACCATTTAAATTATCATCTTGACTCATCAACTGAAGAAAGCCACGTGTAGATGTCATTGGATTCCTGACTTCATGTGCCACCGATGCTGCAAGCTCACTTACCACTTTAAGCTTCTCTGAACGTTGCAATTCATGCTGCAATTGCATCTGCATATTCAAATTTTCAATAATCATAATAGCCGTTACTAAAGAAATCCAGGTTATGATGGAAACAAGCACATTTAAGAAAATCTCCTTCTCCTCATTCAGGTAAAATAATCGGATAGCCCTGGTTGAAGTTATCAACAAAAATAAGAAGGAAACGATAGAAACTTTCTTGTTTAAGCTTAAACTTGAGTATCTATTCCGGAATATCAACAGGATTGCTGATAGAATAAAGTAATTTATCACCATAACCATTATATTGCTGTCACCGATTATGTATAAATAATAAAGCATGGACACCACGACGATAGCCCCTGTTACTAATCCACCATACAAAAATGACAAAATGACAGGTATCAGCTTTTGATCATAATTAGAACCCTCTGTTACTTCGATTGGAAAAGACATCGTACAAATGACCATGACCAACATAATAAACAAAAATCTATAATTAATTTTTTTTGTTAAGACCAATGCGCCTTTATTTAAAAACTGATAATAAAATAAAATTGGAAACAAAATAATTAAAACATGATATAAAACATGCCCAACATTTTCAAACATACCAACGCCCCTACCAACAAGAAATCACTATTTTCTCATAGTTAATACTTCGCTTTTTACCCCATCTATTCCTCCTTTTGTCTCATAAGAAAAACCAGCCCCTCGGCTGGTAGATTGGCTTGAAAAAGATCCTTCCTTTAAGTAATTGCATATCTTCTGCTCCTCTTCTTGTTAGACAATATAACACCACAAACAATGAAGATGGCTCCTATTACTTGAGTGATCAGTATGGGTTTACTAAGAAGAAAGAAACCTAATATCATCGCTACAAATGGTTCTAAGTTTGTCAAGGTTGACGCTTTCGATGCATTTATATACTTTATTTGCTTGTTCCAGATAAGGTTACAGAAACCATGTACAATAATTGCCGTAACTATTAAAAGAACCCATGCTCCAGGAGCTGCAGTTATCGTCTTTTCCTGCTCTAATACAGCAAATGGAATGGAAATGATGAAAGCCAGTACATTAGAGTGAAAAGTAAGGGGGAATGTCTCCATTCTTTTAGACAATAATCTTGTTAGTATAATCAACAAAGAGAATGTCACCATAGTTATTGCAATCCACCATAATCCTTTTTCAACCTTTAAAAAGGTTCCATCATACCCGCTTCCGACCACGATAAATCCTCCTATTGCAGCAACTATCAAACCGATAGCCATATTTTTTGTAAACACTTCATGAAGGAAAATGGCAGCAAGAATACAAGTTATCAAGGGTGTCATGGCTAATATCACTGCTGCAGATGTGGAGTCCGCATGTTGTAATCCTATAAAGAAGCTCCATTGATTAATAAAAACCCCCACAGTACTTAACAAAACAAAGACAAGCAAATCCTTCTTGGTTAATTTAGGAAAATAAAAAGAGATACCTTTCCATTTCCCGTATATATACAAAGCAAGAACAATGGCTAAGAACCGAGCAAATGTAGTAAATCCAGGGGAAAAACTTTCTAATAATAGCTTGCCGATTACAAAGTTACTTCCCCAGACCAGAACACAAAACAATAATAAACTATATGCTTTTGCCATCTTCCATGCCCCCTAAGAAAAATTCCCACATTTCTGTGGGAATTGACAAATTACCTATATTGTAAATGGAACGCATTATGGTAAACTTCCTTGCCTTTAAAATAAACGGACTTTCTTTTTGGAAGCCTGGCTATCGCTTCAGCCGAACACGATGCATCCATCAGAACTAGGGACGCCTCATCTCCCACTTTTGGCCATTGCATTTCCCCACTTGCCGAAAGAGTGGTCCGGCCGCCGGTAGCCCACTTTAGGGAATAAGCTAGCGCTTTCTCATCTATTCGCTTTGTTCTTTCACAGTAACGTTTTACCTTTTCTAAAACATCCCCGTTCCCAAATGGGCCCCATGAATCGAAGAAGCCATCACATCCTAAAAAAACAGGAACGTTAAACTGATCAAGTAAATCTATTGGTGGAATGACACGATTAATAGGAATGGTTGACATGATGGCCACACCATTTTCCCCAAGATACTCTGCCATTTCACGTGCTTGTGTTTCAGGGACATCACCTAGACTGAAAGCATGGCTGACTGCTGCGCGATTTTTCCATTTTGCCTCTTCTACCATCTCTACTAATTTATCAATTGTATAAAACCCGACGTGTCCATGGTCATGCAAGTGAATATCGATTTCTGCATTAAACTCCTCAGCCAAGTTCATTGTTTCATATAGTGATTTTTCAATATTCTTATCAATTCCCGCAGGGTCTAATCCACCTACAATCGTTGCTCCCGTTCGCATTGCCTCCTTCATTAGTGGAATGACCTCTTTTTGCTCCAACATCCCATGTTGGGGAAAGGCAACAATCTCATAACTGAGGTAATCCTTATATTCTTCTAGGGCTTCTTTTACCCCTTCCAGGTTTTTAAGCCCGATGTAAGGATCGATATTTACATGTGTGCGTATATGTGTCGATCCTTTGCTAAGAATCATCTCTATCATTTTACTTGCACGCTGCTTTGTGGTTGGGGCAAGTTCCCCTAATTCAAGGGCTTCATAATGAAGTCTTTCTTTCAGGTTCTTTACAGGGATGGGTGCCTTCCAATCAAATGAAAGATATGTCTTATCCAGATGATTGTGCATCTCCTTGAAAGAAGGAAGGGCTAGTAGACCCGTTGCATCTTTTTTGACCTCTCCAGATGGTATATCAAAAGGCTGTTCTTGGATTTCCTTGAAGATACCTTCTTCGATTTTTATGGAAAATAAGGATGTCTCCGTTTTATGTGCTCCATTTTCTAAGATACTGAAGCCTGTTTCTAATTTTATATTGACTAGCCAAAATGTCTCTTTCATTTACTATCCCTCCACTTTTATTTTGCTATAGATTGTTTTTCCATTCCCAACCGGTTCACTTCTTTGCCTTTATAGAAAAGGGCCTTGACATCTGTACGCCTTGCAACCGCTTCTGCTGAACAACTTGCATCAACTAATATCATGGAAGCATCGTCTCCAATCTTTGGCCATAGTCTCTCACCTGCAGCACTTAGTGAGTTGATTCCCCCTGTTCCATATTGAACTAAAGAGGATAGAGATTTTTCATCAACAAGTCTGAACCGTTCTGCGAGTACGCACATTTTTTCAATGGTGTTGGCAGTACCAAAAGGTGACCAATGGTCTGTAATACTGTCATGCCCTAGAGAAACGATCAGCCCCATTTGGGTTAATAAGGGGATTGGAATGGTCGGGCGGTTAATGGGAACAGTGGTGGTCACATCAATTTTGTTATCTACTAACATCTTTACAGTTTCCTCAAGCTGGATGGTCTCCAAGTCCCCTAAAGCGATGGCATGACTGATGGTCGTTCTGCCCTGAAGGCCGGCTTGTTTTGTATAATGAGCCATCCGCTCAAAAGTGAAAGCGCCAAGGCTGTTCGGATCATGAATATGAACATCTACTGATGAACCGGACTGGACTGCAATATCAAAGATGGTATCGAGTGATTTTTCGATATTCCTGTCTATCGTCGCCGGGTCCACCCCACCGACATGTGTAGCCCCCATTTCCATTGCTTCCTTTACTAAAGGTGCCACTTCACTTCGCAATAATCCGTGCTGAGGAAAGGCGACAATTTCAAATGTCATCTCATCTTTGTATTTATTTACAGCATTCAATGTGGCCTCTAAGTTCTTCAATCCGATGGAAGGATCAATATTACAATGTGTTCGTATATGGGAATGGCCGTGCTTTAGGTATAATTCAATTACTTTCTCAGCTCTTTCCTGTGCTGTCGCCAATTGCTGTGGAAGTAGTTTTTTTTCTTCTTCAATTCTTGTAAAAATACCGTTAGTTATTGGTGTGCAAGCTTTCCATGGACCTCCATAGTATGTTTTATCGATATGAATATGCATTTCTTTTAAAGAAGGAAGCAGAAGTAATCCTTTCGCGTCCTTTTCAGGGAGGTTATCTTTGGGCTGCTCCTTGGATATTGCAGCAATTTTCCCTTCTACTACTTTTAAGTGAACCATTTCAGTCAATGTTTTCAAGCGATTATCCTCTTGTTCAAACCCCACTTCTATTCGCACATTCTTCAGCCAATAACTGTTTCTATTCATCTCTTTTCCTCCTAGTTGGAGGGCCTAGTTACTAGGCCCTAACCATGTCATTATTTTATAGTGATTTCATTGAGAAGGATGTAGTTAACAGGGCTGATTACAAGTCCCTCTACATCTTTATGATAGACAGCAAGATGCTCGTAATATCTGAGCGGAATCATAGCTGCATCTTCCATCTCCAGTTTCATAGCTTGTTCATATAGGTTTTTTCGTGATTCATCATCTATTTCCTTTCTAGCATCCTCTATGATTCTATCAACTTCAGGGTTATTGTAATAGGTATGGTTACCTGCCCCCCCATGCGAAGAGGAGTGGAATACATTAAATTGATTGTAATCTCCGTCTCCCGTAGCATTTCCCCATCCACCAACGAACATTTCGTGTTCGCCATTATTTAATGCTTCTATATACGCTCCCCATTCTAATACTTCCACTTCCGCATTGATCCCTATTTTCTTCAGTTGAGATTGTACGACTTCTGCTACATTTATTCGCTCTTTGCGATCATTGGTGGTAATGGTGACCTTCAGTCCTTCTAATCCAGCCTCTTGCAATAAAGCTTTGGCATTCTCTAAATCATAGTCATAAGGTTTAACGTCATCACTGTATCCAAATACCTTCGGACTCATTGGAGAATTGGCAAGCATTCCAGAGTTCTGGAAGACACCTTTTAGAACTGCCTTTCTGTCAATAGCCTGCGTTATCGCTTTTCGAACCTCCAATTGATCAAATGGTGCTTTTTGAACGTTAAAGCCAAGAAATTCTATTCCTAATCCATCTGCCCGGTACAGATTCAGTGTTTCCGAAGCTGCTATTCTTTCAATCTCTGTAATGGGAACCTGATCATTAACATGCGCTTCTCCTGTTTCTATCATGGCGAGCCTAGTGGTATCTTCCGGAACCACTTTAAACACAACCTGATTAATCTTTGGCTTATCTCCCCAGTATTTCTCATTTTTCTTTATGGATATTTCCTGTCCTGGCTTCCAATAATCAAAGGCGAATGGCCCTGTGCCTACTGGGTGTTCCCAAAGTTTCTTTGGATTCTCTGAGAGCGCTTTTGGACTGATGATACTTCCCTCATTCGCACTTAGTATGGACAGCAGTGGGGCATATGCTGCTGATAGATGAAAACGAACTGTATATTCATCGACAATCTCTATGTCATCAATCATCCCTAGTTTTTCAGCTTGCGGGGATGCTGTTTTAGGATCAAGCAATCTATCAAATGTTGCCTTTACAGCGTCGGCATTGAATACCGTCCCATCATGGAAATAAACGCCTTCCCTTAAAGTAAATTCCCAAGTGACATCATCAATTTGTTCCCATTCTTTGGCCAAACCTGGCTGGGGCTTCATGTCCAAGTCTGGCACAACAAGCGTTTCATAAACTTTTTGATAAAGGATATTAGCACTTGAAATATCTGTAATGAAGTGTGGGTCAAGCTTGGTGGCATCTGATAAACGGACGACCGTCAGTTTATCCTTTTCGGAAGTCTCCATTTGACTGCTAGAAGTGGAACACCCACTGATAATTAAAAGCAATGCTAACATTAATATGATGGTCGATCTCATATCTTTCCCCCTCTACTTAATGGTGACGTCGTTTAGCATAATGTAATTAGAAGCATTTAACCAAATTCCTTCTACCCCTTTTGTATAGACAGCCAAATGTTCATAGTTTCTTATCGGCACATACACGGCATCATCCATTTGAATCTGCATCGCTTTCTCATATAGTACTTTACGTTTTTCCTGATCCATTTCTTCCCTGGCTTTTTCAATAATATTATCTACTTCTTCATTGCTGTAATAAAAATGGTTGCCTGGTGGTCCTTGTGATGCTGTATGGAAAAGATTGTATTGGTTATAATCTCCATCACCTGTTGCATTACCCCATCCACCAATAAACAAGTCATGGTCACCTTTATCAATCATTTCTAAATATGCCCCATATTCCAATACTTGAATAGAAACATCCACTCCTATCCCTTTTAATTGGGACTGTATCACTTCTGCCATATTAATGCGTTCTTTCCTATCGCTAGTAAGCAAGTTCAGTGATAAACCATCCTTATAGCCTGCTTCTTTCAGGAATTTTTTTGCTTTATTTATGTCGTATTCATATGCCTTGATATTTTCGCTGTAACCAAATACTTTTGGACTCATAGCTGAATTTGCTAACGTGCCAACTTTGTTATAAACACCTTTTAGAATAGCTTCTCTTTCAATAGCGTGACTGATCGCTTTTCGGACACGCACATCATTCACTACCTTACTCTCTACATTGAAGCCTATATATTCAACTCCAAGTCCCTCTGTACGATATAAGCTCATAGAATTCGAATTCTCAATACGATCTAGTTCTGTTACTGGAACCTGATCAGAAACATGAGCTTCTCCTGTTTCAATCAATGCAAGCCTCGTTGCATCTTCAGGTACCACTTTAAAAATCACTTCCTCTAGATTTGGCTCTTGCCCCCAATATGACGGATTCTTAATTAACGTTATATCCTGACCGGTATTCCAAGATTCAAAAATAAATGGCCCTGTTCCTACTGGATGTTGGGATAATGATTCCTCATTCTCTTTAATCGCTTTAGGGGAGATGATGCTGCCCTCATTACTTGCAAGGATGGATAGCAACGGTGCATATGGGTAATCAAGGTGCATACGCACGGTATACTCGTCCAATACTTCAATCTCCTTAATCATCGATAATTTTTCACGCTGAGGTGAACCTGTTTCTGGATCTAAAACACGCTCGAATGTTACTTTCACCGCTTCTGCATTAAAAGGAGTCCCATCATGAAATTTCACTCCTTCTTTTAATGAAAACTCCCATGTTATCTCATCAAGTTGTTTCCATTCTGTAGCAAGCAATGGTTCTATCTCCATATCCTGATTCGGCACTACCAGCGTTTCATATACTTTTTGATAGATGATATTGGCAGAAGGTATGTCTGTTATAAAGTGTGGGTCTAACCTGGTGGCATCCGAAAGACGCGCGATAATTAAGCTTCCACCCTTTTCTTCCGACCGGGCACCGTTCTCAGAACCATTGGAACTGTTCGAAGACGTTGAACAAGCACCCATAACTGAAACCATAAAGGCAAATACAAAAAACATGATTAAACTTCTTAACATTCTGTTCTTTCCCATTTCAATCTTCCCCTCCATTGAAACTCTTGAATTTCGTGCATAGTTGCATTATAAAAAAAAGATTTGTAATTTATTTTCAGAATATTTACTTGTTTTTAAAATATTTTGACATCTTACTTTAAAATTATTTACTTTGTTTGAAATTTTGATAATTTTAAACACAACACTTGTAAGGGAGGACATTAAATGGAAGTTCAAGTAAAGACGGGAGAAACAATTCTTGCAGAGGAAACGAGTAATCCTCGGTTAGAAAAATGGAAGGACATCATCTATAAACTATCAAGGAACAAAGCAGCAGTGGCAGGTGGAATCATCATTTTATTTTATTTGGCAGTCGCTGCATTCGCACCTTGGTTGGCACCTTATGATCCATATGAAATTAATTTAGATAATCGCATGCAGTCCCCCTCCATAGACCATTGGATGGGAACGGACGATAAAGGAAGGGATATACTCAGCAGAATTATTTATGGTTCCCGCTTATCAATGGGTGTCGGTTTTGCTTCTGTACTATTCGGGGCGGTATTTGGAATTGTGCTTGGATTGGTTGCAGGTTACTACGGCAGGTGGGTTGACTCCATTGTTATGAGAATAATTGATGTGATGCTTGCTTTTCCAGGTATTCTATTGGCTTTGGCTATTATCAGCGCATTAGGTCCCAGTTTAATAAACGTGACCATTGCCGTGGGAGTATTCTCTGTTCCATTATTTGCCCGCATAGTTAGGGGCTCTACATTGGAAGTCAAGAAGCTAGAATATATTGATGCGATCCGTTCGTTGGGAGCAAGGGATATAACTATTATTTTTATTCATATACTCCCTAATATTCTCTCCCCAATCATCGTACAGGGGTCGTTAAGATTGGCCACTGCCATTTTATCAGCAGCAGGGTTGTCCTTTTTAGGTCTTGGAGCTCAGCCACCTTCGCCTGAATGGGGAACCATGCTTAGCAGTGGAAGGGATTTCTTATTTAGCGCACCATATATGGCCCTATTTCCGGGACTTGCAATTTCTATACTAGTTTTAGGCTTTAACATTTTCGGAGATGGCCTTCGCGATGCTTTAGACCCAAGAATGAAATAAAAGAGGAGGTAAAAGGATGATTTCTTTTTTAATAAAACGATTAGTTCAAATGATTCCCGTACTAATAGGCGTAACTTTGGTTGTCTTTTTAATTATGCAGATGGTCCCTGGAGATCCAGCTGTTCTCTTGGCAGGTGAAGGAGCTTCAAAAGAAACAATAGAAGAGATAAGGACTCAATTGGGGTTAAATCAACCGCTATATATCCAGTACTTTGATTACTTAACGAACATTTTCAAGGGAGATCTTGGAGTATCCATTAAAAATAATAAACCAGTATTAGATGAAATCTTGGTAAGACTCCCTATTACGATGGAATTGGCTCTTTTCAGTATCCTCATAACTATCGTATTAGGAATGGCAGCAGGAATCATTTCCGCGATCAGACCTTATTCCGTCTCTGATTTGTCAGTCATGTTGATTGCCCTCATCGGGATCTCCATACCAAGTTTTTGGTTTGGCCTTATGCTTATGTATATATTCTCCGTCAAACTTCAAATCCTTCCGGTAGCAGGCTGGGATAGTTGGCAACACATCATCCTTCCCGCCATTACACTTGGTGCTGGAGGTGCTGCAATAGTTGCGAGGATGACCAGATCAAGTATGCTCGAAGTCATACGGCAGGATTACATTAGAACTGCGCGTGCAAAAGGACTTCGTGAACAAATTATCATTTCTAAACATGCTTTGAGAAATGCTTTAATTCCTGTCATCACCGTAGTAGGACTCCAATTTGGAGCATTGCTTGGGGGTACGGTTCTAACAGAATCGATATTTGCCATCAACGGACTGGGAAGATTGATTGTAGAATCTATCAGAATGCGAGATTTGCCGATGGTACAAGGTGGCGTACTTGTTGCTTCTATTATTTTCGTCCTTGTTAATCTATTGGTAGATTTACTTTATCGCATTTTCAATAAAAGAATTGAATTAAACTAAAAGGAGTGAAATGAGATGAATGAAAAACTACTAGAAGTAAAAGGACTAAAAACTCATTTTTTCTCAAATAAAGGAACTAGTAAAGCGGTAGATGGGGTGGATCTCGTTTTACACAAAGGGGAGACCTTAGGAATTGTTGGGGAATCAGGTTGTGGGAAAAGTATTACTTCCCTTTCTATTTTGAGGCTGATCCCCTCCCCTCCCGGAAAAATAGTGGAGGGCTCTATATTATATAAAGGTCAGGACCTAGTGAAGATGACTGAAAATCAACTGAGGAAAATACGCGGCAATGATATCTCCATGATTTTTCAGGAACCGATGACATCTCTTAATCCAGTTATCAGTGTTGGTGAACAAATAGCAGAAGGCATTAGGCTCCATGAAAAACTAAGTAAAAAAGATGCCTGGAAAAAAGCGGTGGAGATGCTTCGTCTTGTAGGTATTCCTTCTCCTGAGAAACGAGCAAAGCAAGAGCCATTTCAATTGAGTGGCGGTATGAGGCAGCGAGTGATGATTGCCATGGCACTTGCCTGCTCTCCTGAAGTCCTCATCGCCGATGAACCAACCACTGCATTGGACGTAACCATTCAAGCACAAATTCTCAAACTAATTAAGGAACTGCAAGTAAAACTTGGAATGGGGGTCATGATGATTACTCATGACCTTGGAGTGGTGGCAGAAACCTGTGATACTGTAGTCGTTATGTATGCTGGGAACGTTGTAGAATATGCTTCTAAAGAAGAGATTTTTAGAAATCCTAAACATCCCTATACTCAAGGGCTATTATCCTCTTTGCCAAGGATAAATGAAGATCTAGAATATTTGCCAACAATTAGCGGTAACGTTCCAAGTCCCTTTTCACATCTACAAGGATGTCGGTTTGCCAATCGCTGTCCACACGCAACTTCACTATGCAACACAAAAGCACCAGAATTGAGCGCTCCGGAAGCAGGAGAGGGACAGGTTCGCTGTTGGATTTATACAGAAGAGTGGAAAAAATTCATTATATAAGAAAGGGGACAGCATGATGGAGCTAGTCACAAAAAAAGAAACAAAACGTGTTCTTTTATCTGTTAAAAACCTCAAGCAATATTTTCCCATAAAAAAAGAATCGCTTTTCAAACCAAAGTCATTTGTCAAAGCGGTGGACGATATTTCCTTTGAACTGATGGAAGGGGAAACATTAAGCATCGTTGGTGAATCAGGTTGTGGAAAATCGACAACGGGACGGTCTATCCTTCGCCTTGAACAGCCGACTGATGGAGAGATCGTATTTAATGATAAAGACCTTGTTCGAATATCCAATACAGAAATGAGAAAGGTGCGAGCAGATTTACAAGTAATCTTCCAAGATCCATTTGCTTCACTTAATCCAAGAAGAACCATCAAACAAACATTGAATGAAGCCATGGCCATCCAGGATGTGGTTCCAAAGCAGAAGAGAATGGAGCGGATGCTTGAGTTACTCGAGTGTGTAGGCTTGCCAGCAGAGGCATTGAATCGATATCCACATGAATTCAGTGGTGGACAGCGGCAGCGTATTGGTATTGCCCGTGCTTTAGCAGTAAATCCGAAATTGATCATTTGTGATGAAGCCGTTTCTGCACTTGATGTTTCCATTCAAGCGCAAATCCTGAACCTACTAAAGGATTTACAAAAAGACTTTGGCTTGACTTACTTGTTCATTTCACATGACCTTAGTGTCGTTCGGCATATTTCTGATAGGGTCATGGTCATGTACCTGGGAAAAATTGTGGAGATAGCCGATAAGAAAAGTATTTTTGAAAGGCCACAGCACCCCTATACACAAGCACTGCTGTCAGCTATTCCTACAACCGATTTAGATGCAACAAAAGAAAAAATTGTACTTAAAGGAGATGTTCCTTCCCCAATCGATCCACCAACGGGTTGCAGATTTCATTCCCGATGCCCTTTGGCTAATGATATATGTAAAAAGGTAGAACCTCCATTAAAAGAATGGAACAACCAACATTTTGTAAGCTGTCATCTTGTAAAATAATAACCATTTACAATTGGTTGATTTGAATTACAATAATAGAAAGAATGAAATAGCGGAGGTTTTTTCTCACCTCCCTTTTCTGTTTCGCGAGGGGGTCTCTTACATGCTCCAGATAGAGGATTTTTCTCTTTATGTAATGTTGTGTGTACTTGCTCCTTTAGTGGGAGCTTTTACTTTATTGTTTTTATTTATTTTTGAAAAAAGAATTGACCTATTAGAAAATCAAGCAAACAGATTAGTTTTGGAAAAGGAACTCCAGCAAGCTAAATATTTTCAATTAAACCAACAAATCCAACCTCATTTCTTTTTTAATACACTCAATTCAATTCTAAGCCTTGCTAGGCTTAATAGAATGGGAGAATTGATAAGGGCAATCGAAGTGTTTTCCAAGTTTTTAAAAGTTAAGTATAAGTCCAATCAATCTATTTGTACTGTGGCTGAAGAATTGGAATATTCCTGTTATTATCTTGAGATTCAAAAAATACGATTCCAATCACGTCTCACCTACACAATTGAAATGGAAGAACAAGTAAAGCAAGTGGCCATTCTACCTTTTCTTATACAAACCCTTGTAGAAAATGCTTTTAAGCATTCTTTTGAGAAATATCCAGGTGAAGCACAATTAAATATCACATTAACCCTCTCTAATTCCCATGTACTATTGACGGTTTGGAACAGTTCGGAAGGTGTACATCTAAACAATCATCAAGATGCCCCTGGACACGGCCTTACTAACATCAAAAGTAGATTACACCATATGTATCCAGAAGAAGAAGCTTCTTTTCAGCTGATCCATGAACACGACGGGACTCGCGCTGTTGTTTTATGGCCTGTATCATATCTCACCAATCTAAAAAAGGAGGCCAAGCAGAATGAACATTATATTAGTAGATGATGAACCTCTAGAAATTGAACAACTAACATTTCTTATCCAGAAACATTATCCTAAATGGAATGTCTACCATGCGTTTGATGCTGCACAGGCATTAAACATTTGTGAAAAGCAGCACATTGATCTATCCTTCCTAGACATTCACCTTCCGGGAAAAGATGGTCTTGAACTAGGCAAACTATTAAAAACTAAGCATACACATATGGAATTCATCATTGTAACAGCTTTTCAAACCTTCGAATATGCACAAACCTCTATTAAACTTGGTGTGGCAGATTACTTGACAAAGCCTGTAATAGAAGAAGAATTGGTTGAAGTGTTAAATAAATTCAAGCATCGGGGAAATTACAGCCCATCAATACAACAGGCTTTATCCATCATTCATCAGGAATTTAAAGATAAGGTCACACTGCCATATCTTTCTTCAAAGATACATATGAGCCCTATCTATTTCAGTCGTAAGTTCATGGAGGAGGTAGGGATTGGGTTCTCTGAATACCTGAACAAATACAGAATAGAAACTGCTGCAGGTTTAATGGCTAAAAACCCGAATTTTCACATCTCCACGATCGCGGAAGAATGTGGATTTAACAGCCAGCACTACTTCAGTCAACAGTTTAAAAAATATTATGGAAAGACACCACGCGAATATAAAGTTGAGGTTACTAATTAATGATCAAAAAGAACTATTCTGTTTACATACTGGGAACAATACAACTTGGCATCGGATTTGGTATTGTTACTTTGCTTTCTAGATGGGTTACTGGCAACACCATCCTATCATCCCCCGAAGCTCTTATTAAATATGGAATTTTAGGTGGACTCGGTTACTCTTTAATGGGCGCCTTCGCATTTATCCTTTTTGGATTTATCGCTACTTATATAAGAAAGCGCTACCCCAAGCATCAAACCATAGGTGATCTGCTAAAGGAAAAGACAAATCCGTTTGGATACTGGTATACCATACTGCTTTTGCTTATAACAGGGATGGATTCCATGTTCGTACAAGCAACAGGCGCAGCTATTCTTTTCTCTCTAATATTCCCTGTTCCCATATATATAAGCTTATTCTTTTTCTTCTCATTCTGTTTTATTATCGCAGGACTTGGAGGCGTGCAACGAATCCATCAATTTGCCGGTATAAGCATTACCTTCATATTTGCAGCCATCATCTTAATACCTGTTTATTTTTATATACAAAATGGCGTGTACCCAGTATATGAGGGTGTTCAACTCTACCATCCCTACTTACTTTTTTGGAAAAATATAGATACATTTTTCTTTGTAATTACTGGGATCTTTATTGGTTTTGGACAGGTCTTAATCGATAGAGCAACCTGGCAAAGAGTCTATATGTTAAAACAGTCCAGAATTCGTACCATTTTCACCTTAACTGGCTTGATATGGGCAACCATTCCTTTGTCTTTATCTTCTTTGTTGTTAGTGGTTGTCTACAGTGGAAGTTTCCAAGATGTAAAAATTTTACTTTTTCAACTTGTTTATAACATAAACTCTTCTTTTCTAATTGCAATATTTCTATTATTTTGTTTTAGTGCCATTTCTTCCACTCTAAATGCAGAACTTCATGCAACGACAGTATTTACGGTGAAAAACGCAATAAGTGAATTGATTCCCTTAAGTGACCAACATAAATGGCATTTATCTTTTTGGATAACAGGGATGCAGTGTTTGTTTCTCTATTTAGTTGTGATTATTATATCTCCTACTTTTATTGAGTTATTATTCTTTTTTGGTAGTATCTATGCAGCCTTGATATCACCAATATTGTGGATGATATTTAGCCGTGATCGCCTTTCAAGTTTTGTTCCATCAACCTCAGCCATTGCAATCTTTTTAAGCATTTTGTCTTCTTCAAGCACAGGACATTTAGGTGCAATCTGGGTAAGTTTTATCACTTCCACATTCCTATGTGCTTGTTTCATGCTGTTCCGCTTTCTATCAATCTTTCGGGTGGAAAAGCGAAAAAGACTATTATAACTAAATCGAGCTAAAGCTCTCTCCAACATTCTAGCTATACCATAAGAAAAACCAGCCCCTCGGCTGGTTTTAGTTAAGCAAACTTTTTATTTTGCTCCTTTTTGAAAAACTCCCTCATCGCATGGAAGACATCTGGTTTTTGCTTCAAAATGTAATGCCTGAACTTCTCGTCACTAACATTCTTATAAGCCGACATTAGTGTGGAATGCCTGTTATACTGATTGACTTCCCCGTACCCGAACATATTGGAAACTTTCATCAGTTCCGCTACCAATTTTACACAACGCTGATTGTCAGAAGTCAGATTATCACCGTCCGAAAAGTGGAAAGGATAAATATTGAACCGAGTAGGATTGTACTTTGAATCGATTAGCTCCAGAGCTTTCCGGTAGGCGGATGAACAAATCGTCCCTCCACTTTCTCCCTTTGAAAAGAAATCCTCTTCACTTACAACTTTCGCCTCGGTATGGTGAGCAATAAATTCAATATCCACTGTCTCGTACTTTGTTCTAAGGAATCGCGTCATCCAAAAGAAAAAGCTACGCGCCATATATTTCTCCCACATCCCCATTGATCCGCTCGTATCCATCATCATCAGTACTACTGCTTTGGAATCCGGCTTCACCACTTCATTCCAGGTTTTAAATTTAAGATCTTCCTGATAGATTGGATGGAAGCTTGCCGTACCTGTCATCGCGTTCCGCTTATAGGCGGACATCATCGTACGTTTTTTATCTATATTCCCCATAAGACCTGTGCGTCTGATATCATTAAATTCATAGTGCTCAATGATATTCTCATCTCGCTCTTTTTGCTGCAAGTTCGGCAGCTCAAGCTGGTTGAAAAGTGCCGCTTCAAGATCCATTAAGGACACTTCAGCCTCATAATAGTCCTCTCCAGCCTGATCACCCGCTCCTTGCCCCTTACCTGGACCCTTCTGCTGACCCGACCCGTCCCTGGCAACAACATCCCCTACCTGACTGTCTCCATCTCCTTGGCCAACATGTTTGTTTTTGTCATAATTATAACGAATTCTGTACTCATCTAGAGACCTGATTGGGATCTTAACGACCTCTCTGCCATTGGACATTACAATGTTTTCTTCAGTAATAAGATCTGGTAAGTTATTTTTGATAGCCTCCTGGACCTTTTCCTGATGGCGTTTTTGGTCGTCGTGGCCTTTTCGATGGAGGGACCAATCCTCTTTGGACACTACAAAATTCGTATCATCTGACATTGTCATCGATATCCCTCCCTATTTAATTCATTTTACGTTTCTAGGAACCTTTTCATCACTATTTTCATAAAATATCTTGGTGAAATTTAATGAATCCAACCTTTGCGACAATTAGGGTTGGTTACTCTATCCTATGCACATATCTCAAATAATTGACAGATTATTTGGATAATTAGGCTCGCATTTCTATAAATGAGACAAGCGTGTAATCGATTGTTAGTAATAATAATCTTATGCTGATAGATGGTCGTACTATACGATGAATATCTTTATATACAACAAAAAAACCTCCCAAAATTACTGGAAGGTATGATTATTCTTTTTCATTTTCCGAGTTGTTATTATGCTGCTTAGGACTACGCTCTCTGTCGGTTTTATTTTCCTTCAGCTGCTCCATTTCCTTTGCCAGCTTTTCCATTTCTTTTTCATTTGGTGCCATTGTATTTTCATAGGTTTTTTCTTTACTCATTGTAATCACCTCTTACTAATAATTTCCCCTTATTTTGAATTTACAAACCTATACATGGAAAAAAGCAGCGGGAATCATTACCGCTGCCAACCTGTTACCTGTTTAATAAACTACCTACATACCTTAGTAGATCATTGGCTGAAGTGGAGTTATAGCCATGTTCATCAATCAAGCGCGCTACCACTTCATTTATTTTCTTCAGCTGAGTTTCATCCGGAGTCTTGGAAGAAGTCGTGATCTTCACTACATCCTTCAGATCTGCAAACAGCTTCTTCTGGATTGCTTCCCTTAAGCGCTCATGGGAGTTGTAGTCAAATCGCTTCCCTTTTCGCGCATAAGCAGAAATTCTAATAAGGATCTCTTCGCGGAATGCCTTCTTCGCGTTTTCAGAAATACCAATCTGCTCCTCAATAGAACGCATCAATTTCTCATCCGCACTCATCTCTTCCCCAGTAAGAGGATCTCTGAGTTTCGCTTTATTACAATATGCCTCGACATTATCCAGATAGTTATCCATCAATGTCTTCGCAGACTCTTCATACGAATACACAAATGCTTTCTGAACTTCTTTCTTCGCAATATTATCATATTCTTTTCTCGCTACTGAAATGAAGTTTAAGAATCTCTCTCTATCTTCATTAGATATAGAAGCATGCTGATCCAGCCCTTCTTTTAAAGAACGCAGAACATCAAGCGCATTAATGGACGGAATTTCTTTGCGAATGATGGTGGACGAAATCCGGTTGATCACATAACGTGGATCAATTCCGCTCATCCCTTCATCAGCATACTCTTTCTTGAGCTCTTGAACATCCACAGAGTTGAAGCCTTCCACAGATTCCCCATCATACAGGCGCATTTTCTTCACAAGGTCAATATCGCCACGTTTGGCTTCTTTCAATCTGGTCAGAATCGTAAACATCGCAGCAACCCTAAGCGTATGCGGCGCAATATGGACATTTGCCACATCACTCTCATTGATCATCTTTTCATAAATTCTCTCTTCCTCAGAAAGCCTTAAGTTATATGGAACCGGCATCACGATAATACGCGAATGCAAGGCTTCATTCTTTTTATTGGAGATGAAAGAGCGATACTCCGTTTCATTCGTATGCGCGACAATGAGCTCATCCGCACTAATTAAAGCGAATCGTCCTGCTTTGAAATTTCCTTCTTGCGTCAAGGATAATAGATGCCACAAGAACTTCTCATCACATTTCAACATCTCCTGGAACTCCATCATCCCGCGGTTCGCCTTGTTCAGCTCCCCGTCAAAACGATATGCACGTGGATCAGACTCAGAACCGAACTCTGCAATCGTCGAGAAGTCGATGCTTCCAGTCAAGTCAGCAATATCCTGTGATTTCGGATCAGACGGACTGAATGTACCAATCCCGACACGCTGATTTTCTGATAGAAAAATGCGCTCCACCAGCACATCTTCAATTCTGCCCCCATATTCCTTTTCAAGCCTCATCATATTTAAAGGCGACAGATTCCCTTCAATCCTAACACCATACTCATTGTGAAAATCCTCTCGTAAATGGTGCGGAATTAAATGCAGCGGATCCTCATGCATCGGGCAGCCCTTAATGGCATAGACCGCTCCTCTATCCGTATGTGTGTACTGCTCAAGTCCGCGTTTAAGGATGGTGACGAGCGTGGATTTCCCTCCACTTACAGGCCCCATTAATAATAAGATCCTCTTTCTAACATCCAATCTTTTCGCAGCCGGATGGAAATACTCCTCCACCAACCGCTCCAACGCTTCTTCTAAACCAAAAAGGGCATTGCTAAAGAAATTATACTTCCGCTGCCCATTGACCTCTTCTACCCCAGCATCTTTAATCATATTGTAAACCCGTGAATGTGCGGATTGAGCTACCCATGGTTCTTCTTTCAAAATCTCCAAGTACTGCCCGAAGGTTCCTTCCCACTTCAGCCTCTGTTCTTCTTCCCGATACTTTTCAATTTTACGTAAAATATCCATAAGGACCTCCCCTTTTATTACAGCTTCAAGAGTCGTGATTGCGTGATTAATATACTCTATGCGCTGTGGGAGTGAAACATGCTTTTTTTAAAAGTTTGTACGTATATAAATGAATGTAAGATTTCCCCCTGTTACCTGAAGTGCAAGATGTGAGACTCTGGAGGGATGTAGCGGTAGGTTGAGACCCCACAGGCGTAGCCGGGGAAGGTAAAACACCACCCCTCGAAAAGCGAACACCCGGAACGGAAGGCAACAGGGAGTTAAAAAATAACACTGTCAAAAATTATCCACAGATTTCATTCACATAACTCGTCCATTGGGCTATAATATAGATAGTATGCTTACATGAACTAAACCTACATAAGGAGGAACCAAACATGGGTACATCTGGATTCTTAATCTTAGGCGTATGTATTGCATTCCTTACAGCTATCTTCACTGCTGGCTATAACGAGCGCCCAGGCACACGCAAAAAGTAAATCGCATAAATAAAGAAGCCCTCCATCTTTCAACTTTTGCTTGAAAGGTAGAGGGCTTCTCTTTATTCTTCCGGAAACTCTATAGAAAGATTCGGATAATCCTGTTGGCGCAATGCTTCATATATTAATATCGCTGCCGTATTGGACAAATTCAACGACCTTACATTCTTCGTCATCGGCAAACGCAAACACTGATCCAAGTTACTCTGAATCAAATCTTTTGGTAAACCTGTCGTCTCTCTTCCAAACACAAAGAAGTAGTCCTTATCCAAGTTGCTGTAATCAAATGAAGTATGCGGCTTCATCCCAAACTTCGTAATATAGAAGAATTCCGCTTCTTTATTTTTTTCAAACAACTCATCCAAAGAATCATAATAAACCACATTCACAAATTCCCAATAATCAAGTCCCGCACGCTTCAACATCTTATCGTCCGTCGAAAAGCCAAGCGGTCTGATCAAATGCAATGTTGTGTTCGTAGCTGCACAAGTTCTAGCAATATTTCCTGTATTAGCTGGAATCTCTGGCTGATATAATACCACATGTAATCCCACAATCGTCACCTCATATTTCTTTCACTTTCATCCTATACAACAATACCTTTTTATCGCATTGGAATCAAGTATCTACTAACGGTCTAAGACGTGGAAAAATTTATATTTAATATTCGGGGTATACGCAGTGGAATCTTCATATTTCCAATACCTCATCCGCGAGTTATACGTGTTGGCATTCACTAATGGCTCCCCATTCTCATCCTTTGCAACCACAATCGTATTATGATCAAAACGACCATCCCCCTCAAAATCATAACAGATTACATCACCAGGCATCAGCTGCGACACATTGCTTACTTCTTTCGCTTTCAGACCTTGCTTTGCGCTTGGCAAATACCACCTGAGGGCATGCGCCACTGCCCACGTATAACTCCAATCATTATTACGCATCCACCAACCACCAGATTTCTTCGGATACCCAACCATCGGCGCCCCACCAGCATACAAACACTGCGAAATATAATTTGTACAATTTACCTCAAACTTTTTAAACTGAGGATTATGGCTGTTCCAATATTGCTCCGCATACCTAACTGCTTCCACCCGACTATATTTAAAACGCAATGGCTCCTGTTCTTCATCCTCCTCTTGTGGCGGAATAAACCGAGGTGAAGTCCGATCCCCCTCATCCTGAATGGAGAAGTCTTGTATAAGTTCACCATCCATCCATTCAGAGTAACGCTGATCTGCTTCTTCCTCTAGATACAACTTCTCTCTTTGCTTTATTAGATACCGAACGTGAATCTCGTAAAAAACAGTGGCCTCCCGCTGCTGTTCATCCTCATGAATTGAATGAATCCTCGCCGTCGCACTGCACTTAACTATCTCCGCTCCCCTGCGTATATGTGCATCTTGTTTTCGTTTTATGGTGACATCGTTCATAATTGTTCTACTCGTTTGCTTGCTTTTGTAAACATAAGTATCAAGGCGATTCTGAATATGTTCTTTCAGCTTATCTCTCATAGGCTTGCCCCTTCCTCTGGGTAATGTTCCTTGTAGATATGTTTATGTGGGGGGCTTGGGAATTGTGTGAGGGATTTTTGTTTTGTTTTTTGGGAAGTGGTTTTGGGATTTTGGGTTGGGTTTTTGTTAGAAGGTTTTGGGTAACTGGGGGTTGGGGTTGGATCTTGTTAGAAGGTTTTGGGTAACTAGGGGTTGGGGTTGGATCTTTGTTAGAAGGTTTTGGGTAACTAGGGGTTGGGGTTGGATCTTTGTTAGAAGGTTTTTGGGTAACTAGGGGTTGGGGTTGGATCTTTGTTAGAAGGTTTTTGGGTAACTAGGGGTTGGCTCCGAAGCATTTGTCTCGTACGAGGACAATGTTTCCCTACTTTCAATGGGTGAGGGAGTCATTCAGCTCGTACGAGGACAATGCTTCCCAATTTTCACTGGCTGAGGGAGTTATTCAGCTCGTACGAGGACAATGTTTCCCACTTTTCACTGGCTGAGGGAGTCATTCATTTCATACGAGGACAATGTTCTATACTTTCCTCTTACAGAGGGAGTCATTCGGCTCATACGAAGACAATGTTTCCACCTTTTGGCTAACCCCTGGAGTCACCAAATTTTAAATTATCAAGCTTTTATATCAGTTCTTATTAATCTTTGCGTCTCCTTTACATAATTAGCCGATTTTCCATATCCAATTAATGAAAAGTTAATTTGCAAAACCCTTTGAATTACTTTCTTAGAAACAGTTTCCCCAATCCAATCATGAATGATCTTTGTAGAGATTTTTATTTGTGGAAACAAACTACGACACTCATTTATAGACCTTAACAAAGCCGTATCCAAAGCTTCCTTACTTCCACAACTTTCACACTCAATCATTCTATAATGATGGCGAACCCCCATCCCCCCACACCCAACACAAACAATCCCCTTCCGCAACTCCTCATACCTATACTCGGGCAGCCGTTCATAGGGCGACTTCTCCATATGCAATTCGCATAACTTCTCAGCCAAGCGAGAGTGACGTGCATGTAACTTTCCTGAACTGGCAGATTGCTTCAATAATTTATGGCAAAATCGATTTAACTGGGACCAAAATATAATTGGTAATTTAGGTGAGCAATTAAAAAGGGTAAACTCGGGGTTAATAAATATGAGGCTAGATTCTATGGGGAGTTGATATCCGAGGCTGCTGAGGAGTTGTCTTAACGCGGTTTCGCATCGTTGCATTTGTGATAAGGGATCTTTAATTTCTTTACTGCCGGAATACCACCTGTCTTTTTCAAGTAAGAAATCCCCTTCAAAATTCTTCACTTCAAACAAGTACACCCGATCTCCGCCTATTACAAGGGAGTCAATTTGAAACAAACTTCCTCCGTGTTCCAACAGCAAATCATTTACAACAATCCACTCCCCATCTACACCAGAAAACCATTTATCGAACAGCATCTCTCCTTGGTAACCTTTTTCCAGATTCCAAAATCGACTATCATCCACTAATCCGCCGCGGGCCTTCAGCAACCTTAATAACATAAGCTCCTCTGACTCCATACGCTCCTTCAACATAAAACTCATCCACAACACTCCCATCACAAAAATATTTAAAAGCAGGCAAACCTAATTACCTACTTTTAATCCAAAACCCAATACTCGCTCGTTCCACCATGAACCTGTAGAAACATTTCGCTAATCGCCGCAAGCATTTCTTCACATTCCTCCTTACGCATAGAAGGCTTAAAATAGACAACATGCAACGCAGAAATGCTTTCCTCTGAAATTGCTGTCCTACGACTATCAACAAATGGACTTCCAAATGAACCTTCACCATCACGAGTGTGAAGCATCTGAGATAGCTTAATTTCCCGTCCATTCAAACCCTCATAGCTTGCCGTCTCATCTCCCACTGCAATCGTTACATCGCCACTAATCTTGTCAGCATCATAAATTCCAAATGGTATTTCATATTTCATCGAAAAGAAGTTATTCAAATCCACTGCGGAATTAAATGGTTCTAGGAATTGTCCTTTTTTCACCCTACGGTACAACGCCTCAATGGCTGGGCGATATCTAGATGGATCTGTCCCTGTTTCCTTGAATACAGAACGCCACTCAGCGACCCCAGGAATATCTTTCATATCCTTATCTTCTAAATCTAAGTGAAGCGATTCTTGGAAAAGACGTATTCTTCCTTTTAACATTTGAGGTGATGCTCCCACTATAATATCTTTATAATGAATAATGCCGTATTTTGAAGACGGTAGCTTACTTTTAACGTCATCCCTAACTGTCACTTTCACAACAAACACCCTTTCATTTCATTAATATGGTAATTGTATCATATACCTTTTAGCTCCAGCTTGCATTTTGGATATAATTAGATATATCAAACAAAATAATACTTCCTAAAAATATGTTAAAATATAGGTTGGCTGAAAAACAATAAAGGAGGTGTTCACATTGAATGAGGAAAACATCAAACTAAAAGAAGAATTAATCGCCTATAGTAAACAAATAGGAATTGATAAGATTGGATTTGCAAGCGCTGGAGTGTTTACTGGTCTTAAAGAAAGGCTAATCACTCAACAGGAGCTTAACTATCAATCAGGGTTTGAGGAACCTGATATTAAAAAACGTACTAACCCTGAGCTCATAGTGCCAAAAGCGAAAAGCATTATTGCCATTGCTCTTGCATATCCCTCCAAAATGAAAGACGCCCCAAGAAGCACTCGTGAAGAGCGACGAGGGATATTTTGCCGCGCTTCATGGGGAGTGGACTATCATGATATTTTACGAGAGAAACTCAGATTGTTAGAAGCGTTCATAAAAGAAAAACGTCCAGACGCTCTAATGAAATCCATGGTAGATACCGGGGAACTAAGTGACAGAGCAGTTGCTGAACGTGCTGGTATCGGTTGGAGCGGAAAGAACTGTGCCATTATAACGCCTGAATTTGGTTCCTATGTGTATTTGGGTGAAATGATTACTACATTACCCTTTGAACCAGATACGCCTCTAGAAGATAACTGTGGGACCTGTAATAAATGTGTGGAAGTCTGTCCGACAGGGGCACTCGTTCAAGGTGGACAACTCGATTCCAATAAATGCATTGCCTTCCTAACACAAACAAAAGGTTTCCTTGCAGAAGAATACCGAACAAAATTAGGAAACAGGCTCTATGGTTGTGATACCTGCCAGACAGTGTGTCCTGAAAATAAAGGTAAAGACTTTCATCTACATCCTGAAATGGAGCCTGATCCAGAAATCGTAAAACCGAAGCTAAAACCTCTCCTGACCATCTCCAACAGAGAATTCAAAGAGAACTTTGGTAAGATCTCCGGCTCCTGGCGTGGGAAAAAGCCGATACAACGAAATGCCATTATCGCTTTGGCTCATTATAAAGATACTTCCGCCATTCCTGATCTCCTAAGCCTGTTAGAAAATGATCCTCGCCCAGTAATTAGAGGAACAGCAGCCTGGGCAGTAGGAAGAATAGGAGATAAGCAAGCTTTAGTATCCCTGCAAAATTATAAGGCAACAGAAAAAGATCCTGAAGTGTTAAAAGAACTGGAAAACGGAATTAACATGCTAACAGAATAAGATCAACAACACGTTTAAAGCCACAGAGCATATCCGAGCTCTGTGGCTTTTATTAATGGATGCAAAATCAAAATACTTTCAACAGCACAAAAAAGACCCCAACCAAAGGTTAGAGTCTTGATAAGTTATGTATGGAGCGGGTGAAGAGAATCGAACTCTCATCATCAGCTTGGAAGGCTGAGGTTTTACCACTAAACTACACCCGCGATTGGTACCGGTGGCCGGGGTCGAACCGGCACTCCAGAGGAACACGATTTTGAGTCGTGCGCGTCTGCCAATTCCGCCACACCGGCATACTCAATCATAATTATTCAAATGGTGCCGAGGACCGGAATCGAACCGGTACGGTAGTCACCTACCGCAGGATTTTAAGTCCTGTGCGTCTGCCAGTTCCGCCACCCCGGCTTGTCTCGTATATAAGAATAACTATTATAATAAAATTGGAGGTGGCAACCGGATTTGAACCGGTGATAAAGGTTTTGCAGACCTTGGCCTTACCACTTGGCTATGCCACCTGAAATATTTGGAGCGGAAGACGGGATTCGAACCCGCGACCCCCACCTTGGCAAGGTGGTGTTCTACCACTGAACTACTTCCGCAAAAATGGCTGGGCTAGCTGGATTCGAACCAACGCATGTCGCAGTCAAAGTGCGATGCCTTACCGCTTGGCTATAGCCCATTAAAACCGGAAATAAAAACGACTCAATCTTTTAAATAAGTCGATGAAATAAAATATGGGGCGACTGATGGGAATCGAACCCACGAATGCCTGAACCACAATCAGGTGCGTTAACCACTTCGCCACAGCCGCCATAATTTTTATAAAATTGGCAGGGGCAGTAGGAATCGAACCCACACCGGAGGTTTTGGAGACCTCTGTTCTACCGTTAAACTATGCCCCTATGATACATTTTGTTACTGTTTATTTCAAAAGAAATGGTGGAGGGGGGCAGATTCGAACTGCCGAACCCGAAGGAGCGGATTTACAGTCCGCCGCGTTTAGCCACTTCGCTACCCCTCCATATTCCTGGTGCCGGCGATAGGAGTCGAACCCACGACCTACTGATTACAAGTCAGTTGCTCTACCAACTGAGCTACACCGGCATTATATGGTGATTCTTTCACATTGGTGAAAAAATCATGGTGGCTCGGGACGGAATCGAACCGCCGACACATGGATTTTCAGTCCATTGCTCTACCAACTGAGCTACCGAGCCTAATTCTATTTTCAAAGAAAATGGCGGTCCCGACCGGGATCGAACCGGCGATCTCCTGCGTGACAGGCAGGCATGTTAACCGCTACACCACGGGACCATTTGGTTGCGGGGACAGGATTTGAACCTGCGACCTTCGGGTTATGAGCCCGACGAGCTACCGAACTGCTCCACCCCGCGATAATGTTATTGTTAAAATAATGGTGGAGGATGACGGGATCGAACCGCCGACCCTCTGCTTGTAAGGCAGATGCTCTCCCAGCTGAGCTAATCCTCCTATGTATGGACATTCATTGTAAATGTCTCGAAAGAAACTTTGGTGACCCGTACGGGATTCGAACCCGTGTTACCGCCGTGAAAGGGCGGTGTCTTAACCGCTTGACCAACGGGCCAAAGATAATGGCGGAGAGCAAGGGATTTGAACCCTTGAGACGGCGTTGACCGTCTACACGATTTCCAATCGTGCTCCTTCGGCCACTCGGACAGCTCTCCATATTATGGCTCCACCAGTAGGATTCGAACCTACGACCCTTCGGTTAACAGCCGAATGCTCTACCGCTGAGCTATGGTGGATTAATACCAGCCTGGCAACGTCCTACTCTCACAGGGGGAGATCCCCCAACTACCATCGGCGCTGAAGAGCTTAACTTCCGTGTTCGGTATGGGAACGGGTGTGACCTCTTCGCCATCATTACCAGACAAATATTATTATAATATATCTTTGAAGAAAATCAAGATGTTTTTTCATCTTTTTTATTCCTTCAAAACTAGATAATGTGTTCATATCAAGATATTCATATCGTTCACTTATTTCGATACTTATTGGGTTAAGTCCTCGATCGATTAGTATTCGTCAGCTGCACGTGTCGCCACGCTTCCACCTCGAACCTATCTACCTGATCATCTTTCAGGGATCTTACTTGCCGAAGCAAAAGGAAATCTCATCTTGAGGGGGGCTTCATGCTTAGATGCTTTCAGCACTTATCCCGTCCGCACGTAGCTACCCAGCTATGCCTTTGGCAAGACAACTGGTACACCAGCGGTGCGTCCATCCCGGTCCTCTCGTACTAAGGACAGCTCCTCTCAAATTTCCTGCGCCCACGACGGATAGGGACCGAACTGTCTCACGACGTTCTGAACCCAGCTCGCGTACCGCTTTAATGGGCGAACAGCCCAACCCTTGGGACCGACTACAGCCCCAGGATGCGATGAGCCGACATCGAGGTGCCAAACCTCCCCGTCGATGTGGACTCTTGGGGGAGATAAGCCTGTTATCCCCGGGGTAGCTTTTATCCGTTGAGCGATGGCCCTTCCATGCGGAACCACCGGATCACTAAGCCCGACTTTCGTCCCTGCTCGACTTGTAGGTCTCGCAGTCAAGCTCCCTTGTGCCTTTACACTCTGCGAATGATTTCCAACCATTCTGAGGGAACCTTTGGGCGCCTCCGTTACTCTTTAGGAGGCGACCGCCCCAGTCAAACTGCCCACCTGACACTGTCTCCCAGCCCGATAAGGGCTGCGGGTTAGAATTTCAATACAGCCAGGGTAGTATCCCACCGACGCCTCCACCGAAGCTAGCGCTCCGGCTTCTCAGGCTCCTACCTATCCTGTACAAGCTGTACCAAAATTCAATATCAGGCTACAGTAAAGCTCCACGGGGTCTTTCCGTCCTGTCGCGGGTAACCTGCATCTTCACAGGTACTATAATTTCACCGAGTCTCTGGTTGAGACAGTGCCCAGATCGTTACGCCTTTCGTGCGGGTCGGAACTTACCCGACAAGGAATTTCGCTACCTTAGGACCGTTATAGTTACGGCCGCCGTTTACTGGGGCTTCAGTTCAAAGCTTCGCTTGCGCTAACCTCTCCCCTTAACCTTCCAGCACCGGGCAGGCGTCAGCCCCTATACTTCGCCTTACGGCTTCGCAGAGACCTGTGTTTTTGCTAAACAGTCGCCTGGGCCTATTCACTGCGGCTCTCTCGGGCTTTAACACCCTAACAGAGCACCCCTTCTCCCGAAGTTACGGGGTCATTTTGCCGAGTTCCTTAACCAGAGTTCTCTCGCTCACCTTAGGATTCTCTCCTCGCCTACCTGTGTCGGTTTGCGGTACGGGCACCATACTCCTCGCTAGAGGCTTTTCTTGGCAGTGTGAAATCAGGAACTTCGGTACTATATTTCCCTCGCTATCACAGCTCAGCCTTCATGAGAAGCGGATTTGCCTACTTCTCAGCCTTGCTGCTTAGACGCGCATATCCAACAGCGCGCTTACCCTATCCTTCTGCGTCCCCCCATTGCTCAAACGGAGTGGAGGTGGTACAGGAATATCAACCTGTTATCCATCGCCTACGCCTTTCGGCCTCGGCTTAGGTCCCGACTAACCCTGAGCGGACGAGCCTTCCTCAGGAAACCTTAGGCATTCGGTGGAAGGGATTCTCACCCTTCTTTCGCTACTCATACCGGCATTCTCACTTCTAAGCGCTCCACCAGTCCTTACGGTCTAGCTTCAACGCCCTTAGAACGCTCTCCTACCACTGTTCGTAAGAACAGTCCGCAGCTTCGGTGATACGTTTAGCCCCGGTACATTTTCGGCGCAGAGTCACTCGACCAGTGAGCTATTACGCACTCTTTAAATGGTGGCTGCTTCTAAGCCAACATCCTGGTTGTCTAAGCAACTCCACATCCTTTTCCACTTAACGTATACTTGGGGACCTTAGCTGGCGGTCTGGGCTGTTTCCCTCTTGACTACGGATCTTATCACTCGCAGTCTGACTCCCATGGATAAGTCTTTGGCATTCGGAGTTTGACTGAATTCGGTAATCCGATGAGGACCCCTAGTCCAATCAGTGCTCTACCTCCAAGACTCTAACACATGAGGCTAGCCCTAAAGCTATTTCGGAGAGAACCAGCTATCTCCAGGTTCGATTGGCATTTCACCCCTACCCACACCTCATCCGCTCACTTTTCAACGTGAGTCGGTTCGGGCCTCCATTCAGTGTTACCTGAACTTCACCCTGGACATGGGTAGATCACCTGGTTTCGGGTCTACGACCACGTACTCATGCGCCCTATTCAGACTCGCTTTCGCTACGGCTCCGTCTCATCGACTTAACCTTGCACGTAATCGTAACTCGCCGGTTCATTCTACAAAAGGCACGCTATCACCCATTAACGGGCTCTAACTACTTGTAGGCACACGGTTTCAGGATCTATTTCACTCCCCTTCCGGGGTGCTTTTCACCTTTCCCTCACGGTACTGGTTCACTATCGGTCACTAGGGAGTATTTAGCCTTGGGAGATGGTCCTCCCTGCTTCCGACGGGATTTCTCGTGTCCCGCCGTACTCAGGATCCACTCAGGAGGGAACGAAGTTTCAACTACAGGGTTTTTACCTTCTATGACGGACCTTTCCAGATCGCTTCATTTACCCCGTTCCTTTGTAACTCCATGTTGAGTGTCCTACAACCCCAAGAGGCAAGCCTCTTGGTTTGGGCTAATTCCGTTTCGCTCGCCGCTACTCAGGAAATCGCGTTTGCTTTCTCTTCCTCCGGGTACTAAGATGTTTCAGTTCCCCGGGTCTGCCTTCCATACCCTATGTATTCAGATAAGGATACTGCTCCATTACGAGCAGTGGGTTTCCCCATTCGGAAATCTCCGGATCAAAGCTTACTTACAGCTCCCCGAAGCATATCGGTGTTAGTCCCGTCCTTCATCGGCTCCTAGTGCCAAGGCATCCACCGTGCGCCCTTAATAACTTAACCGTTGACCAATATGGTCATGTGTCGATATCAGCGATGATATCTATAAAGAAAATTACTAAGATGAACGATATTCTGTGAATATCTTGATATTAGTTACATTATCTAGTTTTCAAGGAACAACTATGACAATTCGCAAAAATTGTCTAGAGATAAATCGGATGATTTATCTATTTCAACAATTCATAAGAACTGTCGTTATTGAGAGAATGCTCTCTCAAAACTAAACAAAACAACAAGCGTGCATTCCTTAGAAAGGAGGTGATCCAGCCGCACCTTCCGATACGGCTACCTTGTTACGACTTCACCCCAATCATCTGTCCCACCTTAGGCGGCTGGCTCCAAAAGGTTACCCCACCGACTTCGGGTGTTACAAACTCTCGTGGTGTGACGGGCGGTGTGTACAAGGCCCGGGAACGTATTCACCGCGGCATGCTGATCCGCGATTACTAGCGATTCCGGCTTCATGCAGGCGAGTTGCAGCCTGCAATCCGAACTGAGAACGGTTTTATGGGATTGGCTCAACCTCGCGGTTTTGCTGCCCTTTGTACCGTCCATTGTAGCACGTGTGTAGCCCAGGTCATAAGGGGCATGATGATTTGACGTCATCCCCACCTTCCTCCGGTTTGTCACCGGCAGTCACCTTAGAGTGCCCAACTGAATGCTGGCAACTAAGATCAAGGGTTGCGCTCGTTGCGGGACTTAACCCAACATCTCACGACACGAGCTGACGACAACCATGCACCACCTGTCACTCTGTCCCCCGAAGGGGAACGTCCTATCTCTAGGAGTGTCAGAGGATGTCAAGACCTGGTAAGGTTCTTCGCGTTGCTTCGAATTAAACCACATGCTCCACCGCTTGTGCGGGCCCCCGTCAATTCCTTTGAGTTTCAGTCTTGCGACCGTACTCCCCAGGCGGAGTGCTTAATGCGTTAGCTGCAGCACTAAAGGGCGGAAACCCTCTAACACTTAGCACTCATCGTTTACGGCGTGGACTACCAGGGTATCTAATCCTGTTTGCTCCCCACGCTTTCGCGCCTCAGTGTCAGTTACAGACCAGAAAGTCGCCTTCGCCACTGGTGTTCCTCCAAATCTCTACGCATTTCACCGCTACACTTGGAATTCCACTTTCCTCTTCTGCACTCAAGTCCCCCAGTTTCCAATGACCCTCCACGGTTGAGCCGTGGGCTTTCACATCAGACTTAAAGGACCACCTGCGCGCGCTTTACGCCCAATAATTCCGGACAACGCTTGCCACCTACGTATTACCGCGGCTGCTGGCACGTAGTTAGCCGTGGCTTTCTGGTTAGGTACCGTCAAGGTGCGAGCAGTTACTCTCGCACTTGTTCTTCCCTAACAACAGAGCTTTACGACCCGAAGGCCTTCATCGCTCACGCGGCGTTGCTCCATCAGACTTTCGTCCATTGTGGAAGATTCCCTACTGCTGCCTCCCGTAGGAGTCTGGGCCGTGTCTCAGTCCCAGTGTGGCCGATCACCCTCTCAGGTCGGCTACGCATCGTCGCCTTGGTGAGCCGTTACCTCACCAACTAGCTAATGCGCCGCGGGCCCATCTGTAAGTGATAGCCGAAACCATCTTTCAATAAAGAACCAGGAGGTTCTTTATATTATCCGGTATTAGCTCCGGTTTCCCGAAGTTATCCCAGTCTTACAGGCAGGTTGCCCACGTGTTACTCACCCGTCCGCCGCTGACCTTTCAAAAGCAAGCTTTTGAAAGGTCCGCTCGACTTGCATGTATTAGGCACGCCGCCAGCGTTCGTCCTGAGCCAGGATCAAACTCTCCAATAAAGAGTCTGAGCTTTTGCTCAAAATTTGCTAGCTTGTGTTACTTAAAATCATTTTGTCGTGTTCCGTAGAACCGACGTTATGACGCTGTTGTTTTGTTTAGTTTTCAAAGATCATTTCAATCAGTTTATCGCTCAGAAGCGACTTTATTAATATAACATGTTTTGATGTTTTAAGTCAACATCTTTTTTAATTTCTTTTTTTCTCGTTGTCGCGTTTAAGCTTTTCTCTTGCGGCGACGAATAATAATATACCATGTAACGACAAACATCGTCAATACATCTTTTAAACTTTTTTGAAATAATTTTTAAAGGGTTAAGAAAAGCTTAAGCTCCTAAGGAAACCATCTGTCCTTAGGAGCCTTAAGCGTAACTTCTTTCGTTATTATTTCTCTGGCACAACCTGATAAAGTCGGTGAAAGACACCATTACCTTTGGTTTGTTTCTTCTCCACTTCCAGGAAACCTTTTTCCACTAAGTATTCTACCAGTACACTTAGGTCTACAGAATACTTTTGAAGTTTAGGGTGGTGCAGCATTTCATTGTACGACCACGCTTCTTCTTTTTCCATTAATACTTCTATTAAATGTTTGGCTCCGGTTCTTGTTCTCGAATAGATCATGAACTCATTTGCAAGGAAGAGTAGTTCCAGTCTTTTATCAATAGGTTCATCGCCTTGAATTAGCTCTTCATATAGTTTGTAGATTTCCGGTTCGATTTTCTTCACTTGATTCCAAACAGTTATTTCTGGATGGAAACCGTGATCGATCACTGCCAGCCTTGCCAAATGGTGAAGAGAGTGGACGATATGGTTATAGGCATCGATATAATGTTTAGAATCAAAGAAATCTTTACCTTCAAGATATCTTCTTATTAGTTTCGCAAATTCTAAACCTATTTTTAGTTTACGGTCTTCGAGTGGGAAATCGAGCAGTTTACCTCTTAGCGCATAGATAAACTCATTTCTGTCAAAGAGCACTTTCCCGTTGATAATCCAGTCGATGACTCTTCGGTTGGTTCCAAGTGTTATCCATTCTTCCAATTGTTGTTCGCTCGCGATGTAAAGTGCGGCTTTCTTTTGAAGCAATTCATAGTGTTTGACGTACAAGGATTCATCAAGCTCTTTTACTACCATAAAGAGAATCACGTCAAATTTATCTGTGTTTGGACTAACGGGGTTTTTCTTTTCTATCATTAATATTCCTTGCGTGTTGGATTGACTTGCGCGTTCTTGATAGATCGGACGAAGTAAATCTTCCATCTTAAGACCTCCATATTTAAAGGGTTCTCCCTATTATTCGACACTTTCTTTTAAAGTCCTTTTTATCATTTTTAATCCAGAACATTCGGTCAACTTCTAAATTCAACATGTCTGTGACTGAAACTCCATTTTGGGATAAAATGTGCTATTATATTGTTTTAGGAGGTAGTGTTCATGGCTCGTAAATATTCTAGTAAAATTAATAAAATAAGAACCTTTGCACTCAGTCTTGTCTTTATCGGTTTCTTCGTTATGTATATAGGAATATTCTTTCAAGGAAACATGTTGGTCATGACTTTGTTTATGTTATTGGGACTTTTATGCATCGTTGGGTCCACTGTTGTTTATTTTTGGATCGGCATGCTGTCCACAAAGGCCGTACAGGTAGTTTGCCCCAACTGCGGGAAGCATACTAAAGTTCTTGGCCGTGTAGACATGTGCATGTATTGTAATGAACCGTTAACGATGGATCCTTCTCTTGAAGGAAAAGAGTTCAATGAGGATTATAATTCAAAAAAGAAAGCTGATAGGATCTAAGTCCTATCAGCTTTTTTATTGGTTGTTTTTCCAGAGACAAAAGGTCAATGTGCCCCTTTATCGCACTCTGGGCAGACACCGTAAATTTCCATGCGATGGCGAGCAATTTTGAATCCAGTAACATGAGCAGCCAACGCTTCCACTTCATCAAGACCTGGATAATGAAAGTCGACAATTTTGCCACATTCGTCACAGATCAAGTGATAATGGTCGGTTGTCACGTAGTCAAAACGACTGGAGTTGTCTCCGTAGGTCAATTCTTTTACAAGACCAACTTCACGGAAAACTCTCAGGTTGTTGTAAACAGTCGCGACACTCATATTGGGAAACTTTCCTTCAAGTGCTTTGTATATATCGTCAGCTGTCGGATGGGACATAGATTGAATAAGATACTCTAAAATCGCATGACGCTGTGGAGTTATGCGAACTCCAGTTTGTTTTAGCGTTTCTAGCGCCTCTTTTAATTGTTCGTTTGCCACAGTCATGCACCTCACTTTTCATAAAGATTATTACTTTATAATATTTATAATTAGTGTACCGTGATATTGATATTTTTGTCAATGTTATTACTTATATCTATATGAAGTTAAAGCGATTTTAAACCTCTGGTTTTAAAACTGGTTCTTCCTTGTTTAATTGGCTGTTTACATAGCGTGCTACGACAAACAGGTAGTCGGAAAGACGGTTCAAATAGGCAAGTACATTAGGAGAAAGTTCATCGCTTAATCCAACAGCAGATCTTTCTGCCCTTCTTACGATAGTTCTTGCGCTGTGCAAAGCCGCTCCAGCTTTTGACCCTCCAGGTAATACGAAATTTTTCAAAGGAGGAAGTGTTGCGTCGAGTTCGTCCATTTCGTCCTCCAGGCTTATTACATGCTTTTCTGTCAGCTTCCATTTCACTTCTTTCCCTGCCGGTGTGGCGAGTTCTGCTCCCACGTGAAAAAGAATCGTCTGGATGTTATAGAAGGATTTGAGCAGCGTTTCCTTTCGATTGAAATCTTCATCGTTTAGATAAGCCATTGCAAGACCAATCATCGAGTTTGCTTCATCACATGTTCCATATGCTTCTACGCGCACATGATTTTTATCCACTCTTTGTCCATAGACTAAAGAAGTTTGTCCTTTATCGCCTGTTTTTGTGTAGATTTTCATTAACTCCCCATCCCCTACTCTTCATTTTTTAAGCTTCTACTTTCCTTATAGCAAAAAAACACCCGCAAGTCCATTATGGACAAGCAGGTGTTTTCATTTCATTAGCCTACATAATCGATCGGTGCGTTCGGTCCGATTGGCAAGCCTGTAAGGATCCAAACGATAAGCATGATAACCCATACGATGGAGAAGAACACAGAGTATGGAATCATTGTAGAGATTAGTGTACCAATCCCAACCTTTTTATCATACTTTTGCGCAAACGCGATAACGATTGCGAAGTATGGCATTAATGGTGAAATGACGTTTGTAGTCGAATCAGCTAAACGATATGCCAATTGAGTAAGCTCTGGGGAATACCCTAGACCCATCATCATTGGAACAAATACCGGCGCCATGATTGCCCACTTAGCAGATGCACTTCCGATAAACAGGTTGATAAAACCTGCAACAATCATAAACACAAGAATTAACAAAATGCTCATGAAACGATTTTCGCTGTCAAAGCCGATTCCTTGGATGAGTTCTGCGCCATTTACTGCCAGAACAAGACCAAGGTTTGTTTCATTAAAGTAAGCGACAAACTGACCAGCCACAAATGCCAGTACAATGTAGGCACCCATTGTTGCCATTGTATCGGACATTTGATTTGCTACATCTTTATCATTTTTAATGGATTTCGTGATCATTCCATAAACAAGTCCCGGAATGAAGAACATAATTAGAATTACTGGTACAAGTGTATGGAAGAATGGCGCTTCTAAGAATGAGCCGTCTCCACGTAGTGGTCCCCAAGAAGGAACAACCAGTAAAGCCATTACTGCAATAGTTGCAATGAATGCAAACAGTGCAGCCCATAAACCTTTTTTCTCTTCAGGTTTTAAGAAGTCAACGTCTCCTTTGTAAGCACCTTTGTACTCACCAAGACGCGGTTCAACAATTTTATCCGTAACGAACGTACCAACAATAGTAAGAACGAATACTGAAGCAAACATGAAGTAGAAGTTCATCATGTAGTTCATGCCTGCAGCATATTCCGGGTCAACTGTTGCTGCTGCTTCTTGTGTTAAAGACCCTAATAACGGATCAAGAGATGTTAACAGTAAGTTTGCACTGAATCCTGCAGATACCCCGGCGAACGCTGCTGCAAGTCCAGCCAGGGGGTGCCTTCCCAGTCCTGCGAAAAGTACTGCACCAAGCGGTGTCAATACAACATAACCAGCATCTGCAGCCATAGATGACATAATTCCTCCGAATACTAGAGCAGCTGTCATCAATTGTTTAGGAACGGATGTTACCAAGCCTCGAAGACCTGCACTGATAAGGCCAGATCTCTCCGCAATACCGATACCAATCATCGTTACAAGCACTGTTCCAAGCGGAGCAAAGCCCGTGAAGTTTGTAACGGCGCTTTCAAAGATGTAAGCAATTCCTTCTGAACTCATTAGGTTTTTGACAGTAAGAACTTCTCCCTCATTTAAAGGATCGTCTACTTGTACACCCATGCTGGAAAAAATTCCAGAAGCGACAATTACCAATAACGCGAAAATCGCGAATAACGTTACCGGGTGAGGCAGCTTATTACCAACGCGCTCAATACTGTCAAGAGCACGCATAACAAAGCCGCGTTTCTTTTGTGTTGCTTCCATGATAAAATCCCCTTTCTCAATCTATTAAATTTTCAAAAAATAACAGGAAAAAATCCTTTATCAGTATAATAAAAAAACTTGACGGATGGAAGGGTTCAGCGAATACGCGCAAAATAACCAATTTTTGAAATAATATTAATACTATGTATCCTTTACTAAATTAACGTACTGGTCCTATTTTGGACCTTTCTTTACTTTACCCATAATATATAAATTCATATCAATAAAAAGGAGTGCAAGCTCTATGCTCGCACTCTAATCACGTCAACTTTTGAGGAGGTATGCCCTACACTATAAAATACTCATTTAGGACCCTTTTGTAGTTAGACGTTTGCCTTAATTATTGAAAAAAAGGCTTTTCCTCTTATAAATTCTCTTTTATAAAACTCAAAGCCTCTTCTACATGGCCCTTAACTTTTACTTTTCTAAACTCTTTTACTAATTCGCCTTCTTTATTAATGATGAAGGTAGAACGTTCAATTCCCATATACTCTTTGCCGAAATTTTTCTTTAGCTTCCATACATCATAAAGTTCAGCCACTTCATGATCCTCGTCCACTAAAAGCATAAATGGCAAACCGTGCTTTTCAATAAACTTTTCATGCCTTGATTGAGGATCTGGACTTACCCCAAGTATTACTGTATCAAGGTTTGAGAAGTCTTCATGCATATCCCGGAAATCACACGCCTGTGTAGTGCATCCAGGGGTCATATCTTTTGGGTAGAAATATAAAACGACATTTTCGCCTTGTAAACTTGAAAGGGTTACTGTCTCGCCTGTATTAGATAGCAATGAAAAATCAGGTGCCTTTTTGCCAACTTCTATTGTCATCTTAAAACTCCTCCTTAACTAATACTGTTTCTTTAAGCCTACCGAAAGCATGGAGAATTATCAAGAAATGAGATAGCATACATATACTTTCTAAAATGACCTACACTAATTAAAAATTCAAAAAGAATGGAGGAATTGAAATGAAAAAAGAAGAGGCACTTCATGAAGGTGCCGTAACAGAAAACCATAAAAAAATCAGCGTCAACCAGAAGTCCATGGAGACTCCCTTGAATGTTGACGCCAACTGTCCGGAACCGATATCTGAGTTATCCAACCGATTTCTAAATGAGGGGAATTAGTAACGTTTATCTCTCACGCCCGTCCATATGCAGAACCACCCGGACCACAAATGCTGCCGGCATGACAAAGCCAATCAATGCTTCTGTCATCGCAATGGCCCTGCCGATACCTATTGGAGTGATATCTCCGTATCCAACCGTCAATATGGTGATCGCACTGAAATAGACGGAGCGAAAGAAAATGGAAAAGTAACTTCCGCTGATCAGTTCGCCTCTTTCCAATAGAACAGGGTGCCCTTCAATATGGAGAACAGTATATAAAAGACCAAACGAAAGCAACAGTGTCGAGTATATCAGCAGTAACAGAAGGAGTGTTTCTTTTGAGACATAGGGTATACTTCTGCTTTCTGATGAAAAAACATGGGAAAAACTTATAAAAATAGCGATGAATATGAAGATGACGATAAATAAATAAAGCATCCTATTCCTCCAATGCGGGACATGCCATTAGTACAATATACGCTAAGGAAGAACAGGTATGCTTTTTTGTTGGTATAAAGTTTGATCGTTCCTTTTCGCTGCAGGCACTCGCTTTCCGCGGGGCGCTGCTTGAGCCTCCTTCTTCGTTGCGGGGTCTCAACCTACCGCTAGCTCCCCTCGGAGTCGAGTGCCTTCCGCTTCAATCCACTATTTCGAGGTTAATTCCCTGCACCTCTATATTTCGTTACTCCGACATTCCAGACAAATACGGCTAGAACAAAAAATGCTATTCCGATAAATGGAGTCATAAACGCGTAACCATACCATTCGGACCTCCCAAGGAAGTATGCAGACGGGTATACACCGACAAAGGCAAATGGGAGGATCCATGTCAGGACAAATCTGATAACACTGTTATAAATATCAACCGGATACCTTCCATAGTTTCCGATATTGTACATCATCGGCATAATGGATGTTCTTGCATCTGACCAGAAACCGATGCTTGCAAGCAGGACGAATATTCCCGCATAGACAAGTGCTCCGCCAAGTACAAAAATGATTAATAGAAGATAATCGTACCAGGCAAAAGTCAGATTGAGCAGGTTGCCAGCATAGATCATGATTGCCACACCAGTAAACACCCCAAATAATGATTCCAGTTCCATCCGCTCCAGAACTACTTGAAACAGACTATGGATTGGACGCGTCAGGATGCGATCCATCTCCCCTTTTACAATATATCGTTCATTAAAATCCCAAATGTTAAAAAACGAGGAAAACAGCGCATAAGGTATCAAAAAGAAACCATAAATAAAGATGATTTCCTCCCTGCTCCATCCGCTCAAGAACTGTGTGTGCCCAAAGACAACCAAGATAAAGACCAGGTTGACCGCCTGAAACAACAAGTCGGAGAGGATTTCTACAACCAGGTCAGCTCTGTATTGGAACCGAGTTTTTATATACTGGCCAATGTATTGAAAGAACATTGAAACATAAAACATTCCTCACCCTCCTTGCACGACTAGTTGTTTTTTTGCCAAATTCCATAGCAATTGTATTGGGATAATCAGGATAAATACCCAGATCATTTGCATGAATAATGCCTGAAATACCGCATTTCCTGTAATACCCTCTGTAAAAATCATACTAGGGATATAGCTGATGGCCTGAAACGGCAGGAAACTCATAATATCTTGTGCCCATAATGGGTAAAAGCTGATTGGCAACAACAGCCCGGAAAACAGATCAATCACGACACGCTTGGCACGGATAAGTCCGTCATTATTAAATAGAAAAAACGTCATAATTCCTGTCAGCAGGTTGATCTGTGTATTGACAATAAAGCTGAAGATAATCGAGATTCCGAAAAGCCCCCATGTGGCAAAGTTTGCCGAGAACTCTAACGGAAAGACGAGTGCCACAATGACCATCCCTGGAACCGAGAAAAATGCCAGGCGAAAGATTCCCTCACCTAGCCCTTGCATGGTCTTCATGCCAAGGTAGTTATACGGCCTGATCAATTCAACGGCAACCTTTCCTTCTTTTATCTCTTGGGCAATTTCTCGGTCAATATTATTAAAATAAAAAGCACGAGCCATCCAAGCGACAGCGACATATGTTGTCATTTGGATGGTGGAGATGCCTTGGATATCTTCTTTTCCGCTATAGATCGCTTGCCAAAGAAAATAGTAGGCTCCTATGTTAATGCTATAAATCAAGATTCCAGAGTAATAGTTCGTGCGATATGCCAGCATCATCAAAAAACGGATGCGGATCATTTCAATATACTTATCCATGAGTCAACACCGGCTGCTTTTGGGAGGTTGGCTCTGTGCCGGCAACCATCCCCTTATCATAGATATTGCGGATTATTTCCTCTGTAGAAATCTCTTGAATGGTAAGGTCTGTGATGGAAAACTGCCCTACTACCCTACCGATAAGTTCAGAAATTTCCTCTTCCTCTTTCGAAACCACCGCGCTCCAGATCGTCTCTTTCCCTTCATTTTTCCATAGCACTTCAAGATCTGGAGTCAACGGGGTAAGTTGTTCTTCTGTTACGTTTTGAGCAAACTGGAATCGAATTTGCTTCCCTTCTCCCCAGTTGTTACGGAGCTTTTGGAGTGAACCATCATAAATGACCTTTCCTTCATCTAACATGACCACTCGCTCACAAAGTGCTTCAATATCTGCCATATCATGCGTGGTCAATAGAATCGTTGTTTTATATTTTTCGTTTATTTCTTTTAGGAACTGTCGGATTTTAAGTTTTACCAATACATCCAAGCCGATTGTTGGTTCGTCGAGGAAAAGCAACGGGGGATTGTGAATGAGCGCCGCAGCCAGTTCACAACGCATCCGCTGTCCAAGCGACAGCTTTCTTACCGGCTTATCGAGAAGATGGCCGATATCAAGCGTTTCAATCACATGGTCCATATGCTCGTTATAATCCTCGTCTGAGACCTTATATACTTTTTTCAGGAGGCGGAAAGATTCTTGAACCGCAATATCCCACCAAAGCTGGGAACGCTGGCCGAACACAACGCCAATGGAACGGACAAACTCTTCCCTTTCTTTATGCGGATTCATCCCATTAACTCGTACTGTTCCAGATGTCGGGGTGAGAATTCCTGTCAGCATTTTGATGGTGGTCGACTTTCCTGCACCATTCTCCCCGATGTATCCGACCATTTCCCCTTGTTTAATGGTAAAAGAAACATCGTTGACGGCTGGCACTATTTTATAGTTTCTTGTAAAAAGATCGCGGAATGCTCCCTTTAAACCAGAACGACTAGAATATGCTTTAAACTCTTTGCGAAGCGAATCTACTTCTATGACGTTATGCATCTAGGTTACTTCCTTTCTATTATATGAACATTTGATGATAGTCTTTTGAAAAAAGCTCATAGAGACTAGTGTATTACAAGTGAGGGGAAACACTCAAACGGGAAGCTTTGGGAATTCCGTATTCCATTACAACACCACCACATTCATGATAAAATAACGTATCATTTCTTTTATCAAACAAATGAACCAGGAGGATTCAATTAGATATGAACTTTTCAAAATCACAACAAATACACGAAGAAGCCTTGCACCATATCGTCGGTGGCGTGAACAGCCCTTCCCGTTCCTATAAAGCAGTCGGCGGCGGTGCACCGGTCGTAATGGAACGCGCGGAAGGAGCTTACTTCTGGGATGTCGACGGCAATAAATACATCGACTACCTGGCAGCATACGGACCAATCATCACCGGGCATGCCCACCCGCATATAACAGAAGCCATTACGAAAGCAGCACAAACTGGGGTCTTGTACGGAACACCTACTCCCCATGAAGTGAAGTTTGCCAAAATGCTTAAAGAAGCGATGCCTGGAATGGACAAAGTACGTTTCGTTAACTCCGGTACCGAGGCAGTAATGACAACCATCCGCGTGGCGCGTGCCTACACAGGTCGAGACAAAATCATCAAGTTTGCCGGTTGCTATCATGGACATTCGGACCTGGTTCTTGTTGCAGCAGGATCTGGCCCTGCAACACTTGGAACACCAGATTCCGCTGGAGTACCAAAGAGTATTGCCAACGAAGTCATCACGGTTCCTTTTAATGATATCGAACCGTTCCGTGAAGCGATGGGAAAATGGGGCGACCAGATTGCGGGCGTCCTTGTGGAGCCAATCGTCGGTAACTTTGGAATCGTAGAACCAAAACCTGGCTTCCTTCAAGCAATAAACGACATCAGCCATGAAGCTGGGGCGCTTGTTATCTATGATGAAGTGATAACGGCATTTCGCTTTATGTATGGCGGTGCGCAGGACATGCTTGGAATCACACCTGACCTGACGGCGCTAGGAAAAATCATCGGCGGCGGACTTCCGATTGGTGCATACGGCGGCCGCGCAGAGATCATGGAAAAGGTAGCGCCACTCGGCCCAGCATATCAAGCAGGTACCATGGCTGGTAACCCGGCATCCATTTTATCAGGAATCGCCTGCTTGGAAGTACTACAACAAGAAGGAGTTTACGAACACCTTGACCATATCGGCCGCTTACTAGAAGAAGGCATTCTGGAAAGAGCAGAAAAGTATGGAATCACCATTACCATCAACCGTCTCAAAGGTGCACTTACCATCTACTTTACAGATGAAACGGTAGTCAACTATGAACAGGCGGAAAATACAGATGGCGAACAGTTTGCTAAATTCTTCAAACTGATGCTAAACCAAGGAATCAACCTTGCACCTTCTAAATACGAAGCATGGTTTGTGACAACGGAACATACCGAAGAAAATGTAAGAGTGACACTAGATGCAGTTGAGCACGCATTCAAAGAATTAGCGAATGCATAAATATACAAGACAGCGTGTACACATATGCGCTGTCTTTTTTTGAACCAATCCTTGAAAACGCTTTCAACTAAACACTTTTTCTTCCTCTCCACTTGTATGACCTCTTCACTTTTTTGCATAAAAAATTGATTTTTATTGTTTGAAATGTTAGTATATAATTTAAAGTCTGAAAATTCCCTTATTTATTTTTCCTCACTTTTTACCTATTTATAAGAAAACCGCCGAGCTTACCTCACGCAGAAGGTATAGCTACTACTATTTATCTGCACAGGTTTTTCTTATCAAACTATCAAACCACAGGAGGTGAATGGCTAGTTAGGGTCCCCACTTATATCCCTAGTTAACAGCCAATCCATATGAAAAATTGGAGTCCAAGTACATTTAAAGATTTTCACAACGCAGAACACGATGCATGTGGTATTGTATCCGCTATTGAAAAGAAAAAAATCCCAACAAAGAAAAATATCGACGACTGTATAGATGCGTTAGTCAAAATGAACCATCGTGCCGGTTTCATTAACGGTGAAGGCGACGGTGTCGGCATTCACATAGATATCCCCCGTGCACTTTGGAAAGAAAAACTCGAGAAAGTCGGCGAGGACGCTTCCCTTGTAGATCGCGAAGATTTTGTAGTCGGTCACTTCTTCATCAATCACCATGTTGATGTGGACCAAGTGAAAAGCGAGATTACAAGCATTTTAGAAAAAGCATCTCTTAAACTAGTTTTTGCTTCTGATACCGTGACATCTTCTGAAGCATTAGGACCGATTGCTATCATCCAAGATCCGGTGTTCTGGCAGATTGCTTTAGTTTCAGAAAAACAAGAGTGCACACAAGCGCACCTGTTCCATGCTGCCATTGAGATCGAAAAAAATGATGACGTACATGTTGCATCCCTATCGAACTACCATGCGGTTTACAAAGTAATGGGTGCCGGCGATATTTTGCCAAAATTCTATCATGACTTGGCAAACCCGCTTGTTGCATCTGCTATGACGCTTGGGCATAACCGCTATTCTACCAATACACTATCTAACTTTTTTCGTGTGCAACCATTTAGCGTCCTAGGTCATAACGGTGAGATCAATACGATTGCTAAGCTACGTGATGAAGCAACAATGATTGGTGTGCCACTAACTAATGGCGGAAGTGATTCTCAGGACTTAAATAGAACGATTGATACGTTGATTTCTCGCGACGGTTTTACGCTTTTTGAAGCACTAGATATCGTCTTCCCGCCGATTGTCAATGAAATTAAAAGCTATCCTGCTCATTTACAGGACCTTTACACATATGTACGTGAAACTTGGGGCCACTTTGCACAAGGTCCTGCAGGCATCATTTCCCGTAACAAAGACGAAGCAGTATTCAGTCTAGATGCGCTCGGGCTTCGTCCAGTTTGGATGCTTCAGACAGAGACTTCGTATTATTTTTCGTCAGAACCGGGTATCATTCCGACAACGGAATACACGGCAGAGCCGAAGCCTTTCTCTCCTGGTGAAAAAGTTGGGATGAAATGGGATGGCGATACGATTAAAGTGTATGACTATCATGCGTATCAAGAAGAAGTCTATCAGCGTATGAACGAGAAGTTTGCTGTGGAAGGATTCGCTGAACGTCTGAATGCACCAAAACTTGATACCTATGTGTCTACCGCTCCACTTGCAAAAGTGCATAACGGACATTACGCAGCTTTCGGTTGGGACCGGGAGCATATCCAGTTAATCGAACAGATGGCGGAAAAAGGTGCAGAACCGATCCGTTCCCTTGGTCATGACGTACCGCTTGCTGCCATGAATCCTGGCCGCAACAATATCGCTGATTTTATAAAAGAAAGCGTAGCGGTTGTAACGAATCCAGCAATCGACCGTGACCGTGAGACAGAACACTTTTCCACAAGAACGGTTCTTGGTGCCCGTCCAGCCCTCCAAAAAGAAGACCTAGTACCAAACGGCTACACAATGGAACTCCTTTCTCCATTATTAGTAGAAGGCCAGGTTGGCATGGATTGCGCCGCAGAACTGGGGCAACCTTCCTACGATCAGCTAGTAAACCAGTTCCAATCACAAGGACTGACCTATTACGTTAATGCTACCTGTGGTTCAGATGAAGATATTCCTTCAGCTTTAGACCGTCTAAAAGCAGAAGCGGTGGACGCCGTAAAAGACGGCAAAACCTTATTGATCATTGATGATGCCCAAGCACACAAAGATGGCCAGCTTTGGTTAGACCCTCATCTTGTGACGGCAGCCATTAATGAAGAGTTGGTTCAACATCAATATCGTCGTAAATGTGCACTATTGCTTCGTTCCGGTGCCATCCGTTCCCTTCATGATGTGATGGTCGCAATCGGACTTGGGGCAAATGCCATCAGTCCATACCTACTATTTGGAACTGTTAGTGATGAGACAACTAAGCCTGTTGTGAACCTTTTCGGAGCACTGACTAAAGGAATGGAAAAAGTCATTTCTACGATTGGAATTCATGAGTTACGAGGATACGGTCGCTTGTTCTCGGCAATTGGCCTTCATAAAGAAGTCGAGGAAGCACTTGGAATCGTCAATTTCCTTGGCTCTGATAAACTCGGCTTTAATTTTACAAAATTAAAAGAGGATGCTGCAGAACGCGCAGTGGACTTTGAAGATGAAAAGGCTCGTCCAGGCAAGTCGTTCCACCTCTTCCCTCGTATCTGGAAAGCAATTGGAGACGTGGCAAAGAACGGAACATACGATGACTATCGTGAAAAACTGGATGAACAAGAAACGAAAAATCCTATTACCATTCGTCATTTAACTGACTTAAAGGTTTCAGGCAAACAACCTTCAAAAGAAAAAGTGAATATCGGGGTAGGAGCTCATGACTTGCCATTCGTCATTGCATCCATGTCCTTTGGTTCTCAAAACGAGATTGCGTTCAGAGCATATGCGGAAGCAGCAGATAAACTGAACATGGTCAGCTTGAACGGTGAGGGCGGAGAAATCAAAGATATGCTTGGAAAATACCCAAAAACGCGCGGTCAACAAGTGGCATCCGGACGTTTTGGAGTAAATGCCGAGCTGCTTAACTCTTCCAACCTATTGGAAATCAAGATTGGGCAAGGAGCAAAGCCTGGTGAAGGCGGACATTTACCTGGATCGAAAGTTACAGCTAAGATCGCCGAAGCACGTAATGCAACGATTGGATCGGATTTAATCTCTCCATCCAATAACCATGACATCTACTCTATTGAAGACTTGGCGCAAATGATTGCCGAGCTGAAAACAGCCAACGATCAGGCGAAGGTTGCGGTTAAAGTACCGGTTGTACCTAATATCGGAACAATTGCAGTCGGAATCGCAAAAGCCGGTGCGGACATCATTACGATCAGTGGTTTTGACGGCGGAACAGGGGCAGCAAGAATTCATGCCCTTCAATATGTAGGTTTACCAGTTGAAATTGGTGTAAAAGCTGCGCATAACGCGTTGATTGAATCCGGTCTCCGCAACAAAGTGGAAATCTGGGCGGACGGCGGAATCAAGAGCGCGCTTGACTGCATGAAAGTTATGCTATTAGGTGCGAACCGTATTGGATTCGGAACTCTTTCTATGATCGCCATCGGTTGTACAACATGCCGCGGCTGTCACTTGGATACATGTCACGTTGGAATTGCAACGCAAATTGAATCCGAAGCACAAGCAAAGGATCACGGTCTTCGTCGCTTTGTACCTAGACAATCAGATCTTGCCGTACAAGGCTTGATGAACCTGTTCACTGCTTTTGGTGATGAGCTGAAATCATTAACAGCGTCTCTTGGCTTTGATAACCTGCAGGAGATCGTCGGACGCTCTGATCTTCTCGAGCAAACGCGCGGCTTGGAATCGCTGGATCTTTCCAACTTGCTTCACACGTTAGACGTACCACAGCTTGCACAAAAAGAAGTGGCGGCAAGCATGGAAAAGGAAAAGCTTCTAGTTGCAGCTGGTGCAGAATATCTGGATTACCAAGAAAGCGACCTGCATGAATCCCGTCAATATGATGCGGTAACAGCAGAACAGCGTGTCCTTGGCAGCCGTGTATCCTGCCACCGTGTACGCGGACGCTTGGACGGCTCTTACCTGGAGTTACCTGAAGTGGAACTTCGCTACAACAAAGGCTCTATACCTGGTAACGGACTTGGTGCATACAACTCAACCGGTATCAACATCAAGGTTGAGGGTGGCGCACAGGACGGCATAGGTAAAACAGCATTCGGCGGAAGCATCTTCGTCTTTAAATATAAAGGTAAAGACGGCAAGTTCTATAACGGTTCTGTTGGAAAAGGCTTTGGCTACGGTGCACAAAAAGGAGCGCTTGTTGTTCAAGGAAACGCTGATGCACGTGCAGGTATCCGCCTTTCCGGAGCTGACATGATCATAGGTGGAAAAATCACCACTCCAATTCCAGCTATTGAACATGGAAACCTTGGAGTAAACGCCAATATTAAAGGCTTTGCGTTTGAGTATATGACAAATGGCCGCGGCCTTGTTCTTGGTGATCCTGGCCCTTGGATCTGCGCAGGGATGACAGGTGGAGCCGTCTACCTTCGTCATCAGCCGGAAATGGGCTTAACAAAAGAAGCACTTCAACGCCGTATCGCAAAAGGTGCAAAAGTGAACATCGAACCACTTAATGCAGCTGGCCTGAAAGATGTAGTGGAGTTACTATCCATCTATCATCAATCTCTGCTAGACCAGCACCAACTAGAAGAAGCCGCTGAAATCAAGCAAATGCTCGACAACCCGGCAAACTTCTTCCTGCAAGTCAACCCTGTCAAAGAACAGGCAGACCCAGCAGTATCCACAGAATGATATTTTGAGCTAACCCAGCCCGCAAACTTCAATTTGCGGGCTTTTTTCTAGAAAAAAGCTTAGTGAGTTGTAGTAACCTTGTTGATTGCAGTGGAAGGCGCGTAGACGCCCGCGGGAGGAAGGGACAGGTGAGACCCCACAGGCGAAGCCGAGGAGGCTCACGGACCGCCCGCAGGCAAGCGAAGCGCCTGGAACGGAAAGCAACAAAGTAAGAGCGAATTATAAAATTAGATAGTCCCGCAAACTTCAATTTGCGGGCTTTTTACTGTCAAATTTCCGCTTGCGCTACATAAGGAAACCGTGTATAGTACAATATCGAATAACATGAATACCACACTTCCGACATATACTATTAAGTGTTTAACATTTGAAAGAATAGGCTATAAAATTCGGAAAGACAAGAAAGGACTTATTTTAAAATGAAACTTGGTGCCCGTATAGTCAAGACCGGTATCGCGATTACCCTTGCTTTGTTTGTGGCACAGTGGCTCAGCGTCCCCACGCCCTTCTTTGCAGGAATCGCAGCGATCTTTGCTATCCAACCATCCATCTATAAATCATATCAATCCATTATCGAGCACGTACAGGCAAACTTGATTGGGGCAATTTTAGCCATCATTTTTTCCTTACTATTCGGACATGACCCCTTTATCATCGGGTTGACCGCCATCTTTGTCATTGGAATAAACTTAAAACTTAAAATTGAAAATACAATCCCACTAGCACTAGTTACCGTAATCGCGATTATGGAAAGTCCCGGGGAGAATTTTTTAGAGTTTGCGCTGGTACGTTTCTCCACCGTCATGATCGGTATCCTTTGTGCATTTCTAGTCAACCTGATTTTCTTGCCACCAAAATATGAAACAAGACTTTACTACAAGGTGAAATTAACAACAGAAGACATTTTAAAGTGGATTCGCATCAACATGCGTCACGGCACAGAACATCACCTTTTGAAAACGGACATCGAGATGCTGCATCAACGAGTGCTGAAACTGGAACAACTTTTCATGCTATATAAAGAAGAGAGAACTTATTTTCCTACATTAAAAAATTCAAGTTCGAAAGCACGTAAGCTTGTTATTTTCAGACAGTTGATCGTTACAAGTAACCGGGCATTGTTTACTTTAAAAATGCTACACCGGTTAGAAAACGAATTGCATCATATGCCAGTAGAGTATCAGCATTACATTAAAGCTGAATTGGACCACTTGGTTAACCTGCACGAACAGATCTTGTTAAAATTCGTGGGAAAAATAAAGCAGCATAATACTTCAGAAATGTATGAAGAAGAACGCTTTAACAAACAGCAATTTATTGATGAGTTTATGATCCATAAAGACAACTGGTGTGAATACGAAGGCGACGTTGAAGTCTGGTACCACCTGTTCCCGCTCGTATCCAAAATCATTGATTATAGCGACCAATTAGAGCATTTAGATAAGTTGATTGACAGCTTCCAGAAGTATCATGTGGATGATAATGAATTTGAAATTGGAGCGAATGAAGAAGAATAAGACACTTTCCTGCTTTTTTAAAGCGGGAAGGTGTTTTTTTTGGGGGGGAAATTGCTTAATTGTCGAAGGTGGCTTGGGAAATGTAGAAGGTAATCCGGGAAATGTAGAAGGTCAGCTATAAACGGTCGAACATTACTACCAAAGTGTTAGAAGGTCGCCTCAAAATGGTAGAACCCCTAACTGACGCAGACACACCCGCTGGAAATCCCGCAAGTATCCCAAAACTTCCTCGTATCATAAAAAAACAACCCTTAGCAGAAGAAACGAAAACTTCTCTCCGCTAAAGGTTGGCTCATAAAAATTAACTTATTTCTTGTATCGTAAACAAATTATAATAGTGACCTTTTTTCCTCATCAACTCTTCGTGAGAGCCGACTTCCGCAATCTCACCGTGCTCTATCAGCACAATGCGGCTCGCATGAGTGATGGTTGATAGACGGTGCGCAACGACAAAGGTTGTCCGGTTGGCCGCCAAACGTTCCAGTGACTCTTGAATCAGATGTTCACTTTCAAGATCAAGTGCAGATGTTGCTTCATCCATTACAAGAATTGGCGGATTTTTCAAGAACACGCGTGCGATGGCCACACGCTGTTTCTGGCCACCTGAAAGCTTCACACCGCGCTCTCCTACCTTCGTTTCGTAGCCTTCCGGCAAGTTTGATATAAACTCATGAGCATTGGCCGCTTTGGCCGCTTCGATAATCTCATCCATCGTTGCATCCGGTTTTCCAAGGGCAATATTTTCACGAACGGTATCACTGAACAAAATGCTGTCCTGGAGTACGATTCCGATTTGTTTTCGTAACGACTGAACGGTAACATCGCGAATGTCGACTCCATCAAGCTTAATTTTACCTTCTGTAACATCATAGAATCGTGGCAGCAAGCTTACCAAGGTCGATTTTCCGCCACCACTCATCCCGACAAGGGCAATGGTTTCTCCCTCTCTTACTTGCAACGACAAATTCTTCAAAACATATTCTTCATTTTTTTCATATTTAAAAGAAACATTTTCAAAGCTCACTTCACCGCGTGCGGTCTTACATTCCACGGCATTCGGCTTATCCGTGATATCATATTTCTCATCCACAAATTCAAACACCCGGTCCATGGATGCAATGGATTGCGTCAAGGTTGTCGAAGAGTTGATCAACCGGCGCAAAGGATTGTAAAGGCGGTCAATATAGGCGACAAACATGACCATTTCCCCGACCGTCAGCCCCTGATTGATAACCTGATAACTTGCGTAGCCGATTACTAGAAGCGGCGCAATATCCGTAATCGTATTCACTACTGCAAAAGTTTTTGCATTCCAGCTTGTATGGTCCAATGCTTTTTGCAGAAAATTGGTGTTCTGTTTTTTAAACTGCTCCTGTTCATAGTCTTCAATCGCCATACTTTGGATGACAGGCATTCCTTGGACTCGCTCATGCAAATGACCTTGTACCTCTGCCAGCGCCTGTGAACGCACCCTTGTTAGGTGACGGAGACGACTGTAAAAATATTTAATCGAAAATCCATAAAACGGGAACAGCATGATAGACACAAGTGTCAACGTGATATCGACTTGGAACATGATAATGATGACAATTAAAATGGTCGCAAGGTCGAGCCAAAAGTTCATCAAACCGGTGATGACAAAATTCTTAGTCTGTTCCACATCATGGATGACCCTTGAAATCACTTCACCTGCCCGGTTGTTGGCATAAAAACGCAAGCTTAGCCTTTGAATATGATCGAACAACTTGTCCCTTAAATCATATAGGACCTTACTTCCTGTCCATTGTGCAAAATATTGTCTGTAGTACTCTATCGGCGGTCTTAACACCAAAAAGGTCACGAAGATTGCCCCCATGATCATGAGCAGCTCGTTCGTTTTCTCCTCTGCTGACCGACCGTCAACCAGCAGTATATCATCGACCACGTATTTCAGTAATAATGGAATTAATAATGGCAAACCGAATTTCAGCATTCCAATAAGGATGGTACCGACAATTTGCCACCGATATGGTTTTACAAATTGCATGTACCGTTTTATACTATCCAATTGACTTCCTCCCAAATGATGACTGCTAACTTTCTATTTAGCTTCCGCTTTTCAATTTGAAACATGTATGTATTATTTCTTATAAACGCCGTTGTTGATTTCCACACTGGGCTTCGCTTTCCTAGGGGCGGTGCTAGAGCCTCCTCACTTCGTTGCATTGTCTCAACCTACCGCTATCTCCCTCAGGACAAGGAAGGCTTCGACAGCGATACATCGCACGAAGAAAATGCATAGCATTTTCGAGGAGTCATCGCCCTGTGCTCCAATCAACAGCTAGAGAACACAAATTAATTATATGGTGCTTTAACTCGCCATAAAACAAAAAAGGCCTGGCATATCAAGTTACCAGTTGCCTTTTGCATAAAACTACCCTCGGTATGTGAGGTAGCGCTCGTACCATAAATCTATGAAATCGGGAGCAAACGGACCTTTTCGCTGCCTGATCCAGGAGATTAACGTTTGAACATTACTCTTTAAGATTTTATCAATTACTTCTGGATAGTTCATCTCTTTACGATGTTTCTCGTACTCATCTTCATCTAGCAAAATAAACGTCATGTCCGGGAACACTTTTATATCCAAGTCATAATCTATGTATTTCAACGCTTCATCATCCGCTATAAATGGTGAACTGATGTTGCAATAATAGTACACTCCATCTTCTCTGATCATGCCGATGATATTGAACCAATGCTTTCCATGAAAATAACAAATTGCTGGTTCTCTTGTGACCCAGGTTCTACCGTCCGACTCTGTCACAATGGTTTTGTCGTTTCCACCAATAACAAGGTTTTGCGTCCCCTTAAGCACAGTCGTTTCATCCCACACTCTATGAATGTGACCGTTGTGCTTATAGCTATGTATTTGTATTGTTTCACCTTCTTTGGGACAACCCATTCCTCTTCCCCTTCTTTCTATTTTATGCCCGCACTTCTCAGCTAAAAGCAAACCATTTTCTACTATTATAACGGTTCCCGTGAGATTTTAAAACAAAAGAGCCATCTTTATGAAAAGAAGATAGCTCCACCGTCCTAATTAAACTCTGATTAAATAAGAAAATATCCGTTTAGATTGACTCCTGCAAGTGAAAAGATTTAATTGCCTCTTCTGTTTGAGTTTCAAAAATTGATTGAATTTCCGCTAGTTCTTCTTTCATTTTTGCAATATCTTCTTTTAGTTTTCTCAGCTTTTCTGCTTCTTCCTTCAACTGTTCCAACTGCTCTATCACCTTTTCGTTCCGTTCAATCTCCCCTTGAAGTAACAAAAGTCTATCCATCGTCTTCAACTGCTCTACCACCGCAACATCAAACCTATCCACCACAACATCCTCCTCCTTACCAAATACCATACCCTCTACCCATAACATTCTCCCCCTCCCCCCAAACCCTTTGACTACATATGTTGAGCAGAGGGAAGTTTTGTCGAGTAAAAAAAATTTGCAAAAGGGGTCAGACCCCAGCAGGAATTTCGTCCTCCACAACGAAGAAGCACTCCCTATCGGTTTGATAAGGAGTGCTTCGTGTTATTGCTTGATTATTGTTGTTGTTGGTTTTGTTGGTTCTTTTTCGCTGCAGATTGAGCGTTTTGTTGTTTCACGTGTTGCGCGCTAGTTTCGCTCGCATACTCAGCACCGTATTGTTGTTGTTGGTTTTGTTGAGCATTTTGTTGTTTCACGTGTTGTACGCTTGTACCAGAAGCTGTTTTACCTGCTTGGTTTTGTTGGTTGTTGTTTGCCATTGTTTATCACCTCCACGAAATTTAAGATAACCATTTCGGAAGGAAACTATGACAAAAAAACAAAAAAATATTTTCTGTATATTTTAGACCAATAAAGAACGGCCGCCATCCACGATAATCGTCTGTCCTCGAATCATGCTAGCTTGGTCTGATAATAAGAATAGAACCGCATTGACAAGGTCATCAGGTTCTACCATACGTCCAGCAGGGGTATTATTCTTTGCATCCTCAAGCAACTCATCTCTATTTGGAAAGTGCTTCAATGCGTCTGTATCTACCGCTCCACCGGAAACTGCATTCACAACAATATTCTTATCTGCAAGCTCGACTGCCAGATAACGAGTCAATGCTTCGATTGCAGCTTTGGAAACTCCGACAGTGGTGTAATTTTTCAAATAGCGGATGGAGCCTAGCGAACTGATGCTGACAATCTTACCGCCGCCAACCTTCTCCATTCTTTTTGCAGCCTCCTGCGCTAAAAACAGTAACGCCTTGGAGTTGATATTCATTGTCCAATCCCAATGAGACTCCTCTAGTTCCATTACGTGGCGCAACACACCTGAAGCTGCATTACTCACCAATAGATCAAGTCGACCGAACTCTTCGTCAATTTTCACAAACATTTCTTTAATCTTTTCCGGCTGGCCTACATTCGCCTTCACGGTTAATGCCTTCACACCCAGCGCTTCAATTTCAGCAGCTGTTTCTTGCGCCGCAGATTTACTGCGATTATAGTTGATGACAATGTTATAACCATCCTTAGCCAACTCCAACGCAATTTTTTTACCGATTCCACGGCTGCTTCCCGTTACTAATGCCACTTTGTTTGTCATTTTCTCTACTCCTTTATGTATGGAAACTTTAAATAATATCTTTCAGTATAAGGCTTATTGAATCATCAAACAATAACAGCATAAACATTGCCATAAAGGAGGCAGAAAGCTATGTACGTTGGACGTGACATGACCGAACTATCCATGCATTCCAAAAAAGAATGGAAAGACAGCGAACTGGCTTACTTTCACCATTCCTTGCAACAAATGGTCCCTTATTTAAATGCAGAAGGTCAAAGTATTCACAGGGAGATTGTGAAGGAAATCGAAGCGCGTGGCGGATTTCAACGTCATGAAGCCGATTGGACACACGGTACCAGAATTAGTTACGACTAAACATGTAGGAGGATCAACCGACAAAGGTTGATCCTCATTTTTTCACTCTACTGTTTTAAGGTATTCCTTCCACATATTCTGATGCGAAACAGGAAAAGCAAACTCCTTCATTTCCTCTTCCGTAACCGGGACAAGATCACTTCCCTCTAGAAGTTCACCGTCCCAGCTTCCAACATACACATTCACATCCCATACTAAGTGAGAAAAAACATGCTTAATATCACATACATATTCGCCTAGTGCCACGTTCAAACCATATTCCGTTTTCATCAATTGCAGTAACTGCTGCTTCGCCGTTCCAAGCTCATCTACTTTTACAAAATTCGGGAACTCCCACAGATTTGCCAATAAGCCTTCACTTGGTCTCCGGTGAATCAGAAAGCGACCATCTTTATCTTTAAAGATCCCTGCAACTAGCGCAACCTGCTTTGTTGACTTCTTTTTTGTTTTAACAGGAAGTTCTCGCTGAACTCCTTCTGCAAAAGCACGGCAATGCTCGCGAACAGGACATAACAAACAGGATGGTGAGGTTGGTGTACAGACCATTGCACCGAGTTCCATCAATCCTTGATTAAAAAAGGATGGGTTCTCTTTTGAAATAAGATCCCGAATGACCTCTTCAAAAACTTTCCGTGTTTTAGGCTTGGCAATATCATCTCTAATCAAAAGGATCCGTGATAACACCCGCATGACATTTCCATCCACGGCAGGTTCTGGGACACCATATGCGATACTAAGAATGGCTCCAGTCGTGTATGGGCCTACTCCCTTTAACGTAGAGATTTCCTTTGGTGTATTCGGGACAATCCCTGCATAGCTTTCATGCACCTCCCTAACTGCACTTTGCAGATTTCGGGCACGAGAATAGTAGCCAAGTCCTTCCCAAGCCTTCAATACCCTGTCTTCCTCCGCTTCCGCTAAGCTTTGGATGTTTGGGAATTGTTCAATAAAGGAATTAAAATAAGGGATAACTGTGTCCACTTTCGTCTGCTGGAGCATGATTTCTGAAACCCATACTTTATAAGGGTCCTGATCTTTACGCCATGGAAGATCTCGTTGCTCCCTTTCAAACCAAGTAATTAAATCATGTTGAAAACCATATATATCAAAGTCATCTAGTCGTTCGTGATGGGTACTTTCTTTTTTCAAAATAAACCTCCATGTCGTTAGCTAGAAATTTTCAAGCCTATATATTCAACCGCACCTGCTTCTGTATCAATAAATTGGGACAATTCATGAAAAACGTTGCTCTGTTGTGAACCTCGCAATGCTTTCATGGCAAAATAATGTGATTCGGTTGGAAGTAAAAAAGATTCACGATAATAAGCAGCTCCTTTTTCAGAACCGGCTTTTGTCCAGCGATAATCATTTGCTCCCATTTGATTCATAGCGTGCAGAACCCGCTGCATCGTTTCTTCGTATTGAAGAGTCACTGTTTCCTTTATAGGATATTGAATGAAAATATGCAACTGTTTTGTTATCATGTTTGAAAACACTCCTTTTGCATCAGACTAAATAGAAAAGAGAAAAGCATCCGTTTTACCGAAAAAACCGGAAGGAGGCCGACCATTGGATACTGGAACACATGTTGTAATGGGTATTGCTATCGGTTCCATGGCTACCATAGATCCATTTGTGGCAAGCAGCCCTGAAACAGCAACAGCTATCATGATTGGAACAATAATTGGTTCACAGGCGCCTGACACGGATACCATCTTAAAATTCAGGAATAATGCGACATATATAAGAAATCACCGTGGAATCACACATTCCATTCCGGCAGTATGCCTCTGGCCGCTATTAATAGCACCGGCCATTTATTTGTTCATTCCACAAGCTAATTTTCTTTACTTATGGATTTGGACATTTATAGCAGTAATCCTTCATGTTTTTGTCGACATTTTCAACGCTTATGGGACACAGGCGCTCCGACCTTTTACAAAAAGATGGGTGGCACTGGGGATTATTAATACCTTTGATCCTGTCATATTTGGATTTCATATCGCCGGGCTAGTCCTTTGGGGAGCTGGATTTCACCCTGGCTACACATTCTTGGCGATTTACGGCATATTAATTGCCTATTATGTGTTGCGATATCGGATGCAGCAAAAAGTGTTGCAACAAGTGAGGGAAATCATCCCAAGTGTAAAGCAGACCTTGATTTCACCGACACTTTATTGGAACCAATGGCATTTGGCAATAACTACGAAAGATAATTTTTATGTAGCAAGAGCGGTCAAGTATCAGATTTTCATTCATGATACTTTTGAAAAAGTACCTCTACCCGAAAACGCCATCATCGAGGCGGCAAAATTCGACGACAATGTTTCCGCATTTCTTTCCTTCTCACCTGTGTACCGATGGGAGATGGAAGAATACGACGACCATTATGAGGTTCGGTTCATCGATCTCAGGTACCGGAGCAAGGATTATTATCCTTTTGTGGCCATCGTACAGCTTGACCACGATTTGAATATTATTAGTTCCTATACTGGATGGATTTTCAGCGAGGAAAAGTTGCGAACAAAATTAGAAATTATCCCTAATATAGACTAAACCGCCCGCCCAATCGATGGGCGAGCGGTTTTTTAATGTGTCAGATGATCATCTGCATTCAAGAGATGCTTATATTTGGGATTATTCGAAAAGAATTCGTGAAGGCTGTCTCCATGACGGTCAATGATTTGCATGACCATTCTCTCTGTCATTTCTTTTCCCTTATATTCATATCCTGCCTTTGCATAGGAGCTCTCAAAATCTTCCCATAAAAGTTCCACCCAGGTTCTCGCCTTATCATATGTTAATGCAGAGTTCTTTTCCATCAGATGATCTGCCAATCGTTCAAAATATTGCTCCATCGTAACACTCCGCTTTCGTTTGGTTTAATTTCACTATGCTTATCATTACATATAATCACATCTAAAATCCAATATTAAAGATAGATGTTGGGTTATCTTACGGTTGAGTTTTCCCTGAAGGTACCCTCATCCACTTACCGAGGAGGCGAGTCGCATGAGGAACAAAGCGAGAAACTTTCCAAACCCCAATGACAACAAGTTTGAAGGGGAAGGTCGTGCAAAGTCTGAATATGCTTCAAAGCGTGCTAATGGAACGATTAATACGCATCCACAGGAGCGCATGCGTGCTTCTGGTGCCAGAGAAGAAGATACATTCTAAACTTTGTGGATAAGGTTTTTTCGTGTTTATAGCTTATCTGCCGCTATGAATTTCGGATCTACCCAACTAATAGGAGGTTGTTATCATGGCAAAACAAAATCACAAGCCATCACGCAGTAATCCTTTTACGTTAAATGACCATCCGTTTCCGCAGCCTAATGCACATTCCAAGCACTCGTTCCGTCAAGTAAACGGTGAGACGCAACAAGCTCAGAATATCCAGATCTTAGAAGTACAAACAAGAAAAAGATCTTAAAGCTCACAAAAAAGCAAAGAGGCCTTACGCTTCTTTGCTTTTTTCGTTCATAAGCATGGAGATTGGCAGACCTTCTTCTTCCTTGCTGGTGGTACCGCCCTGCATTCTATGCCCCCATGCAAAAACCCCGTTCATGTATGTAATCTTAAAATGGACGCCTGGATCGCCTTCTATTTCATACACGTCTCCTGGTTTAAAGTCATCTGGATCTAACATATAAGCTTTTGCCATGGTAATCTTTCGTTCCAATACCGCAAATTCATTTACTATACCGAGCTGTTCCGCCTTTCGCGCCTTTTCTTTTAGTGTCGCGATTTCCTGATGCAGTTCATGTGGTGTCATTTGACTGTAGCGCTTATCCTGTTCCACTTGCTTTCCCCCTAAAAAATCTATATAAAATAAGAATAGCACGATTCTAACATTACAAAAAGCTATTAAGAAAAGAGTGATGTACATGCATACCATTCTGATTACAGGTGCAGGCACAGGCCTCGGCAAAGAATTGGCACTATCATACGCGAAAAAAGGTTACTCAATTATAGTGACAGGCAGAAGGTTAGAACCTTTAGAGGCTGTAAAAGAAGAAGTTCAATCTGTTGGGGCAAAAGCATTCGCCTACCAAATGGATATAAGCAATGCAGAAGATGTAAAGAAGATTGTAGGTAGAATCACTTCAGAACATGAGGTTGACTATTTACTGAACAATGCGGGTGTAGGCTGCTTTGGTCCGTTAACAGAATTAGATTCCGATGAGATCGAAACAGCAATTCAAACGAACGTACTAGGGACGATTTTTTTGACAAAGGAACTACTTCCTCATTTGTTGAAAAGAGAAGATGCCAAAATTATGAACATCATCTCCACTGCCGGCCAAAAAGGAAAGGTCAATGAAAGTGTCTATGTTGCAAGCAAGTTTGCAGTCCGCGGTTTTACCGAAAGCCTCCAAAAAGAATTAGAAGGAAAAGTCCATGTTATCGCAACTTATATGGGCGGAATGGACACCCCATTTTGGGATGAAACCGATCATATTAAAGACAAGTCCAGGTTAAAATCTCCCAGAGAAGTGGCGGAGATGATAATTGCTCAGGATGATAAGTTGGAGATACAGATATAGTTTATATGCAGCCGTTTGGAACGAGGTCTGTTCCAAACGGCTGTTTTTCTCTAATTCCCCTCATTCTCCTCCAGCCACCGATCAATTAAGTCCATCCCAAATCCCTTTCTATACAAGGCACCCTTCATTTTCATCTTATATTCGTACCCCTCAAGCTTTGCGTATTTTCGGTCGTATTTTTCTGCCTGTTTTGCAATTGCTTCCCACTCTTCAGATGTATCTTCTTCAAGTTCCGCCTCTTCCACCGCAATTTTAATAACAGAAAAAGCATATCCTTTTCTCATTAATGCTTGCTCCACTTTTTGAATCATGATCTTAAAAGAGTCTTTTTTATATTTTGGTGCATACTTTAAGACAAGCTTTACCGCGTGCTCAATCTCTGCTTCCTTACTATATTCCGTTTCAAGCACTTCTTCGATAATTTCTTTGTTTACGCCTTTTTCGAGTAATTCTTGTACAATGACCCCTCGTCCTTTCAACGTCGTGTTCACCTGAGTCCTTACATACGCGTTTGTGAATTCCCTGTCATTCAAATAGCCCTGCTCCTTCAGTCTTACGACAATTTCTTTACCGACAAACGGTTCATATTCTTTTTCTTTTAAATAATCTAGGATCTCTTTCTCTGTTCTCATCCGAAAAGAGAGATAGTGGACAGCCGTATGATATGCCTTATTTATTTGGTCACTAAAGAGGATTTCTTCTATATCCAGCTCGTCTAGTTCCTTGCCTTTTATTAACTGAAACTTCAATAGCGTCCCTTCGTACACAGCAAACGCATATTCCTCGTCCAAGAAAATATTGAAGCGTTCTTTATTTTTTTGCTGTACTGATATTTTTGTTATTTTACCCATATAAGCTTTCACTCCGTTTCATAGCACATTGGCCCGTATTAAATAAAGGATAATTAGGGAAAAGAACTAATATAGTATGTAAGATATTCTCTATGGAGGGTGATATAGATGAAGATTGCCATTGCAGGCGGTACGGGGCTTGTTGGTCAAGCTCTGACAGACCATTTAATTGATAAAGGACATTCTATCTTTATTTTAACGCGAAACAGCTCGAATAAAAAGGAAAAAGCAAATGTCACCTATGTAGAGTGGCTTAAAGAATCTTCCTCCCCGGAAACAAGTTTGGATGGAATGGATGCTTTTGTTAACCTAGCGGGTGAATCCATCAACAGTGGTCGCTGGACGGAAGAACAGAAAAAGAAAATAATTGAGAGCCGCATTTCATCCACAAAAGAAATCAATAAAATTATCGGCTCGCTGCAAAATAAACCGGAAGTTTTGGTGAATGCAAGTGCCATTGGCTATTACGGCACTTCTGAAACGCAAACTTTTACAGAAGAAGACATCACTCCAGGATCCGATTTTCTTGCTTCGACCGTGTACGCCTGGGAAAAAGAGGCGGAACATGCGAAAGCTGATGGAGTCCGCACTGTTTTTACCCGTTTTGGCATTATTTTGGACAAAGACGAAGGTGCACTGCCAAGGATGATGCTTCCTTACAAAATGTTTGTTGGCGGGAAAATCGGTTCTGGTGAACAATGGATGTCCTGGGTGCATATTAAAGATGTAGTTGGAGCGATTGCTTTTTGTTTGGAAAATAAAGAGTTAGAAGGGCCTGTGAATGTAGTGGCCCCAGAGCCAAAACAAATGAAAGACTTTGGTAAAACGCTTGGAAAAGTGATGGGCCGCCCACACTGGTTTCCAACGCCTGGTTTCGCTTTGAAGGTTGCCTTTGGAGAAATGAGTGTGCTTGTACTTGAGGGTCAAAAGGTGCTACCGGCAAAATTAGATGATAAAGGATATATTTTTTTATTTTCCCATCTTGATGACGCTCTGTCCGACATATTACAATCAAAGTAATGACAGAAAATTAGGAGTCTTCTATGGGAATCGTTATGTTTCGAAACGCGACCGTCTACCCCGTCACTTCACCTCCAATTTATAACGGAGATGTGATTACCGAAAACGGTAAAATAAAGATGATTGGCAAAGGATTAACCGTCCCGGAAAACGGGAAAGTGATAGAATGTAATGAAAAATATTTAATGCCTGGTTTTATTGATGTACACACACATCTTGGCCTATATGATGAAGGTACCGGATGGGCAGGAAATGACGCCAATGAGACAGTCGAGCCCTTGACTCCACATATCCGAGCACTAGATGGAGTACATCCTTTTGACCCTGGTTTTCATGATGCCATCCAGTATGGAATCATAACCGTTCACATTATGCCGGGAAGTGCGAATGTGATTGGTGGAACCACCTCGGTTATCAAAACTCATGGCGTGAACATTTCTAAAATGATCATTCAGGAAACTGCTGGCCTCAAGGTCGCTTTTGGAGAAAATCCAAAGCGCATTCACAGTCAGGGCAATAAGGATTCCATTACCCGCATGGGAATAATGGGTATGCTTCGTGAAGCCTTTTATCAGGCAAAATATTACGACAACCCTGAAAACCTGCGTGTAAAGCCAATTGTGATGGCACTTGAACAGAAGATTCCTGTTCGCATCCATGCTCACAGGGCTGATGATATTATGTCTGCCGTCCGTTTTGCAGATGAATTCAATCTACGTTTTACGATTGAACATTGCACAGAAGGGCATTTGATCGCAAACGAATTGCGAGGACGAAACATGAAAGTCTGCGTCGGTCCGACGATGACAAGGAGATCTAAGATTGAACTAAAAAACAAAAACTGGAGAACCTATCAAGCATTAGCAGAAGCTGGTGTCGAAGTTTCCATTACAACGGACCATCCATATACCCCAGTACAGTATTTAAACGTGTGTGCCGCATTGGCAGTTAGGGAAGGTTTAGATGAACAAAAAGCACTAGAGGGAATAACCATTACAGCTGCTAAAAACCTGAATGTTTCCGACCGGGTCGGGAGTATCGAAACAGGGAAAGATGCCGACTTGGTACTATGGTCTCATCACCCTTTTCAATTCCTCGCAAAGCCTGTCATGACAATGGTTGAAGGTGAAATAATTTACCAAAAAAATTAACAAAAAAGTAGTTTCTTTTTTAAATAAAATCGAGTATGATACGTAGGTAAACAAAATTAAATCAACTAACAATTTGTGTTTAAAATGTTAGGGAAGGCAAATGGTGCGCCACCAGTTTAACTGGTTCTAGTGGGTTCGATTCCCACCCCGAAATTTTTTGTAATTTAAAAAATTTCGAGGGTGGGCCAGTCTTCACGTGAACGTGACAGTTCTGCCCTCAATTGGAGGGTTAGACATGCTCAAAAAACGTGATTTCCAAGAATCTCAAACTCTTTATGAGTTAATGGTGCACCCTGAAGTCTTCCCTTTTGTGCGTCATAAAGCGTATTCCTACGATGAGTTTCTTTTCCTAACAAAACAAACCATCGAAGCAGAAGAACGCGGAGAATTGATTTCACGTACCATTCTTGATGAGTGGGGCACTCCAATTGGAACAATCAATCTTTTCGACGTGCAAGACGGAGCTGGCTTCCTAGGCACTTGGCTAGGCAAACCATACCATGGCAAAGGCTACAACCAGCCTGCCAAGGATCAATTCTTCGAGGAACTCTTTTACGAACTCGATATTCAATCCATTTTCATGCGCATCCGCAAGGTAAATGTTCGTTCCACTAAAGCGGCGGAAAAGCTACCTTATGTGGTTCTTGCAAATGAAACCCGTAAAAGCCTGTTAGATGAAATAAACTGCGGAGAAGATATCTACAATCTTTACGAAATCTCACGCGACCAATATACACTATACAAACTGCGCACAGGTCACGAAGTGCTGCATGAAGAGCATCAGTTAAAAGAAGCTTAATAATATCGCGTCTGCCCTATGTTGTGGGGCAGGCGTTTTTTAGTATATTTTCCCACCTTTTAGCTAAAACTATTAGTATGCAGATAGTAAGGAGGGATTCTTGATGAATGATAAAAAGCGTCGTGAAAAAACAAAAACTACATTGAGCAAAACGCAGGAAGTTACCTACTCTCGTGAGTTTAAAATGGCAGACCGAGTTGGAGGTTTTACGGAAAGACGCAGATAGTTTTTTTAGCTTGGTTACTTGGTTGACTTGGTTGACCCTTCCCTAAAGGCTGTTAAGCTCTAACGGGAAGGGTTTTTCATTTGCCGGGGCTCGCTCTAAGGACTTGACTCGCTCGGATTTTCGAATCGGGCGATATCTGAGCATAATCGGGCGATTTTTCGATTTTACGGGCGATAATTGAGATTTACGGGCGACTTTTTGAAGGAATCGGGCGAAAATTTAAAATTACGGGCGATAATAGAAATAAACGGGCGATTTGCAAAAAAAACAACATCCTGGACAGCTACCAATATTCTGACCAACGCTTCCTCTCCAACATCTCCCTCACATCACCCTCCTCTTCTCCGGTTAACCTATTCAAGAAGACATAAAGGGTCAACAAACGTATGTACCTAATGTCTATCGCATATTCTTAGGAGGGTTTCGAATGGGACGTTCACGCGGACATCAATCTGGTGGCAAGAACAAATCATCACTTCCACAAGTACCTAAGAACATGAAAAAAGCTGCACAAGATGCAGAATTCGCGAACGAGCAGCATGCAGATAATGAAATCCTTGAAGCACAAGCTCGCGCATCAGCAGCTGGAATTAAACGGAACAGCAAGAAAGATACCTTTAGATAGTTCCACATTTAAGTCGGGCTTGAGTGAACAAAATCATGCCCGGCATTTTTTATGAACTTAAAAAAGCACTTACCCTCAGGTAACTGCAATTTGCACTATTAGATCATGGTCCCAAATGCTTTGAAATATCAGCCGGCCCCTGCCTTTGTGCTTCATCCTTAATCGTTTCAATGCCTTCCTTCACTTTCTTGTCAGACATGGATTTATAACGATCAGTTTTTCTATCTAACAAATATCCGAATACTAAAAAAGCCACAACTACAATAGAGACTACTATCCAAAAAATCATCAATCTCGCCCCCTTAATTACTACTCTATTCTACACTTATCCAATAATCCCCTTTTATTTTTCCGCAACAAAAAAAGCAACGTAAAACATCTTACGTCGCTCTTTCCATTCAACCCTCTTTAATTTAATGAGCTGCTGCATGCCCTCCATCCATAGTCTTCCGACCGTTCCCACCGGTACGTTTCATCTTGCGTTCATCCATTTTCTCTTTAATATATCTAACCGCAAAGCGATCTAGCCCGTAGAAGGTAGCTGCCGTACCTGCTGCAATCAGTAGTATCGCTGCTGTATATAATACCGGGTTCGTGCTGACTGTTCCGGCAAGTAAGAAGTTCAGGTTCATAAAGGCCCCCGCCAACAGTGCGGGCATCGTTGCTAAGCCAAGTATAAGTGCAATCCCCACAAGTACCTCGCCCCAAGGGATTAATATGTTGATCAAACCAACGTTAGGCAACGCTACATTCTCAAGAAATCCTGCGTACCAGCCTTGTACCGCCGGGTGTGCTCCTTCCGCTTTTGCGATGGCGCCATGTAGAAATCCTTCTGCATTAAATGTTCCTATTTTCGGCAAACCGGCCTTTAGCCATTGTACCCCTAACCAAACTCTTAAAACTGTCCAAAGGATTGCCATTTTCGGTCCACGTAACCATTTCATGATTTACTCCTCCTAGATTTTTAGTTTGTGAAGTTTTTCACAATGACCCGTAAAAAAAATTTAGCCGGCTAGCTCTCTTACTTTTGCTTTAGAAAGTTTGTGAAGTTCTTCACTTACTTTCTATCTTTACTATACATCCATTTCCCATCATTTACAATGGAGTTCACAAATTGTTCGCAATATTTATTTTGTTAACAGCCATTACAAACCACAGTACATTCTTATTTATAAATATAAACAAATCATTCAATTCCGAATAGTATTTTGTGGATAAATTTTCAGAATGTTGTTGATAATGTGGATAAACGTGTGTATATCCCGTCTATCAAGAAAACTGGCTGTGCACAACTGCAAATAAACATGACTTTAGCACCATGAAACATTAATTTTCACGTTACCCAATACCTATACTGAAATAATTCTTATCTTTTTCAAACAGATTGATATTAACTGCTCACAACGATTAAAATAAAGATACTACGATAAAGCGAGGTGTGGTACATAATGAGCAACTATGTCATCGGATTGGATATTGGCACCTCCACAACCAGATCTGTCATTTTCAATAGAAATGGAGTAGTGATCTCTGAATCAGAGCATGCCTATTCTACCTACCGTCCGAAGCCTAATTACTCTGAACAAAATCCATTGGAGATCGAGAGTGCTGCACGTCTTGCCATCTCTACTTCCATCAGTAAATTAAAAATCACACCAAATGATATTATTGGTCTAACTATTTCTGCTCCTATGCACAGTTTAATTTGTATAAATGATCAAAACGAACCGATTTCGCCACTGATTACTTGGGCTGACGGTAGAAGCTATCCACAGGCTGCCATTATGAAGGAGTCTTACGGACAGGACTTATATGAGCAAACAGGAACACCCATTCATCCCATGTCCCCTTTTGTAAAACTTATATGGATGAAAGAGAATCAATATCCGCCATACTATGAAGCAACACGGTTTGTTTCTATAAAAGAATATATCTTATACAAATGGTGCGGGACGTGGGAAGTGGATTATTCTATTGCCTCTGCAACAGGGCTTTTCAATATCTATACACTACATTGGGATGTGGAGGCACTTGCCATAGCAGGTATAAATGAGTCTCAGCTATCCAAAGTGGTTCCCTGTACCACACAAGTTGGCCCCCTTACCACTCGCGTTGCAAAAGAATTGCTTTTACATACTTCCACCCCCATTATCATCGGGGCTAGTGGCGGTGTGCTTGCCAATATCGGTGTAGGCGCCACAGAGGAAGGAGAAACTGCCTTATCGATTGGTAGCAGTGGGGCTATCAGAAGATTCACCACCCAAAAAACAATCGACGCGGAACAACGTACCTTTCAATATGCGTTTACGAAAGAAAGTCGCATCGTTGGGGGTGCAACTAACAATGGTACAATTTTAATGCAATGGCTGGCAAGACAATTTTCTTCCTTAACCAAAAAAGAAACGATGGAAGTGGCAGATCTTGAAGCACTTGCTGCAACATCAAGCGCAGGGGCTAACGGGCTATTTTTTCTGCCACATATGAATGGAGAACGTGCTCCAAAATGGAATGCTAAAGCAAAGGGTGGTTGGATGGGGCTCACTCTATCTCATACGAGTGCTGACATGATTCGCAGCGTAATGGAAAGTGTTATTTTCAATATGTATGAGATTCACGAAACCCTTCACGAAAAAGAAAACCCTACTAAAAAGTTGATAGTCAGCGGTAGCTATGCTCTCTCGCCACTATGGGTACAGATGACAGCAGATATTTTTCGCAAGACTGTCATTTTAACGGATAGTACACATGCTACGGCGTGGGGCGCTGCCTGGCTTGGGATGTTTGCACTTGGAGAAGTTGAGTCCCTTGAAGCCATTAAAGCATATATCCCGATAAAGCATGAGGTATTGCCTACAGTCCGAAATGTGGTCATGTACGAGGAATATTACCACCTTTACCGTGAGCTATATAATAAAAATAAACCATTATTTGCAGAAATAGATCGTTTGCAATACTGACCATCATAAAGAATAATCGTGCAAAATATGTCTGGTCCTTTTAAATCTAAAACTTTAGATGATTGGTTACTCGCCGCTGTTACTTTCCGCAAATGGCTTCGCTTTCCACGGGGCGACCTTGAGCCTCCTCGCAACGCTTGGGGGGTCTCAACATTGCCGCTACTTCCCCGTAGGAGTCTTCGCCATTTGCTCCAATCCACAGCTGGAAATTACAAATACTTAATGTTTATGTTTTACAGTTAACTTAGTGTGAGAGCTTTTTATTAATCCTACATTGAATGGAACTTCCTTGTTGATTGGAGTGGAAGGCGCGCAGACCCCGCGGGAGGAAGGGACAGGTGAGACCCCACAGGCGCAAGCCGAGGAGGCTCACGGACCGCCCGCAGGCAAGCGAAGCGCCTGGAACGGAAATCAACTTTATTATTATATTTTATTATCCTCTAAAAAAAGAGCTAGCAGCCATATTGATGACTGTTAGCTCTTTTATGATTTCAATCAACCTTACCCTTTTACTTGTTCTCTTTTCCTAATACTGATCCCCGTAAAACCATAAAACAGGCTTAATAAAGGACTAACCAAGCAAAAGAGGGCATACGGCAAGTAATCCAACACAGGTACTTCAAGCACCCCTGCCATGAACACACCACTTACTCCATACGGAATTAATGGGTTGATGACTGTGCCGGCATCTTCTAGTACTCGTGCTAAATTTTTTGGTGCAATTCCTTGTTTTTCATATTCCTTTTCAAAGGCCTGACCGGTTAATATAATGGACATATACTGCTCACCAACTGTTACATTTACTCCGATTGCTGTTGCAACGGTAGCGAAAATCAGCTTTCCTGTGGACGTTACAAATGATTGGATCATAATTAGTAAACGTTCCATTACACGTAACTGCTGAATTAATCCACCCATACTTAAGGTAAGCAACACAAGGGATACTGACCACATCATGCTTTGGATGCCACCCTTGGTCAAGATACTGTCTATCACTTCGTCTCCAGTTGACCCGGTATATCCATTTTGCATCACATCCATAAGTTGGGCCATTTGAACTCCCGGTTGAAGGACGAATGCCATCACAGAACCAACGATAATACCGACCATCATGACAAAAATTGCAGGCACGCGCTTTAGTGCCACTCCAAACATGACAACAGCTGGTAATAATGCCCAAACACTGACCATGCCCTCTTCTTTTAATACCTTAGGCAATTCTGCAAAATCTCCTACCTGTCCACCGCCATTACCAAAAGAGAAAAATCCGAATGCCACTAAACAAATGACGGTTGCCGGAATGGTTGTCCATAACATGTGACGGATATGCTCAAACAAATCTACCTTGCATACCGCAGAGGCGATATTCGTAGTATCTGATAGAGGTGACATTTTATCTCCTAAAAGAGCCCCCGAAATAATCGCTCCTGCCACAATCGCAGGATTAAATCCCATGCCAGTCCCAAGTGCGATAAAGGCCACCCCAACCGTTGCGGCTGTAGTGAAGGAACTGCCGATGCTGATTCCGATAATAGCGGTGATAATAAATACGCTAGGAAGAAAGAATGGAGCGGAAATGAGCTGTCCTCCATAGTAGATGAACGTCGGTATGGTACCAGACAGCATCCATACCCCGATTAATATTCCAATTAGAATAAATAATAAAATGGGGGTTAGACCTTCCTTTAAACCATTTTTCAAGCCCGTTTCAATATAGTCCCATGAATGCCCTTTAACTAAGGAAAATGCTATCAAGACCATGATACTCGCAAAAATAGGTATATGAGGCTCTGCTTTAAAAATAAACAATGATATAGAAATAATTGCGATAATGCTAAAAATCAAGAAAAGAGCTGCAAGGCCGCTAATGTGTATCTTTTCTTTTTGTATTTGCTGCTCCATGATGTTCCCTCCAAAAATAAAATTGCCTACCTGTTAATTTGCACCAAAAAAGCTTCTTCATCCCTAAAGCAAGGGACGAAGAAGCTCCGCGGTACCACCCTAATTGGCAAAAATAATGATTGCCCACTCATCTGCATGGATAGCCGTTTAAAAATATGTACTGTACTTCATTTTCCACTACGCCTGGATTTCCACCAACCATCCAGTCTCTATCTGCTGCAATAAGGAGAACTACTTTTATACATGACTACCATTCTATTTATTTACTAAGCTCTACTCGGCTAAATTTCGCTAACACACTTAAACGCTTAAACGCTTTTAGGTGTTAAAGTATTGTTATTAAGATAATACATATTTTAACGCTTGTCAACAAAAAAAATCCTCCTGAATGATGCTTAGGAGGATTTTTCACTTTTTAAAGTGTTAGGTAAACGAATAACAAAACTGGTCTTGTCATCATTTGATCGACAATATATTTCACCATCATGCTTTTCAATTAATTTTTTGCAAATATACAAACCTATCCCTGTACCTAAGTCTTTAGTTGTAAAGAACGGTTCAAAAATTGCGTGGATCGCTTCCTCTTCAATTTTCGGTCCATTATTAGTAATGGACAGCTCGGTAAATGCCCCGTTTTCCACACATACCACTTGAATCGTGCGAGATCCGTCCGTCATCTGTTGCAGCGCATCGATTGAATTAATAATCAGATTCAGAAAAACCTGCCTTAATTCATCTTTATTGGCAACCATGTTTATGGAAGGATCAATGTCCAATTGTATGACTACGTCTCCATCTAGTAAGCTCGGATACAAGAATTCTACCAACTCCTGCAACAGGAAGGACATATTCACTTCTTCCCGCTTACTCTCAATCAACTCTTTTCTCGAAACATGTAAAAATTGAGAGATACGATAATTAAGTTGATCCAATTCATGACGCATTATTTCTAAATATGGATGATCAGGAAGTTCGTTCTGCAAGAGCCTCGTGAATCCGATAACAGAAGTTAACGGATTTCTGAATTCATGGACAAAACTTGAGCTCATCTGTCCAAGAATAGTAAGTCGCTCTTTATGGGTTTGGTTAATATATAGTTCTTTTTCTTCCAACTGTTTTTCTTTAATTTGCGTGTACTTTCTAACTGCAAGATAAGAAAACTTGTCAAAAAGAGCATTTATTTGATCAATGAAAGGTTGCAGTTCCTCACTAGGAATGCCGGAATCCCATACCCACTTTACCACTTCACTTCTACCTGTATTCACATTGAAAACAAACTCGCTGATATTGACATTAGCTTGCACTCGTTCATGTGCCGTCTTATTTGCGAGCTTAATGATTTCGTCTTCAGTCAGTGGATTTTTAATGGCTTTTTTAATTAGCTGATACATCTGCCAGCCGTTTCGAACTACTTCTTCCTTGTATATATCATCTTCGGAAATGACACTTTTATTTCGCCAATTCCGGATAAATTGATCATGATTTTCTTCTAAAAACAAAATGAGTTTCTGAGCAGCGTCCATACTTGCCAGCCACCTTCTACGTTATTTTCGGACAATCTATATCTATCATACCAGAAAATTTAAATAGAAGATAAAATATTCTGAACATAAATATCGATAGCAGGACACTTCCTATTTCTTCATCATAGAAAAAGGACATTTACCTTCCATAGGTTTTACATCGTCTCCAATAAAATATTGTTTCCATTCACGATGATCTGGGTCTCCGTAGTGACTGATATTAGGGTGTGTTGGAAGCTGATCCCATTTCTCTACACGCTCCCTTACCTTCTCACGGGACATAATACCACCCTTTGATGTCCCTTCCAATCCTTCAAATATCCTTCTTGGCTGGAAACCTAGGATGAGGCTGTTCCCTAAATCTCTTGTCTTTCTCTGCTTGTAGGCCGGAGCATTTCCGAAGACGAAATACGGCTCTTCTGCAAAGGAAAAGGCCCACAGGTGATGATCTGGATCTGTTGGATAATCTTTAGGCCATGGTTGATCATCTTTTATATGTAAAAACTGTAATATATCCCAGAAATATTCCCTATAGTATGGTATAGTTTTTTCTTCTTTCTCTGGCTCCACAAAAAGAAACAGTCCATGTCGAACGAGTGGCTTCTCTGGATCAAACAGGGCGTTAAATTCTTTTAACGTATCCGGTAGATGACTCCAATTATCATGACTAATATAGGAATACCGAAGTTCCCCTTTCTTCTCTGCACTCATTCCAAAATAACAAGGAAATGTTTTATTTGTTACAACTTCCCGGAAATTTTTATATTCTTGCACCACCCATTTGGGTACAATCTTCTCATTTGTCATTTGTTCCTTTGTCAGCAACTTACCTTTTGTGGAACGAACTGCGGTTTCCATTACATCACCTCTAAAGTTAGTAGTTAAAGAACCTTCCTAACAAGCAAACTACCCTTAAACCTGATAGCCAAAACATGGACACCCCCCACCATAAATACAAAAAATATATTTTGCGAAAAGGTTTAATTCATTTTAGAAAAGGGTATTTAGATGTGGGGTGTTTACAATTTAAGAAAGATAGAGGAGAAAAAAGGATATGGGCATACTGATTGTCGATGATAACCAAGTAAATTTATTCGTTATAGAAAATATCTTAAAAAGAGCGGGATATAAAGATTACTTATCCTTCACATCCGCAAATGAGATGTTTGCATATTTACATAATGACCATTCTGCTTCGCCTAAAATGCCCGTTGATATTATCTTAATGGATATCATGATGCCTGAAATCGATGGTATTGAAGCATGTAGAACACTCCAGACCATTCCACACCTGAAAGACATCCCTGTCATTTTTGTAACGGCGTTAGAAGATTCTAATAAAGTAGCAGAAGCATTGGATGCAGGTGGGCTGGACTATGTAATGAAGCCAATCAATAAGACAGAACTATTAGCACGTATCCGGGTGGTCCTTCGCCTTAAGCAGGAAAAGGACAAAAATAAAAAACAGGCCGAAAAGATCAAAAGCCAATTGGATCTCTCACAGCAAGTGCAAAACAGTCTGTTGAGTGAACCAATCATTGAAGACAGATTTGTTGTAAAAGCTTCTTATATTCCTGCTTATAAGTTGGCTGGCGACATGTACTACTGGTATAAGATTGACAAGTCAAGATACGCAGTCATCCTTCTCGACATGATGGGACATGGTATCTCCGCTTCTTTAGTATGCATGTTCATCTCTTCTGTACTGCGAGACTCCATCAGAGGATGCGCTGACCCCGAATTTGTTATCAGTGAATTGAATAGATGGATGCATGCACTGAATTTACGCAATCAGCAAATTCCATATTATTTTACAGCTATTTACCTTGTCATCGATACAAATGACAAATCAATGGAATATGTGAATGCTGGTCACCCCGCAGGTTTTGCACTCGTTGATGAAGATGAAGTAGTGGAGCTATCTAATCGAACATGCGCCCTTGGATTTTTTGAGACCGTGGATGTTAAAAAGACAAAAATCACATACAAAGATTCCGTTCAAATCATGCTTTATACAGATGGTGTGGTGGAAACAATGGAAAAAGTGGGCATGAATCAATACCCTCAGTTCATTAAATCTGCCTCTAAACTCTGGGACCTTCCAAACATCCCAGAACCTATTAATCTAGTCTTACCTGATGACATGCAAACAGAAGCCTCAGACGATATGTGCGTCGTAATGATACAGGCAAAATAATAAACTTAGAGTAGAATTATACAGTTAATATAATCCCAATGATTGAAGTGGAAAGCGCGCAGACGCCCGCGGGAGGAAGGGACAGATGAGACCCCGCAACGGAGTGGGAAGGCTCACGGACCGTTCGCAGGCAAGCGAAGCGCTTGGAACGGAAATCAATGTATTTAGATAACCTAAATATAAAAACGGAGAGCAGGATTAATATCCATGCTCTCCGTTTTTTTTGCGATATATCTTATCATACAAATCAAACTCTTCAAAACCAGGGTGAGCATCAAGGCGCAACGCCTCTTTGCTTCCAAGCCCAAGGAACCCCTCTGCTCCCAGACTCTCCTGGAACAATTGAATGACATTATGCTGCAGCTCCAAGTTAAAATAAATCAACACATTCCGGCAAACGATTATATGAAACTCGTTGAACGAACGGTCTGTCACAAGATTATGCTGTGCAAATACAATTCTATTCAACAAGTCTTCATTAATATACGCGAACTGATGATCAGAATGATAATATTCCGAAAAGGCTGTTTTCCCGCCAGCTTGCATATAGTTTTTCGTATAAGTTTTCATTTTAGAAAGAGGAATGATGCCTTTTTGTGCTTTCTCCAGGATCTTCTCATTCATGTCGGTTGCATAGATTTTTGACTTATGCCCAACTCCCTCTTCTTCCAAAAGAATAGCCATGGAATAGGCTTCCTCTCCAGAAGAACACCCTGCATGCCATACCCGGATTTCCGGCAATTCTCTTAAAAGAGGGATTACCTTTTCTCTGAATGACAAGAAAAAGGTAGGATCTCGGAACATCTCTGTAACATTGATTGAAAAGTCATCTAATACTTTTTGCAAAAACACATCGTGGTGTATCACTTTTTCTGTCAGCTGAGAGAGGTTTTTCAATCCTTCCAGCCTTAATCTATTTTCCACTCTTCTCATAATGGAAGACTTCATATATTTTCGAAAATCAAATCCCGAAAGCCGATAAACTGCGGTTAAAAATAAATCTAACTCCAAGTCTTGCTTGTCCACTTTTAATCTTGCCTCCAAAATCTCAAATCTTACAAAAAGGAACGGCTACTCGCGTCCAACGAATCGTAACCGTCCCTTTTGTCAATATCCTAATTTTTCGCGACCCAAACTCGCATGGCAGACAATAGCTGATCTAGTTTAAGTGGTTTACTAATATAATCCGAAGCACCCACTTCCAAACATTTTTCTCGATCACCTTTCATCGCTTTAGCCGTTAGGGCAATGATTGGAACGTCTTTATGTTTTTCTAGATTACGTATCGTTTTAATTGCCTTATATCCATCCATGACCGGCATCATGATATCCATTAAAATGATATCTACATGCTCATTTTCATGCAGAATATCCAGACATTGCAACCCGTTCTCGGCTGTTAAGATATTCATATCCTCTTTATTCAAGGCATTGTTCAGGGCATAGACGTTTCGATGGTCATCATCTACGACTACAACCGTCTTTCCTTTCAGGATATTAGAAAAATCTTCCTCTTCTACTGTTTGCGGCGCTCTGATGACTTCCTCTTTCCTCGCCATATCTAGAACCATGTTTTCCTCTTCCAACAACTCTGTCTCGGAAGTGGAGGCTACTTCTTGCCATGCTGCCTCTACTTCTTGCAGTTGAGGCATTCCTTTTGGCAGACTAGGAATCAATAGAGTGAAGATACTCCCTTCGCCTTCTTCGCTTTCCACAAACACACTGCCTCCCAATAGGTTGGAGAATTCCTTGGAGATGGAAAGGCCAAGTCCAGTTCCACCGTACTTTCTCATAGTCGCTCCATCGCCTTGATGGAACGCTTCAAAGATGAGGGATTGCTTGTCTTTAGAAATACCAATACCGGTATCTTCCACAGAGATTTTCAACCAAGTATCCGCCTCTACATTTACATTTGCTCTTAGAAGAACCCTTTTTGGAGCTTTTTCAATTGTTACGGACACTTTTCCTTGTTCTGTGAACTTAAAGGCATTGGATAAAAGATTTTTCACAATCTGTTGAAGACGCTGTTCATCCGTGAAAAATACGTCCGGTAACTGATTGCCGCGAACAATCTCGTAATCCAGCTTTTTATGCTTGGCAATATGGGTGAACTGAAGCTCAAGACGGTTTATGAACTCTTCCACATTCACTTCCCCAAACATTACTTCCAGCTTTTTCACTTCCACCTTGGAAAGATCCAAAATATCATTAATCAGATTCAGCAGATCCTGACCAGAAGAATTGATAACACGGGAGAACTCTCTTTGTTCATCTGTCAATTGGCCTTCCGGATCTTCTGCCAGCATTTCGGATAGAAGTAGAATACTATTAAGCGGTGTTCTCAGCTCATGGGACATATTTGCCAAGAACTCTGATTTATATTTGGAACTAAGTTGAAGTTGTTTCGCTTTTTCTTCAAGCTCCGTTTTCGCTTTTTGAAGATCAGCGGATTTCTGTTCCGCATCACGTGAACGCTCTTCAAGTTGCTCGTTGATCATGCGCAGTTCTTCTGATTGAGTTTGTAACTCTTCTGACTGAGCCTGTAACTCTTCCGATTGAGATTGGAGCTCTTCTGTCTGCGCTTGTGATTCAAGTAACAAACGCTCGACTTCCATTCTTCCTAAAATATTCGTAATAGCAATCCCTAGCGTTTCAAGCACTTTATTTAAAAGCTGGCGATGTGTCTTTGTGAATTCTGTCAGCGTTGCCATTTCAATGACGGCAATGACTTCATCTTTTATAATGACAGGAGCAATGATAATGCTCTTCGGTTTAATATGGCCAATTCCTGTCGTTACGACGGAATACCCCTCAGGTACATCTTCAAGAATAATCACCTTCTTGTCCCAAGCACACTGCCCTACTAATCCTTCACGAAGCTTATATGCTTCTCCACCAACATCTTCCGCACCGTCAGCATAAGTGGCAACCTTCTTATAGGTACCTTCTTTTCCTTCTCCGTCCAACAGGTAGAACGCGCCAAGTTTTGCATCCATCAAAGGTGTCAAGGTGGCGATGAACTTTTCGGCAAGCGAATCGGTGGATACATTGCGATGGTAAAGGTTGATAATATCGGCAGAGTTCGTTTGCACCCAGTTTTGTCTGCCAATCTCTTCTGTAAACTGTTTTTCTTTCACATGATAGGATTCAATGGAAGACGCCATCGTGTTAAAAGCTTCCGATATCTCTCCAATTTCATCCTTTATGTTTGTAGTAAGTCTTGGCAAAGTGGATAGGTCATCATAGTTAATGTCCTTAATTCCATTCTTCACTTCATCTAGTCTTCTGTTAGTGCTTCGTATCACCCAGAGTGTGGTCATGATTATTATTAGCAATGAAAGAATCACAGCCGCAATCATGGTGATTATAAGAGTTTGATAGGTTTCATTGGCGCTTGCCAAAGTATCTTCCATATACGATTCCTGTAAATCTTTGAAATCTGATATGTCTTGCAGAAGCGCTGATCTTGTATCTAGTTGAGAGACATAAATTGCTTGCAGGTCTTCATTGGAAGCACCATTACTAATTTGAGAGACGATTTCTTGCTCCATACTCCAAAAAGAGTTATAACGCTCTTCAATATTCCTCAATAAAACTTTCGTCTGGTTTTTATTCAGTACAGCTTCCAATTCAACTATATTGTTTCTGACAGTTTCCCTGTTTTCTGCAATATTGGCTAGATTGTCAGTAATGTCCTCCGAATCATCCCTATTTATTACAAACAACAACTGTCTATCTGTTTCGTAGAACAGCTGCCTAATATCAGTTGCTTTGTTAACTTTGTAATACCTGTCCTCTACTATTTCCAGCATATTTGTCTTCATCGAATTGGTCATAATTAAAATTACAGACAATAGCACAACAAGCGAAATTACCGTAATTCCCAGACCGACAAATTGTTTTTTCTTAAAGCTCACCGCAACTCCCACTTTCATTGGTTTTTGATGCTGAAAACGTGCATAACTATCTAGATTTATTATACCAGTAAGAGGAAACAGTGGTCGAGTATGGATGCTTGGATTTTGGGATATTTATTTATAGAAAAAGGGCCATGCCCATTTCTGGACTTAGCCCTCTCTTCATATTTCCTTTGATGAAACCGGCAGGAACAATTTAATCCCTCTTTTATTGAAAGGTAGTACTTTCATATCAGCGACTAAATGGCTTATATAGGAAATGGTGCATGTTAAAAATACTCCGTCGATAGAAAGAGAGTGTTCTAGTTTTAAAGCTATGTAAGTGAAGAAAGCAGTACCAATAATGGAATGCGTGTAGCTTCTGTGGGATACTATGGAGGCAATTATAATGTAGACACCAAAAAGGATCATCCACATTTCCTGTAAGCTCATCCCGCCAAGTAAAACGCCTGCACCAGTGATGGTCAGCATATGTCTTTGTTTGATGAGAGAGGAAATGACAATCATAAGAGCTCCGATGCCGATCCCCCTGAACTTTTCCTCCAATGTTCCTTCATATAAACTATATAAAATCATCATGGTTCCTATTATTTGTGCAATAGTTCTTGTCACCGTGTGGGATAACGTTATACGTCCGCGAAGTTTTCCGTCAATATCAAGATCTGGCACAAGGCCTGATATAGTTCCTAAGCTGACTAAAATAAGAGTTGTAGTTGGTGTTGTCTGCAGCGTGTTAGCCACAGCAAAACCTGTTGCTGCCCCAATGGCTGCATGTGCGGTACCATTCATGTGTTGTTTCACCTCTGTCTGACCTTCAGTAGTAGTGTAGTGATGTTTCGGGTTTGGGAAACCACGGGTTAAGTCGCACCATATTTCAGCTATTTTACATGAAAACATTTGTTCTGTTCAGAGGCAAAAGTCCTGAATGTTGGGGACTGGGGACTTAGGGTGGGGGTATGTTCGGTAAATTGCGGTTTATTTTCATCTTTTTCAGGAGTAGAAATTACGAATCGCCCGATTGCACCTGTAAATCGCCCGATAATCGCAATAATCGACCGTAAATTTAAATTTTCGCCCGATTCCCCAAAATTTCCGCCCGATAACCTTGAATTATCGGCCGATTTACGTTCGCAATACCCGCTGTAGGTATATCAACGTCGACTTCAGCGTCCTCCTATAGGGGGAATAAACCTAACTATCCATCCCTATATAAAGGACCCTCCCGCCACTTAGTAGCGCAACAGGGTCCCGGACTCACTCTTTTTCCTTCAAAAAATGTTCCACAAGCTCTATATGTTCGCGAAGGTCCGTTTTCCCTTTTTCACTTATCACATAGGTCCCGCGTTTCACCCGTTCAAACCAACGGTAATAGTTCTTTGTCAAAATAGAAGAGGTTTTCTCACCAGTACCTAAATCGCGCAGTGCCTTTGGAGACAAAGGACCGAATTTCTCCAAATAACAGGCAATCTTAACGCAATTCTCTTTATAAGCAGTTCTTATCTTCACACGATTGCTTCCCCCAAGGTTCACATCCGAAGAACGTCCGTCCATTTCCTTCAACAACGCATCACGCTTGCGTTTATTTTGGCGCATGCTTTTTGCCCGATCAAATGGAACCGGATCGAACATGACCTCCACACGCTTACCCCGCCCGCTGAATGATACGACAATCAAGCCCAGATCAAGCCGCTTAATTAAATGACACAAATCTGTCCAACGCTTTGAACGTCTGCTAAATGACGGTTTTGGGATTGCTATATACACAAGATCCGTTAACTTTTGCCTTTTTGTTGCTTGGATGAGAAGCTGTACATTTAAAGTCAGTTTCAACTCCACAACCACTACTGCATCTCCTTTTACCATTGCAATATCGCAGTCGTTCACTTCCCCGTAAACCTCATAGCCTTCTTTCACAAAATACTTTTGAATAGGCTTATACAAGTCCACTTCATATAATTTTTTCTTCTCTGTCATAGCTCACACACCAACCTCCCTTATATGGAAAGAATCTCTCGGATGTCGTCGTCCGTCAATGAGTTTGATACTCTCTCGTCAGGGTCTATGATTTCTTCTATTAAATGTCTCTTTTTATCTTGCAGTTCGTTCATCTTTTCTTCAATTGTTCCCCGTGCCACAAGCTTAATCACTTGGACCGTTTGGGTTTGCCCCATTCGATGTGCACGATCCGCAGCCTGCTCTTCCACTGCCGGATTCCACCAAAGGTCATATAAGATAACAGTATCGGCACCAGTCAGGTTAAGACCAGTCCCACCTGCCTTAAGTGAAATTAAGAAAAAGTCTCTTTCCCCAGAGTTGAACCGTTCACAACGCTCCACCCTTTCTTCTGAAGGAGTTTGTCCGTCAAGATAAAAATAGGGCAGTCCCTGATAGGCAAGCTCCCTCCCTATCAGCTCCAGCATCTTTGTGAATTGGGAGAATATAAGCACCCTTCTGCCTGAACGCTGAGACTCTTCGATCAATTGTATGAGCATTTCGAACTTGGCAGAGCTACCCCTATACCCGTGTACAAAAAGTGAGGGATGGCAGCAAATCTGACGGAGCCTTGTTAACCCCGCTAGTATACGAATTTTATTTTTCCTCAATGTGTCTTTGTTCAAATGCTTTAATGTATCATGTCGAAGTTTTGCAAGATAGGCCGCATAAAGCTTCTTTTGCTCAGGTAAAAGCTCTACCGATTCCAAGCTTTCGATTTTCTCCGGCAACTCTGCCAATACATCCTCCTTCACCCGTCGAAGCATAAATGGCCGGATCCTACGTGCAATGGTTTTTCTCGTCAAATTGCTGTACTCCTTCAATCCCATAAACAACTCAGGAAAGACAACATGAAAAATAGACCACAGCTCTTCCAACGAATTTTCTACAGGTGTTCCTGTTAGAGCAAATTTATAATCGGATTTCACTCTTTTCACTGCTCGAAACGTCTGTGTTACTGGATTTTTAAAGGCCTGTGCTTCGTCAAAAAACACCGTATGGAAATGGTTAGTCGTATAAAGATTAACATCGCGTCGCAGCAAAGGATACGAGGTGATAACGACATCCACTTCCTTTATTTGCGAAAAGGCCTGCTCTCGGTCCTTACGAGTTCCATCCATAATAAAGGCGTTGATCTCTGGTGCAAATTTTCTTAGTTCCCCAAGCCAGTTATAAGTAAGAGAAGATGGTGTTACAATTAAAATCGGACATTTTTTATGGCGAATATCAGGTAGCTCCGAGAGGATGAATGTGATACTCTGCAAGGTTTTCCCGAGTCCCATATCATCTGCCAAAATCCCGCCAAAACCATAGTGAGCCAACGTTTTCATCCATCTGTATCCATGTATTTGATAATCCCTTAATATCTTATCCACTTGATTTGGAACTGGAATATTTTCACTAGCCGGATTACGGATTTCCTCCAGGAATTGCCGGAAACTTTCTTCTAAGGTGAACACGGCATCATCTGTTACAGAGTCCATCATTTTGAATCCTTTAATAATAGGCACATTCAAACCTTGTTCTAGATCCTCATCTTGTACTGGATTGGCTTGCAAGAAGCGTTGAATCTCTTCAAATTCCCTAGTTTCCAAGGAAAGCAAGGAGCCATTGTTCAAGCGATAATATTTTCTTTTTTCCTCCAGTGCACTTAAAAGTTCCCTGATTTGGGATTCCGGTATACCATCCATTTCAAATTTAAATTCAAGCCAATTGGTCCGCTCTTTTTTTACCCTGATACGAATTTGGGGTTTAGTCGGCTCCCTGAAAATTCTATTTCTAATAGCCGTCGTTGCATACACTTGTACAAAGCGTTGCAACTTAGGTAGCACATGATAGAGAAATTGATATTCCAACTCTTCGTTGTGCAGAAAGTATCCTTCTTCTGTACTTCCGAATTTACTGTCCTCCATGAAATCAAGAATTATTTGCTCCTTATCATAATCGCGGATAATCATGGTGTTCATGCGATGCTCTTTTGGATCTAACGGATTGATCATCACCTGTTCATATTGAAACTCAATACTTGCTAAAAGCCGGTTTTTTACTCTGTCCAGATACAGCTTCGCTACTAACGGAGTTTTGGCAAAACGTTTGGCAACCGTTTCATCAAGTTCCACTTTTCCAAGTTTCCGTAAGCCTGGGACTACCTTTTCGACAAACGTCTGCACTTGATTGAGAGCAATAGGGATGGAATTTGTCTTAGAAGCATCCAACATTCGTTTCAATTCAGCAAGTCTACGACAGTCATCTGTGTCCAAGGAAATAAAGAAACCGTTCTTGAAAACAGTATTATAGGCTCTAAAAACGAATAAATCGTTTAGCCCATCAATCTTCAGCACAACCCCATTTGCATTTTCTTCTGTAAAAGAAAAATGAAGGGAAAGGGGCTCTTTTACTAACGCAAAGCCATCGTATGCCTGTTTATTAACATGCATTTCCACATCTACCTGCTGTAAAAGCGATGCAACTTTTCTAAAGGAGGATGGTGGGAGAATTAGTTCTTGCGGTAGTAGCTCTATTTCCTCCAAAAATGTTTTTTCATCATCAAGCATGTCTATCAAATGCTGAATTACAGCATCCACTTCTTTTTTAAAGCAATGAACCTCTGGATCAAACAAGTCACTACGTTTTCCATTCTTTATGGCCTGTAGTAGTTTACGTGGATCTTGTACAACGCTCTGTTTCAACGATAGCCCTATACCAAGGAAATTCTCCTTATCTTTTACTACCGGTTTCATGGCAAATGCTACGTCTACCACTTCTCTTTTTTCAAAATGGAGCTGACTGCCGCTTGATGGTTTCTTATCTGCTTGGAATAGTCGGAACACTTCTTCTGACAGGTCATGTTGTGAATAATGGTTTTCATAGATCGTCAAAAGCACAGCTGCAATATGCTGACATTCTAATTTTACAGAAGCAAGCTTTGGGCAAGTACAGCTTGTATGAATGTCTCCCGTACCTTCCGCCGTCACGACAACATGGAAATCCTCAGACGTTGAAACGACAGCAATACACCTATCGTTCGTCCATTCTTCTATTTTCACTTTATCCGCTCTGCGAAATGCCTCCCCGCTTTTTAAGGAAACAGAACCACATCTTTCTTGGATGAGTTTTTTATCTACTTTTATGTTCATGTGGTGTTCTCCTTTCGGGGTGGATTTCGACTTTCTAAAGTAGATTGTAACACACAATAAGAAGCACAGCCCCCTAGTCTGGCAAGCTGTGTCTCCGCTTTTCTATATAGTTCTTATACTTTTTGATTTCATATCATCAACCGCTTCGTTCATTCTTGCAAGGTCATAGATCCCCTTCATCAGAAAGAATTTGGCTACAAGGTCTGGGATATCATTTCCGGATAAGGAATACCCAGCGGCACCAAGCAGGTCTTCTGTTTCTTCCTCATCAAGTCCCAAGGCAAAAGCCAATGCCACCATCGTTGTTTTTCTTGGGCGATATTCTGGGTTTGTTCGTATTTTTGAAAAGTGTTTGCGGTCCAAACCGGCCTTTTTATATATTTCCGCATCTGTTCCGCCATTGCGGTCCATATACTGAAACAGGACCTGTTGCAGAGTCGGCTTTTTATTGTTTTTAATGAACTCTTCAATTTCAAAGATATCACTTTTTTCATGTAAAACAGGTGATTCGTTGTAGCAAATGTACTCTTTTGCCTCCAGCTCATCATCTATTTGATGTTGCAATATAAATTCTTCTAATTCCTCCAAAAACTTTTTATCTACCATACCACTACCTCCAAATGTCGCTTTGAAGGCGACCATTTTATGGATATTATTCGTTATTATTATAGCATGAAGGAGGATGATGAAAATGAATAAAAACTTAACTGAGATTATTTTTCTAATGGACAGAAGCGGGTCAATGAGCGGCCTGGAAAAGGACACGATTGGAGGATTCAACTCATTTCTAGAGAGGCAATGCAGACATGAAGGAGAGACACTTGTCACCGCCGTTCTTTTCGACGATGAAGTGGAAACTCTGTGGAACGGTGTGGATGCGAGGAATGTTACGTTAACAAGAGAAGACTATTACGTTAGAGGCACCACCTCCCTTTTGGACGCAATCGGAAGAACAATATTGGACGTAGGAAACCGTTTATCACGTACTGAAAAAGCTTTAAGACCAGGAAATGTAATCTTCGTCATTACTACTGACGGTATGGAGAATTCAAGCGTAGAGTTCACCTATCCGAGAGTAAAGGAGTTAATTCGTCACCAAGAAGAAAAGTACAGTTGGCAGTTCATCTTCATGGGAGCGAACATTGATGTTGCAAAGGAAGCAGAGAACTTGGGGATACACGAGGATCAAGCATTTAACTTTGAAGCTACCAACGAAGGCGTGGAGATGATGTATGAAAATGTCTGTGAGATCATATCTGAGAAAAGGATACAAGTAATAGAAGATTGATATTATGTAAGAAAAAGTAAAAAGGGAAGCCCACCTTCTACATCTACTCGGGTTCCCCTCTTCTTTTCTACTATTTTGCAGCAATGAAAAGTAACTCTTCCATACCTACCCAAAGCTCAGCTTTTTCTATCTGCCCTGCCATCTGCAAGAGCAGGTCTTCTTTCCCGCGCCCTGCCATGAACTGGACACCTATAGGGAGACCTTCCTCTGTTACATGCACCGGCAACGACATTGCTGGCTGCCCTGTCAAATTCGCAAGCTGCGTAAAAGGGACTCTCTTTAAACTTTCTTGCACGAGTTGTTCCACGATGCCCATTTTCTTTAGGAGCGTGGCAGATCCCAATTTCCCCGTCACTTGAAGGGCAATGCTTTCAAGCGGCTTTAGCTTATGATCACCAATTTTCGCAGGTGGGAAGGCTGTCGCAGGAGTTATATAAAAATCATAGGTATCATGGAATTCTTCCATAGCATATGCAGCCACATCCCACTCCCTCATATTGAGGACGAATTCTTGGGCAGACATGGACTTTCCGATTAGACCAAGCAGCCAAGTCGCAGGCTCCACATCATTCACCGTCGCTTTTCTCCCTAGTATCTCCTCAAGAGCAGCAATCATGGCGCTGACTTCTCCAAAGTAGAGGGAGAGATAGCTTGTGGCAACTTTTTTCCCATCTACTGGTGCATCGATTTCTTCTATACTATGACCTTCTGATTCTAAATACTCCAACGTTTTCTTGACCGCTTCTACACAGTCAGGATCTACTTCTGTAACAATTGGTGATTTAGTAGAGTAAGCAATTCGGAGCTTTTTCTCTACTGGTTGTTGCAGGATATCCAAGTAGCTGCCATCATAATCGGGGATGGAAAATGCCGCTCCTTTTTCTTCTCCCTTTAACTCATCCAAGATAGCCGCGCTATCTCTTACGGTGCGTGTAAGCACATGTTCAACTGCTGCCCCCTGCCAAAAACGGCCAAGTTGCGGCCCTACAGGGGTCCTTCCTCTCGTAGGCTTTAACCCAAACAGCCCACAGTAAGCTGCTGGAATACGAATGGAGCCTCCTCCATCGTTTGCCCCGGCAATTGGAACCATCCCTGACGCTACCGCCGCAGCCGATCCGCCACTTGAACCACCAGGGGTGTGAGTAAGTTTCCAGGGATTTCTTGCAGCTCCGTATGCAACAGGTTCTGTTATGGCCATTAAACCAAACTCCGGTACATTTGTTTGCCCTAAAAATTGAAAGCCACTTTTCCTTAACCGACTAACATATTCAGAGTCTATTTTTGATCTATATTTGCTTAGAGCTCTAGATCCCAGCGTTTTCGGTTCACTTTTTATTTCCTGACCTATATCTTTTAATAGAATTGGAACTCCTGCAAATTGCCCTATTGGAACAATTTCTGCAGCAGCTCTTGCCTGCTCGTACATCCTATGGATAACCGCATTCAGTTGGGGATTTTGCGTCTCAATTTCACTGACCGCCATTTCTAACAGTTCAATGGGTTTGACTTCCTTCTTTTTGACCAATTCTGCCAGTCCAAGTCCGTCATATTTTTTGTATTCTTCCCTCTTCAACGTTTATCACCTCTTTATACTCTATTCCTCAATGAAGGTGAATAAACCTCTGTCTCAAAATCAAACATTATTCCATTTGCCAGATGAAGTCCTCCCTATCAACACCAAAGCCCACTCTCCAACATAGGCTATATGACACAGATATATTTTTTAGATCTTGGGCTTGTTCGCCTTAGAGAGGAGCTTGGTATAGATGGAGTTGACTGCAGCACATTGGATGTATTTGATTGGGACACTCGTTATTATCTTTACAATGCTGTTCAGGCAGAATGTGGTGGTTCCTGCCATCCTAGTAACGTTTTTAGTTGGGTGGATCTTCAGCGGTTCGTTCATTTTTGGGCTTCAAACCATATTTAACGCCAGCTTGGTTGCAGCGGGAGAACTGTTCAATATCTTCCTGATTATTGCTATCATGACGGCACTATTACATTCACTTAAATCCTTGGGTACTGATGAACAAATGATTACACCTTTTCAACGGGTGATGAAAAATGGGCATATCTCGTTTTGGGTCATAGTGTTTGTCACCTATGCAATTTCCCTTTTCTTCTGGCCGACCCCAGCCGTTCCACTTGTTGGAGCACTTTTAATTCCAGTTGCCATTAGAGCGGGACTTCCACCGATTGGGGCAGCAATTGCCATTTCACTAGCCGGTCAAGGAATGGCCTTATCATCGGACTACATTATTCAAATAGCCCCATCCTTAACCGCTACTGCTGCTGCAGTTGATATTGGAACGGTTGCTGATCGCGGGTTCATCTTGTCACTTGTTACAGGTGTAGTTGCCATCACTCTTGCTTATATTTCCATACGAAAGCTTATTGTACGACCGTCAAATGAGCTTCTAATAAAATGGAATAATGCAGATGACCAGAATAGTGACACGGATGGCATGACAAGAGGCGGCCCTGTGACAAAAAGCAAATACAGCTCGCTGTTTGCAATCTTGGTTCCAGGCACGTTTCTTGCCATCATCATTTATATGGTACTGGCGAAGTTTTCCGATGTTCTTCCTTCTCTAGAAGGTGGAGCCGGCGCCGCTCTAATCGGTGGGGCTTCGCTGATACTATTAATTGGAGCATCATTCTTCCTAAACGCCCGCACCTCCCTTCAAACGGTCAGTGACAATATCGTCAAAGGTTTCTTATTTGCCTTTAAGGCGATGGGTCCGGTTATTCCGATTGCAGGATTCTTCTTTATTGGTAGCGGAGAACTGGCTTCTAGAATCTTGGGCACACCTGCTGAGGAGACTCCCTCCTTCCTGTTTGACCTCATACTTGCCGGTCAATCCTATATTCCTGAAAGTTCTTTTGTTGCAGGATTTGGAATTCTGCTTATTGGAATGATAACAGGCTTAGATGGTTCTGGATTCTCAGGCCTTCCTCTTGTGGGGGCACTTGCTGGTGCACTTGGGGAGAGTGTTGGTGTGGAGGCTGCCACTCTTGCTGCGATTGGACAGATGGGATCTGTCTGGGTTGGCGGCGGAACCTTGATCGCCTGGTCTTCCCTAGTGGCAGTTGCAGGATTTGCTAAGGTTCCTGTCATGGAGCTTGTGCGGCGGAGTTTTGTACCAGTCATCATTGGGTTGATTGTGGCAACGTTAGTAGGGTTATGGCTGTTTTAATCAATGTAAAGCCTTCATCTATTTATAGATGAGGGCTTTTGATTGTCTAGATGTGTAGATTGGGTATGTATATTTTACATAAGAAAAATATAGGTGAAACTTTTTTTCTATTAGTTCGTATCTTTACTATACGAAAACTCAAAAACACTTTAAGATATTATTCCTTTCGGAGGTTCAAGCTACATGTTAAAAAAAGTAATGAGCTACTTAAATATAGGTTCTCCCCATGTTGATTTAGTTCTTGATAAAAATAAACTAAATCCCGGTGAAAAAGTGACAGGAGCCTTTCATGTGGAAGGCGGCTGGGCAAAACAACACATCAAAAGATTGGAATGTGACCTTGTAAAGGAATTTCAAGGAGATTTGGTTGAAACGGTGGATGCTGTAACGACCATACTCATGTCCAAAAGCATGGACGCAAATGATAAGGCAGAATATCCATTTTGCTATCAGCTTCCCGCTCCTTTAGAACCATCTACTGAACATATAAGCTATCGTTTGAATACACGACTGATCTTTCAGGATGATGTGAAGAGCATTGATCATGATGAAATAGTTGTTCTAGGACGAGAAACAATCAAGGCCTGACTCCTTTTGTGGAGACAGGCCTTTTGTTTTAGATAATATCCCGCATATTTTATCCTGACTTTTGGAAAGGTATAAAGAGGAAATACATGAGGTAAAGAGGTTGTTTAGATGGTGACTTCAATGAAAGCATTAATAATGGAATCTATATCAGAGAATATTGATTCTGTAAAAAATCAATTAGGAAACAGTTCTGACTTACAAGAAAGGGAGCTAGTACTGCCATCCCTAGATACGAAAGTCCATTTGATTTACGTAGATGGAATTAACGACTCTACGAAAATTGAAGATTTCATCTTATCCCCACTAGCAGCTCTATCCATCAGTGATCAACAGGCTATTGATTCCATATTAGAGTTCTTACGCCTTCAAGTCATTCAGAGCACTATAATCAAGACTGCCACTGATATAAATACAGTCGTGCAAATGCTTTTGGACGGAAAAACAGCCATTTTTGTAGAGGGAGAAACGACTTGTCTACTAGCTGATACGGCAAAATGGCCAGAAAGAAGTGCCCCTGAACCAAAAGCTCAGCGTACTTCTACAGGGCCAAACATCGCCTTCAATGAAAATGGAACGTACAATTTATCTCTCATTAGGAAAACAATCAAGAACCCCTTGCTTCGAGTAGAAAAGATACAAAATCCAAACATCCAGACCTCCATTTCATTAGTTTTTATTGAAGGAGAAGTGGATAAAGAAATTTTATCCGAAGTAAGAAAAAAGATTGATACCATAAATATACCAGTTGTCCTAGATGTAAATTATTTAGAAGAAACCTTGATTGATAATACGACATCTCTTTTTCCCTTAACTATTTCATCTGATCGCCCGGATGTGGTGTGCGCCGAAGTACTGAGTGGCAAAATTGCCATTGTCATAGATGGAACACAGTTTGTATTAACCGTGCCATCCGTATTTATTCAATTTTTTCAGTCACCTGATGATTACTATACCTTGAACAGAAGCATCCATACCAGGAGGGTTGGCAGACTTTTCTTCTTTTTGCTATCCATACTTTTGCCTGCTTTATATATTTCCTTCACCCTCTATCATCCAGGCCTTATTCCGACCAGTTTGTTGATTGGACTCGTCGCTCAAAGGGAAATCGTGCCTTTCCCTACAATTGTTGAAGTGTTTGTTTTCCTATGGCTCATCATCATTATTACAGAAGGTTCACAGCGTCTTCCCTCTGGAGTAGTATTGACCGTGGCCATTTTCTCTTCCATCATTTTAGGTCAACTAGCAGTAGAGGCACAACTTGTTCAACCAGCAACACTTGTTGTACTGGCAGCATCGTATGTAATGTCAAGTGTAGTACCTATTTACAGCCTATCACTTGCATATAAACGACTGACTTTTCGCTTCATATTTCTAGCCGCCCTGCTCGGCTTGTATGGAATTTTGATTGGCCTCATTGTACTTTTATTGCACCTCAGTTCCTTACGCTCGTTCGGAGTACCATATTTATCACCTTTGGCTCCATTCCAGCCACAGGACCAGAAGGATGCCATATTCCGCTTACCGATTCAGCATATCATCAATAATGATAAAACCCTATTCAAAGAAGACCCTATGAGAAAAAAGTAAAGGCTGATGGATACTATGTGGAGAAAAAATTTACTACCAATCATTACTTCTTTATTTTTATTTGTAGCAAGTCTAATTATTGGAAAAAATGCAGAAGATTCTCTTATCAGAGATTTAATCATTATCTCAGCTATTGCGGTAGATATGAAAGATGAGGATTTTCTCATAACAGTACAAGCCATTAACGCTCCCTCAGTAAAGGACAGCGCATCAGAGAAATTAGGATTTATTTTGTACCAGGAAAGTGGAAGAACTATTACTGAGGCGCTGCAAAATATCCAGAAATCCTTCTCGCGATTTCTTTTCATGGATGATCTCGAAGTCATTTTAATAAGTGAAGAGATTGCTAAGAAGCGCGGAATTGCAGATGTTGTGAATTACTTGTTTCTAGAGCAGACCATTTCTTCTAATACCATGCTTTTTGTCAGTAAGGAGACGAGTGCTCATGACATTCTCGCTATGTTCACCCCATTCCAGAAAGTATCATCAAAGAGGATTGTGGACACAATAGAGAACATCAAGGAGTACTCTTCCTTTGCCTTCCCGGTCTATCCTAATAGAGTAAAAAACTTTCTTCTAAACTATCCGGTTGTGAATAATGTGATTCCCTATATCAGTATTGCGGGTGATGTGGAGGTAGGTTTAAAAAAGGAGAATATTGAAGCTTATCAACCCAAATCCAAAATGGAGATAAGCGGGATGTCCTATTTCAAAAAAGATAAATTGATTAATTACCTTAGTTTAGAGGAAAGCAAGGATCTCTTATTTCTGATGGATAATGTGAGAGAAGGAGCATTGGAAGCCAGCTGTCCAGAAGGGCCTGGATACTTTTCCTACCAGTACAAAAAGTCTAAAACCAGCTACAAGGTGGATTGGACTGGAGATTCTCCCAAAATTTCCATAAAGGTGAAGACCAATGGAAGAATTACCGAATCTACCTGTAAAACAAGTTTCGAGCATCCAAATATGGATCTTTTCAGAAAACAGATTAGAAACCAACTAGAAGGTTCCATTACTAGCCTAATTCGCAAAAGCCAAGCAGAGAACCTGGATTATATTGGATTTGCCAAGGAACTCTATCTTTCAAAACCAAGTAAATGGCGCGATATTGAAGGAGAATGGGCAAGCATCTTTCCTACTATTCCATTTGAACTTAATACGAATGTATCTATTCGACGGTCAGGAGATGCCATTTCATTAGACTAAGTTAGGATGAAGTATCGTATGAACGTTACCAAGATTTCCATCTATCAGCTAATTACATTGTTAACCCTATTCCTTCTTGGTTCTTCTATTGTGCTTGGACTCAATTTAGAAGCGGAGGAGAACGCCTGGCTCATCAACTCAGGAGCTGCTATAACAGGGGTTCTTCTTTTCTTCTTTTATGCCTACCTATTAAAAAGAAATGGATGGCCGGAGTTTCATAAACTCTTGGAGCAGGCATTCGGGAAGTTTTTAGGAAAAGCCATTTTAATGCTTTACAGCCTCTATTTTCTTTATATTGGTACAAGGGTACTGAAGGACTTCGTGTACTTTATCACTCAAACTTTTTATTACAATATCGATCATTGGATTATTGCTTTTGTCTCCGTCTGCCTAATCTGCTATGCTGCGACTTTAGGACTGGAGGCAGTGGCAAGGACTTCCGAGCTTTTGTTTATTTTTACCTTTCTTCTAATCGCACTGATTGTCTTTTTTTCCTTTTTGTCAGGGGTAATGTTTGGAGAAAATATAAGACCCATCATTGACTTGGAAATCCTTGATTTGAGCAAGTGGATCCAATACATAACTTTCCCTTATGGCGAGATGGTTGTATTTCTTGTTCTATTTCCATTTCTAAACGACCATCAAAAACTAATGAAGCAAGGATGGATGGCTGTCCTTTTCAGCGGATTCATTCTAATTTCCATCACAGAAATCATCATTGCCATCCTTGGAGCAAAGGTAGCTTCACTTTATACATATCCGTTGGTCAAAGCAATTGAAATGATAGAGTTTCTGGGAATCATCCAACACCTTGAGTTATTGACTGCTTTCGCCTTTATCATCGTAGGATTCGTAAAAGTATCTATATTTTTTATCGCAGGATCAAAAGGAGTATCATACATATTTCCCATCCTTCAAGAGAAATTCATTATCATTATTCTGGGGGCTTTGATGTTTATCGGCAACTACGTCATATCCAGAGATCTCCCAGAACATCTCTTTATAGGGCTCGAATTGGTACCTCTTTACCTTCATGTACCATTTCAATTTATCCTTCCTTTACTGATCCTAATTATTACTTGGATTAAAGGAATAAAAAATAAGAGTAATGGGGTGGGGTATTAGAATAATTTTTGATTTTCTATTCCCCATCTTTCACAGCCCATAAGCTCCGGATTACATTGGAATCCAACATCCTTACAAATGTTAGCTACACCATTTATTCATTATTAGCTTTTATCATTCTTGCCTGATCTATCTTATCCAGTATTTTTTCCATTTTCACTTTATCTTTTAGAATATCTTGTTTGTTTTGCTCTATTAGTTGTTGCATCAGTTTCTTTCTCATTATCCGTGTCCTTTCTATAGATAAGTACTTGTTACGCGGACTTCTTTAGTTTCCCAACCACTTCTAAGACAAATTTAATAATCTCTTCTTCATCCTCCGGTTCGGGATTGAACTCTATTTTCAGCGGATCAACCAATACACTTCCCCCACGGCTTTCAAGCAATTCTTTAAGATGGTCAAGAGCACCACAGAATTCAGGATACGATGTATCACCAGAGCCAAAAATTGCAAAGGAATGACCCTCAAGATTCATTTCTTCCAATTCTTCCACGAGGTCCAAGCATTCATCTGGGTAATCACCATCCCCCCATGTATACATTCCTAAAATGGTAACATCATAGTGTAACAGCTCCATTGCATTATCGACATTATGAACGTCCTCTAATACAACCTCGTGCTGATGACTCTTTAGTTTTTCTGTGATACTGTCCGCAATTGCCTCCGTGTTACCGGACATGCTTGCATAAAAAATTCCTATTCTCATATTGTCACTCCTATCAATGTAGTAGGCTTGGAACTTCATATCTGTTGTTGATCCATTTACTTTCCACTGGGGATGAAATAAACAGTTGGTCTTCAAAGCCAGCTCCTCTAAATCCATGCCCTTCCACAGTCTCGATTGGAATCAATGTCATACTCTCTCTATGTATCTCATAAATTCTCGAATACCCGAATTCATCTCGGCTGGTAGTCGCATGCAATCTATTATTAGCCATGAATATATCCAAAAACGCTTTCTCTGAAAGAGGCTGTTTAAAACAAATCCACGAATTATCTGCTTTTCTCATTTCCACAGAACCTTCTCCAGTCTTTACGTTTGCTTTTGTAATGAGCATAGAGTCCCTGTCTGAAATATAAATCGATGAAACCATGGAATTATCTTCTCTTTTTACAAGTTTCAATTCCCTTGTTAAGAGAGAGTACTTCCATACGCCCCCTTGCTTCTTATTTACTTGTGTACCAATGTATATATAATCATCAGAAAAAAAGAGCGACCTAATCAATGGGGGTGCATTGAGAGATGCAAATGGCTTAACGACAGTCCAGCTTGAACCATAATTTCTGGAAACATATAATTTACTCCCACCATGTGTTACGATTAGTCCTTGTTCGTTTCCAGTTATATCCCATAATCGCTGAGGTACAGAAAATGTGGTATGGGTCCACTTTTTCTGATATGGATCATATCGTAGGATGGTCCCATAATCTCCAATGCCAAAAATAAATCTACCCAATTTTACAAGCTTATAGATGTTTTGGGTAAGGCCATACTGCAACAACCATTTCCCATCCTCGAATGAATAGATGCCAGATTTTTTTACTGCAACAAGGAATGGAATATCAGGTGTAGATAAAACAGCAGTGGATCCTCTGTTAAACATAATGAATGTTTCCTTCCATTTTCTTAATCCACGAATAGAATGTATGTGCAAATTGTCTACATTCCATTTCTTGTTCCTCTGTTTCAGGAGATGACTCCACCTTTAATGTTTTATTATATACGTTGGCTCCACAGCTTTTAAGTTTCTGAGAAAATGTATCCACTGCCGCACAAAATTTAGGATATGCGTGGTCTCCTGAACCAAAGCATGCTGCAGGAATACTGTTTAACTTTAATCCATTCAACTCTTCATAAAAGTCCTCCGCCTCATATGGAAGATCGCCATCTCCCCAAGTGTAGGAACCAATAAAAATACCGTTATAGGTTGTGATTTCCTCTACATCTACTGTATCTAGACACTCCAAGACAACCTCGCAGCCTTTTGCAAGCAACTCATCCTGCAAAATATTTGCAATGTCTTCTGTGTTTCCCGACATACTTACATATCCAATAAATATCCGCATTCTAGATCACCTCTAGTTGATAATTGTTTTCAATTAACACACTTTAATCATAGTTGATAATGATTATCAGTGTCAATTGTTTTATATAATTTTTGAGAAAGAATCTCATTTTAGTACATATACTCTTTTTGTGAATGTCATTTAAAAGAGGAGGGTTTACTTGAAAAACGTGAACGATTATCGACTCAGGAAGATACAGGGACTTGCACAAGAAATTATGGATGAAGTCAACAAACATAAGCTTGAGGAAAAAGATCTGGAATTGCTGCACCTAGTTATAGATAACTTATCAAGAGCTGTGGTTGATGTAACAGATCCCACTGGTAACTATTCAATAGATTATTTAGAAAAAAAAGTAGTAAAAGCTCACTCCCTTTTGATGAAACAGGGATAATCTTTTTCCACAAAAAAGAACCGTTGCAGCATAATATGCAACGGTTCTACTTGTTTTTGCCACTTTAAGAAATTGTTATGCGACCCTTTTCCCCAACTCTTACACTCCCATCCTTGATCTCAACTGCTTCTCCAGCAGCCAAGTTTGTAAAGATGATTGGTGTGATAATGGATGTCGCTTCTTCTGACACAATGCGCAGGTCTACGTTCAGTAACGCTTGTCCTTGCTCCACTGTGTCTCCTTGTTCTACTAAACTTTCAAAACCTTTTCCTTTTAAGTTAACTGTATCGATTCCCACATGGACAAGAACTTCGCGGCCGTCAGCCGTTTCAATACCGATTGCATGTTTTGTCGGGAACAGGTTCACGATCTTACCTGCAACAGGTGAAACCACTTTTCCATCCGTTGGTTCAATGGCAAAACCGTCACCCATCATTTTTTGTGAGAAAATCTTATCTGGAACTTCAGAAATAGGTAGTAGTTTACCAGTCATCGGCATAACTACGTCAAACTCTGATGAAGATGAAGTAGTAACTGCACCAGCATCCGCCGACATAGTTTCAGATGTTGCCGCCACTTCTTGCTTCACTGGCGTTTTTCCACTCAAGATATCTTGAATCTGTCCTTTGATCGTTTCAGAACGTGGTCCGAAAATTGCTTGGATGTTGCGGTCAATTTGCATAACGCCTGCTGCACCTAATTTTTTCAAGCGCTCTTTATCTACCTGTTCAACGTCTTTAACACTTACTCGAAGACGAGTGATACAAGCGTCAAGGTTTGTAAGGTTTTCTCTTCCGCCAAGTGCTTCTAGTACTCCGAATGGCAGTTCATCAACGGAACCAGTACCAGCTTCCGCTTCCTCTGTTTTTTCCTCACGACCTGGAGTCATCAAGTTAAACTTCTTGATTGCAAAGCGGAACCCGAAGTAGTAAATAACCGAGAATACTAGACCAACAGGGATTACCAACCACCATGCTGTTGCATTTGGAAGGATACCAAATAGAATGTAGTCAATGACACCACCGGAGAATGTCATTCCGATTTTTACATCTAAAATATGCATGACCATGAAGGAAAGTCCTGCAAACACTGCGTGAATTCCGAATAATACCGGTGCTACGAATAAGAAACTGAACTCAAGTGGTTCTGTGATACCTGTTAAGAAAGATGTTAATGCAGCAGAACCCATGATACCTGCTACAAACTTCTTGTTTTCTGGACGTGCGCAGTGATAGATTGCTAGCGCTGCAGCTGGAAGACCGAACATCATGAATGGGAATTTACCAGTCATGAACGTTCCTGCCGTAAGTTCGGCACCGTCTTTCACCTGCTCCATGAAAATACGTTGGTCACCGCGAACCAATTCTCCCGCCGCGTTTGTGTAAGAACCAAATTCAAACCAGAATGGAGAATAGAAAATATGATGCAAGCCAAATGGAATCAGTCCACGTTCAATGACACCGAAAATAAATGCTGCCAATGTACGGTTTGATTCTGTCATAAAATAAGAGAATGTATTTAATCCCTCTTGCGCGAATGGCCAAATGAAGTTCATGACAATTCCAAGAACAAGTGCGGAAGCTGCTGTTACAATCGGAACGAAACGCTTCCCGGCAAAGAATCCTAAATAAGATGGCATTTCAATATTGTAAAATTTATTGTACATATAAGCACCGAGAACCCCGGCTATGATACCGCCGAACACACCGGTTTGAAGGGTCGGAATTCCTAAAACATTCGCAAGCGCAGGGTCACTTCCGACCTGATCAGCGGTAACTCCACTGATAACACTCATGGTAACGTTCATAATTAAGTAACCGATCATTGCTGCAAGACCGGCAACCCCGTCTCCTCCAGCAAGCCCTATAGCTACACCGACGGCAAATAGCAATGGCAGGTTTGCAAATACGATGTTTCCTGCCTGTTCCATGATTTGTGCCAGAAGCACGATTGAATCTGCCTCTAAAAAGCCGAGGCGACTTGTTAAGTTCGGGTTTTGCATGGCATTACCGAATGCAAGCAGTATCCCTGCTGCCGGAAGCAATGCGACAGGAAGCATAAGGGCTTTACCGATACGTTGCAGTAAACCGAATGATTTCTTAAACATATGTGTTCCTCCTAAGTATTTTTATATGCAATTGTAGAACCTGTGCAATACAAAAAGGCATGAGTGAAAAGAAAAGGTACACGAAGGAAAGGTAGATAGACTTCTACCATGTTTCTTCGTTTACGCTTTCTTCCGCTCATGCCTGCATGACCAGTAACACGTGAAAAAAGTGTTTTGGATATTTTATTGTTTTGCAAGCCTTTGCAAATGTAGGGTCAGGTAAACTGCCTCAGCATCTGGAACTGGCTTGTGTAAGTTCTGCTGCATAATTTTAATTAATTTCCATGCTAGATTGTAGCACACAGGGTATTCGGCTTGCAACACTTTTGCGAGCGCTTCCTGATTTTCAGGACGGTTCTCGTCTTTTTGCACCCTTTCAATCGACGCGTGAAAATGACGAATGAGTCTCAAGTAGTTTACATCTGCCCGGTCTACAGAGATTTTCAGGGATTCCTCTATGACATCCACCATTCTGCTGATCAACTGTGTATGTTTGTTAACCTCAGACAATTCACGGTTGGTTAACGCGCTATGGATGTGTAATGTAATGAACCCTACTTCTCCCACTGGAACCGAGACCCCAAGCTTCTCATTTAACCACTGGACAATTTCAAGTGCCACCGTATATTCTTTTGGGTAGGCGAGTTCCGTTTCAGTCAGGAAGGGATTTTTTATATCCAGCCCCTGTTGAATTCTTTTTACGGCAAAATAAAGATGGTCCGTCAAGCCGACATGGATATGTTCATTCAACCGAACCTCAAAACGTTTTTCTATTCTCTCTATACATTCATTCATCAACCCGATGAATGACTCATCGACATAACTAAGTAACTGTTTATATTGTTGCTGCTCTTTCTGGTCACGCAGCACAAAGAACTTTTCCGCACTCTCGACGGAAATATCCTCACCCGTACGTTTCCCAAAGCCAATTCCTTTTCCTGTCAGGATCACTTCATTGTACTCGGGATGGGCAGCAATCAATACATTGTTATTCAAGACTTTCTTTACACGCATGGCCATTCCTCCGGTGTATCTAAAACTGCAATATATACTAAAGTACGCTACGAAGGAGGCAGAGTCAAGCGAGCAAATTTTCCAAATAAGTCATTGAAGAAAAAATACTTAAGTTAGCTTGAACGTTATCACTTCGTCAAGATCCAAGGATTGTTGATCTATCCATTGAATTCCTTCATCAAAAAGGTGTTGATCTGTTTTGGTCGCATTTTCCGAAACCAATACCTTATCACCGTTTCTTGCAATTTCCCCTTCGATGAGAAATGTTGGGAGGGGCTCTTTGAACCAGTACTTTTTATAGTTTTCGATTAGTTCTTCTTTTTCATATATACCAAGATAGTCCCCTTTTTTCATAAACGCGATATAGTCCGCCAGTTTCTTGATGTCATCCACTTGATGGCTAGCCACGATGACAGTTTTCTCTCCTCTTTCCATCCATTTCATCAGTTCATTCATCAACTTACCTTTTGAGAGGATATCCATATTTGATGTCGGTTCATCCAAGAGTAAGATTTCCGTATCCTTCGCTAAAGCCATTGCCACACTCAACTTCTGTTGTACTCCTTGAGAAAGTTTCCCGTATTTTTTTCCTAACGGTATATCAAACTCCTGAACAAGATGTTGAAAAAAGCTTTCATCCCATGTAGGATACCATCTAGAAACAAGTTCCTTGATTTTTTGGCACGTAAAAGGGTCTACTCCAGTTAATGCTTGAGGCATATAAGAAACGTTCTTTTTCCACTGCTCTTCCGTGTCAATATCAGCAACCCCCGTTACAGAAATCCTCCCACTATCCTTTTTTACGAGCCTCATAATCATTTTTAACAAAGTGCTTTTCCCAGCACCATTGTCCCCCACTAAAGCCGTAATGGTTCCAGGCTCTAATTTGAGTGTTATTGGCCCTATTTCAAAATCTCCAATAAGCTTTTCAACTTTCTCAACTACTAAAGCATGTTGCATTTTCTCACTCTCCTTTTTCCCTAAATGAACGTATCACTTTTTGAAAAATATCCTCTATTTCCGTTAAGGAATAATCATGCCTTCTTGCAGTTTCTACTGCTTTTTCAATTGCTTGGTAGACAGAGGCGATTTTTACGGACTCCTTCATTGTCTCTTCTACTTCCGCTACAAAAGTCCCTTTGCCTTGAGTCGTTATAATGAAGCCTTGATGCTCCAAGTTCTGATAAGCTCTCCTTGTGGTAATCACACTTATCTCTAAATCTTTAGATAAAAGTCTAATGGATGGCAAAGGAGATCCCTTCTGCAAATGTCCCCCTGCAATCAATGCTTTGATTTGCTCTTCAATTTGATGATAGATTGGCTCTCTCGATTCCTTTGAAAGGCGAATTGGTAGTTCCATCTCCACACCTCCCCTTTATTTCAAATAATCCATCTTATCTATCTGTCTTATCATGTAAACCTTCCACAGATTAATCGATAGAAGGAATGATATTATTGCAAATAACAATACAATTAGTGGCCATTTCACAGACAAGGCTAAGGTCCAAGCAACAATTCCCGTTTCTAATAAGAAGTGCGCTAATGTAAAGAACACGACTGCACCAACAGTTAAGCCTATTCCATAAAGCCACATTTGCTTGTTCGTCACTCTATCTCCGGAGTCACTGACTGCAAAGGATAACCCAAGTGAAGATCCTATAGAAATCCACAGTGCTGAAAAAGCTAGATATTCAGGGATGGCAGCAGCCTCTCTTAATTCTGGAGTAAAGATATAAATAATTGCCAACGTGGATATGTAGTATGGCAGGGTATAACTAAAGAAAATAATATATCTGCTATTCACTAATTCATTTTTTGTAATTGGCAACTGGTTCAAAGCGATAAAGAATGGGGAAGCCCATATTTCATCTCCAACTTTTTGATATTGAAATTCTTTAGGCTTTATCCAAGCCACAGCCATACCAAACACAACAATAAATGCTAAATCAAAAAAAGTTGCACCTACCCCTTCTGCCAAATACATCGGAAGTGCTGTAACAAAAAACATGGTTAAGAATACAAGCAAAAACAGCATCCAGAAAATACCCTTTAACTGTGCCTTCATCTCAAACTTCGCCAACCACCAAGCATTACTACGCTCGTTCATCATAAATCCCCCTCTTATTAAGTATTATACTGTTTATATCTATATATACACTATATAACAGGTAATACTCAATAATCAAGAGCATTTGTAAAAAATATGGATCCTCCTTCTTATTTAGGAACCTTAGAATGCTAAAATACTGATCTAAATCCCATTTTCCACCGTTAGGAATGTAGGAAAGCCTTATTTCTTCTTTTAAACAGATAAACAAAGATATAATAAAGATAATCACATAAAAAAGGAGAAAACCTATGCAGAATAAGGACTCTCTTCTGTATGAGCGGATTAGGAAAAAAGATAAAACCGCTCTGGAAGAACTGTACGACAGGTACGAAAAGATCTTGTATTCTTTTTTATTGAAAATAACAAATGACCACGACATTGCCGAAGAAGCGATGCAGGATGTCTTTATTAAAATTTGGCAGGGAACAGGAATCTATGACGCGTCAAAAGGGAAGTTTCGATCATGGCTGTTTACCATCGCCCGTAATAAAGCCTTGGATATTATTCGTAAGCAGCAACGAACACAAAGTGCCCCGATAGAAGATGTTGAACCATTTCTGCAATCTAACGACTCCACCGAAAAAGAGACAGAGTGGAAAGAAGAGCAAAATGTCATCAGAGAGGCGGTCTCCACCTTATCTGATGACCAAAAGAAGATGGTTCATTACATGTATTTTAAAGGCTATACCCAGCAGAAAATAGCGGATTTGACAGGCATACCGCTTGGGACTGTAAAGGGAAGGATACGGCTGGCGCTGAAAAAACTGAAACCGTTGCTTGCAGATAGGAGGGGGAGTATATGAGTCAGAAATGTGAGTTAGTGTTGGACTATTTCAATGGTCACCTAACACAAACAGAGAGAGAAGAATTCGAACAGCACTTAGCCACCTGTCCCGAATGTCAGGAAGAATTAATGGAACTTCAAGATCTGTTAGGAGATGTTGCCCTTGTGTCAGAGCAGGCCTCACCCCCACCAGAAATGAAGAAGCGAATTTTGAATAATGTATTTGCTGAAGATGTTAATTCAGAGAATGTTTTAGTTACACCTATAGCATCTAAAAAGGAAGTCGTTGATGAACCCTTTAATAAAACTACAGCTTCTAGGAAACCTTGGCTAACCACATTACTTGCCGCATCGCTATTGCTTTCATTGATTGGAAACGGCTACTTAATGTTGCAAAACGAGGAAGGAGCTGAGTCAGCTGCTGAGGAACTGAAACAACCTGATAACGTAGTAACATTGCAGCCATCAGATGCTGCCGGCAGCGGGTTTGCAGCACTTTTCCAACAAGAGCAGGCACTATCTGTCATGATCCAAACGCAGGACTTACCTGAGCTTAGTGGAAACGAAGTGTATCAGGTTTGGCTGTTGAAGGATGGTTCACCAATACCGGCTGGCGACTTTACTATTGATAATCAAGGTAAAGGATATGTGTTCCATAACATCGAACAGACTGCTTTGGAAGATTGGGATACCATTGCGATAACGTTGGAACCTCAGAGTGGGAATGAATTGCCTGAAGGGGAGATTCATTTATCTGCGGGGTTGTGATTGGTGAAGACTTCTGTCACCAGGTAATCTTAGCACTAACGTCTTCATGACCTTGATGAAGACCTCTACAGCCTAAAAATTTTGGAACTCCGGTCTTCATAAGCCCTATGAAGACTTCTGTTACTCAAAAACATTGGTGCTCAGGTCTTCATTACCATTATGAAGACGCCTGTCACCCTAAAATTTTGGAACTCCGGTCTTCATCACCATTATGAAGACGCCTGTCACCCTAAAATTTTGGAACTCCGGTCTTCATCACCATTATGAAGACGCCTGTCACCCTAAAATTTTGGAACTCCGGTCTTCATTACCATTATGAAGACGCGTGTCACCCTAAAATTTTGGAACTCCGGTCTTCATTACCATTATGAAGACTCCTGTCACCCAAAAGTTTTGAAACTCAAGTCTTCATTGGTCAAAATCAAAAAAAAAAAAGCTCGGATACCGCCCCGAGCTTTTCCTTTGTTTATTCATCGCTTTCCTCACCTTGTCTTGTGGTCTGGAAAGTTAACGTATCCCAAAAGCTTGTATCAACAGTATTAATTGATCCATCAGCAATTGCTCTCACATTGGAATCAATCGATTTACCTTCACGAATTTATTAAACTCTCTGTATCACTTTGCTTTTCAAATGCCTCTCTATCCAAACGCTTCAAGATTTCCAACCCAAAAATCTTCATTTATCCCATTTACGCTTAATACTACCCTTTCCTCCGTCGTCTCCATAGAAGTATCTGTAATCACGAATCCCCGCACATGTTTTCCTAAGGTATTTAGACAACGTTCATTGAATGCGACTAGAAACTCTATTTTTTCAAGAAACTCATTGTCCAGTTTGACCTTCACTTGATCTGTTCCTTGAATTTCGGCTATCTTACGGTTAAAGACTGCTTCCGTTACAAAGGCCGCATCTACGATGGAGTATCCTTTATTTTCGTATCGATCCAAATTCATCGCCAAACGATTATAGTCTTCATAATAGTTTATTAGAATATAAGTGTCTTCTCGAATTAGATCTACTTGAGTTTGTGTCAAAGTCCTTGTTTGGATAATTTGCTGAAGGACTTCTTGTTTTCTTTGAAAGCTTCCTATCAGGCTGGAAGTATCATTCATTAATGACTCGGAATGATACTGTGCATAACCTCGGGATTCTTTAAACAAGGTAAAAGTAAAAAGGGAAAATACTAAGACAATTGCTATTAATCCAATTACCAGCCACTTTATCTGTTTGGCCATTTTAATACCCCCATTTTTTAACTTTCGCTAATAAATTCCCCAACTTGCTTACTCATCTCTTCTGCATTTGTCCAATGTAAATAATGATGACCTTCGAGTGGAACAATTTTATTTTTCTCTACATTCTCTAATTGTTCTTTATAAAAGGTGATGGTAGATTTCCCGGCAGGGTTTGTCTTTTCTTCCTTCGGTGTAAAAATCATTACAGGTATATCGGCCGGAAAAGACATGTTAATCGTTTTAGCGATATTATTACTAATCTCATTTGCTTCCATGATGATATTTTTATTGTAGCCATTCCAGACAGTTAAAGTTTTTGTTAACTCAAGATTTTCCGTGGAGTATGTCCCTTTTGCTGACAGTGGTAAAAAATCCTCCTCATTTCCCGCTACCACTATCCTTGCAATACCACTCGGACCTACAGCCCTAAGGAAGCCTGGCATGGTAGGAACAGGTACATCAAAATAATCAACCGCAGCAGGAAGTGTTGGATCAATCCCGACAATGGACTCCACTTCTTCTAAGCGGCTCAAAATCCAGCACTCGCGCTGACGTCCCTAATCCAGTAAGTAGAAGGATAGTTTTAGGTCCCTCCCCTTCTACATGAACATGCATATTGTTACCATCCACTTCTACCAGTTGTCCAGTAGCTTGATACTTGTTCTTTTCGAAAAAAACCATTATTTGATGAAACGCAATCCACAGAACTACCAAACTTACCAATGATACTGATATATATTTTATTGCTTTGCGGAAACTGAATCTCTTCTTGGTGTTCATCTTTCCCTCTACTTTCTTTTATGAAAATTACATTCATTACCTATACGAAATGAACACTTAATTAGTTCCACAATTTTTTCCAATTTCACAATTCCTTTCATCATCTAATTTATACTTAACTCTTCCTTATTTTCTCCAACTATCTTCACATAGTAGGTACTTTCCAAATTTGAAACCATAGTGGTAACAGGTGAACTTAACGTTACTTTTTCCGTTTGATGCTTACCTGTAAATACAGTAATTACGAAAGTCACCTCTTTGTCAGGAAGGAAATTGACCTGATTAAAATCCAGCGTAAACGTGTCCCCCTTTTTTATCTTTGAATTGTCAGCATACTGCCCTCCACCACTTCCGCCTCTACGTGTCCCATCTTGGGAATAACTGACCTCATATCCGTACACATCGATATCAGTATTATTAATTAAGGTCATATGAAAAGTTCCTTCCGCTGGAATATCAGCCACTACGTATCGATTACATCCTGATAAAAATAACAGTAGGATAAATGATATCAATAAAGTTTGTTTCAATTCCTCATCCCTCTCTCCAAAACTTTTACATTAATTAACAGTATAATATCAGATTATTTATTGATATTCAATAAATGTATTATGAATTAAAATAAAAAAAGAACTTATCTCTTGGTGAGACAAGTTCTATTAATTTAATTATTCTATACTCTCAAATTCTAATTCTTCTATAATCTCTACCGCTTTTAAAACAGTCCATTCTTCTACTGGTAAACCAGGATTTTTCTCTAAATACTCCTGCATAATTTGATAGCCCATTCTATAGTTGGACCAACTAGGAAGCTCCTTTGAAATGCTGCCATTGTTAAGCACACTGTAATCTTCCTCACTAACGGAGTATTTATTCTCATCCATGAAGCTCCAGACTCTGTCTTTTTCATCATTACTTAATGGCTCAATCCAATGAACTTCGTAATCGGGATAAAGAATTTTGGTGAAAGTTTCTGCTTTTCCTTCCATAATAACTTTTTCTAAAAGGTGAGCCGTCCGTGTGTTATAATCAGAGATTTCCATATACACTAAGTGATGGTATTCATGGGCAACAATTTCTCTAATGCTTTTGTCTGATATTTTGTCTGGATCTAGCATAAGAACCATTGCGTTTTGTTGCGCAAATCCTGTAACTCCTAAGAACTCTTCAGAATTCACGTCAGAATTAAACGGAGCCAGATATATTTTATAATTTCCACCTGAAAGAAGGATAGTTGAATCAGTCAAAGCTTCTTTAATTACTTCTACTATTTTTTTATGACGTTCATCTAATTTTACAATATAATCTTTTAATTTGTTTCTATTATAAGGTGGCTTCAAGTATATGTTATTCTGATAACCATAATCATACCCCAGCACTTCATTACTCAAAGGGTTTCCTACGACGTTATGAAAATTGTCAATCCTAGCTTCAGCTGAGCTATAGTCCTCCTTCAAATACTCAACATAATATCCATACCACGGATAAATTTCAAATTCTTGTCCATTGATTAAAAAAGTATCAATCACATCATTTTTCAGAATTAATTCTTCTTCCTTCATATCTGTCACTTCTTCTGTACCCATCTCACAACCTGAAAGAACAATCAGACATAGTAAAAGAAAAACTCTCATTAGCTCCCCCCTTAAATTTCCCCTAAAAAAGAGTTACAGCTCCAAAACCATCAATTCTTCGTCAAAATAGGTGTCTTCGATCTTCAAACCATTTCTATCTACTCCGTATGTAACAAAACCCAGTGATGTATATAACCGCTTTGCAAATTCATTTCCCGCTGTCACTGCGAGATAGATTTGTTCAATCTCCTTTAAATCTTTGGCCTTGTTTATTGCTTCATTCATAAGAGCTTTTCCAACGCCTAATTTTCTTTGATCAGGCTTCACATACATGGCTACTATAGTAGCTCTATGCTTGATTTTCTTCTTTGTCTCACATATTAAGGTCACCGTACCGACCAGATTATCTCCTTTAAAAGCTCCAAAGGTGTAGGTGTGGTCATTGTTAAATCTTCCTCTATATTTTTCAACTGAATAATCTATTTCATCTTCATAACTAGAGCTGAATGCTTCCGGTTTATTTTTCAATGCCTCCAACCTAATGGTTCTATAGTTTTCTGCATCAGTTGGGGTTAGCTTTCTTATTTCCATTGTGAGTTCTCTCCTTTGAACAACATCAATATGTAATTTAATTAGATGAATCTACTTTCTCCATATTCTCTATTATAATGTCTAACTTTTGCTCGATGTTCTTTAATCTTTGATTTTTGTAAGATGCATTAATAAGCAGCCTTCGGATAAATAGAGTGAAAGATAGACTACCAAGTATAATAAGTCCAAATACAACAAATTGAAAAATAGCATCGCCCATTCAGAATCCCCTCCTTCTGTTACCGTTTTGACTTACATTTGAGCTTTTCGGGTCTTGAGATGGCCTCTCTGTTACCGTTCTTGCTTACATAGCGATGCTTCGAGGCTTGAGAAGGCCTCTCTGTTACCGTTTTCCCTTTCATAGCAATGCTTCGGGTCTTGAGATGGCCTCTCTGTTACCGTTTTCTCTTTCATTTCAACTTTTCGGGCGTAGAGAGGCTCTCTCTCTTACCGTTTTTCCTTTCAATGGAACAATTCGTGTCTTGATTCACTGCCACAAAGTAAGTTTCCTTTAGTCTCCCACTCCAAATCCACTTAACTCCAAAATCTCATCCGCTCTCATCTCAGTCCATTGCTCTAAAGTGAGTTCTGGATTCCGCTTCAAAAAATCTTCCATAATCCGATACCCGATTCTGTAGTTAGACCATTTAGGAAAACCAGATGATGGCTGTCCCATATGTAGCATCGTCAAATCTTCCATTTCATACGAACCCTTATTTTCTTCAATGAAACTCCAAACTCTTTCCGTCGCTTCAGGATTCAGAGGTTCAATCCATGCAACATCATAGTCTTCATACACCAATTTTCCAAATGTGTCTGCCTTCCCTTCCATGATTACCCGCTCCAAAAGATGATGTTTACGATAGGCCCAGTCTGAGACTTCCATTGTGACTACATGGTGGAATTCGTGTGCGATAGTTTGTTTGATACTCTTTTCCGTGTACTTTCGCGGATCGATTTGCAGAACCATCACATCTTTATCTGCAGCAAATGCCACAACCCCACCCATTTCTAAGTAATTGAAATCCGGACTATGAGGCTGAAGATAGATTCTGACCTTTTCGCTTCCAGTCAGTAAAGCGGTAGAGTCTTCTAACCCCTCTTTAATAAATCTACTAATCTCCTCATACTGATCATCCAGTTGTATAATCATTTCTTTCATTTTATCCGTATTAACTGGCGCAACGTAGAAGGGATCATCCCTGGAGGAATATTCATGGCCATAAATTTCTTTACTGAAAGGCTTAACGACATGAGCTGAAAACAGTTCCTCCCGATCACCTTGCGTTGCTTCCAGCTCTTCCATGAAATCTAAATATGGTTGATGATAAGGAATAATTTCGAACGTTTGCTCATTGATGCTATATGTTTCCACGGTTCCATGTTCTAGTATCACTTCCTGAACTTCCCCCATCACAGGTGCTGATGCGTTCTCACTCTCTTGAAAGTCCTCTTCCTCAAACACTAGATCCGTATCAATCTCACCAAATCTTATTTTGATATTTTGGTTCTCCGTCATATAATGAAGCGCCTTGCTATCTCCACTTTCATTTTCGAAAATAAGGCTAGCAAGTTCATAGTTGTACCAAGGTTTTTCTGTTCCAAAACTTCGTGGACTTTCATTAATAGTATCAATGATTTCTTCAATCCGTTTCTTCTCATCAATGACTGTCACGCCCTCATTTGGCATTTTAATGGTTAGTTTAGTATAGTCCTCATTAATAACTTTATGGTTATGAAACCAGAGGACGAAAAGTATTGGGATAATTACTACTATTAATATTTTGCTGACTACTGTTTTCAATTAATATGTAATGCCTCCTTACCATATAATTGTTTATTCGCTCTTGTTTAAATACGATTAAAAGCTAGAAAAGTTTCCAATTTTTATATAAAAAATAAAAGACGCAGAAGAATGTATCCCTTCTACGTCTATATAAAATATATTTATATCCTTAGCATCCCACGGAATCCCCGTGCACCATAGTAAGAGTCAGCTCCATTGTGGTACACGAAAACGTGATTAAAGCGACGATCACAGAATAATGCACCGCCAAGCTTTCTAATTTCTTCAGGTGTTTGCACCCAGCTGGATGTTTTTAAATCGAACTCTCCAATCTTTTGTAACTCTCGATATTGCTCTTCTGTCAACAGTTCAATTCCCATTTCAGCGGCCATATCCATTGCACTATTTTCCGGCTTAAACTTTTTTCTTGCCTCTAGTGCCGCGCGGTCGTAACACACACTTCTGCGGCCCTTAGGACTCTCTTTAGAGCAATCGCAAAATAGAAACTCATCCTTTTCCTTATCATAACCAATTACATCTGGCTCCCCTTCGGTACGTTCCATTTCGGAGAGAGACCAAATTTTTTCTGGACTATTTTCCAACTTCGCCTGAACTTTATCCCATTCAATCTCTTCATGGCGTTGCATGTTTTTCTCAAACCGTTTCTTTAAAGCAGATATTAATTCTACAGTTTGTTCTGGTGATAGACTCTTATCACTAGCAGTATTATTTGTCATATTTTTCCTCCTAACTATGCGAGTAAAGCGTTATTTTTTATTCATTCTAGCCTCTCAATCATATAGATACACTAACTTTAACATATTTCCATTTTTAAATTTAAAATTTCGATTACAAAAAGAGTATACCTGATCTTATAGAATTAGTAATCTATTAAGTAAAAGAATAGAGCTTTAGTCGATTAGTGAACTTCTACAAGGAATCCTTGCAAATTCTACACCTTGCTTGGTTAAGGTACTTTGATTACTTTACCCGGCATTTTTGGCTCTTATTTCTTCCCTTCTCTTATCCCGTTCCTCTTCATTCATCCTTGGACAGCCAAAGCACATAGTAGTAGCTCCTTCGGTTTGATAATACAAGCAACAGGTGGGGTTTAATCGTTGCAGTTCTCCTGGTTTGGTTGGACTTTCTGTCATTCTGAAGGTGATATCAAGAGGATTTCTCTTTGCTGAAAAAAATCCTGGCTTTAACTCTTTCGTGATGAATTGAAAAAAATTTAATATGGATTCCTTTTCTTCATCTGTTTGAGCTAATTCTAAATTGTTATCATGGCCATGGTAGACACCAATAGCTACTTGCCCCCATAGATCTCTAATTTTCACGTTGGAACTTGTTACGAAGGTTTGTAAAAGGGGAGTAACGAAATTTAAATAAAAATCTTCAATTATTGGCTTTTTCGTTAGGGTAGGCATTAAAGTAAAATCAATAATTTTAAAGGACAACCCATAATAATCGTATTTTTTATCATAGAATATTTGTAGTTCGGTATTTTTTAATGAGAATTCAAACGTATCGCCAAGTGATAGTATATAATGATACCCAGACAATGCCCATCCTAAATATTTTGCAAAGTATGTAGCTACAACATCGGAATTGCATGCTTTAATCTTCGGCCCGAAATTATCAATGAATTCCTTCATTTTATTTTCATGAATTAACTTATATAAATTAACCGTAAAAAGCATATTAGGATGATCAGTCTTTCTAAGATAGAAATTTTCTTCTAAAAATGTGTCACTATATGTTCTCATTTTACACACTCCTTTTTATGAATTTCTAAAACGAAAAGCCGTTGAATCAACGACTTTCCTCCTTTTGCATACAATTAATTTCCTGTTAAGTCTTCCAGCACTTGATCAATAATTTGGTCGCGACCTATAGGTCCATCCCCTTCAACCCAAACATCTGAAGATACGGGATAAACGTTTCCATTTTTCACAGCTTTCATGTTATTCCATATTGAACTGTCTTTCATATTATCATCAAAGTATTTTTGTGAGCCCTCAGCTGTACTTCTAACTTCGAGAAAAATATGATCTGCATCAAAGTCAGGAAGCGCTTCAAGAGAAAGCTCATTCCAATCGTTTGTTACCTTTTCATGCGGAGTTAATCCTAAGTCTTCAAACAGGACGGCGCTTGCGCCACCAGATCCACTCCAGACACCGATAAAGTCTTGCTGAACACGAAGGATCATTACCGTTTCATCTTTTAGTTCTTTCTCCAACTGTGCCTTTGCTTCGTCCGCCTTTTTCTTATAGGCTTCCATCCATTGCTTATATTCCTTCTCTTTCCCAAACACTTCAGCAACATTAGGGAAAAATTCTCTCCAATCATTACCATCAATAACGACTGTTGGTGCAATTTTGCTTAATTGCTCGTATCTTTCTTGATCTGTCCAAGGATCTGCCACAATTAAATCAGGTGCTTCTGCTAAGATTGCTTCTACATTTAGAGGGTATTCGTCAAAAACCTTGACTTCATTTAATTGTCCATCCAAATAGCTAAGATCTCCATAAGCACTAATAGCATGTGGTTTTATTCCAAGAGCCAGCATTGGATCTGCAATTCGTTGTAATGTTACAAAAATACGTTCCGGATTTTCTGGTATTTCTGTTTCACCCAAGCTGTGTTCTATTACCCTTGTTTTACTGGAATTCCCTTCTGTTGAATTAGTTGCTTGAGTCTCAACAGTGTTTTTCTCCGTTTGGCTGCAACCAGCAACTAGTAACAACATTACAGCAATAAAAACATGAATAATGGTGTATCTATTTTTCGTCTTCATTTTATCCCACTCTTTCTAGGTGATAATGATTTTCATTCCCACTGATAATTTTACTTAATATTAGGTGAAATAAAAATAGATAATCCGCAACAAAAGATGGATTTTTTTATCTTTCATAATGGACTTAATATTCGTAGGATTTCTTCCACCATCATAGTCCTACCAATAATTCCGTCCCCTTCAACCCAAAGATTGTTTTCTACAAAGGCTACTTTCTCATTTCGTACAGCGTTTATTTTACTCCATTCTGTCGAGTCCTTAATAAATTCTTGAAAGTATTCAGAAGAGCCATTCAGCCAGGGAACGATTTCTACAAAAATATAATCAGGGTTTAAGATAGCTAATTCTGATAAACTAATTGTCCTCATAGTTCCTGCACTATTTATTGGTTCGGGAGGTTTTAACCCTAAATCATTATAGAGAACTCCACCAACTCCATATGGAGAAGGATTATATATTTGAAGCTCGTGTTTTAAGACCCTTAACATGATAACTTGTTTTTCATTGATGCTCTGACGCAGTTTTTGTTTAGCATATTGGACTTTTTGTTCATACTCTCTCAATAATTCTGCACCTTGATGTTCCATACCAAAAAGTTGTGCAATTCTTTGGAGATAATCCCTCCAATCTTTTCCACTGATGATTACAGTAGGTGAGATTTCTGCATATTCTCGGTACTCCTCTCCGGTTCTCCATTGGTCGGCAATTATAACATCAGTAGTACTTTCAATAGCTTCTCTTTGTGGAGGATATTCACCAAGGTCCTTGGTCAGGGGAGAAATATGAGAGTGTAGATACGTATTTTCAATGGTTGTTCCAAAGCAGCCAATTGCTGTAGGATTAATACCCAATGCAATAAGTGGGTCTGCTAGTCTTTGGAGAGTTACAACAATTCTTTTGTCACTGCTTATGGATAATATAGAGTTTTTCATTGGCTTAGTTTCTCTAACCATCTTTTTTCTATATAAACGAGGGGAAACTCCATAATATGATTTAAATTTCCTACTAAAATAAAACTCATCTTGAAATCCTATTTTTTGTGATATTCGCTTTACGTTTTGTTCTTGCTCCTTCAAAAGATCACGAGCTACCTTCATCCTGATTTCAAGTAAATACTGAATGGGACTAACTCCAAGTTGCTCTTTGAATTTTTTTGAAAAATAACTAGGAGTCATTCCAGCAGATTCAGCCAACATATCAAGGGTAATTTCATCTGAAAAATATTTTTCCATATATGTGCAAGCATCCTTTATTGGATTGAATGAATGAGTCATTATTACTCTCCCTCCATGTACGATTGGTGCTTTTTATTTGTGAAACAGACAGGACATATTTATTTATAGTAAAAAGGTTCCCTCTTATTAAAAAGGAACCTGCTTTACCAGACATTAATAAATTTTATAACGCCCCGACTAAATCAACAGTTCTACTAGACTCTCTCTCGCCAACCAGGTCATAGGTTAAACAAACAGGCTTTCCACTACGAGGATCATGCACGATTTCCGCATCAATATTGAAGGCTTCTCGAAGTACCTTTGATGTCATCACTTCATCTGGTTTACCTTCTTTAATAATCATTCCATTGTTCAAGGCAATCATATGATGAGCAAAACGTGCTGCGTGATTCAAATCGTGGATGACCATGACAATTGTTCGCTTTTCTCCTTCGTTTAATTGTTTTAGTAACTGCAACACTTCAAGTTGATGGGCCATGTCCAGATAAGTTGTTGGCTCATCCAATAGCAATAAATCTGTTTCTTGGGCCAGGGCCATTGCAATCCACACCCTTTGTCGTTGTCCACCAGACAGAGCCTCTATAGGACGCTTCGCATATGGCATCATCCCTGTTACCTCCAGAGCCCAATGTACAATTTCCTTATCTTCCTTGCCCAGACGTCCAAATCCTCTTTGATGAGGAAAGCGGCCATATGAAACAAGTTCTGTGACGTCTAATCCATTAGGCGCCTCTGGAGTTTGGGGGAGAATTGCCATTTTCTTCGCAATTTCTTTTGTTGGTGTTTTATGAATCGCTTTTCCATCCAAATACACAGCCCCTGTTTTAGCCTCCAATATACGTGACATGGTCTTTAAAATTGTAGATTTTCCACAACCATTTGGTCCGATAATTGTTGTGATTTTCCCTTCTGGTATCTCTAAATCAAGTCCTGTTACAATATCCAAGTCCCCATATGCTATTCCAAGCTTTTGCGTGGATAATCTCGTCATATTACCCATCCTTTCTAATTGGTTTTCATTAATAGATAGATAAAATAAGGTGCACCAATAGCAGATACAACAATACCTACAGGGATTTCAGACGGTGCAAGGAGATTACGTCCAATGGTGTCTGCTATTAATAGAAGCAAAGCTCCCATCAATGCAGAGGTCGGTAACATTGCTTGGTGTTTAGGTCCTACAATGCGTCGTGCTAGATGAGGTGCAACCAATCCAAGAAACGCTATACCACCACCAACTGCTACACAACTACCTGCTAGTGCTACTGATAAAACCAGTAGTAATCTTCTTTCTCTTTCAACAGCCGCACCCAATCCGGTTGCAATCTGATCGCCTAGATTGAGAATGTTTAAATAGCGTGCCTTGTAAATGGTATAGGGAATTAAAATGAATATCCAGGGCAATACAGCTAATACAAATTTCCAGTTCGTTCCCCAAATACTTCCAGAAAGCCATATGGTTGCTTGCATAAAATCTCTTGGATCCATCCGTAGCTGAAATATGATTAATGCTGCACCAAATGCCGCGTTAACACCAATTCCTACTAAAATCAGCCTTATTGGAGTAACTCCTTTTTTCCAGGCAATGGTATAGATAAGAAATGCTGCAAATATCCCTCCAAGTAGGGCAGCTAACGGCATTAAAAAGATAGAGTCCAATCCAAGACTAGTGGAAGAGCCTTGATAGAAATAAATAAAAAGTACGACAGCCAAACCAGCCCCTGCATTAATTCCAAGTATACCTGGGTCAGCTAAACCGTTCTGCGATACGGCTTGTAAAATGGCACCTGATACAGCAAGTCCTGCTCCAATTAACAAAGCAATAACCATGCGAGGCAATCGAAAATCGAATAATACAAGTTCGTCTTTCTCTGTACCAAAACCAAATAGCGTTTGAATTACATCAATTGGAGCAATTCGAATATATCCCATATTCAAGCTTGCGAAAAAAGTGAAAAATATCATGGCAACAATGATGGCTATAGCCAAAGTAATCTTTCTATTAGATTGCATCAAAGTCCCCTCCCTTCATTTCTTGCAAGGTAAAGGAAAAATGGTACACCGATAAGTGCTGTTATTGCACCGACCGGTGTTTCAAAAGGTGGATTGACCATCCTAGCTCCTAAGTCGGCAAGTACTAATAATAGTGCCCCTAAGATAGCAGAACATGGAATAATCCAACGATAATCCATCCCAACCAAAAATCTTGTAATATGCGGTATCACAAGGCCAATAAAGCCAATTGTACCTGCCACACTAACTGCCGCCCCAGTTAAAAGAAGAACGACGACCGTCCCAAAGACCTTAACTAATCCTGTTTTTTGCCCGAGCCCTTTGGCAACATCGTCTCCAAGACTAAGTACAGTAATCGATCGCGACAAGACCATCGCTAACCCTATTCCAATTAATGCAATTGGTATTAAAAGTTGAATACTAATCCATTTCGTCCCTGCTACTCCACCTGCATACCAAAAGCTCATATCTTGAGCAACATTGTAGTGGATAGCAATAGCGGAAGAAATTGAACTTAAAAGCGCTCCAACTGCAGTACCTGCAAGGGCTAACTTAACTGGAGTCAATCCCCCCTTTGAAAAGGCCCCTATTCCGAAAACAATGGCTGCAGCTAGTCCTGCTCCGATAAAGGACATACCCATTAATCCTAAATAGGTAGTGCCAGGAAAAAAGGCAAAGGCTATCGCTATCATAAACGCAGATCCTGCACTTATCCCCATAATGGAAGGTGATGCAAGAGGATTCCTAGTCATACCCTGCATAATTGCTCCTGATACAGCTAGGAAAGCCCCCACAATTGCCGCTGCCAACGCGCGCGGCATACGTAACTCTTGAATAATTTGGTGCGTGGTTAAAGAAGAATCATATTGAAAAACGCCTTCCCACACCGTTTTCAAATCAATTTCCGCAGCTCCGAAAGAAATAGACGTCCCTAGTGATAGGACTAATAATAATAGTCCAGCAAAAAGAATTACGGTTGCAACTATCGGTCTAGAATTAATTTTCTCTGAATCCTTATTTACTTTTACAGAAGTAGCTGTTTCTTCTGTGTTTCTTTCTCGTAAACTCATTATCTATTCCGCCTTTTAATACTTTTTTACTAAATTGAGAATCATTATCATCTATTAATGATAGGATAACAAGCTTAGTACGTCAATAATGATTTTCATTTACAATGAAATTGAAAACCATTATCATTAAGTTATTCGACTTAGAAATGCAATTAGGAGTGAGTACCCATGCAACTTTCAGAAATAAATGATTACATTAAAAACAAGTACTTTATTTCCATAGGCCATGAACCTGAATCGATCATGGTCCATAACCTCATTGAAGATACTGATGTAGTAAGACATATGACTAAAGTTCAAACTAGCCAAATGAATCAATGTGCACCTACTATTACGGGAACAATTTTTGGTAAAAGATATTCAGTGCTTGCCATGGCCTTTTTAGATATGTACATACAATATGGTATTTTACTAGATCTCCGTCCTTCTAATGTAGGTATCGTGCTGCGCAACAATGGTGGCATGCGTTATACACTATCCCCAAATGCAATTCTACATTCAGATCACCTAGATCGTGAACAAAAAGAAGAATTAAAGAGAACATTTTTCACCGAGCACCTTTTGCCACTCTTCGCTGTTATTGCGAAAGAAACCAAAAGTAAGGAAAGTCATATGCACTCTTTGGTCAGCCACAATCTTGTGCAAAAATCAGCCACACTTAAAGATGTCTTACCTGAGAAAAATCACTTAATTGAAGAAACACTTCATTTCCTGTTAGAAATATATGAAGTAAAATTAAAAAATGGGGACACGTACCAGCACCAGTATCGTTTATACACTTCAGAAGATGGGAAAGAATCGTTTTATGTTCGGAACCATTGCTGTTTGGCCTATCTTTTGCATGAGGGGGACAAAAGTAGATGTTGTGGAACATGTCCGCTGATCTCTGACAATCAACGATAAAAAGGTTGAATTATGAATTCAACCTTTTTAATGATTACTTTATATAGGAAAGAACTTCATCGATGATTTGTGTACGTCCGATGACACCCCAGCCTTTGTAGATCCAAAAGTCAGTTTCCTCTACATTATTATTTTTGACGGCAGATAGACCTTGCCATAGAGGACTTTCTTTAATTGTGGACAAATTGTCTGGCCCTCCTGAGGAATCCACTTGAAGAAAAATATAATCTGCATTCATATCTGGTACAACTTCTAAAGATAGGTCTTTACGTTCTTCTGGATCTGTAAGGTCAGATGGCATAAACCCTAAATCCTTATAAAGAAGAGAGTTCATGGGATGTCCTGATTCAGCATAAAGCTGTATTGCATCTTTGCGAATACGAAGAAATGCAAGATTTTTGCTTTCGAGTTTACTTATTTCTTCCTTAGCTGCTGCAACCTTCTGATCTAACTCCTTAATCTTTTTCTCAGCAAGTTCTGTTTTTCCATAGATTTCTGCAATTTTAAGGAAATCTTCTTGCCAATAGTCCGGATCATTTTGCGCATCCGGATCCTCTGTCCCAATGACAATGGTTGGAGCAATTTTATTTAAATCTTCATACACCTGTGAAGCTACATAGTCGTCAATTAAGATTAAATCAGGATTTAGAGATAATATTTTTTCTAAATCAATGGATGCTTGATTTCCAACAATCTCAACACCATCTAATTGATCTGCAAGATACGGGATATATCCTCCCCCATATTGTTCTTCTCCTGTTACTGCAAAGGGTTTTTCCTCTAATGCAAGAATGTGGTCAGTAAAAGAAGGACGTAAGGATAGAACACGATCAAGCTTTTCTGGAATTTCAGTTTCACCATAAAGATGCTCAACTACTCGTTTATCTTGTTTATCTGCGTCATTTGACGCCGATCCATTATTTGTACTATTATTTTCATTTCCGCACGCTGTTAATAACAGAATGATAGCAAACATTGCAGAAATAAAAGGTAATGTTTTTCGCTTCAAAATTTTCTCCTCCAATGATATGTAGTAAAATAGTTGTGTCGTTGATAATGATAATCAATATCGTTAACCATTGCAAGAGAAAATTTGTTTGTTTAATTGTTCTAGCTTAATAGAAAGCATAATACTAAAACCATTTATTTTACTTGTTTCTTTCGAAATGTAGGACTCAACTCGCTCCACACATCAAATTTATTCCCATCTAGATCTTCAAATACAAAATTTCTTCCGACATGGCCTCTATTTTCTATTTCGCCTACCTTGATTCCTTTGTTAATAAAATCATGGTGCATACTCTCTAGAGCGCTTTGACCATCTACTTCAAAAGTTAAAGAGAAGCGCACCTGTCCCTTTACATCTATAAAATTCGAAGTTTGACCTTCTTTCGCTTTTACAAGAAACAGACTTTGATCTGCAAGGTTAATAATTGCTTTGTCTTGATCGTGGTAATTCAATTCTGCTCCCAATTTGCTTACATACCAGTCAGCAGAAGCTTTAACATCTATAACTGGAATATACGTCGTTCCCACTCTCCATAATTTCTCAGTCATTTGACTTCCCCCTTTATTCAATCGTATCTAATAATTCCACTACTAAGTTATTGGGATCCTCCCAAGACTTGAATTTCTCGACATGCCATTTGTCTTTAAGTCTTTTGTGACCTTGCTCTGCAGCCCAGCTATGTAATTCTTCATATGCGTTAAAAATGCCTATGTTTGGACCTTCATAATTTGCTGACGCATACCTTTGTGCAGGAACAGTTAGCGTGAACATTCCTTCGGGTGTATTTTCAAACTCCTCCACTTCGACCGCCACCAAGTATCCATCTTCCTCTTCTGAGTTGGTATCCACAATGAAGGCACCAAACTGAATATCTTTATTCTTTACGTTTTTAATTTCAGACAGCCGTGATTCTAATAGTTTGGAAGCTTTCGGTATTTCCAGTGCATATTCTTCACCCGCGCATAATACCCGGAACCCTGTTAATTTGAGTTCCTCCAGATTTTTAACCACTGGTTCTTTAATCCTTTTCACCTTCAATACAGTCCACTCCTTTTCCGCTTTATATTTCTGATTATTTCAAATATTAACTGTAAATACAATCCATTTTCTAGTTTTGTTACAAAAATATACAGATTCTTAGGAGTTTCCCCTATTAAGTTATTATCCTGATTTGACGGGTAAACAAATACGGACACTACTTTTGAAAGGAGCTTTTAATTATGTTAAGTAATGAACAGCACCAAAAATGTTTAGAGGAGTGCCTTGCTTGTATGGAGGCGTGTAACACCTGCTTTGATGCATGTTTGAATGAGGAAGATGTGAACATGATGGCAGCCTGCATTCGACTGGATAGAGAATGCTCGGATATTTGTGCACTTGCAGCAAGAGCAATCCAATCCAACAGTCCTTTTATGGAACAGATTTGCAGCCTGTGTGCAGAAATATGCGAGGCATGTGCAGAGGAGTGCAGGAAGCATACTCATGATCACTGCCAGAAATGTGCGGAAGCATGTAGACGTTGTGCGGCGGCTTGCAGGGAAATGATTAGCCACTAATAAAAAAAAGCTTGGAAATAGAGACAACCACTTCTCTCTGCTTCCAAGCTTTTTTCAATTCCTATTCTTCTTTTGACAACTCACTCTCTGTCACCCATTTATGGTTGGTCACTTCTTTGCCACTGTCAGTGAGGGTAAAGTCCACCATATAAACCGTTGTTTCTTCAGCAGAGTCAATGGTTGCCGTAGCACCTTGCATGCCTTCCATATGGTCGGCATCCACTTCTACTTCGTCGCCAACTTGATAGGGCTCTTCATGGGCATCTTTCACTTCTTCATGGATGATCCACTTATGGTCTTCCACTCTGTCTCCGCCATCGGTCGGGTCATAAGAAATAGAATAGACAGTTGTTTCATAGGCTCCGACAATCGTCGCTTCCGCACCTTCCATACCTGGCATGTGCGCGTCAGTAATCGTAGCCGTGCTTCCTACTTCAAAAGTTGGATTTTCTTTTTCTTTCAATCCTTCAGGAACCTCACCTGAACCGGACATATCCATGCCGGAGTGATCTCCGTGTCCACCATCGTGGGATTCTTCTTCTGCATTATTTGCTTGATTAGTATTTGGCGCTTCCACTTCATTTTCAACTGCTGCACAACCGGATAATATGATGGCCGCAGCCATGGTCAGGGCTCCTAATAGCTTCCTTTTTTTCATGTAATTTAACCTCCTTGGAGTTCTATATAAATAGTGTACCCAAAAGGTTTGCAGAAAATATAGAGCAAGCACATTCATTCTTGTAAAGTTGCTTTTATAATCATTGATAGATTGAGCACCGAACTTTAAGTCAGGGTATTGCTTTAGTAGATACCTCGTTTTTACAGTTGTTCTAAAATAGCAAACTTCAATACAGTTAGCAGTACAAAAGCTGCCACTAGATTGCGCCAATTAACTACTATTCTACCATTTTTCGGCTGCACAATTCCTAAAGCTATAATATGCCAGAACCACTTGCTATCAGTCCACCTCTTCTTAACCGGGATGGTACCAGCTTCTTGAGCCTCTCGCTTTCTGTTCTCGTTACGCGCCCATAGAAGGATTATGACAATATCGAGTATGGATGCCATGATGAGGATTGGTGCAGCAATGTGGTTCGGGACATCCCATAACGGCTCTTTTTTCGCTTTCTCCTCGTTCTTTTTCTCCGTATGTGCTATACCCTCTTCAAACGACTGCCTAAGATTTTCCGTGCTACCTCCACCGGAAATATCTGCTGATGAAGAAAAAAAGATAAGCGCCACAATCAAGAATAGATATCCACCGAAAAAATAGAATAAGAACTTTTTAGAATTCAGCTTAGTCTCCAACCACATCTCCTCTTTTCAAATGTTAGGATTTATCTTTATATCCTAATTTTACCGTAATAGAGGTGTTGGACTTGCTGGAAGATGTGTAATATTTATGGAAATTTATAGTGGGATAGGTTAAGTTTGTTGCCTGCCCACTCCTCGGTCGTATGGGAAAGCACCGATCAGTAAAATGGTGAATAGAAACATAGGAGTTATGTATACAAGGATAATATCAAAAAATAGTGAAACATCAAGAGCTATTAAATATCCGTTTAGATGGTAACTTATAGCTAGCACGACCAGAATGAAACCTTCTTTTTCCCTATTTGAAAGTATAGGATTGGGCTAGTAATAATGCTGAGAATAACGAGAATGATGATGAAATCTTGCATGTTGGTTCACTCCTTTTCTTGACTCACTCTCTTCACAAGGTCTTCAATAGTCCCCATAATCTTCTCCACGCTGTCTAGGTGATAAAAAGTGCTTGTAATTTGAAAGTTATCTATATCATCATTCTCTGAAAACAAATATATTTTCTTTCCTTGACCAAGGGCAATCCCAAATTCTATATGACTCCCTTTTCCCGCAGGTAGTAAGACGATGAGAAAGTCTGCTTCTGACACCGCTGAAAGTTCCTTGGACCCGATGTCCTTTAGATTTTCCAAGGTGGCAGCGCGCTCGTTTTGGGTCCAATCATAGGTTTGGATGAAGCCATTGTTTTTGAGTATGCTACTTACTTCTCGTACCTTGTTTATATTTGTGAAGCTTGATGCTATGTAGAATTTTTGCATACCTTTTACTCCTTCTTTCTAAAGATCCATTCTGGGTATGGCAACACAAGCTTTGGAATGTTGTCTTCTATAAAATACTTTAATATCTCTGACTCCCCATCCACCGCTTCCAAAGTACCATTGACTATTTTGCACTCATATACTGTTACTTGATATTCCACCTGATCTCCATTTGCATAGGTGTGGCGGAATTCCTTCCCTCCAAAAACACCAATGATACTGAGTGGCTTAATGGTTAGCCCTGTCTCTTCCCATACTTCTCTCACTACTGCTTCAGCTGGGGACTCTCCAGGCTCGATGGCACCTGCTGGCAAACTCCAGACATCACTGTTTCTAGGATACTGAAACAATATTTCCGAGTTTTCATTTCTGATGACTGCTGCAACACTGGGGAGAAGTAGAAGGTCGGTCCCCACCTTCTCACGTAACTTACGGTAATAATCTGATATAGGCATTTAGTGTCCACCTCTCCTTTATTTAACGATAGGGCGGTTCTGTTTTGTCAGAAGATCATCAATCAATACACGATGCTCAGTGAAGATATTTTCTGGTAAGCTATGTAGATGGAAAAATTCATTTTTTAGTGACTCATCATTACTTTGATGAAGTCCCCTTTGTATTGCTTACAGGTAAATATTATTAGCACTAGTGAGACTTGGTCTCCGTTTTCAAATGTCTTATCGTGCTCAGGCCCTGAGTAAATCCCGAAAAGCTCTAGTTGTTCTAGTTGAAGACCAGTTTCTTCATAGACTTCTCTTCTGGCAGTATCACTTATATTTTCACCAAGCTCCATGAAGCCGCCTGGCAGCCCCCACTGTCCATTATCTGTACGTTGTTGAAGGAGCAGCCTTTCATCTGCGTCAAAAACAAATGCTCCAGCAACCACCATAATTACTTTTTCGTTTCCTACCATTGATCTTAGGTGTTTTATGTAATCCATTAGGAATCAGTCCTTTTCTATTTATGTATATGACGTATTGGTTGGGGGATATGTTTCGGGGAGGTTGTGTCAGAATTTCAGAGAGTTTGTCGAACTGCTCGTAAATCTTTGAATCGGAAAATAAATCACATGGTGCGGCTCGTATATTTTCGTAACGGAAAATAAAGTGTGAGTTTCGGAAAATAAAACTCGTGTAACGGAAAATAAAATCTCAAGGACGCCCCATTTTTACTTATAAATGCAAATAACGCCAACCTCCCAAGAGATTAGCGTCCCCAAATCTAGTATTTCTTTCTTCTCATCCACTGAGTTGCCGCCCATTTATCCCCAACCACAACCGGCGAGCCACCATGTAAGGTCAATTCATTCAGTTCCTGGTCATCGTAAAAATACTCGAAATATACAGCCATTCCCTTTTGTGGAGATACAGATAATTTCAGCTTAGGAAAATACGTTTCCCCGCCTTCTTCCACATCATTCAGGTACATGACAAGCGTGCTGATTCGAGGATTGCTTACCGGCTTGTTTGAAGACTTAAAAAAGTCAAAATGCGCCTTATATTCCTGGCCAACTTGATAGTTCAATATTTGCAAGCCTTCTCCGTGTTCCACAGGCACATTCATAATCTGCGAAACTCTTTTTTCAATCCTAGCAACAAGCTCATTTTCGCCTTCTTGGAAAAAAGTACTGCTGCTTGTCCTAATCGCATCCACTTCAAGGCCATTAGAAACTTTCGAACGCTTCATCTTATCCTTAGAAAGTTGAATCAGCGCATCACATTCCTCATCGCTAAGTACATTTGCAAGCACAACGACAAGCGGCTCTTCGAATCGGGCAATGATCGCAATCTCTCTATCTTCTGTTTTTATTTTATTGCCAACATGAGGGAAAATAGTCTGTTCCTTAACAGTTAAATCTCTTGTATCCATCGTCAACTAACATCAACCTCTTTTATAGTGTTATTAATATTCTGAATATTTAATACGTACTTTTACTTGGTTAGTAAAATAATTTTACACTGTGGAAAGGTTTATTACTATCATTATTTGTTGGGAATATTCCAACCTACATTTGTAATAGTAGTAAATATTACATTCCACCCCACAAATTGTTATCCCAGTGTAACCCCTATAAAATCCCGTTGTCATCTCCGCCTGTTAATATGGGACAGGTCAGATTACATAGATGAGGGGATGATTGTTTGAAGCGATTAACAGCAGGGTTAGCATTAGCAGGTGTATTGGCATTTAATCCGGTGATAGGTCATGCGGAGCTTGGAGATCAAACGCTCAAACCTGGAATGTATCATGAAGATGTAAAAGAACTACAACAAGTCCTGGACGATAAAGGATATTTCGGTTATTCAGAAACCACTACCTATTATGGTGAATATACAACAGATGCCGTGAAAAAGTTTCAAGCTGATAATGGAATCACGGTGAATGGTATTGCCGGAGAGGAAACATTTGAAGCCCTGGGCATTGAAAGTAACGAGTCAAATATCGTTGAAGTTGCGAAGAAGTATGAGGGTACACCTTATCAGTGGGGTGGGGAAACACCTGAAGAAGGCTTTGACTGCAGTGGATACTTAAATTATATCTTTGATGAAGCAGAAAATAAAGACCTACCACGAACGGTAAAAGACATCTATGCAGAAGGAACGAAAGCCGAGTCGCCAGCTGTTGGTGATATTGTTTTCTTTGATATTGAAGGAAACGGGCCGAGTCATGCAGGACTTTATATCGGTAGTGGCGAGTTTATCCACGCATCATCTACAGAAGGCGTTAAAATAAGTGAAATCGGAAGTTCCTACTGGAAGGACAAATATATTGGTGCTAAAAGTTACTAACCAAAAAACACACGAGTTTGCTATCTCGTGTGTTTTTTTCACTTCACCAAATAAACCACCAGCTCCTCAAACCAGATTCCATCTTGTTCATAATGATTTAAGAAAAAAGCGTCAAAAGTATAGGCATCATTCTCGAAATGAATACTGTTTGATTTTTCAATCGCCATCATAAGTCCGCTCAAGTCAGATGTGTGAGTTTCATAGATTAACTCACCATCACAATAATATTTGACATCCACGTGACCACCCCATTTTTTATCTTTTAACATCCACCACTTCAAAACGCTCACAAACTAAAAGCATATCCTCAGAAAACTCCCTACCTATTTCACGCAGCTCTTTTGTAAAAAAGCGCTCATGCGCGTCCCACCAATACTTGTATGTACGGTCTCCTTCTCCCTCTGAAATTGCAAATTCTTCCGGTACTTCGTTCATCGGCATAATCTGCACGTCCACCGTTTTAATAATGGCAACAGGTTCGTCTTTACTGTTTAAAACAACACTGTAATCTTCTGTTGTTGGTAGAGGTTCATTCTCCACTTCATAAAAAACATGACCAGAACAGGTTGCTTTCTTTACCCCATCTATCACTAATTGCGCGAGGTAGTCCGGACTCCCACCGAACTGCCAAGCCGTCACTCTTTCCGGCTTTTCTTGACCTTTCCAATAATTATTCCAGTACTCTAAAGATGCTTGATTCATGATTATTCTCCTCCATTACTTATGTATTTCATCAGCCTATTTGAATCTTCTGTGGCGACATTTTCAGAAAGCCTTGCTGCCGCGATAATCGGTGCCCATTCCAGTATTTCTTTTCTACCCCGACCACTTTTCTCGCAATATAGTTTCAAATACAATTCGGCCATTTCAACAGAAACTTGGGTATAAAGAATATATGTACGGCATACATCTGTCCGCGGATCCCCGGCACTTGCATCGACCCAATCAATGATGAAAACCTCTTCACCAGATTTTATTAAGTTATAAAGGTGAAAGTCCCCGTGGCAGAGTCTGTTTTCCACGTCCATAGATTCCAATTTCATTAGCAATGACGTTTTTACTTGCTCATCCAATCCTTCAACTGCTTCTATTTGCCGGTGGAGTTTGTTACGCATGGGTTCTAACGACTCCGCAAGCACCGTATGAATATCAATTTGAATATCCACGGACTTTTGCAGGAAGGACTCTACTTGCGCCATGTTCTCTGTCACGAGTTCACCTAGCGTTTTTCCGTCGACATATTCCATGATAATTGCCTGTTTTCCATTTACTTTTTTGACATCGATTATGTTGGGAACCCGGAGGCCACTTCCATAGGCAACCCTTTGTTTACGAGCTTCATATTCAGGTTCGGTATCTGGTAGATGATCCTTAAAGATTTTGATGATTGTATTTTCATAAAAATAGATGTTGGCCGTGTTGCCAGATGCAATTGGCTCGCCTAGGTTCATTGTACACTCCTCACTTTTAAAAGTACTCATATAGATTAAGAAAATAGTCGTAATCCCCTTCAGTAAGGATGCTACCTCCATACCCTTCAAAAAAACTTTTCTTGTCCCTCTCCCATTCAAACACATCTGGTTTCGGTCTAATAGCTAAAGAAATATCGTACCTAGGATCACCATATGCTCCACCGCTCCAATCAATAATTCCTGTAACCACTCCGTTATGTACTAATACATTATCAACAGTCAAGTCGCCATGGATAAGGCAATGCTTCATATTATTAGGTCGGTTTTCTTTGATTTGTTCCAACAAGTCTTCCGAACCATCCACCTCGTAGTTTAGAAGATTGTATGCGGCTTGATCCAGCATATCATCCAACCAAATTTTCTGGTTCTTTAAACCTTCCGGACACGGGGTAGCATGGACATCATAAACGACTTTGCCGAAGTTAATTAACAACTCTTCTCTCTCCCCTTTATGATGGGTTTTGGTTAGAGCAGCCCTTACTGTTTCCCCTTCTAGAAACTCTAATAAAGCCCAAGATTGGCCGTCTATCTCTACAAATTTTTCAACCTTTGGAACGGGCAAAGAGGTTTCCTGATTTAAGTATCTTAATACCATTATCTCTTTCTTAAGCCACGCATTGAATTGTGGTGTCTTAGTACGTTTTAGTGCATATCCACCGTTGTCACTTTGAATGATGCCAACATCAGATGTACATCCTTGACGGGGGAAGGTGATGGAATGAATGTTGCTTACATACTCTTTTATTTCAGCCGGTATTTCTTCATGTTGAATTGGTTTCATCGTGATCACTCCAGTTAATTAAACTCTATGTAAAAAGGGTTCATTTCTTCCTTTAAACAATATTCAATTCGCTCTCTAAAATTCTTATAAGTCACCATTTCCAATGCCTGCTCTACTGGGTAAAAACCAACTTCCAGACTCTCCGGTGAAGTAGTCGGAGTGCCACCAATCGCTCTAGCTAGGAAAAGCGTGTTACAAATGGAGCCACTGACATTTTGGAAAACGCCACAGAATTTCACGATTTCCACGTCGATCCCCGACTCCTCCTTCGTTTCCCTGATGGCAGCATCCTTCAGGGATTCTCCCTCTTCCACTTGTCCGCCAGGCATCTCCCATCCACGGCGTGGTCCTTTTATTAAAAGAACTTCATTCTTGTCATTCAAAACAACTGTCGCTGCCGAAATGATGTGTTTTGGTGTCACTCTTTCTTTTTGTACCATTGTATATTCCTCCTTGTTATATTGGTATTGAATTAATTGATTATCTTTTCCCATGTATTCCTCGGACCCGATTCTACTTATCTCAGTGAATCCTAGTTTCTCTAACATATTTTTAGAGCGTATGTTGGTTTTATGCGTTTCTGCATCAAAAACTTGAGTACCATACTTCTCGGTTGCATAAATCATTAATTGCTTCAAAGCTGCCGTACCGAACCCGCGTCCCCACGCCTTGCTTTCTCCTATGGCTATGCCAATCTCTGCGCTAATAGTATTGATGTTTGCCAAATCTGCATAGCCAATCAACTTTGACTCAAATTCGATTCCTAATCTAAGAAAGTTATGGGAGTGGTTATGCACACAATTATGCCACCATGAAAAAAATTCATCCTTGCTTCTACCGGTTTCCCAGCCGTTTGCGAGGCAGAACGCATGATCTTTGCTCCACTTTTCCACCACAGGGAAATCTTCAATTTGAAGGGCTCTTAATTGAATAGGCAAGCACTCAGTTCTGGTAGATTTCACCACTCTTTCACACCCTCTTGGTTGAATTCTTGATATATTCCCAGATTTCTTGATATATCATCCTAGCACCCTGCTGCCTTACCAGGAAGAGGTATTCCGTTTGTACTTATAGCCTCATTTCAACTAACTTTCTACACCAACCACACTATATTTCTTCAAAAACCCGTTTAAAATCTGGTTATAGACCTCCGGCTGCTCGGAATGTACAAGATGTCCGGCAAATGGTAAGACTGATACGTGGATTTGCTTATTTAACTTTGGAACAATGACGGCAGCTTTCGTTTCATTCGCGTTCCCTTCTCCTACCATTAACAATGTTGGCGTCTCAAGCCCACCCAAATCGGCTGTTTCCTCAAATGGACAGGAATCTTCTTGCCTAGCCAAATTGATAAACTCTCTCCATCCATCACCATGAAGCTGGTCAAAGTAGGCTCCTACTTGTTCATTCTCTAAAAGACTATTTTGCTGTTCCACCATATTCAGATGTATTTCAGACCAATTAGCAGGTTTCTCCGCCATCATCCCAGAAAGTGTCAAGGTCTTCACCTTTTCAGGAAATCTTTTCGCAAAGAATAGCCCAACCAAAGCACCAATGGAACAGCCAACTATATGAGCAGATTCCACTCCTAAGTGATCAAGCGTGTCCTTTAAATCAGCAGCACTATCCTCATAATAGTTAGATAGCTCTTGTGAAGTGGATTTCCCATGACCTCTTAAGTCCGGCAATATCACTTTAAATTCCGACTGGAAATACTCCCGCTGCTCCTCAAAATCAGTCATCCCTGTCTGCAAGCCTGTATGTAAAAAAACGATTGGTTCTCCATCTCCAAAAACCTCTGTATGTAATAACATATATCCCCCACACCTTCCTCCATCTACTGTTCCCACAACCGCCTTACCCCAACCAACAGATCTCCATCAAAAGTTATCTTATAGATATCCGGCATATCCAACCCATTCCAAAACGAGAAATCATACTGCTTGTCAAAATAGTTCATAATTAACACCATTATGTTTCCGTGCGTTCCGATTGCCACGTTTTCATCTTCGTACTTTTTCAATAGGTGTTGGATGACCCTCACACCTCTAGCCTGCGCCGCCATATTGGATTCCCCACCCTCCCATGCGAAGTTTGGTTCCTCCCAAGCTTTCGTGATGGCAGCTTTGAAGTCTTCGGCAGGCTTAACTGTCAATGTGCGTTCTTTCAAGTCTTCAAAAATCTCAATCTCCAGATTGTAGTGCTGAGCCACACCTTCTACTGTTTGGACAGCTCTTTTATAAGGACTGGAAACTACCACATCAATATTGTCCGGTTGAATCATAGCTAGTATTCTTACAGCATCCTTTTTACCTTTTTCAGATAAGGGCCGCTCCAATTCATCAGGAGTGTAAATTGAGTGTGCATGCCTAATGAAATACAAATTAGTCAATATAATCCCCCTTTAAACAGAAACTTCTTCCTTAAAATAGCTTGCTTTCGACGGTCTAAAAATGGAAATTAACAAAATCAATGCAAAAGCGGTGGAAACACCTGAAAATATCAGGCAAACAAATTGCAAGGAGAACACCTCAGCTGCAAATCCAAGGAGTAAGGTAAGTGCTATTTGTACCATACCTTGGAACATTTCTGTTATACTCGCGAATCTCCCCATGATGTCAACAGGAACAGTGTTTTGGAAAAATGTCGCGTACCCTGCATTGGCAAATGCCATAAAGAAGCCGAGGAAAACAAAGGCAGCCGTTGCAGTAAAAAAGTCGTAAGAGGCATAAAAGGCCACATATCCTGCAGAGGTCAGAAGCATTCCAACTCCTAAATAAACTTTTAATGCTACTTTTTTGGCGACTAGTGCCGACACAAACGCACCGCCCAAGGCCCCAAGTCCCGTTAAACTTACGATTAATCCATAATCACGGTCGGACAATTCCAGGACTTGTTTGATAAAAGTCACCTCTTGCGAATCCAAAGCAAATCCAAGTAACATAGCTGATTGGAACAGGAGATAAACAGTGATGAAAAATTTTGCTTTCATTGAAAAGTCTTTGACAATGTTCCAATCCCCCAATAGAGTTTGTAGGCGAATGGGTTCTCGTTTGTTTTTAACCTTCTCATCCACATCCGGCAGCAAGAAAATGAAGAATGCACAAACTAAGAACGTCACTGCGTTGATTAAAATACATATGTCGGTACTCACATACATGATGAGGAACCCGGCTATGGCCGGGCCCAAAAGGAACGCGCCAGAGCTTGTCATGCTCATGAGTGAGTTGAATCTTTTACGTTCGTTGACCGGAATAAGTTTCGTTATGTATACAGAGGAACTCGGTCCAAAAAATGCCCCGACCATATTGATAACTAGCAATATAAAGTAGATAGTCCAAAGAGAATCAATGAAAGGTATGAGAAATACCAATCCCCCACGGGCAATATCCACCCAGATCATCAACTTTCTTTTATTAACCCTGTCAATGACACTTCCGGCCCACGTATTGGTTAGTAAAATGGCTATTGGCCTGATTATGTATAACCCCGCAACGGCGGCTGCTGAACCTGTCATGTTCAAGATTGAGATATTTAGTGCAATTAAGTAAATCCAGCTCCCCAAATAAGAAATGCCGATTCCGGCAATCAATAAGAGGGGGTACTTCCAAGTAGACATATGACCACCCTTTTCTCTTTCTACACATAAAAGAAAAGCACCGGAACTGCTCCCGATGCTGTTTATACCTTTACAAATATTACTATATCACACTATTCAGAAAAAAAGGCCGGGATTTATGCGTTTACGAGTTATCTCCTCACGACCCCATGAAATTATTTTGTTTATCAGAGTTTGCACTTTTCTCATTGCCTCTTTTAAAATTTCTGGTTATTTTTGCCATTATCAATTGCTTAGCTTTATCATCATCCGCAGCTTCCATCCGCTCAAGGAATTTATTCGCTTCTTTTCCTTTAAGGATTTTTACTTGTCGGTTTTCATAATCCAGGAAGATGGTATTGTCCTTTGAGATGCGGTAGCTGAAAGGTGATTCATCCAAACGGTTTCTTTTATCAATATTTTTCATTTTATCGTCCTCCCTTGCATTCAATCCCCTTAAAGATTCTCCCCCGTCACCTTCTTATACACCCCAGCACCAACCATCCCCACTCCTATTAAAAACAATAACGGGAACATCAACCACATAACCGCTACTCCCGCAAATCCATCTCCTACACTTACCGCAACAAGCATGGCAACAATCCAGCTGAAAAATGGAGCAATGGAAAGCATGGTTATAAGTCCCCAAATGATTAATGCTCTATTTTCATATTTACGGCTCAGTATGATACCTACACCTATGAATAAAACCAATACGATAATTGCAAATGGCATAAATGTTTTTCCCCTCTTTTATTCCTCAGAATTTCACTCTATAAATTTCCATAAAGTGGTTCCAAAATCCTTCTCTAATATTTATATTTAATAGAAATAATTATTTCGCTTTCGATCCTTATATCAAGTAAAATATATATTACTAAATGATGCCAATCTAAGGGGTGGTCCGATTGCATAGCAAGATGTATCAACTGTTTGAGGAGCAGAGAAGTGTTCATGTTCTGTATCCTTATGTTGGGTTAAAGAATTACATAAGTACAGTTGTAGATTTTGTGTTGAATGGCATAATGGCTGGAGATTATGTGATTCTAATTGAAAATGAGCGTAATTATCGATTGATTCATAGAGAGTTGAGTAGCAGGTTAACATTTGAGCAGTTTAAATTTTTACACCGGGTCAACAACTTCGATTTCTATTTTACAAATGGCAGTTATCAACCCCCTGCAATATTAGAATACTTTAATAAAACGGTTCAACCTTATCTAGACAAAAACCTCTCATTTCGAACATGGGCACACGTAGAATGGGCTTCAGTAGGGGATCCACTACATTTAATAGAAGATATTGAGCGAACTGCAGATGAAAAAGTGATAAGCCTATCCTTCCCATTAATCTGTGCATATGAAGCAGAGCAAATGCCGATACAACTTCAAACAATTTTATTCGAAACACACCCATATATACTATTAGAAGAGAATTTTATTTCATCAGAACTTTACATACCACTTGTAGATGTAGAATAAAATGAGGACATATCCGATATCTGGATATGTCCTCTTTTTGAATCTTTATAGATTTATTCCCACCACCAAGACTGTGTACCATACGGATATTCCACTCGGCTATCCATATGCGTAAAGCTGCCTTCGCTGTAGATGCCGCTAAATCCTGAACTTTTCGCAGCATTGCGTACAGTGGTAGTGCTCACACCGGATACGCTGATGTCTGCAGCAATCCCATAGGTGTGCTGGCTGTTGGAAGCTCCGCCAACATTGCGGTTGTGAGAGATGCTTCTAAAACCGGAGTTGACATTCATTGGGCGGTTTCCAATTTTCACTCGGATCGCCTCAAGCTTGTACATCATACGACGTACATTTTCGCGTACGGTTGTTGCCGAAACATTACCGCCGTTGAACCCGCTTCCGTCTTTAGAATAAAATTCGCTATAACTGAAGTGTTTCGTTCCGTTTGGTGATTCTAATTCATTTAACTTTGCTTGTGTTTGCGGTCCAACTACCCCATCTGCCGTCAATCCGTAAGCACGTTGAAATCGGATGACCGCAGCTTTCGTACCCGGTCCAAACTGACCATCCACACTGACTACTGTTTGTTGCGGTGAATCAGCTGCCCAGCCTGCTACCCGGATCTGCACTTCTCTTACATCCGTACCATTAGAACCCTCACTTAACGTCCTAGTCCAGTTATAAGCAGACGCCTCTTCCGCCGTGACCAATGACAGTACCATCCATTTCTCTTTTTAACAGCCAATCCTACCTCAGTCAACAAAAAAAAGCCCGGTCAAGAAGAAAGAGTCAATCCACTCTTTCTCTCAACTGAACTAATTTTCTCTACCTTTTAGTGATGACTCCCGTGCTCCCCATGATCCCCGCTATCATGATTCTCTTCTTCCGCTTCACTTTCAATGATAGCATCAACCTCTTCCTGACTTAGATCCCCCACAACCAATTGCTTAGTAGGCATCACATGCATGTCACGAGCGGTCACATGGGACTGAACTCGATAGACTCCCCTCTCATCAAAAGAATGTTTCACTTCATAAACTCCATCACCAACATGCTCTGCATCAAGAAGGACACTGTTTTCTTTTCCATTCTCCACATTCCAAATCTCAATCTGCACTTCTTTAGCATCTTCCACTTTTTCCTCGCCCTGCGTTACTAAGGTCTTAACCACTACTTCCTCTTCTTCCTTCACGTTTTCAGGAAGTTTTATTTCAACCTCCACGACTTCCAACGAAGTTTTCTCCTCAGATGCACTAGTACACCCTACCAACAATAATAAGAACGGAACAACCACTAGCAGTAATTTCTTCATTTCTAACACACCTTTCTTTCTTACCCTAACCAGGATTTTAAACGTTTAATTCTTACAAATACAAGCTTATCTAATAAAAGCACCACAATAATGGAGATTCCCACCAACGGCATGACAAGTCCCAAAAGTAGCATGATAATGGTTACTGCTCTTTTTATTTTGATATCTACATTTTGACCTGGAGCTCCCAACCCGTTTTTGGGTTTTCTTTTTCTCCACATAACAAGAGAGCTTACCATCATTCCTATCAGACCCACACAAAGGAGCAGCCCCAATAGTTGATTAGCCAATCCGAATAGTTTCCCTTCATGAAGGGCGATTCCAAGCGTTATTGCTTTCCCCATTAATCCATAATCCTCATATCTGACATCTGTCAGCACCGCACCACTATATTGATCAACATGCAAAGTAGCATTATCAAACGGTCTGGAATGAGATGTAGCAATGGTAAATACACCGCTTTCCCCTTGTGGCAAGGAAATAGTGTATGGTTTTTGGATATTTTTCATCTCCGCAATGCCTGCCGCGTCATTTAAGGTTAATGGCACATATTGATTAGTTGACGATGAAGGTACTGGAACATTTTCTGCAGCCCATGGGACATCTTCAGCAACATCCTTTGTCACTGTAACCGATTCAGGTTTTGGTCCAAAACTGAAAGAGAATGCTGGATAACCAGTATTTGTCGCTGTTGCCAATCGGTTGATTTGCTCTCCCATGACTCCGGACCATGGGAGCCCTGTCAAAATTAACACCAAAAGGCCAATGGACAGCCAGAATGCTGGGACTGCATGCATATCACGCCAAAACACGCGGCCTTTACTTCTTAATCTCGGAAGGACGGTTCCCCAAATGGAAGCCCGGTTTCGCGGCCACCAAATATACAGTCCTGTTAAAATAAGAATGATGGCCCAACAAGCAGCAAGCTCGACTAAACGGTTGGCAACTGTCCCACCGACAATCAGTTCGCTATGCAACTTCTTAAAAATGGTCATAAACTCCTTTTCAACTGGTAGAGCGCCCATGACATTTCCAGTGTATCCATCAACGAAAACACTCACAGGTTGACCATCTTGCATGGTAATAAACTTAGTTGTACGGTCTTCCTCATCAAAAACGGACACTCCGCTAATGGATGCATTAGGATACTCCTCTCGTATCTTTTCAGCTTGAGTGTTGACGGACAACCGTGTTTCCTTTGTCTCTTCTACATAGTAAAGACCTTTATACATATAGGACTCAATCTGAGGCTTAAATAAGTAAACAGCACCACTGAAAGCCAAGATGATTAAAAAAGGAGCAAAAATGATCCCAGCATAAAAGTGCCATCTCCACATGGTTTGGTAGAGGCCATTCCTGGTCTGATTTTTGCTCTTATCTTGATTCGTTGTATTTTCCATAAGCATACTCCTTCAATTTTTCTTCGTATGCTTATATTCTGACGGGCAATTGTGAAAAAAGAATGAAGGAATTAATAAAAATGGAACAACGGAATTTCCACTGTCACTACGGTGCCTTTTTCACGCTTTGAATCAATATGAATCCTGCCCTCATGCTTATTAATGATCTGCTGAACAATGGAGAGGCCAAGGCCGGTTCCGCCACTTTTTCTAGTCCGGGCTTTTTCGACTCGGTAAAACCTTTCAAAAATATAGGGAACATCCTCTTCTGGAATTCCTATTCCTTCATCCTCCAATTTAAGGATACCCATCGTTTTTACTTCCACGACAGAAATTCTAATCGTCCTATTATTAGCAGAAAATTTGATAGCATTGCTCAATAGGTTATCAATTACTTGATCGAGTCTCCCGTAATCGCCATTCACGACAACCCCTTCATCAAGTTGGACCTCCGCAATAAGATTCTTGTCATCCAGCTTTAAGCGAAAACGGTCCAGCACTTCTTTTACCAGTTCAGCCAGTATGACCGGTTCCTTGTTCATTGGATACGAGTCTCCCTCTAACTGAGCAAGATCCAAAAGATCATGAACAAGGCGATCCATTCTATCCGTTTCTTTCTTGACAGTTTTTGCAAACTTTTCTATTGAAATAATTCCTTCATCCAACGCCTCACTGTACCCTTTAAGATAGCTAATTGGCGTCCTTAATTCGTGGGATACATTACCTAAGAATTCACGTCTGTTTCTGTCGACTTCATCAAGATTGGATGTCATGGTATTAATGGATCTTCCAAGGCTTGCCATTTCATCCTCGCCTGTTAAGGATAACCTTTTAGAGAAATCCCCTTGTGCAATATCTTTTGCCACTTTTTCCATCTGCTTAATTGGTTGTACAATCCTATTTGTCATTTTCGTTCCAACTAAGATCAGAAGAATAATCACCAGGAACACTCCCACAATTAGGAAATTCCTGATTGGCTCAAAGGCCTCAGTGATGGCGGTTAAAGGAATATATAGAAAAATAACGGCTTCCAACCTATCCTCCATACTTAATGGAATGACAACTGCACTGATTTCTTGGTTCAGTCCGGTGTGGAATTTCGTGAAGGTCAGCGTTTTCCCTTTTAATAAGTCCTGTCTTTCGGAAAAGGTGATTAGATTTTCGTCCGCGAAAGAGTCGAAAGGTGCACCACTTGCCAATTGCATCTGGTCATCCGTAAATATAACCGAGGTTTCCGTGCTACCTTCTAACCAGTCTAACCTTTCTGAAAAATCACCCGGGTTATTCTCATAGTAGGATTGTTCCAGGAATTGCCCTTGTTTTAACAGAGTTTCTGTCTGTTTTTCTATATACAATGTTTGATACAAGTAATAGGAAACGACCACCACGAGAATGATGGTCAAGACGGATACGGAAATGATGGTCAGCCAAATTTTGTTGCGTATGGATAATGACTTCATGTTTCCTCAGCCTCAAATTTATAACCGATGCCCCATACCGTTTTTATTTTCGCTCCTGCATCCTTAAGCTTAAATCGCAACGTCTTCACATGTGTATCCACTGTACGAAATGAGCCCTTTTCCGTATCCAAACCCCAGATGACATCATGAAGCTGTTCTCTTGAAAATACTTTCCCTTCATGTTCCATCAAAAAAAGTAAAAGATCATATTCCCTTCGAGCAAGGTTCACCCGTTCCCCTCCGACATGCACTTGCCTAGCACTTTTCTGAACCGTTATCTCCCTATGCGAGACCACATCAAAGAATGCTTGATTAGAACGGCGGAGCAATGCCTCCACCCTGGCTAAAAGCTCCTTAGGGCTAAAAGGCTTCATCACATAATCATCTGCTCCAAGCTTCAAGCCTCTGACTTTGTCCAACTCGTCACTTTTAGCTGTCAACATCAGGATTGGCATCATGTACCTTTCGCGTATTTTTTTACAGGCAGTAAAGCCATCCATCTCTGGCATCATCACATCAAGGATAATCAGGTCCACCTCATGGTCATAAAGCATATCCATCGCTTCTTCTCCGTTTTCCGCATGGAGTACTTGGTAGTTCTCGTTATGAAGATACATCCCGAGCATTTCTCGCATATCCGCTTCATCATCCACCACTAATATTTGAAAGGAATTTTTCATTCTCCAACGCCTCCTTTAAATAAAAGGTAAGGACCGTTCGCTATGGCATACTTGTCTAAAACATCCAAGCTATCTTTATCTAGTACGAAGACCTCGTCGCCATCAAGGCTTGACACGTATAAATTTTTCCCATCCGCAATCATAAAGCTCGGGTTATCCCCGACATTTATTTTCTTTTCCACTTCATAAGTGTCTGCGTTGAATTTCGTTAGGCTGTGGTCCCCATGGCTTAGCACATAAATAAAAGAATCTCCGTTCACTTGCGAAATCTGGATTGGCATTAGACCGGTTGTCACGATTTTTACCTCTTCGCCGGTTTCCGGGTCATAAGCAAATACTTTTTCATTCAATTCACCGGTAGCACCATGCCCGCCTGTCCATATATTCTTCCCATCAAAGTGCAACCCTTCCGGTCTCTCATTCACCGAAAACGAGTTCATAATGTTGTTGGTAGAAGTGTCCATCACATTTATTTCCCCGCTCTTAGAAGCAAGCACATACAAACGTTCTCCATGGTGTACCATTTTGGACGGATACTCTCCCACTCTAACTTCTTTGAGAACCTCTTTCTTCTCAATATCTATCACTTGAATGTTGTTGGTTTTTCCATTTGCCGTGTAAAGAAGACCATTTTCGCGATCATACTTTAGCTCAAGAATTCCAGTCTCTATTTCCATGTATGGAGAAATTTTATTCTCTTTTATATTAACTTCATAAAGGCTTTCTTCCTCTTTGACAGATGCCATATAAACACCTGATTTTATTTCAACAATTGATGAAAATCGGAATGGCAGACTTACTTTTTCCTCCCTACCTGTGGTAAGGTCCAAGGCTGTTATAGCATTTTCTTTCAAGTGGCTTATATACATGACCGAATCATCGTTCTCTATTTTTGGCAATACAATATCAGAGCTTGTACATCCGGTTAACATCACCGCCATTATTAAGGCGATTATTATAAAAGGATTCTTCATCCGTAACACTCCTAAATAGAACTATTAATCCTTATTTTACTCCAAAAATGTGAATAAAGTGTGAGCAAAGAAAAAAGGTGATTCCGTTTATTAGAATCACCTTTCATATTTATCTCATTCTGCTCATAAATCATATTTATTCTTATAGTGGCTAAAGGCTTGCAATGGCCAAATATACTTGTAGCTATGGTAGTGTATATAGTACCCGCCTGGTATTCCTGCACCTGTAGGATAGTTACTTCTGCCATCATTTGCTTCTAGTATATTTAATAGTGCGTGAATCCCCACTTCTATTCTGGACGTAGGATTATCAGATGCAGAAATGAGCGCGTCTAACGCCCATGCAGTTTGAGAAGGAGTGCTGTGGGGCAGAGGAATATAGCGTTTCTTGATATCACTTGCACAGGATTCTCCCCAGCCCCCATCCTCATTTTGTACGGAAAGTAGCCATCTCACTGCACGACTGATTATGGGATCATCATTGGAAACTCCGATAGCCTTCAAGCCTGTTATGGCAGCCCATGTCCCATAAATATAACAATTCCCCCATCTTCCATACCACGACCCGTTCGCCTCCTGATTGCGTTCGAACCACTCTTTTGCTGTTTGAAAAATTTCAGACTCCAGAGGAATGGTTGTATACTCCCCTAAAAAATATAAAGTCCTCCCTGTTAAATCAGCTGTCGAAGGGTCAAAAAGTACCCTGTCTTCATATTTAAAAGGGATAAGGGATAATAAATAGTTATCCATATTCTTTTCAAAGGCCGACCAGCCACCATCACCATTTTGCATGGACAGGATCCACTCTACCCCCTTGTTCCACGCTTCTTTATATAGAATATTCGTTTGCGTTAACGGTGTGATGGCTCTTAATGCCGCAGTCGTGTCATCAATGTCAGGGACAAAGGTGTTTATATCCGAAAAGCCCCATCCACCTGGAATAACGTCAGGGTTATTGACGGCCCAATCACCGTATTTCTGATGCTGTCTAGATAAAAGATAGTTGTTTGCTTTCATGATGGAAGAATGTCGATAAGAGACTCCAGCCTGTTGTAAAGCAGCAGTGAGAAGCGCCGTGTCCCATACGGTAGAGGGAGAATTTTGAATAAAGGGTTGTTCAGCATTTCTGCAAAGATAGGACTTCATCCCTTGAAAGGCGTTACGGATAAGAGGATGATTAGCATCATAGCCTAATGCAAGAAACGCAAAAACCATAAAGAAGCTTGCACTGAAATAACTATACATGGTTCCATTTTCTTCGATTCTCTCGATAATATAGTTTTCCGCTTTGATAAAAGCTTCTTTCTTGAGGATTTCAGGTGATTTTGAAAGTTTCTTGAGAGCATGTTTAAAATAAAGTTGTAGATTCTGCATTTCTTCCAAAATCCGGTCATTTTCAGAATCCATTAATCTTTCTTGAAGATGGGATATGTTAGGGGTTTGAGGTGCAACGAACGATTTGTTCAGATTACTGCAGATAAGAATCGGAATCCAGTGTGCTCGTGCATACCCTACCAGCTGATAAATGGTGATGGGGGACCACCTTGGTAGTAACATGATTTCAATCGGAATGATTTTAATGATACTTGGCCATTTAATTTGCCCTGTTAAAGCAAGCATCATTTTGGTCAACCAATCACTTTTTGCAAGTCCTCCATTATCGCGTATGAAGCGCTCCGCCTTACGCATATAGCTCGCTTCTTCGCCAACGTACCCTGAATATAATAAAGAAAAGTACCCCTCTATTGTGGCACTCAAATTTCCTTTGTTCTCATCAGGGTACACTTTCCAGGCTCCGTTCGGGGATTGCCTAGATTTTATCCGCTCTACCAAATCTTTTACCAATACTTCCTCATCAGTTATTTCAAGTGTTCTTATTAGAATAATCATATAAGCATCTGTCATGATGCTTCCTTCAAAGCAAAAATTCCAAGCACCATTATCCGATTGTTTGCTGAGAAGGGTGCTTATCATTTCCTTAAGCTTCTCGTTTATTTTATTTTCCGTATTCATATGTCCCTCCATTATGTTCACGTCATACTAAAACTTATGTACGTTTACACAATTTAGAAGGCCGTCTGAAAACCTACTTCAAACCATCATTCCATCACTAACTCTTCCTGTTTTTTTATTCGCTTCAAGAATCAATGCATCGATATCTTTATTTATATACTTTAGTCTGTCATGTAAACTATTTACATCTTCCGCTCTTTTCAAATTTTCTAGCCTCGTCAGTTCTCTTTCCAATTGGACCATTTTCAACTTTGTATCTGATATTGAGTTTTTAAAATTCATTTTCCGTCCCCTTTCCTGTTACTCCTAACTTTGCTCCTTAATTAATGGAAAAACAACTTTTAATGTGTTGTGCTGAAAGTGAAATTTTTTATTGAAAAGGAGGGATCATTTCAGTATAATTTGGTGGAGAAATTTAATAATAAAATGTTTCTTGTGGATTTTTCTAGAGATAACTCTATTTTCGCCACACGATTGTCTTCAGACAGTTGTGTGGCTTTTTTGTATTTTTCTTCAAACAAATCATTGAAAGAAGGTAAATTAAATGAAGACTTGGCATTATGCGTTGATGGTATTTTTAGGCGGCTGCTCTCTTGGGATCTTATCTACATTCGTGAAGCTTGCATATGCTGCCGGTTATTCCATGAGTGAGGTTACAGGTAGTCAGGTGTTAGTTGGTACTATCATTATTTGGATTGTATCTTTTTTTATCGAAAAGAAAAAATTACATGTCCTTCAAACTTTGAAGATTGTGTTAGCAGGGATACCGATGGGACTAACAGGATTGCTTTACTATCAATCCTTGCAAACACTCGAAGCATCCCTCGCTATCATTTGTTTGTTTCAATTTATCTGGATAGGCACATTAATTGAATGGATTTTCTATAAGAAGCGTCCTTCATCAAGTAAGATTATATCAATTGTGACCTTACTTTCGGGATCCGTTTTGGCAGCCGGATTTTTGGGAGAAAGTATAAAGTCCATTTCATGGCAAGGTGCGACTTGGGGAATATTTTCTGCTTTTACTTTTTCTATTTTTATATTTCTGAGTGGGGTTATCGGCAAAGAAATCCCTGCGATTCAAAAAAGTGTACTTCTTTCCACCGGGGGCTTGCTTATTACTTTTATCTTGTTTCCTCCTCTGTTTTTAGTCAATCTTCCAACCATAGTAGGAATAGCTCCTTATGGGTTAATTCTAGGTGTATTTGGTGTGGTGCTTCCCCCATTACTCTTTTCTATCGGGATGCCGCATGTGGGACCTGGTCTTGGAACAATCCTTACAGCCTCCGAGCTCCCTGTCGCAGTTATCATGTCAGCAATTGTATTATCGGAGCATATTAGTATGTACCAATGGGCCGGGGTTGCACTTATTTTAGGTGGGATTGTGGTTGGAAATAGGAAGCCTTTAAAATCCTGATAAAACTCATTCTTGCACCTTATTTGTTGCTCATTGATGTGCCGTTGGGTTAATAATAGAAGATAAGGTATACCGGAAGGAAGGGTTTCATGACGAAAAAGAATTGGATAAAAGGTGTACTACTGGCTATCTTAGTAGGTTCCTTGATATTCATCAATCACAACTATCTAAATATCAGACCCGAAGGAATTCGAGAATGGATTCTATCCTTTGGCATATTGGCCCCAGTTATCTATATTGTTTTGTATACGATTCGCCCACTTATCTTATTTCCCGCATCTATTCTCTCTTTAGCAGCAGGACTTGCTTTTGGGGCTTTATGGGGAACGGTATATACCATTATTGGAGCGACATTAGGAGCTGTTGTAGCATTCCTAGTTGCGAAGAAATTCGGTAAAAATATAACGAAGAATAAAGCTTCAAACGTGAGAGTTAAAAAGGTTCAATCACAAATGGAGGTCAATGGATTTTTCTATGTGCTACTTCTTCGCTTAATACCATTGTTCAATTTTGACCTAATAAGTTACCTGGCGGGGCTTTCCAAGGTGAAGCTGTCGCATTTTGTTTTGGCTACAGTAATTGGGATCATTCCTGGTACTTTTGCTTACAATTTTCTAGGATCCAGTTTTGTCGGCGATAATAAATTGATCATTATTTTTGCAGTTGTTGTTTTTATTTTGATAAGTGTCCTTCCTTTAATTTTAAGTAAAAAAGTCCGTTCTAAATTAGGATTTGCGAAAACCGAAGAAAAGAGGTGAAGGTTTTTATGAAAAAGTATGACCTCATTGTCATTGGAGGAGGAGCCGGGGGATTAACGGTAGCCGCCGGCGCTGCTTCTTTAGGAGGAAAAGTTGCGTTAATAGAAAAGGAAGAACAGCCTGGCGGCGATTGTCTACATTTTGGTTGCGTGCCATCCAAAGCTTTAATTGAGATTGCAAACCGCATCAAAAGCGCACGTTCCCTTGAGGAATTTGGTGTTCACGTTTCTGAGAATATTAGAATGGAAGCTGTCATGAAGAAAGTGAAGGAAGCCATTGACCATATTCAAGTACATGATGATGCGGATCGGTTTCGTAAACTAGGGGTTGATGTTTATATTGGAATGGGGGCTTTTCAATCTAAGAATGAAGTGATTATTAATAGTGGAGAAATTATTGTTGGGAAGAGAATTGTGATTTCTACAGGTTCAAGGCCATTTGTTCCATCAATTCCTGGCTTGAAAGAAAATGGATTTATCACCAATGAAACCATTTTTTCCATATCCAAATTGCCCAAAAGGCTATTAGTGTTAGGCGGTGGGCCAATAGGAATCGAGATGGCCCAGGCGATGGCGAGACTAGGAAGTGACGTGACAGTTGTTGAGAGATCTGATGGTGTACTAGGAAAAGAGGACGAGGATGTACAGCAACTTATGAATGATGTTCTTTCTAAAGAGATGATGCTTCTCTATAATGCTAACGTCAAATCTATTGAATCTGGACCCAACGGGAAAGTTGTTCATTTAACAGTGGAAACAGCAGAACAGGAAATTTCTATTGAAGTGGATGAAATACTGGTTGCCACAGGAAGAACACCTAATACTGACAAACTCCAGTTAAATAAAGCAAATGTACAAACAGATGATCGAGGACATATAAAAGTGAATGTGCGTCTGCAAACAAACATCCCTCATATCTATGCTGTAGGTGATATAAACGGAACATTACCTTTTACGCATGTAGCAGGGATGGAGGGCAAGCTAGTCGTCCAAAACGCACTGATTGGTTTAAGAAGAAAAATAGATTATTCAAACGTTCCATGGGTCACCTACACTTCACCGGAAATATTTCATTTGGGTTTAACAGAAGCAGAAGCAAAAGAACAAGGATTAGACTATGATGCCTATAAGGTGGACCTTTCCGAAGTCGATCGATTCGTAACAGATCACCAGACAACTGGTTTTGTAAAAATTATCACGGATAAAAAAGGTCATATCTTGGGAGCTCATGCCATTGGAAAACATGCCGGGGACTGGATGCAGGAGGCGGTGTTTTCCAAACAGTTTAAAAAGAAGCTCGGTAGCATATCAAATGTCATTCATCCATATCCAAATCATAGCGCAGCCGTTCAACGTACAGCAGATGCCTATTGGAGGAAGAAGCTATTTGAAGGTTTCCTACCTAAAGTGATGGAAAGGTATATTAGGTGGTTTAGATAATTCAAAGAGTAAGACAACGGTGTCTTACTCTTTGCTCTAATAGGTTCCATGTACTATCCACATAAATGGAAAACAGTCTCAGCTTCTTATAACCATTCCTCTTGGTAGTCCATTATGTAGTTCTTCATTTTCCTGGGCTTTATTTTCGTTAGTTTTTCATACTCATTGGTAATCCCTTTCGCCAATCCAAGTTTAGTTGGGAAATGAATACCGACGACCACATTAATAAATTGTTCCTTTGCACCTTTTTTCAGCATACATTTTCTAAATTCTTTCACAGAAGGATTAGTATAGTGAATATCTACATGCATCACATCTGTCATCATTTGAGCCACTTCATAAAAGTCCAATGCTTCATCACCGGTGATAACATACTTTTTATTTTGATGCTCTTCCGTATTTTGAAATGCTATGGAAGCAACTTCGGCAAGATCCCTAGTATCTACAAAGCTCGTCTTACCTTTCCCAGCAGGTACAAATATTCGCCGATTTTCTCTCAGTTCTGCACCTAGAAAGTCATTTAGATTTTGCATAAAATACCCGGCACGTATGAATGTAAATGGAGTACCTGATTTTTTAATTAATTTTTCATTCTTATAATGATGGATAAAGGGCAAGAATTGTACATCTTTAACAGATAAATAAATAATATGCTTTACTTTTTTTTGCTTTGCAACATTTAAGAATTCTTCAAATTTGATATCTGCTCCTGGAGGATAAATCAAAAATATTTTATCTATCTCGTTTAAAGCATGATCAAATGTGGATGGATTTGTAAAATCAAGTGACACAAATTCATATGTATTCTGCTCTCTCTTTAAGCTATCTGCATTCCTCACTGCGCATTTGATAGATAATCCTTTTGCTTTTAAATTTTTGGCTACTTCCTTCCCGACTTTTCCGTTAAATCCTGTGACAAGTATGTTCATTGAATTCCTCCAATGGGTTTCTCCAGACTTACAATGTATTTATAAAAGCCTAATAGAATCAATAACAGTATTACATCTTCTACCATGGAATATTGCAACTTCCACCAACCATAGTGAAAATAACCATATGGTTCAGGTAGAGCAGCAATGATCTCATAAATAATAATAAAGGCAAGCCATGCACTTAAATAAAGAAAATTTTTATTGAAGTTGTTCCTAAAAGGGAAAAAATTCAGGAACAATATATTTACTGGAGCGATTAATATCGTATGAGCCAAGAGCCCTGCCCAATCAACCCCGGGATTAAAATACCAGTATCCCCCCAATTTAAATTCCACAATGAAATCATGTGTTTGCTGGAAGGCAATCGTAAAAAACCAAATATGGACCATTTGATTTCGAGATAGTTTTTTATTTACTTTCCATGCAATTCCATTAAATATGAGGATAGCTAAAATTAATCCAATCATGATTTGTCCTTTGTATATAAGATTTTTTTATAAACACTAATTTTTATAATTATTTTCTAGTTTAACCCGTTGAGCGTGGAAAAATATTTATACACGTTTCCATTCTTACTCCCCATCATCTCTAGTTGACTTCTGATAAATAGGCGATTTGTTGAACAACCCTTTCTGACCTGTTGTATCAATTCTAATATCAACATTCACAGTAAATAAAGCTTCTTTAAACCCTTCTTCCTTCCACTTTAAGGATTCAAAATAAGTTTGATCCTTTATCCATATTCTATGTCCCAATAGCCATGGCTCCACATTTGCTTTCTTCATTTTTTCTATCGTTTGTTCTATATCCGTTTTAATCTCTTTATTTAATTGGGATTCGAGCTTTTCAATAAAACCTTTGGATGTTTCACCTGCAGAAAGTTCAACAAGGTTCCCTTCACCCTTCACATAAATCTCAAATGTTACCGGAGTTATCTTTTTTAAATCCACTTTACTTTCTAGCATTATTCTAGATAATGAAACAGATACTTTTTTTCCTTTTGATTCTATATGCGTGATATAATTCATTTCTTCCACTTTCTCGCCTTTTATCAGCTGACTTGCTGCCACTTCGTTCCCTTTCAATATTTCTACTAATGAATCGTCTTTTAATACTCCCATATCTTCAATAATAATTTCACTGTCAATTGTTTTTGCAAAGGGAATAACTGCCGCTGAAGATACGGTATTTCTATCACGTCTATATTGGAAAACTTTAATTGGCTGTGTACGAGAAAGCTTTTTGTCAGCCCGGAAGAACCGGTTAACATACAATGCCGGTAACTTTATCAGAGAGGACTCTGTTTTTAAAAACTTACTAGCTTCTTCATCCTTGCTTATTATGAGAAAGACCTTGTTCCCTATATCGGGAATTCTGTCCACCAAATCTAACGAACCATTAATACTAGTTGCCGCAATCTTCTCTGAAATTACGATAACCTTCAGGTGACCAAAAAATAATACATTCGGTGTTTTTGATTCCAAGTTAGTAATTGCTTCCCAAACTGTATCCCCTTCACTCCACAACACCTCAAACTCTCCGGACTTAGCAGGACCTCCTCCTCCGTTTTGACTTTTCCCCAGAATCGGTAACTGGATGCTTATTTTATACTTTTTTTCCTCTCCTTGATCAATAGAGATTCCTAATACCATTCCTCTTTGGTCAATTTCACGCATATCATTGCAACCGCTTAAAAACAAGATAAGCAGTAATGCAAAATATATTGGTTTTTGCCCCATCATGAAACCACCTCCCGAGAGTGACGGTGTTTTGCAATGACAAAGAGTAACAACAGACAAGGGAGTAGCAATGAAGCTACTAATACATTGATATTATAAACCTGCCAACCTTCAATAAATTGAAAAGGAACCCAATTCGCATATATAAAAAATAAGGGAGTAATGCAAGCGATTAATATACTTCTTTTTATTTTGGGGAATAGTTGCTCTAATAAATAAATCGAAAACCAAAATAGGATACAGGAAACTTTTATAAAAGAGATGACCCAAAACCCCAAAAACAAGAGATCCATCCTTTCTAACAGTCCAGTACTAGGTGTAATTGATTGAACCAACGTAATAATTGGTGATATGAGATGGATTGCCTCTTCATATCCGAAAATCCCTAATACAACCAAACTCAAAGTTACATAAATTAGCATGACACATAGTAATCCTGCACTCATTGCACGAAAAGTCTTTTCGTCCCGTTTTACATATTGAATAAAACCAAGGAGAGTAACTATTCCTCCATACCGTGCAGCATCTGACATAGAACTCTTCAGAAAAACAGGTAATTCTACATTCATAACAGGTGGAATGAAAATCCAATTAAAATATTCACTAAACAACCCCCAAGACAAAAATGTCGCAAGTAGTAGTATCTCTGCGACAACAAAAAACGAAACAAACCTAACAATTGTGAGTAGCCCATAATGAACAGCAAGTGAAATAAGCAGAATGAATGGTAATATAATCAAAAAAGTAGGAGTGGTTTTTAACATAAATGTTCTTACTAGAAAAGTTAGGTCTTGTGTTACTTTCATCGTGCTAAAAATGGAACTGAGTATCAAATAAGCCATTATGATGAAATACACTAAATAACCTGCATTTTTTCTCAATATCTTAAAAAAATCGTTATTATCATATAAACGGAAGTATTTAGATATCAGCCAAATCAAAAAGAAGTAGGGGATGGAAGTAAGAATTAGCTTTAACCAGGCACTTCTGATTTCCCCATCTGCCACGTACGGTAAAAAAGCTACTCCCAAAGTAATAGTGGAGGAAAACGTAAAGGCAAACAAATCAAAGCCTCGGAATTGTTGAATTGTATTACGCAAGACTTCATCCTCCTTTTACTTTGGTTTAGTAAATTGGTTGTTTTTTAATCTAAAAAAAAGATTCCATAATTCTTTCGGATTAAGAGGGGTTGCAGGTGATAAATAAGGTTTCCCAAAAGAACTAAGGTTACATAAGCAAAATGTCAGATACGCTATACCAATTGTTAACCCAAATATCCCTAATAATGAAGACATCATTATTAATAGATATCTCGCGATTCTCCATGAAGAAATTAAATGCCATGTTGGTAATGTGAAGGATGTAATAGCGGTGGATGCACTAACAATAATCATTGTATTACTAACTAAACCTGCTTCAACAGCAGCCTGACCGACAACAAGTCCTCCTACAATACCAATGGTCTGCCCTACAAAACTTGGAAGCCTTAGACTTGCTTCCACTAATACATCCAAAGCAAAAATCATCATAATCGCTTCCAAGTAAATGGGGAATGGGATATTATTTCTGGAATCAGCTATCGTTAAGGCAAGTGTTGTCGGAAGCAGTTCTGGATGATACCCAACCAAGGCAACATATAGGGCAGGAAGAATAGTTGCTACCAGTATGGATACAATTCGCAACAAACGGATAAAGGTATTATCCAATGCCATCCGAAAATTGTCGGGACTGATTTCGATAAGATTAAACAAGGTTGCAGGCAAAACGACACAAAAGGTGGAATTATCAACTACCAACACAATTTTCCCCTGCCCTAGTGCAATAGAGGTATAGTCCGGTCTTTCTGTTTCATACACTTGCGGGAAAATGGACATAGGATAATCCACTATTTTTTTTGCAATCTCCCCACCATCGTTCAATTGTTCCATTGTCAGACTTTCTAATCTACTTGTAACCAACTCCAATAGATCAGTATCCACATATTCCTCCAAATATAATAAACCAACATGGGTGTGACTTAATGTTCCGACGGTAAACTCTTTCAACTTCAGTCTCGGGTCCTTGATTAGCTTACGAATAAGAGAAATATTTGTTCTGCTATCTTCAATAAAGCCGATTTTCGGCCCATACACTTGATACTGTGTCGTAGGTTCTGTTACTGTTCGTTGTTCTTTCTTAACATAGTTCACTAAGAAAGGTACTTCCCCTGGTAAGTGAATGATTACATGACCTTCCAAACATCCTTGGATACAAGACTTCCAAGAATCAGCCTCATAGTAGTCATAGTTTCTAATATTTTCTTTTAATGCCGCTATCTCCAATTCATCTGAAAGTAGTAGCTGCTCTTCTAATTTAGTTACATCAGTTATTCCGGAGATGTAATAGACATACAAGCCTAGTTCATCGTTTTTAGGTATATACCTAACTTGAAAATCACCTACATCTTCAAAAACATGTTTAATAATTTCCTGAAAAGATGTTTGATCATTAGGAATGGTTGTATCATCTACTTGAATTTTCTTTTTCAAATATTCTTCATAGTTTGGCTTCATTACTGATTGAAGCTGTTTGCTGCCACGAGAAGGTCTCTTATTAAACACACAATTACCTCATTTTTTGTATAAGTCTCTGGCTGATTAAATACTTTTCACTGTACTACGAAGTATTATTTTACTTATTCTTTTTTTTATTCGAGAAAAGTGTTTATTTAGAAGGAGTCTTTGTTAGAGGTTCATGAAATAAAGAAAAAAAATGCACATATAAGCGTGCATTTTTCAGTGGTTATTTGAGGATATTGTTTCTACATAACTGATTCCATTTAAAGCCTAAGAATGGTACCTTCTTTTACTTATCTTTTCATCTTCCCTCTCCAGTCAACTGAGTACCATTTTCGGGGAAAACTTGATCTAAATAGTATCGATCGTCTCCCGTTGAAGAAAACGAAAACAAATAGGTTTCTTCTGCTTCAATAAGGTTATAAACATTAGCATCCCTAATGTACACCTTGAAGTACTCCCTATTCTCTTCTTTCTCAGCCCCGTTATAGCCAATAACCCACATCTCCATATACTCTCCTGGTTCTATATGATGGTCTTTTTCCTCTACATAGAAGACACCAAATGTATGGCTATTTGTTATCACTTGAACATCTTTTTTTCCCATGAATAGGAAAACTATTCCTACTAAAATTAATAGTCCTATTAGTTGGGCTCTTCGTTTTTTCATACGTTAAACTTCTCCCATTTCAGATGCTTCAAATCTTGTATACACCTAACATCATTTTTAAACCACTCCATATTCCCAGCAAACCTTTCTGAGCATTCGAATTCAATTCTTGCAGCTTTTTGTCCTTGTACACAACGGAGGTTTGCAAGGAATTTTTGTTTACCATTTGGTTTGTCAAGACTTACACCAACATAGGGGAGTAACTCATAATGATAGCCTACTTCTAGGCTATCAAAATAATTTTCTTTGATGATATTTCTAATTCTTAAGTAATCCTCGTCAGCAAGCCCCCACCTGATTACTATATTTCCATCAGGTAAAGTGATTTTAAGCTTAAGATGACTTCCAAAACAATCGATGGAAGCCTTCAAGATTTTCATGTTTTGATGGTTTGCTTGGATAGCGTAATCCATCTTAGTTTGATCCTCCGCCATCGCTTCCCCCACCATGATTGTTCCACTGGTTGAATTGATTTCTAGTTGTTTCGGATTCAATATTTTGATTGCCTCTGTTTACATCCGGAGCCTGGCCCATTCCTTTATTTCTTTTATCCATATAGATAGTTATTCCGACAAGTAGCACTATTGGTACGATGATAAATAACCAGATCATGTGAGACTCCTCCTTTTGATCTTATATATATTTATACGATTACTTTTATGAAAAGTTTCATTTATTTAATATTCTGTCATTTTTTAATATGTTGAAGACAGTTGAACCTGTGTTAGGGATACTTCGGGCATATAGAGCCGTTCTATATGCCCTTTAACACTATTTTCATGTTCCTTCGGGCGTATAGAGCCGTTCTATGTGACCTTTAACACTGTTTTCATGTTGCTTCAGGCGTATAGAGCCGTTCTATATGACCTTTAACACTATTTTCATGTTGCTTCAGGCGTATAGAGCCGTTTTATATAACCGTTCAACTGTTTTCCATCATGCTTCGGGCGTATAGAACCTATCCATGTAATAAAAAGAGAGGCCCATCAACATCAACAGAACCTCCGCCACACCTAATTTTAGTTAGCTCCCATAATCACCCTGATACGCAATTGAATCATCTTCCATCTCTTTTAGCATATCTACCCAACCTGTTCGGCTTAATAAATTGCTCGGTAAGCCTATAAAAGGATTTGTTGCTTCACTCCACCCAGCTGCAGTGTCATGTATGCGGACTAATGTCGCTTCAACTTCCGTAGGAAAAGCGACTGTATCCAATCTATCCATATCCTCTTCCAACAGTGTTTCCTCGATATATCTTAATTCCTCTGCAATTAAACTAGCACTAGTTTTAGTTGCAAACTGTAATCCATCAGAATGCCGTGGATAAATCGCCTTGGCCAGCTTTTCAATTTCATAGCTAGTATCCTCTATGTAGTTGAATCCATTCTTCAATTGAACCCATTGGGCATAAGGAATCTCTTTTTCACTCATCAGCCTTTGCATGATACTTGAAATAGTATTGGTCTCCGATTGCAAGTTCCCTACCATTTCTTTAAGATGCGGTTCCAAAAAATCTTGTTGCTTATTCACTTCCACATGCTTCTGAAATCCATATAATACAGAAATAAATAAAAGAAACACCAAAATATAATATTGCTTGCTTGATTGTTGAAACATTTCTATTACCTCAAATCTTCTTTACTAATTCTTTCAGGTCTATTCCAAATTTTCAGGATTTAACTGTGTCATATGGTAGAAATAATTCCCACCATAAGAACCTCCTCCACCGCGTCGGAACGTATGCTCAAGACGAATTGATTCTCCGTCGTCATTAAAAGCCTGCCATTGATACATATACGAATGGCTGGAAGGAATAATTCCCGTTTCAGCTGGATACGAATCAAAGGAACCAATCACTTCTTTCCATTTACTTGGCACTTTTACATACCCATAACTTCCCTTTTCTAATTCTACAGAATGTTTCATCTGTATCTTTGGATAATAAACCTCCAACTGATTATTATCCCCTACCGACGTTACAGAATAATTCCGCTCAGATGTTAAATAAAACTCCCATTCACGTACCTCATCCTTAGGGTGAACATTCCAGAAAATATAAGAGTTCCCCTCATTAACTACTATTTGTGGATCAGAAGCGGTCGTTGCACCAACACATTCCCATTTCCAACCACTCCACACCCAAATGCTAGAACCATAGGATTTACCATCATTTGATAAGTGTGGGACAAAATAAGTTTTTTCATCTAATTGCATACTATCTAACACTTCAATTTCTTGAGTTAAATAATCCATATTTTCGATGATTTCGTCCTCTGAATAGAACGCTTTTGGTGTCATCATTATGTACGTTATAATAGTGCCAGCGATTAAAGCTACTACAAAGAATATTAGAAAAATTGCTTTTTTCGTCATTCAGCATTCCCCCTTTCTTCTAAAAAGGAAGCCGTCTTTGATCGATAGTAATGCTGTTTTTCCTTCGTGGTAACAAGCAGTCCCTTACCGTCTTGTTCCACATAAACACGAATCTTGTCACCAGTTTTCGTTTTTACGCCTGTTAACAGATATGGAAATTTCTCTTGAATTTCGACTGGCTCTTCACTCTCTTCTTCTGGCCAAATCTGCTCTCGTATTTCTTCAAACCATTGAATGACGTTCGAGCGCTCGTAATTAAAAGTAGATAGAGAGTCCTTAAACTTTTCCTCATTTATTTTCACTTCGCCGCCAGATGGGTGAGTCACCAACAATTCCACTTCTGAAACATCTGTAAGATACGTCCGCACTTCATCGCTTGGATAGAACACAGTAGCTAATCCGATCGCAAGAATTGCTGTACTCAAAAATATAAAGTTGCCTCCAAATCCCGTCCAAGCATATTTCCGGTAAGCTTGCCAACGTCCTTTTCTATTCAATAGCCCATATAATATCCATACTCCAAGTGGAAGAATTGCAATGGAAAATGGTTCATTAAAAAGTGGGAACGAGAAGGTAAATGAAAACAGCCCCAATAAAACAGCAATAATTATCTTCCATAATTTTGGACGTTCTTCTGCATCTTGCCCAAGATAAATACGAATAACAAGCACAGCAATCAATCCCCATGCAAGTAAGATACAAAGCAACTCCATAATGTTCTCCGCATACCCGAAATTAATAGTCAGATTACACACCCCATTCCAAGTAAAACCATCCCTATAATTCTACCATTCTCCCATTAAAAACCCAATAACAGGAAATGAATTTAATCTTTTCCTATAAAAAAGAGAACTCCGCATAGCTGCCAAAGAGTCCTCTAATAAGTAATGATAGTTGGTTCACGAATAAACACTTGCACAAGTACCCGCAATCGGTTCGTAATAACAATGCTGTTTGAATTGACCGGAAAAAGGTTGATCATACCATGTTGGAGGACATGGTGCGTAAGGATTGAAATACCATAAGGCATATTTTGCTGGATGCTCTCTCCAAGAAGTCAACGTCTTTCTAGCTAAGTTTTTTTCAACCGATCTTGCTCTGTTATAAAATAAATTACCCTTTTGAACCGCTTCAAATGAATAATTTCCGCCTTGCACTTGATAGATAACTTGCCGAATGGTTCTTACTTCTTTGAAATCTAAACAATCGGCTACTGCACGATTGGTTATAACATTGCCGACATAAAGCATACCTTGCTTGCCTTCACCCTCTGCTTCCGCTCTCATCATCCTTGCCACTAACGCTACATCTGAATCTGTAAACTTAACTCTAGCCATAATTTCACCTCAACACCATAGTATGAAAAAACGCCTAGATTGGTTTCTGATATTTTCAAAAACCGGTAATATTAGATTGGTTTTGTCGTTTGTACGGCAATTCCCTTCTCTTGTAACATAGTGGTGAAGCGCTCGAGCTTTAGCGCATGGTCGGGTGCCGAACCCGATTTTGAGATGAAGAACTTGTCCTCCTTTCCTTTTCCTTTGCCCACATAAAACAATAAATTACGTTCTGTTTCAATCACGGTGAAGGATTGGTCAGCAGGAATTTTCATCTTTTCCTTCCCAAGTACAAAGGCATTAAAACGGGGATCGAACCCAACTTGATAGGTATTATTGGATTTAAAATATAGCGAATGGAGTTTGTTGCTTCTATTCTCAATAATCTTCCTGAAGAACAAGCGGATCAAGAACAGAATGACATAGTACATGACAAATCCAATAACGACGGTAACAATATTCAAAATAAGGAATTGCGTGCCATCTTGTGCGATCTGAAGGTTGGCAATAATGTTGTAACCACAAAATAAAAAGAGTGCAACCAAGTTCCCTACAGTCGCCATTTTGAAGATAGATTTAAAATATGGCATGTATCGGAATAGTTCGGTGTAATCTTGCTTTTCAATTGGAAATTGAAATGATATGTTTTTTTTCAATGTGTACCTCCTGGTGTTAAATAAAATTTTCGTACTTATGGGAGATTGGTAAATTCCAACTCCTGATCTATGATAATTCCCTGTTTCACATAACTGATCAGCTTAGCAGACTCTGCCTCCACCCGTTGTCTACCATAGGGATTAAGAAACCAGTTGTCTTCTCGTGTAGTTCTGTCATTGACAGGACAAAGAGAATAATCAATCCAATTTGGCATATAAGTTTGGAGTTTCAAGTTCATCCGTCTCATATGATAATGACTTGTCACCACAAGCAACCGGTTTATTTTATGAAGATGGAGCGCTCTATCTAATACGAGCAAAGATGCCAGGACATTTTCCTTTGTGTGCAGGGACTGGTTTTCAATGAGGATATCCTCAGAAGGCACCCCTAATTCCATCGCCTTCTCTGCCAAGAGCTGTGCCTCGCTAAGTTTGTTACCGTCCCAAATTACTCCACCTGAAAATAATATTTTCCCTGCTCTTCCTTCCTTATAGAGCTGAATAGCTGGAGGCAACCGATATTGGACCGCCTTGCTACTCCCAGGAACGAAAATACAGTCGCCATTTCTATTGTCATCTTTAATATTTTTAAATAATAGGTCAGTCATTTGTTCATCGGTAAGTTTGTGGATATCTAATTTTGAAATAGGTAGCTTCATGGTATTACTCCCACGATATGTATTTTTCAACCACTTCTAATTTCCATTATACAGACAAAGTGGAAGACTTTTTTATTTTTTTCAAAAAAAGTGATCCAGTTTCTGATCTGCTCCGTTAGGTAAGTGAAACCAACTAAAAAGGAGTGCTTAGATCATGAACTGGAAAAAAGCAATGGTAGCCGTACCACTTAGCGTAGGATTATTAGTACCGACTTTTCAAGTAGCAAGTGCACACGATGGAGAACATCATCATCCACACGCCTCTGTATCCACACCGGCATCTGACTTGAGAGCTTCTTTAGATGCATTGTTATCAGAGCATGCTTTCTTGGCAGTCGTAGCGATGCAAAAAGGAATTGACGGAGCAGAAGACTTCGAGCAAGCAGCTGGCGCATTAAATGCAAATACAAATGATTTGTCCGCAGCAGTAGCTTCCGTTTATGGTGAAGAAGGCGGAGCAGCATTCAAAGAAATTTGGAGCAGCCATATTGGATATTTCGTAGATTATGTAACAGCTACTGCGGAAGAAAATGAAGAAGGCAGACAACAGGCATTAGCCGAGTTGGATGAATATACAGCAGAACAAGCAGCGTTTCTGGACACTGCAACAGAAAGTCGCCTAAAAGCAAGCGAACTAGAAGCTGGACTAAAAATGCACGTGGAGCAACTAGTTTGGGCATTTGACAACTATGTCGCTGGTGACTTTGACAAAGCATATGACAATGTCCGTCATGCAATCGAGCATATGTATGAGCCAGGGAAAGGATTATCTTGGGCGATCACAGACCAATTCCCGGAAAAATTCGAGAATACTAGTGTTGACACACCAGCAGCAGACTTACGCGCTGACTTGAACCACCTTTTCGCTGAGCACGCTGCGCTAGCAGTTCTAGCTATGCAAAAAGGAATTGATGGAGCTGGTGACTTTGAAAATGCTGCAGGAGCTTTAAATGAAAACACTGCTGATCTATCTGTAGCTGTAGGATCTGTTTATGGTGAAGAAGGCGGAGCAGCATTCGAAGAGATATGGAGCAGCCATATCGGATATTTCGTAGATTATGTGGTTGCAACTGGTGAAGAAAATGAAGAAGGCCGTGAAGTAGCAATTGCTGAATTGGAAGAGTATAAAGTAGAACAGGCTGCATTCCTTGATACAGCAACAGAAGGCCGCCTAAAAGCAGCTGACCTTGAAGAAGGATTGCAAATGCACATTGATGAGTTACTTCTTGCTTTCAACAGTTATAACGAAGCAAACTATGAAACTACTTACAACACAATCCGTGAATCATATGCCCACATGTTCGGTGTCGGCGAAATGATGTCTGGTGCGATTGTGGACCAATTCCCAGAGAACTTTGAAAAAGACATGCCAACTGACATGCCTGCTGCAGGTATGGGTGGTGCAGCTGATAATGGAATGAACGCTGCTATCGCTTGGACGGTTGCAGGATTGATTTCCGCAATTGTCTTAACGCAAGTCATTGCATTTAGAAGAAAAGCGACACAAGAATAATAGTTTGAAATAAGAAGAGAGGGAGCGCTCCCTCTCTTTCCTACTATCATTTTCTAGAAGGAGAAGAACTATGAAACTACTAACCGCTTTATCATTTATGCTTCTTTTACTGGTCGGATGCAGTTCGGGGACAGCTGGTGATCAAACTACGGAAAAAGAATCTCCAAACGAAGCAACTGCGGCCCCTACCAATCAAAAAACTCCCCTCCCTACCCGTACACAAACAACAAATGAAAACGGGAAAGTCATAAAAGATGAATCGATCAGTATTGAACCCCACCGAATCGAAATCGCCTCTATCGGTGTCGATGCACTAGTTGAACAAGTAGGGGTTATCGAAAACGGTCAAATGGGCGTCCCCGAATCTTTCGAGACAGTCGGCTGGTATAATGAAGGCCCCATGCCAGGAGAGCGCGGAAACTCCGTCATCTCTGGACATGTCGACAGCCGCAACGGCCCTGCAGTGTTTTTCGAGTTAAAAAATCTAGAAGCTGGTGACGAAATTATTGTTTCTAATGCAGATGGCGAATCCCTGACCTATGTGGTGGACAGAATAGAAACCTATCCCGAGGATGAGTCTCCTGTAGAAGCCCTCTTTGATTATTCTTTCCAGAGCAATTTAAACCTGATTACCTGTACAGGAACGTTTAACCGGGAAAGTAGGAATTACTCCGATCGGTTGGTTGTGTATAGTAGTTTGAAGAAGTGAGGGTAGATGTTTTAAGGAGAGAGGTCTTCGTTAAGACCTCTCTGACTAAGATTCTCCCCTTCTGATGTCTTCATACTACTTATCAAGACCTTTCTGACCTCGATTTTCCCTTTCTGATGTCTTCATACTGCCTATCAAGACCTCTCTGACCTCGATTTTCCCTTTCTGATGTCTTCATACTGCCTATCAAGACCTCTCTGACCTCGATTTTCCCTTTCTGATGTCCTCATACTGCCTATCAAGACCTCTCTGACCTCAATACTCTTCGACATAGGTCTTCATACCCTCTTAACGTGCCACACTCCCCGTCTCCACAACACGGCCACTCTGCTTCTCACCAATCTCTGGGTGCACTTTTCGAATAACCGACGGCCTCGCCATGATGAGTGTAATAACGATGAGCATCCCCGCTGATAAGAGCAAGATCCACTCCCCAGGAAAGATATCATACAACACACCGTAAATGACCATCCCAAGTGGAATAAGTGCCATCGCCATCGTTTCAATAATAGAAAATACACGCCCTTTGAATTCGTCAGCAATGGTCTTTTGAAGCATCACTTGCAATGGCGTATTGACGATAATGATAAGCGATCCGAAACTGAACATGAGTATCATAAAATAGGAGAACATCATCCAATAATTCATTGATAATAAAAGCGGCAGAGAGATTGATCCCATAACTGCCCCAAGACCTATAATCCCTCGTTTTGAAAGTAGCAACGGAAATCGCACTTCTTTTCTAGCAGAAAAATAAACCGACATTAGCAACATGCCAAGAGAAAATGCTCCTTGGGTCAAACCGAAATGCTGCGACTCTATTTGCAATTTCTCAATCAAGATATACGAATAGCCCACTTCATAAGCTCCGAAAAGGAAATTAATGAGCAAACTAATCCAGAGCATGACCATAATGGTTTTTTGGAATCGTATATAGCTTAAGCCTGCTTTCATGCTTTGCCACATAGATTCCTTCTGCTCCCCCTTCTCTACACTACTCTTTTCACCAGAAAACAAGCGGAAGTTCATCGTTGATTCCAAAATTACCGCAATGACAGAGGCAACAATAAACATAACAAGGAAAACAGGTATAGGAACAGTTCCATATAAAAGACCACCAACGGCAGGGCTTCCTATTGCAGCAAAGGAAATCGCCATCTGATTCATCGCCATTGCTTTTTGAATTCGAGCTTGATCAATTAAACCTGTAATAGATGAAGTAAATGCAATGCCTGAAAACATGGAAGTCAACGAAAGGATACAAGTTGTTGTGTAAATCGCTATGAGAGAGAGTCCTGATGTAAGGGTGTATATGAGAAGTCCTGTGATAGCAAGGGTTGTGGCTACTTGTGAGATTATAACAATCTTTTTTCTAGAATATCGGTCAGTGATAGCTCCAACAAATGGCCCAGCAAGTGTTCGTGGTAGAATATTACATAGAAGGTTTGTCGCAAAGCTTGTTGCAGAACCAGTAAGCTGCAAAATATAGAAGCTGATAGCAAATGCATATACCTGTGATCCGAAAGTGGAGATTAATTTACTAATCATAAAGGTGTACAGATGGTATGTCGCTCTTTTCAATTTTAAACTTTCCTCCATTAAAAGCACCCCGTTTATATAAAAGTTTAATTTAATTAAACAAATCGTACCATAATAAGGTGTTCCAATTCAATAAAAAGTTTAATATAATTAAACAAAATAGTTCTTTTCAAGGAGTGCACACCTAAATGCTCGGAGACCGGATAAGAAAATTAAGAAAACAAAAGAAATTGACGTTAGAAGCTGTTGCTGGGACAGAGCTGACAAAAGGAATGCTCAGCCTTATAGAAAACAATAAAGCCAACCCTTCAATGGAAAGCCTAACCTATATAGCCCGTCAGCTTGGAGTGGAAATGTTAGATTTATTAGGAGAGGTTAGTTCCGAGGAATTGCGCGAAACTTTGGAACGCGCCGAAAAGATATTTAACATTCCATTCAGGCAAGGCTTTCCAGATAAATATAGGCAACTGATTGAACTAATTGAGCCACACATCGGGAAACTTTCAAATGGGTATGAAAGTGCAAGGTTAATGGAGATATACAGCTACGCGCTTCAAATTGAGAAAAAGCCAGGTTGGGAAAGCCTTCTAGATATAGCCGCTGACATGTTCGATCAAATGAATATCTCTTCTAATCGGACTGCTATTGGAATATTTCGTTCCAATATCGCTTTTTTCGAACACAACTATCAAGAAGCGCTCAAAATCTTAATGGCCGAACGGAATGAAATTGAAGCAAAACATGCATACATTGAACCAATGGCCAGACTGGACCTTGATTACAGTGAAGCGATTTTGTTATATGCAGTAGGGAATTCAGAGGCTGCCATCGAAACCATGGAAAAGGCGCTTGCCTACTCCAAAGATAAAAGGATTTTTTATCTGATTGATGACCTTTATCGACTTGCAGCCGCACATGCGTTGATGGAGGGAAATAAGAAAGAAAAGGATTACTACCTATTGAAGCTAAAGCAGTATGGGGAATTTGCGGACCATATCTCCTCAATCTACTTTTGTGAACTGTTCGAAATAATTGAATTAATTTCGGAAAATCAAGAATATACAAAAGCACTTGAAAAAGTTGAAGTATGCCTCTCTTCCGGGGATCTGATGGATTTTTATACCCCGTGGTTCATTCTCGAAAAAGCAAAAGCACTCTATTATCTCGGCATGTTTGAGGAGGCACTTCAATCTATTGAAAAGGTTGTTATTCCCGACATCCACCACCCGATTGACCTTTCCAACTTCTATCTAAAAGAATCCTATCAGGCTCTCATCCTGATGGAGCTTGGTAGGACAGAAGAAGCCGTGACTGCCGCACAAAAAGCCGTGGAAAACCTAGAGCCCTTCCTAGATTCGAAAATGAAGGATTTCAGTAGAGAAGTATTGAAGCAAGTTAGTGGGTAACAGAACAGGGACAGGCACGGCGATCCACTAAGGTTCGCGGTGCCTGTTCCCAAAACCCAAAAAGTATTTTTAAAAATATTCTGATTTCTGTTAGAATGAATCTTAATAAATTTCACTGAGATTGGGGTTTTCACCATGGAAAACTTTTTTCTGTTTGTCGTTATGAGTGTCTTACTGATCATTTTACCTGGACCTGACACGGCTATAGCCACCAAAAACACCTTATCTGCCGGGAGAATCGGCGGTTTCAAAACCGTTTTAGGTACCTTTTGTGCCATCCTTATCCATACAATTGCAGCTGTCGTTGGCCTATCCGCCATTATTGTTAAATCTGCATTTCTGTTCTCTGTCTTCAAATATGTTGGTGCCGTTTACCTTGTTTATCTGGGGGTTAAAACGATTTGGGCACTCCGAAACAAGAAAGCAGAGATTCCAATGGACAGCAACGTGGCTAATAGATACAAAAATCAATCCCACTTTAAGCAAGGTTTCCTGACAAATATGCTGAATCCAAAAGTGGCGGTCTTTTTTCTGACCTTCCTGCCACAATTCGTTGACCCGGGAACTAGCACAATCGGACCTTTCCTACTTATGGGAGTTACCTACGCTGTACTAACAGCCATTTGGTTTGTCCTTTACATCTATCTAGTGGACCAAATTAGTGCATTTATGAAAAAACCTCGAACCACTACTGTTATTGAATCCATTACTGGTATTGTGTTGATTGGGTTTGGGGTGAAGTTAGCGTTGGAAAAGGGATCGCAGTAAAAAGAGTATAATAATCAAAAGCCAAACAACCTATTGGGAACAGGTCGTTTGGCTTTTTTTTAGTTTTTACAGGAGGGCATTCCAGGAACCTCACCGCTTGATGGCTCCAACCTTTTTTGCTTACACTGTTCTTCAAGGCCCACCATCAGGAGTTTCTGAATAGCCATTGTTTCTGGTGTTCGATTGTCTGAGTAGGCAAGGTTGCTTTCTTCCAACGGATCTTTAGTCAAATTGTAAAGTTCATACTGATCTGGTACTGGTCTCGTTTTAGTGGTCGTGATGCACAATGCACAGTCTATATGCTCACCTGTAGATGTTTTTGAAACTTGAGTGGTTGTGACGTTCTCAACTCCCGGATTACTCCAAAACTGTGGGTTATCGTAATAACGTGTAAGTTTCCAGATTTCCTTTGTGCCATTTTCTCCTGTGGCGAGCTTAGTGATAATGGCTTCCGTGTGGTTTGGTTGAATGACAGCATGATAAGGTTCCCCCGTTGCCGAAACTTGGTTAGGGCCTTGGGTAACATCGTCGTCACTCATAAAATAAAGCGGTTCGTTCGCACGGTAGAATTTATTTTTCGCCATGAGTAGTGGTGTTAAATCACGACCTACTAATGGGTGAACTTCTGTGTGATCACGCTTAAGTTGTTTTTGAATCTCATCTACGTCAATGTCTGCGAGTCCTAACATGGTTGGCAGAACATCAACATGACTTGTAAGCATGTCGTTGGTTTCTTTTCCGGAGAAAAGTTTTGGGCTATGGATAATCAATGGCACATGAATCGATTCTTCGTAAGTGTTATACCATTTCTGATAAAGGCCGCCATGCGCACCAAGCAACTCTCCGTGGTCAGAAAGAAAGATGACAATAGTATTTTCATAAAAGGTAGAATCCTGCAAGGTTCGGAAAACCTTCCACATTTCTTGGTCTGCCTTCTTTTGCAAAGAATAATAGAGCTGTCTGTAAGAAACGTTGTCTCTTATCGGCTGGAGTGCCTTTGGGTAAATCTCACGATAGCTCTCTTGGGCGGAAGGCTTGGTACTTAGTGATTCATTGGCAGTCGGCGGTGGCGGGATGAAAGGCACGGATGGATCAATTTCAAAGTTAAACAATGGGCTTAGTTCTGTGTAAATGCCATAGATTGCAATGTCATGAGGGTTGACGAGCGAGCACATGACAAGCCACGGGGAGGAATTTCTATGACAATCATTTTCCAATGACTGAAGGAGCTCGACAGTTTCTTGAGCATAGATGACATCTCTTCCGCTTACCCCAATTGCAGCGGAGCTTGCCGAGTTCCGAGGAGAGGAACCATGTGGCTCTGGTCCGACCCAACCTTCAAATCCGTAATTGCCCAAACGGTTGGAGGCAAGGTATTTCTCTACATTTCTCTTGTCCGGTCTTCCTGTAGAGGTATAGCTTGGCAAAGAGTTTTTCGTTCCTGGTATTAGAATGTCTTCTTCAGACGCATGCCATTTGCCTTTCCAAAAAGTTTTGTAACCTGCTGTCCGAAAATATTCCCCCATAGTTGGCACGGTATTAGGATCAAGCCAAAACATGTCCGGATCAAAAGAGGTTTTTGCCGCACCACTCGTTTGTGTCACACCATGAAGGGATGGATATTGTCCAGTATATAGAGTGGTTCTGCTTGGAGAGCAAGCGGTGCTTCCAACATAGTGTTGTGTAAATTCAAAGCCATTCTTCTTTAGTAGCTCCTGAGTTTGCAAGTTTTCCCGTTGCCATCTTCTAAGTTCTTCGTTTTCATATACGCTCGGGTAACGTTGCTGATCTACCATCAGGATGAGAAAATTGGGTTTCTTGATTGTCTGTGATTCTTTAGCCATCGTTGTCCCACCTTTACAGTTCAATCTGTTCCATCTTAACTATATGCACAGAAGTTTTAGCTTATTTCAGGGACAGGCACCTTGACCACTATTGGGTCGAATTGCCTGTCCCTTCTACCCACAACCGTGTTATAATCTGATGGAGGTGTTAGATAATGAATAAACGATGGACTATTAGTAAAATATATGAGTTTGTGGAGAAGAATTCAGATAGTAAATTGCTATCCACTGAATACCACGGCTTTTCTCAGAAGTTACTTTTTAAATGTGATTGTGGAAGCAACTTTGAAAAGACTTTTACAAAATTTAAGAATAACAACCAACGCAAATGTGACGTGTGCCAGCCACCAAAGGCTTCACGTTAATAGATACCCTGAAAGGTGCCAATAGAATTTGGCACTTTTTTGTTTTGTCTCCCAATTTGCAGGAACTCTTAATTGTTTTATCGAAATAGTTGTTACCGAAAACTTTTAAGGAGGAGTGGCCTTGGAACATACATATACCGTCATGTCCTTTAATCTGCGTGTTATTGTTGCGTCTGACCCATTTAGCTGGGATGATCGAAAACACTGGATTGCAGACACCATAAATACTTATACGCCTGACGTTATCGGCACACAGGAAGCAACCATTCCAATGCTTGAATGGCTAAAAGAGACTTTCAAAGAGTCCTATGAAGTATACGCAGCCAATCGAACCGAATCCACGGAGGTTGGAGAATTCAGTGCTGTATTTGTTAAAAAGTCCCGTTTCATCATAGGTTCAAAAGGATCCTTTATGCTATCAGAAACTCCAGAAATAATCGGGACTATGGGCTGGGATGCACACTGCGAAAGAATTTGTTCCTGGGTGGAGCTTATTCCAAAGAGACAAACCGAACCAGTTTTGCGCTTTTTTAATACACACCTTGATCATATGGGGAAGCTTGCAAGGAAGAATGGATTGAAACTAATTTGTGATGTGATTCGTAGGAAAGATAACGAGCAAAGCTTGCCAGTTATTTTAACCGGCGATTTTAATGATGTGCCTGAAAGTGAGGCATTAGCGGAAGTTTCGTCCATGGAAAGCTGTTATTCTTGTTTTACTGCAGAAGAGAAGCATAACCGTCTTACTTTTCATGCATACGAAGGCGGAATAAAAGGTAGTCCCATCGATTACATATTCGGCTTGAACGGGGTAGAGTTTCTTACTGCCTGCATTATTAGAGACAGTTTTGATGGAGGGTACCCGTCAGATCATTATCCTGTTTTGGCAAAGGTAAAACTTTTGAGAAGGTGATGAAGGTTAAAAATAAAGTACAGGTACTCTTATTAGCCATGACGGTGCTGGCAACCATTTTCCTGATATGGGCAGGACTCTCAGGCAACAATGATATTTTTCCACTTCTTCTTACTTTGGTTGTCACACTATCCATGGGAAACCTTATGCTCCAACACCGGAATAATAGAGGATTTCACTTATATCGGATTGCATTTGGCTTTGGTTTGTTTTCATTATTGTTGAGTGTTACTTATTTTGTGACTGGATAAATGAGGAGGAGAGAAAAAATGACTACAAAAACCATTTTGCAAATCACATCCTTATCAGGCTATGAACTGGAAATTGGCCGTTCTCTATGGTGTTTAGAAGATGTACGCCACAACCTAACAGAAAAGTTAAAAGGACTCAGCCAACGTGAACTTGATAAAAAAATGGGGTCCAGACAATCCATTGGATCTCTGTTGTACCACATTGCTTATGTAGAAGCTGGTTGGCTTTATGGGGAAGTAATGGAAAAAGAAACGTGGGACTTAGAAATAGAAAATTTTTTCCCATTGGATGGATGGCCTGACGGGAAATTGGTACATATTGAAGGGGATACTCTCGAAACCCACCTTCATCGATTAAATAAAGTGAGAGAGACCTTGCTTTCCCACTTTCGTTCTATGAATTTGGAAGATTGGCGCAGAGTTAGGGTGCTTGATGAATATGAAGTAACACCTGAGTGGGTGATTTATCATCTAGTTGAACATGAGGCACATCACCGGGGGCAGATTTTCCAGTTATTGAGGGAGATTCGGGGAGGTTAAAACTTCCCCAATAAATAGGAACGTCGTTAAATGTAAAATAATAATCCTGCTAATCCTAACGAAACCAAGCCTATCAATCCAGAAAAAATACCAACTTTTAATCTAAAAGCTCGGTGTTCCTTAGTCTCTGAATGATAATTCGACCTTTGTTGCTGTCCGCTCGTCCAGACTCCTAGAAACATACCAGAAACGACGATAGCAACAATACCAATTATTAAGAAAAGCTGTATCATGTACGCATCTCCTCTCTAATAGAAATGTTTCCCAATTATTATACGATACCTATAATTAATACAATCGCAAGTCCAATGATTGCCCCAATATCAACCGCGTATCTACCATTCTCTTTCTTCTTTTCAAATACACTTATTAACTTACCGAGTATCACCAACAATATTGCTATAGATATTAGAATGTTACTAGTCACAGAGCTAAAATAAGTATCTGCTATAAAAACATACATTGTTGGAATCACAATCAACAATCCTGCAACTGTGTACAAAAACCACCTTACTTTTTCCAAATGATCACCTTCTTAAATTTATATAAAAATATCTACTATTCTCTACGTTTGTGAGCTAAATAAGGTTCCATTATTTAAAAATAAAATGTCTAAAGACCAAATGTCTTCATACCTGTTATGAAGACATTTTTACATCGATTTCCACTCTGGGATTGTCTTCATCGTGTTCAAGCTCAGCCCATGAGCCGAAAAATCGAGCATTAATTAGTAAAGGACAGCTCCGATGCTTTATAAGCAATCGAGCCGCCCCTTTGATTTATCTCAAAAAAGATTGAACGACATCTCCTAATACTTGAATACCTTCCTCAATATTCTCCTCACTCTCATAGCTGAATGACAAACGGAGGTATTCTGCTCCTTCTGCCTGATCGAGGAAAAAATATTTGCCAGGAAGGAATGACACTCCTCCCTCGGTTGCCTTTGAAAGAAGTTTCTCCGTGTCTACACCCGTGATCTTCACCCATACAAAATAACCGCCTTTTGGTACAAACCAGGACGCATTTTCAGGAAGGGACTTTTCGAGGGCTGCCAGCATAACTTGGCATTTTCTTTGATATGACTCACTTAAAGTTTGCAACCGCGATGTAAAATCTGTATTTTCCAAGAGTGTGGCCATGGTCGCTTGTGCGAAAGGATGCTCCAAATCTTTTTTGAACCAGAATAAGGCTTGAATGAATCTTTCTGTAGCATGTACCCAGCCAATTCGCATGCCTGGGGCAACGACTTTTGACAAGGAACCGACATAGAGAACTCTATCCTTCGTATCCATGGACTTAAGTGTCTTCGGATTTTCCTTAAAACCAAGCTCGCCATATGCATCGTCTTCTAGCACCAAGAAATCGTATTCCTCTGCCAGTTTTAGAACCTGTCCCCTCCGCTCTTCTGTCATCGTCGTACCAGTTGGATTGTGGAAGGTTGGGATGGTATATAAAAAACTTGGCATCGTCAACCCTTTTTGCTTTCTCTCCGCAAGCAACTCCGCTAACTGTCCCGTTTGAAGACCATCCTTATCTACCGGAACGGTAATAATCTGCTCTGTGTAATTTTGAAATATCTCAAGTGCCTCCATGTAGGTTGGTGACTCGACGATAACAACAGCATCCTTATCAAGAAAGATTCGAGCAATAAGATCAATAGCCTGGCACGCGCCTGCTGTGATTAAAAGCTCGTCATCTTTTGCAACCATCCCTCTTACTTCCTGCCTCAGCCGTACCCATTCTTTCAACTTATCAATTCTCGGACTTCCTATGTAGTGTAGTGGAAGGTCATTTTCTTCTTCGAGCAATTGAGCGACTGCTTCTTTTAAATCCTTTGAAGGTACTAAATGAGGTGCAGGGTAGCCGGAATGCAAACGTATTGCTTTAGCTGGAACGGATGGGATCCAATCGCCGGGAGGGTTATTTTGTAGGGCCGCTTTGATGTTTTTAGGAAAAAAAGATTCCGTGTTCATTGGTACCAGACACCTTTCCAATTTATAAGTTCCTTCTATTTTAAACTTATCACTTGATAAACAATAGAGCAAACCCGATTTAGGGTCTGCTCTGTTCATTTTTCATGCTATTAGTTTTTCGATGCATCAAGCGCTTGATAATCTGTTTGATACTTTCCGCCTTCTGCCACTTCAGAGTGATAGAGAGCTTTTAAGGCGAAGTTCTTTTCTAAGCCGTGCTCGTCCATCAATTCTCTTAAACGTTGCTGCAATTCATCATTGTCTTTAATAAGCTGTTTCATTTGTGATTTAAAAAATTTCATCAGGTGTTAGCCCCCTTTCGGTTATGGCATCTATCAGCTTAGTATACATGATATCGAATAAATAATATCCAAAACAATAAAAAAGGGAGTCCCAAGACTTTTCATTTCTTGGAACTCCACTAATCTTTTTAAAATGCCATTCTATTTTTGCCCGTTCGTTTTACCTTATAAAGGGCCTCATCAGCTCTCCTTATTATCTCGTTCACTTTACTCGTATCAAAAGTAGCCGGGTCCCACACAGCTCCCCCTATACTACAACCGACAGAAACTTCTTGTACGTTCACTTTGAATGGCTTGTTGATGGAGGCGATGACGCTTTCCCCCACTTTCAATCCTTCTTTTTCAGGGTGAGCAGCAACAGGCAGGACCATGACAAATTCATCTCCACCCATTCTGGCAACCATCCCCCCTGCAGGTGTCACTTCACTAAGCCTCTCACTAACATCTTTTAGAAGAATATCCCCTACTTCATGACCTAGATTGTCATTAACTTTTTTGAAACCATCCAAGTCCATATAGAGAACAGCGAATGGAAGATCCTTTTTCATTGTTTCCTCTATAAAAGCATACAACGGGATTCGGTTTAACAGTCCAGTTAAATGATCGCGATGGGCGACGTTTTCCATTTTCTCTAGCGCAGTCTCTGTTTTCGTGAGCTTAGAGATCAGTTTTTTTAAAGAATACGAGAGAACTTCTATTTCCTTAATGCCTTTGTGGGCAGGTATAGTTACCCGTTCCCCACGCCTCAACTGATCCGCAGCAGTTGTTATATTTTTTAACGGTAAGGTTATTTTACCGGCAACAATCCAACCAAGGATTGCAAGCAGCCCAGCCAAAATAAATCCAAACGTGTAGATGTATTGCTGTGTTTCTTTAATTGGAGCATAAGCAGCATCTATTGGTTGACGAACAAGAATCACCCAGTCGAGCCCAGGATAATCTTTGTAGCCACTTGCCAGGACATATCCGGTCAGATACTCTTTCCCATTCGGCCACTTTTCAAGAACCCAGCCGTTACCCCCTTTTCGGGCTTCTTTCACGCTTGTCAGTTGCAGCATACTTCCGAGCTCTTCTTCTGGTCCAAGCAACACACTATCATCCACTCCACTTACAATAAACATATCCAAACTGTTTCTTTTCTGAAGTGGTTTTAACATGGAATCCTCAATTTCCTTGGCCCATTCCCAGCTTAAATGAGCCGCCAATACACCAATAAATTGATTTTTTTCATTATATACTGGCGTACTGATATCCACGAACTTCATTACTTCACCGGTAGGGTTCGGTAGCAATTCTGCAAGTAGTACCGCTTCATGGACATCGCCGATAAAAGTTTTATTTTGTGCTTCTGTGAATACCGGCCTTTCTGATATGTCTGCCCCTTGTAAAATTCCATCGGTTGAGGACAGGACAGCACCGTCCTTATCTGTCATTCCTATCCAAGAAAAAGAAGGGAATTTCTCCTTCAGCCGATCAAGAATTTGCTGTTGTCCAACCAAATCTTCTGTCTGTCTCATTTCTGATAGAGTGCTCAGCATGGAGACCTCTCCGTAACGCGACCACATATAATGATCTAATTTCCCTGCCATAATATAAGATGTCTCTTTAAGCGAATTTCCTATCTCACTTCGAACCTCATCATTGGAACGGTGTCCAATCGCAACGCTCAACACAATCGTCAAAACAATAATCAATGTTGCAAAACTTGCTGATAATAGTGCCTGTAAACTGAACGATCTTTTCATAATGCCCCCATGTTTATCTATGTAGAATTACTTTATAAATATAGCATAGGGATGGTGGAAGGAATATACATTGTTAATTTCATTAAATTAATTTAGTCTAAAATCCCCTGAAGTCGTTCTTACTTTTAGCAAGAATTCCCCGTCTCCAATTTGTCCTTCTATATTCCTCTCACTTTTCTCTTTATATTGCATTCCATCTAAGTTTACTGTTCCCTTTCCTGATCGCCCTTTGAAGTCAACTGCTAGAGAGGAAGGATTTTCGTCGAACTTAACACTCACATCTCCGCTTGTTACCTCCACCTCCAGATTGCCTGTTACACGTTTATTATCTATCTCGATATCCCCAGAAGTAGTCTCAACGTCTACATTCCCTTCAACACCCCAGACATTGATATCTCCTGATGTGGTATCCACTTGAAGATCCGCTAGAACTTCCTTGAAGGTGATATCGCCGCTTGTTCCTTCTATAGTTATGTTCTTGGCTTCCGTGTTCTCAATGCGAACATCACCACTTGTCAGTTCAATGAAATAACTATCTTTTATGGTAATATTTTCGACCATAATATCCCCAGAAGTCACCTCTGTTCTCAAGGAATTCACTTGCAACCCTGACATTTGAATATCGCTTGATGTGGAAATGGTGGATAACTCTGTATAAGTTTTTTCCGGTACTTCTATTTCGACTTTCAAGCTTGTTATGTTGGTACCAATTTGGAATTCCATGTTTGGTTGTTCGACTTCAATTTGTATTGTTCCGTCGACTTCCTTAACTATAAGTTTATACTTGCCCTTGTTTTTCTCACTAACATCTCCTGATAATTTCGCATAGATGTCCTCTCTTTCCACAGAAACCACTTTGATATCCGCGGATGTGGCGCGGATTTCTATGTTTTCCGCTTCACTGCCGCTCACTGTTTCTTCTTGTTCAATCGGAGACGTACTGAAATTAAAACTAAACGTTTCTTTTAATTGACCAAAAACCACTGTCGCTCCAATCACCAATAAAATGAGAACAAACAAAAACGATAATACTTTTTTCACGCATGTTCCCCCTCCCTATCTTTTAATCTAACGCTATAGTGTCGCATGGATTTTGGTATCCCCTTTATCTTGAAATAACCTTCAAAAGCAAGAGTTCGAAGGCGATATTCTAAAAACGCAGTATTGAATTCCCCTTCTAACTGACCATGCATTTCACCGATAATACGCGTTGCCTTTACAAAATCATTTTCGGCAAAATCCCTTTGGACTTTTTGAGCACAATGAAGTAATTCTTGGTCTATATACTCTTCAGGGACCCCTTGTATCTCCTCGTTCTTCCAAATACGAAGCAGGTCCTTCGTTCCTTTTAGTTGAAGCCACTCGTCTGATAATTGGTTTCTAGCATTTATGGGCAGAATATTTTCCGATTCATTTTCAAAAATAACTTTCAACGTTTCCGGCATGATTTCACCCGAATGAGCAGGGACAAAATGCTTGGAAAGTGGAAGGTTTCCATAACCTTTGGTTGCATTAATAAGAACCACTTCATTATCACTGTTACGCAAGTGGTGAAGAATGTATCTATGGAAAATTTGTTCATGGGCATTATCAGCTGTCCATAGAATTACAGGGAAATGTGGAGGAATATGGTTTAATTCTTCGATCGCTTTTTTAAATTTGCTAGTAAACTCTTCTTCAAAGAAATCTTCAAAAATATTAATATGATCTTGGAGCCACTCTTGCCTAGTAGATGAATCACCTAAGGGACCGATATCGAACATTTCCCAAAAACCTATTACCTTATGGTTTCTCTCCAAACCGACCTTTAGTGATCCGGCAGTAGATTCGCTCCCTGCAATATGTATCATGTCATAATTTGTTCGAGGTGGTGGCTGGTGGTCAATTATTTGAACTATATGCTGTATCTCTTCTATAATTTCTTCTTTTGGCACGTCTATTTTCGTTAATTGATCTAAACGGAGCAAGGTTAAGCGCAGCCATGTTTTAGCATCCTTTTCGGATAGTTGTTCAATCGTTTCCTTTATCTTCTCTAGCATAGTTTGACCTCCAAGGAATATTTTACCTATAGCCTAACTATAACACCTCCAAATTCCTAATTCTACCACCACATTGTTTCACCCTTTCTATTCAAAGTTTTCCAATTTAATAGTAAGATAGCATCAGAAACTTTCTAGTTCGTACATACGTATGTAAAAGATACAACTTAATTGGACGAAAAAGACCCGTCCCAAGGAGGATATAATGGTAATAAATTACCGGTATATAACAGTGTTAGTTTTGAGCAGCAGTTTAATTCTCTCTGCCTGTTCAGATAAAAATACGAGCGTCGAGGAAAATCAGCCTGCTGAGCAAGAAGTAGTAAAAGACAAATATGAACAACTTGTGGATAAAAAGAATGCAGAATTGAAGCTCGAAGCACTTGAGCTAACCTCTTATGCAGAAGAAGTTAATGCGACGTTCCTTACACCTGAGTACAAGGAATTCAGTACAAACGGCCAAGTAGAGATCGCAGGAACCGTTGAGAAGCATGCTGATTTAAAAGGGGAGTACGTTTGGATTAAGGTTCGTTCCGATGAGGATGGGCCTACAGGTAATGTGATGGAATATTATGCACCAATACAAGATGGCGAGTTTAAAGAGAACATCTCTTTCTTTAATGGTGAAGGGGAATATCGGGTCACTGTTCAACTTCCGGACACCAATCGTGAAAACTATTACTACGATACTGCTAGTTTTACCGTCCATAATGTAAACCCGGAATCAACATATGATGTTTCACTAACTCCTTTTGGACATGATGCCGGACTTCAGTTCGATGTAGAATCGTCATTTTTAAAGGAAAATGAGCTATTCTCTTTCGAAGGGAAAGCAAGTAATCTCTTAGACGGGGATACCATCATGCTTCAGTTAAAAAAGGACTCCGATATTTGGAAGCATATGGTCACTGTTGAAAATGGACAATTTTCAACAGACATTCCACTGTTCTATGGAAAAGGACTTCACCAACTGGAAGTATTGGTCCCGGATGGTGAGCGGGAAGACTACTATCAACTTGCATCGACTCTATATATAGACAACGCCTCTGAACGAGTAATGCAGCCATTAGAATATTATTCTGCATATAAAGAGCGTGGCGTGACACTTGAATCCCCACAATACGGAGGGGACGAGGCGGAAGGAACCTATTCAGTAAAAGGTAGAATTGACCCTGAAGCTGAGTTTGGGCCACAGACTACCCACATTTATGTAACGACGAAAAAAGGCGACGACGAGGCACTTGATGTAATCCCTGTGGAAAACTATGAGTTTAACGGTTCCTTTTATCTGCGTTTCGGACCTGGTGAGTATGAGGTAACATTGAGCGTTCCTGAAATCAAAGAAGAAAATAGTGATTTTTTCCGCTATTATGGATTTGCTAAATTTGATGTGACCGCTTCAGCGGAAGATAGACGGGATCTATTGCCTTCTCGAGGCGTTCAGTCTGATGCGCCTGAGATTATTAAACTTGCTGAAGAGCTGACTGCTCGTATGGATTCTGACCGCGAGAAGGCAAAAACAATATACGAATATGTTGCTAAGAATGTCAGCTATGATGTGCAAAAATATAGAAACAATGAGTTTGAGTGGGACGACAGTGCACTGAAGACGTTGGATTCTATGACAGGTGTCTGTCAAGATTATGCCTACCTGGCAATTGCTCTAATGCGTGCAAGTGGGGTCGAGGCTAGATATGTGGAGGGGCGAGCTGGCTCTCCATGGCCGGGGAATCATGCATGGGTCGAGGCGAATTTGGACGGCGAGTGGATCGAGATGGACCCTACATGGGGATCAGGATATATCGATCGTGATGATAAGTTTGTTACTGCTTATAATGAGGATTATTTTGATCCAAACCCGGATGATTTTAAAAAGACACATACTCGGACTGGGGTTAGGTATTGATGAGTTGTAATTTTGGTGGTCACATAGACGGTATCTATGTGGCCACTTTTTGTATGGATTTCGGGACTGAACTGAGGGAGATGAGATATGCATTTAGTGAAATATGGATTCTATTAGACAAATTCCCTGGATTTCACTGAGCTTTACGCATTGAGACATCTTCTCTGTTACCGTTTGTCACTTCCCCACCACGCTTCGGGCCTTGAGACGCCTTCTCTGTTACCGTTTTCCACTCTCCAACCTCGCTTCAGGCCTTGAGGCGCCTTCTCTGTTACCGTTTGCCACTTTCCCACCACGCTTCAGGCCTTGAGACGCCTTCTCTGTTACCGTTTGCCACTCTCCCACCACTCTTCAGGCCTTGAGACGCCCTCCTCTGTTACCGTCTTCCACTCTCCCACCCTCTTCATGCCTTGAGACGCCATTCTTATTTTACGTCCTCCTCAACCCCTACCGATTCAACCACCTCAAAATCTCCAGAACATGCGGATGATCTTGGTTTTCCATTTTATAAGCCAGGTAAATAGTGTTTTCTACCGCAAGTTGTGGGAACAACATCTTTGTTTTTCCAGCCTCAATTGAATCCCTTATAAGATAGGTAGGCAGCGCACTAATCCCCATGTTGTTCTCAATTGCTTCCAACACGGCTCTTAAATCAGGAATCACATGTGACGGCTGTATTTCCGGTCTCTTATTAAATTCCTTTCTATAAGAAACCTCCGCTCTTCACTAAGAAGGACGGTGCATTTCCATACATAAAATTAGACCTTTGTAAGTCTATATACTTCCCGTTTTTCCACTAAACTTTCAATTTTCCGTCGGTAGTTTTGATAATGTTCCGTTTCAATATGTTCCTTAAAAGCCTGTTCATCCTGCCAGGTTTCATAGAAAACAAAAACACCATCCTGCTCAACGGACTGATGAAGCGTATATTCTTCACAGCCTTTTTCCGCACGTGACGGTGCCACCATTTTCTGCATTTCCTGAAACAGGTCATCTTCCATACCGGGTTTGGCAGTCATGATCGCATTAATTGTGATAGGTTTCATCAATATCCCCCTTTTTCTCCGATAATTTTCAAAAAAATTCCTGCAAACAAGATTTTTCTTGCTTACAGGATGAAAGTGTTTAGCCTAGTTGTTTTACTACTTCTTTTGCCACACTGATGGTAGATTGCGGGTTTTGACCTGTGATTAATTTGCCATCTGCTTGCATATGGTCTGTCCAGTTATCTGCTACAATAACTTCCGCTCCTAATTCGCGTAAGCGAGTTTCTAAAAGGAATGGCATATATTTATCTAATGTTGTTTCTCTTTCTTCCTCATCAGTAAATGCTGTCAATGTTTTGCCAGCTACAAGTGGAGTACCATCGGATAGCTTCACCCCTACAAGACCTGCTGGACCATGGCACACCGCTGCAACTAACTTGTCCGCTTCATACAATTCGCGAATCACTTGGTGTAATTTTCCGTTATCAGGCAGGTCAAACATCGTACCATGACCACCTGGCAAGAAGATCGCGTCAAATTTTGACAGGTCTGTAATTTCATCTAACTTAATGGTGTCTTCTAGGTATCTAGCTGTGTCCAATATTTCTTGAGGAGTTTCTCCACCCTCTAAACTTCTAGCATCAACAGGAGCTTTTCCACCTAGTGGACTTGCTACTGTTACCTCATAACCTTTATTAGCAAATTCAACATACGCCTCACCAAATTCAGAAAGCCAAAGTCCTGTTTCGTGGCCATCTTTCATTTTATCTGCAGTAGTTACTACCATTAATATATGTTTAGTCATTATTATTTCCTCCCAAAAATGTGTTTGTATTTCTTACGGTTTTCATTGTAGTAGTGAATTATCTATAATACAAATTAGTTAATTTTGTATTATGTATAAATATATTTATTGATTTCTCCCCTTCCTTTAAATACATTACCCATTTTGTTCGTTTTTAAAAGTTTGTATGTGTTATGTAGTTTAATGAAGACTTTGGTGAGTAGAAAATGGACAAATAAAAAAGCCCTAAAGCATGGAATTACGCTTCAGAGCTTGTTACTTTTAATTTACCTTCTTCATGAAGAACTTCAATAAGTGCGGCGACAACATCAGGATCATATTGAGAAGGAGAGAGCCTTTGTAGTTCATCAATAGCATACTCAGGAGTAAATGCATTTCGATACGCGCGATCTTCTGTCATAGCATCAAAAGTGTCACTCACTGCGATGATACGGGCTTCTAGGAGGATCTCATCGCCTTTTAATCCTCCAGGATAACCTCGACCGTTTAATCGTTCATGATGTTGTTCTATGATTTCAGCTATTGTATTTCCGTAGTATAAGTCCTTAACCATATTTGCACCATCTTCGGGATGCTTTTTGATAAGGGCAAATTCTTCATCTGTCAGCTTAGATGGTTTGTTAAGTACTTCAGACGGTATGTTTATTTTACCAATGTCATGTAGAATTGAAGCAAGAAAGAGATTTTCCAGCCTGTCCGTAGAGAGTGAAAACTTTTTAGCAATCTTAATAGAATACTCCGCCACTCTCTCACTATGATTAAATGTATATATATCTCTTTTTTCTACTCTCTGAACAACTTCCCTTAGTGATCTTATACTATCACTAAGCTGATGGAATGTTGGCTCTGTAATCACCCAAATATATGTTACATTCGTAATAGCTGAAAAGTGAACAGGAACTTCTATATCGGTAGCTGTAAAATAATCTTGTGGCCCTAAATAAATCTTTTCTCCATTTACTTCACAAAGTACTTCACCACTGAGAATATAAAAAAACTCCATTACTCCCTCGTTTTCACTCGGATAAACATAAAATATATTACCTTTTGTGATGTTTTGGAGTATTACTTCCGTTCCGTTCCCTTTAGCAATTAGACTCATATCAAAATTATTTAAAGTAACTTGTTCTAAGCTAGTTCCTTTCTTTCCAATCGTAAAAGCCACCCTAATCACTCACCTCTACCATTTTGAGCGCCTTTTCTTTTGAGTCGCTCTGTAATTAAGAATCTATCAAGTTGCTACCACTCGCACCGGATCAATCCAAGCCCAACGATCAGCAAATCTTACGTATTTCCAGAAGCACTCAGCTACAACGCCGTATTCTGCTACTTCGTCAATTGTCTCTTGTGTCATTAGTAAAGTAATATCAAAAACGTACGTGATGATTGCGTCAACTTCTTGATCAAATTGAGCAGTTCTTTGTTCCATACGCTCTTCTAACAAGGCTTTCTCTTGTAGAAGCGCAGATAGTGCTACGTTTAACCCCTCTTGCTGAGAAGCTTCTGTTGCGTTTGCTAAGTCTGTTTCTACTCTAGCAATCTCTTGATCCAAAGTTTCCAACTCATTTTTCATGACATCTAACTCTTCAAGGTACACAGCCCATAATGCGTCCGCATCTTGTACACCCGTTTCAATAATTAGATCCATTTCCATGTTTGCTGCATCAATGATTTCTAATGCTTTTTCAATGTCTGCATCACTTGCAGCTTGTGCATTAGAAGATAACCCTAATGAAACCCCTAAAAATAAAATTGTAAAGAAAGCAAGCATACCAAATTTTCTCATTGTTAAATCCCCCTATAGATTATTTTTTTACTAATCTCGGTGTAATTGTGCGAATTTCTCTCTTGAAGTTACATTATGTATTTTCGTGCTTTTCTCCTATATATCACCATAATTATACAAGTAACAGATGGTTAAATCTATATTTATTTGTAATATTTTGTTTTTTCCTAGTTACCTCAACCTTTATATCGGTTTAAAAATCATTTTTTTAAGTGCAACATCAAAAAAACCAGCCCCTCAATTTAACAGGGCTGGTTTCGAATTTGTTATACTTCTGGCTTCATATCTGCAGAAGAAACTGTGTTGTGTATCATTTTCTTTGCTTCTCTAAACGTCACAAAGTTTTTACTCTTTTCGTCCCATAGACGGAACTTCAATGACTTTAAGCTTGTCGCCAATGTAATGGTTGGTACGTGTTGAAGCGGTGGAGTGCTGTGATGGCATTTTTCCAGTTCATAGTTCGGCACCCTTGGGCTTAAATGATGGATATGATGGTAACCGATGTTTCCAGTCAGAAATTGAAGTACTTTTGGTAACTTGTAAAAGGAACTTCCTTCAACTGCTGCTAATACATATTCCCAATCTTTATCCATTTCAAAATAAGAATCTTCAAACGTGTGTTGTACATAGAACAACCAAATCCCAACACTTCCAGCGATCATAAAGATGGTGCCGTGTACAATGAGGAATGCCTGCCAGCCGATTGCTAAGCTTAACAGGACAGCTACTGCAACGATCAATACGTTTGTCAGATATAAATTGTTGCGTTCTTTTTGTCTTGCTTCTTTACGGTTGAAACGGTTTCTGATCAGGAACGTGTAAATTGGTCCTAAACCGAACATTACCAATGGATTGCGATATAGGCGATAGGAAAGACGCGTCTTTAATGATGCTTCTTTGTATTCTTCCACAGTCAGTGTCCAGATATCACCAACACCGCGCTTGTCTAAGTTACCGCTTGTTGCATGGTGAACAGAGTGGTCATGTCCCCATTGGTCGAACGGGAACATTGTTATAACTCCCGTCAGAGTACCTACTGCACGGTTCCATTTTCGGTTTTTGAAAAAGGAGTGATGCGTACAATCATGGAAAATAATGAAAATACGTGTCATAAATCCTGCTGCAAAGATTGCTGGTACCAACGCCAACCAGTAGGATACGGACAGGCTTATATAAGTGAGATACCATAACAGGAAAAATGGCGTTAGCGTATTGATCAACTGCCAGATACTCTTTTTAGTTTGCGATTTTTCGAAAGGAGCAACTTGTTTTTTAAGGCTTTTCATTTCATTTTGAATTGACATTTTATTAAATCCCTTCGTTGTTGACTTGATAAAATTTATTATAACCAATTTTAAAAAATAAGTTAGTAGCAGGTGTCATATGTAGAGTATGACAAATGTCATATAGTTTTTGTAAAGGATTGTCAGACCTCTTGAAAACCGTTGGGGGACGTGATGTTTTTATTTTGGAAAATCGCAAAAAAAATATTCTTTAAAATAAAAAATCACTTTAAACCGGCGATGAAGTCACCTGTTTTGTTATTTCCTTGTCACTTAGGTCTTCATAACAGCTATGAGGACTCCTCTTCTCCTTCTTGCTCCTCACTCAGGTCTTCATAAAGGCTATGAGGACTTCTCTCCTCATTTTTCTTCCTCACTCAGGTCTTCATAACGGCTATGAGGACTTCTCTTCTCCTTCTTCCTCCTCACTCAGGTCTTCATAACGGCTATGAGGACTTCTCTTCTCCTTCTTCCTCCTCACTCAGGTCTTCATAACAGCTATGAGGACTTCTCTTCTCTTTTTTCCTCCTCACTCAGGTCTTCATAACAGCTATGAGGACTTCTCTTCTCCTTTTCCCTTGTCACTCAGGTCTTCATCACGACAATGAAGACTTAGCTATTCCACAATTGGATTATTTTATTATTTCAAAAACAGTAAAAAAGAGTGATTCCAGGTGGAATTTCACTCTTCATGCAGCCAGTTGCTTTGGCTTTATTCTTTTTTGAGTAAAGAAGCTATGCAAAAGCATTCCGATGATAATGATGAATAACCCAAGCATTCCAATTCCATTCGGCAATGGTGTTGATAAAAGAAGTACCTCTCCAATCAATACAAACAAAACTTGGGTCGATTGAGTCGCTTCCACTGCAGCGAGTTTTTCCTGACTGCCTCTCACCATGTCTGTTGCAATAAAGAACAAGGTGGTTGCAATGACGCCTGAACTGATTGCCACTATAAAGGTTTGGAGAATCTGTTCCTGCGCTGGAGCACCCACTGTCATATATCCCTTTGCAGCAACAAGCAGCCAGATTGGAATAGTGGACAACGTCATACCAAGCACCCTTTGGAACGTATCTAGCCTACCTCCGCACACCTCCATCATCTTTCGGTTTCCAAGTGGATATGCAAAAGATGCGATTGCAACGGGAAGAATTCCAAAGACAATCATCGATCCAGTTAGACCGCTTCCTTGTTGTGTCTGAATTAATAGTACCCCTGCAAAAATGACGATGGAGATGAATAGCCCTCGCATTGGAATACGTTCACGTATTTTTACTCCTTGCACTACTTTATAGAAGAAAGGCCCTAAAAGAACACCTGCGATAATGGTCAGTTGCCACGTTCCGGCAACAAGCCAACCCGGCCCATATGCGGCAGCAAATGTAATGGGACCGTAGAAAAGGACAAAACCTGTAAAACTCCAAAGAAACCAAGCGAATGGGGCCGTTCGCATTTCACGAAATAGTGGTCCAAGATTCCCCCTCAACCACACGATTAAAAACAAAAAAGGTACCATAAAAAAGAAGCGCAAGGACGAACTCCATAGCCAGCTACCACCTGAGAGTTCCATGGAACGGTTTAGTATAAAGGTAACAGCAAAAAACATAGAAGCTATTACACCTATTAGAATTGCTTTCACGGAAAACATCCTCCCACCGATTTATCGTTTTCATCATTATAATGGAAAATCGCACAGAATATTTCGCTTTTCGAAAATTGTGATAAAATTTAAATAATTATAAGTAAAGGAATGGATGACATTGAGGCGTATCTTTGCAATAAGTGATATTCATGGCGATTTAGAGAAATTTGAAAGGCTTCTTGCAATAATTAACTTTGACTGCAAGCAGGACCAACTCTTGCTACTTGGTGATTATGTGGATCGCGGCCCACAGTCACGTCAGGTTTTGGACAAGGTAATCGAATTGACCGATAAAGGCGCGATTGCTCTGATGGGAAATCACGATAAAATGATGGTTGACGCATTTGATCAGCCTGAAGATCCCCTTCAGCTGAAAAGGTGGTACTATAACGGAGGAATTAAAACCCTGCAGAATTATGGGTATGAAATTGAAAAAGACGACGCGAAATATTGGTATACGACAGAGGAGATGCCGGAAGCACTTGTCATAAATGAGGCAATTCGCCCACATTTAAACTTTCTAAAAACCCTTCCTTACTATTATGAAACAGATACCCATATTTTCGTTCATGCAGGGGTACACCCTGAGACACCATTGGAACTTACGGAACCTCACCTCTTAGTGTGGATTAGAGATGAATTTCATAATGGATACCAAGGAGAAAAGACCGTAGTTTTTGGACATACCCCAACGAAACACCTTCATAAAAAGCCTGAGGTTTACTTCGGTGAGAACAATATCATCGGAATTGATGGCGGTTGTGCTTACGGAGGACGATTGTATTGTTTGGAGGCTTTAGAAAAGAGAGTCTATTATGTAGAATGACAAGAAAATCTCAGAGTTGCTCTAAACAGAGTACCTCTGAGATTTCATCAAACGCCCGTTATCGTGTCTCCCCTTTATACACATCCACCTTCGAATGAAATCCATCTGCAATGACCGTTTCATCCATATTGGACCTGTTCACAGCAATCGGCGGCAGCAAGACAGAAGGCACTTCCACTTTCCCATTATTCACTTTTCGGTCTGTGTCTATAAATTCTCCCCTGGCCATTGCTACTGCTAGTCTTGCCGCTTCTTCAGCAAGAGTGGGTATCGGTTTGTACACCGTCATCGTCTGAGTACCTTCAACTATCCGCTGTGCGGCTGCAAGCTCTGCATCCTGTCCTGCTACAGGGATTTTTCCAGCAAGTCCCGTTTCCATGAGAGCTTCAATTGCCATCCCTGCTGTCGCATCGTTTGCTGCTATAACAGCGTCTATTTTCCCTTCATTGGCAATTAGCGCCTCCTGCATGTTTGCATAAGCATTGCTTGGGAGCCAGTTTTTCGTCCACTGATCATAAACTACCGTGATATCTCCTTTATCTATGAGTGGCTGAAGGACATGGAAGACACCTTTTTTAAACAGGTGGGCATTATTGTCTGTATCCGCGCCGCCAATATAAACATATTTTCCTTTCGGGACAATTTTTGTTATTGCCTCTGCCTGCAGCTCTCCTACCCGTTCATTGTCAAAAGAAACATAAAGGTCAATCTCTGCATTTTTAATTAGTCTGTCATAAGAAAGCACCTTGATTCCCGCAAGGTGTGCTTTCTTCACGATTGTGGCTGCTGCTTCTGCATTATGAGGGACTACTACGAGGAGATCGACACCTTGGCTAATTAGAGTTTCCGCCTGTAGAACCTGCAAGGCGTCATCTCCGTTTGCTGCCAGTATTTCCACTTCCGCTCCAAGGCTTTCTACTGCTGCCTTAAATAAAGCTCGGTCTCTCAGCCACCTTTCCTCTTCTAAGGTATCCATAGAAAAACCAATTTTTATTTTTTCCTCCTTAGAAGTTGCTTCTTCATCCTGCAGGAAGGAAGTATTCTGAACCGGTTTTCCTTCTGGCTGAAGGGAACGATCCATCTTTTCACAGCCCAAGGCTACAAAAAACAGAGCCAGCATAACAAACATGGTTAATAATCTACGTATTCTAAGCTCCATTTCCTCCGCCCTTTCTGGCTAGTTAGCTTTATTCCGAAGCAGTGTTTTACGATACTCTTTTGGTGAAACGTTAGTCATTTTTTTAAATACCTTGCTGAAATAATTGGGGTCATGATACCCGACTTCAAAGGTAATTTCCTTTATACTCTTTTCCGAATTATTCATCAGTCTTTTCGCTTTTTCCATCCTGCATTCTGTAAGGAAATCAATATAGTTGATGCCCTGCTTTTCCTTGAACATTTTACTAATATAAATTGGGCTCAAGCCTACTTTTCTGGCAAGTGTATCGAGCGATATATCTTGATGTGAATGATCCATGATGTATTGTTTTATTTGTTGAATGGTGTCTGCCTCCAAGTGATTACAGTGCGAGTCATAGGATTGTTTCATCCCCTCAAGGAGCTGCTTTGTTTCTGAACGAAGCTGACGATAATTTGTCGTTTGCACAGAATAGAGCGGCGTTGTAGCTTCCACTCCTATTTCATTCAATACACGAGAAGTAATCCAAAGAATCTCCAGCATCCGTTGTTGTGTACGCAGTAAATCGGCTCCTTCTTTTTCATAGCATTGAAGAATGTTCATCACATAGATATAAACATCACCCCACTGGCCAAGTCGGATTAGATCTGCCATTTCTTTTTGCTGATTTTTATCCAAGCTACTATTGTGAGCATCTACACTTATGTGGATGTCTGTGTAAAAACGATAGTTGGTTAACGCTTTGGTATCCATTGTAGCCATGAGGGCATCCTGATAGGATTGGCGAACTTGGTCAAGAGAGCTGCAAACCTCTCCTATTCCAATAAACCAATCGGTAGCTTGTCCTTTTTTTGAGATTGTCAGAATATCTCGTGCAAGTGTACTAGCTTGGGATCTAAAAGTCTTATCTGGCTGCCGGAACACGATAATTGGCAGTTGGTTTCCATACAATGCTCCTACCCATCCGCTTTTGGTCTGCCTTACTTTATCCTTGATCATAGAATAATTGGATTCAGATCCTCGGGGTAAAAGTACGATCATGGCAAACATTTCATTCGTGGAAGGGATATCAAGCAGCTCCATTAGCATGTCTATATGAACTTCATGCACGTGATCGAAGAGGAGTTGTGTGACAACATCTGTCTCAACAAGAGTCAGTGTTTTTTCAAGTGCCGCTTCCTGGAGTTTGTTTTTAACTTGCTGAGCCTTCTCCTGCTCTATTTGCTCAAGTACTTTTCCTACTGTTGTTTTAATTTCGCTGACTTTGCTAGGCTTTAGAATGTAATCTTTGACACCAAGTTTGATGGCCGCTTTAACATATCCGAATGTATCGTAAGCGGTGACCATGATGAATTTTGTATAAGGATGCTTTGCACTGATTTGTTCAACAGCTTCTAACCCATTTAATCCAGGCATCTTGATGTCCATCAGAATAAGGTCAGGCGTGTAGTCATCTGCCATTTCTACTGCCATTTTCCCATTCTTTGCCTGCTTGATTAAGAGGTCTGGAAAGTTTCTTTCTAGAATGGTTTGCATGCCTTCGCGCTCGATTTGTTCATCATCTACAATGAGGAGTTTAATCATCCAGTTCGACTCCTTTCATTATTATAGTTACCTATATAACTCCTGTAGATTTCCGTTCCAGGTGTTCGCTTTCCGCGGGACGGTGCTTGAGCCTCCTCGGCTTCGCCTGTGGGGTCTCAAGCTACCGTTACTCCCCCGCTGGAGTCTCACACCTTGCACTACAATCTACAGGTAAATTCTGTATTCAGCACTTTATTTTCAATGTAACTTTTGTTCCTTGGCCTTGTATTCCTTTTATATCAATAACATCGTCATATCCGTAGAAGAGCCGCAGACGTTTGACGACATTGCTAAAGCCGATACCTGTTGAGTGGCCTTCTGTAGGTGGAGGGGATTCTTCGTTTAGAATCTGTTGGATTTTCTGTTCAGGCATCCCCATGCCGTCATCTTCAATTTCTATCACTATCCGGCTGCCTTCCACTTTGACCCGAAACCAGATGTTTCCTCCATCCTCCTTCGGTTCCACGGCATGAATGACGGCATTCTCAATGATTGGTTGGAGGGTCAAGGCTGGAATTTTCAAGTCTAAACAAGATTCATCAATATCCCAGTGTAATTGTAGCCGGTCGGTAAAACGCGCCTTCTGTATGTCCATATATTGCTTTAATACTTGTATTTCATCGTGAAGTGTTACAGAACGGTCTTGCTGCTTTAAGTTGTAACGCAGAATTCCAGCAACGCTCACCAGGAGATCACTCGTCTCTTCAGACCCTTCGAGATAGGCTTTTTTGGAAAGGGTATTAAGGGTGTTGAATAGAAAATGCGGGTTGATCTGACTCTGCAGGCTTCTAAACTGACTTTCTTGCAAAAGAAGCTTACTTTCTTGAAGCTCCCGTTCAAGCGCTGCCTTCTGTTTAATTTCAGATATCAAGTTGTTTATATTGATTCTCATTCGATCAAATGTCCTTGCCAGAAAGGCAATTTCATCTTTGGTTTCTATTTTTACCTGCTGATCAAAATTCCCTTTGGACAGTTCATTGGCCGCTTTTGTCAGCTGAAAAACAGGTCGTGTGATCGTAAGGGAGAACCAGTAGGTGACAAGTAGCAACAAACAAGTTATTAACAACAAGCTCCATATTCCGAGCTTTATAACTTCACTGGATTGTTCCATGATTCCCCTGTAAAATCGGTCAAATGTATTTAACTCTGTATCTATTAGAGTTAAGGTCGTTTCGGAAATATAGGTGGTAATCCGTGTGGCTTCTGCAAATTCCTGAGCGGAGGCTTCTGTATCATTTTCTGATTGAAACATAATGGACCTGTCGGTAGCTTCTACCAAACTATCGATTAAATTCATATAATTGGTTAAAGTAAAATCGTTTTCTGTGTTTCTTAAATGATGCACACCGTATTTTGCCTGCTGGACCTTTTCCTTGCTTGCCGTCAGTTGGTCAAGGCTGTCTGGAGTCGGATCAATGGTATAGTTATTCAGATCTGTAACCAACTGTTGACTCGCCTTAGTCACTTCATTCATGCTCAGGTAACGTTGCAGGATATCATTATATTGCTTATGAGTTTTATGATTGTAGTATGTAAGCGCTATCCAAATTACTGACATAATCACCAATACTACCGTTGTAAGGGTAAGAATCTTTTTTTGGATACTTGTCATTGGACATCCGCTGCTTTCCTAATTCTGATATCTGTCAAATAGCCGTCCTTATCAAGTGGGACGCTTTCTCCGTTCAGCCATTCCTTCATGAGCTGGACACTTTTTCTCCCCATTTCTTCCGGAGACTGTTCAATGACACCATCTAGTTTTCCTTGCCCTAACAAGGTCAAGGTCTCAGGTCCATCGTCAAAAGAATAGATATGGTAGGGTTCGACCTGGGAGCGCTTACTTATCTCCCCAATCATTGCTCCTGCCACATTGGCATTGATGGCTATGAACGCATCAATGTTTGGCTCTTGGTTCATCACAGCTTGAGTGGTTGTTATGACCTGCTCTCTTGTGTCATCTGTAGTGGCATGGATCATATGGATATTATTGTAAAATTTCAAGATATCCTGAATTCCTTCCATCCTTCGCTTTTGATAATATTCCTGGTTCTTATCATACATGAGTACGACATTCCCCACTCTTCCCATATCCATCAATATTTGTCTTGCAATCATTTTACCCGCTTCATACTGGTCAGAACCAACATACGTACGCCGAATACTCTCCTCCATCGGCACATCATTTGCCACCGTTATTATGGGAATACCATGAAAGGCTGCTTTCACCTTCGTCAATTCCTTGAATTCCTCTGTATCCAGCCCCTGTATGATAATCCCATCCATTTTGGACTGAATGGCAATTTCTATATTTTTCAGGAAGTCCTCTTGATTCTTACCGTAACTTCCCCATACTTCAAGGCTAACATCACTTTGTTTTGCTTGTATTCTGGCACCTTCACTCACCTTGTCCCAAAACGGTGTTTCCATATCCAGTGTAATAAGAACTAAACGATGTTCTTCTCTATTCGAACTTAGCGCCTGAGGCAATTGCCAATCGGATTGGAAGACTTTTTGTGCGGATAAAAAAGTAAGGTGACATAGTAGAATAATAATAACGCAAATTGCTAGAATTCCTGTTCTCCGCAAGAGTGTTATCCCCCTTCTCCAACTGAGGTGTACTATTTTCATCATAGCACCTAATGGAAATAGTACAATCCCTGTTGAGTAAGGGAATCAACAGGGATAGCAAGTTTTTATATTTGTTCATTATCTTTTTTTACGAGTCATCACATCAAAGATTACCGCTCCGGCAAGAACTCCTCCACGAATCATATATTGATAGGAAATGCCTACGCCAAGCAAATTCATCCCGTTGGATAGAGATGCCATTACAACCGCACCGATTATGGCACCTGTTACTTTTCCCACACCACCAGCAGAAGATACTCCGCCTACATAAGCAGCAGCGATGGCATCTAGTTCAAAAAGGGTACCTGCAGTGGTTGTAGCAGATTGCAAGCGGGCAGTAAATAAGATTCCAGAAAGAGCTGCAAGCATTCCCATGGATCCAAAGACAATATAAGTAATCTTCTTCACATTGATCCCACTTAAATGTGCCGCTTCCGGGTTACTTCCGACTGCATAAATATGGCGGCCAAGCACTGTTTTCGTTGTTAGAAAATGATAAACTACCACTACTAATAAAATGATGATGACTGTCCAGGAGAATCCGTTATATCCTGCGAGAATCCAAGTTATATAACCTATTATTGCAGAGACAAAGAATAGTTTCAGGGCAAAAATCGGCTTGGAGACGACTTCAAAATCATATTTGATTTTATTTCTGCGTGTTGAGATTTCACTGTAAATGTAAAGCAAAATACCGACTAACCCGACTAACAGAGAAAGCAAATGTAAACCGTTTACTTCCACGAGGGAAGGGATATAGCCGTTACCAATAGCATTAAAAGTATCATCCTGAATGATGATGGTACCTGTTTTCTCTGTCACCTGCAGCAAAGCCCCACGGAAAATAAGCATTCCAGCAAGAGTGGCTACAAAGGATGGAATCCCAATCGAAGCAATAAGCACCCCGTTAAATAATCCAACTGCAACTCCTAATAGTAAAATCACTGGAATGGTTACCCATACAGATACTCCTGCTTGTGTAAGCAAGATAGCTGCAATTGCCCCAAGGAATCCAGCAGCATATCCAACGGAAAGATCGATATGGCGGATTACAATAACGAGCGTCATCCCAACTGCCAGTACTGCTATATATCCTGCAGAGTCCAGCAGATTACTAATGTTTCTTGACGACATAAATAAACCGTCAGTCATGAACGTAAAAGTTAATATAATAACAAATAATGCGATATACATTCCGTAGTCACGGATGTTTTCATGAATTAGCGTTCTTGCTTCTTGAATAACATTCATTGTAAGACCCCCTATTGCGTCGCAAGCTCCATAATTTTTTCTTGATCCGCTTCTTCTATTTCCAATTCCCCTTTAATTTCGCCTTGTGCCATGACATAGACTCTATCGCTCATGCCAAGTACCTCTCCAAGCTCAGATGAGATCATCACGATACTAAGACCTTCATCTATAAGCTTGTTCATTACAGTATAGATTTCAAATTTTGCCCCAACGTCGATGCCGCGTGTCGGTTCGTCTAAAATTAGCAGTTTTGGACCGACAAACAGCCACTTCCCAATAGACACCTTCTGCTGGTTACCGCCACTTAGATTTCCTACAAGTTGTTCCAAAGAAGAAGCTTTAATATGAAGTGATTGTTTATATTGTTCTGCGACCTTGATTTCTTCATTGTCATTTATGACCCCTTGTGAAGCTATTCCCTTTAAATTTGCTGCAGAAATATTGCTCTTAATATCCTGCAAAAGGAAAAGCCCATCATCTTTTCGGTCCTCAGTAACATAGGCAATTCCTGCCTTAATTGCTTCACTAGTATGCTTAAGTGTAGTAGGAGTGTTATTCCACATCATATCGCCTTGAATTTTGTAGGATTTGGCGTTTCCAAATATACTGAGGGCAAGCTCCGTTCTTCCCGATCCCATCAGGCCTGCGATGCCGACGATTTCTCCTTTTTTCACATGAAGGTTGACGTTCTTTACTACCTGTCTTCCAAGTTGCGGATCATAGGCTGACCAGTTGTTAAGTTCAAGTACATTCTCTCCGGCAACTTTCTTTTCCCTTTTTGGATAGATGTCTTCAATTTCTCTTCCTACCATGTTCTTGATGATGACACTTTCAGTGATTTCAGCTTTGGAAGCATCAAGCGTACAGATCGTCTTACCATCACGGATGACTGTTGCTTTGTCTGCGATGCTAATTACCTCTTTCAGCTTATGGGAAATCATGATACAAGTAATTCCTTGCATTTTTAGTTCTTTTAGTAGTTTCAGCAAGTTTTCACTATCGTCTTCATTTAGTGCTGCAGTAGGCTCATCCAAAATAAGAAGCTTAACTTCTTTACTTAACGCTTTGGCTATTTCTACTAGTTGGCGTTTCCCCACACTTAAATCTTTGACAAGTGTGTCAGGATTAACGTCTAGTTTTACTTTCCGAAGTAATCTTTTTGCTTCCACTATCGTTCTGTTCCAATCAATCACTCCACCAAGCTTCATTTCATTTCCAGCAAAAATATTTTCATAGACCGTAAGATCCGGAAACAATGCAAGTTCTTGATAGATGATGGCTATGCCGGCATTTACACTGTCACTGATTTTGTTAAATTGCTGAACATTCCCTTCAAATACGATATCTCCATCGTATGTTCCAAAAGGATACACTCCGCTCAGCACCTTCATCAGCGTGGATTTTCCTGCTCCATTTTCCCCGATTAAGCAGTGAATTTCTCCTTCTTCAACTTTGAAATTCACATTACTCAGCGCTTTGACTCCTGTAAATTCTTTAGAGATATCATTCATCTCGAGTATATAGTTGCCCATCCTTTTCCCCCCTTAACAAAAGCAATGACAATGGCGAAATAGTGATAAAGTTGCCATCACTATTTCGCAAAGTTTCTTTAGAAAAAATTATAATCCTGTGAATTCGCTTGCTTCGTAGTATTCAGAGTCGATTAGTTCTTGTTTTACATTCTCCTCGTCCACTACGATGACATCTGTTTGTTTCGCTTTTACTTCTACTTCTCCATTATCGTAAGAACCTGTTGTTTCTGGAGTCTTGCCGTCTAGGATTTCTACCGCGATTCCCATAGCATCTGTCACTAATGTACGCACGTCTTTGAATACCGTCATCGATTGTTTGCCATCAATGATGTATTGGATGGACGCTTTTTCCGCATCCTGACCTGTTACCAAGAAGCTTGAAACTTCACCGTCTGTTCCGAATACATCTGCGATAGAACGGGCTGTCCCGTCATTTGGAGCAAGTACTGCCACGTCACCTTTCATATCTGCACCAACAGCTGTCAGATGCGTTTGCGCTTTGTTTTTCGCTTCGTTTGGATCCCAGTTTGTCGTAACCTGACCTAGGATTTTACTCATTTGGTCACGAGTAAGTTCCGCTGTATCTTTTAACGCTTCCGCTTCACTGGAGTTTGCAATCTTGAATGTTCCATCTGCAATTTTGGGTTGTAATGTTTTCCAAGCTCCCTCAAAGAACAAGAATGCATTGTTGTCAGAAGCTGCACCTGCATATAGGTAAAGTGGTACGCCTGAACCTTGTACGTTATCAATCAGATATTGACCTTGTGCTGCACCAACTGCCACACTGTCAAATGTCACGTAGTAATCTACTGCATCTGTATTTGTAATTAAACGGTCATATGAGATAACTGTAATGCCTTCTTTTTTTGCTGCTTCTACCGCTGCAGCTGCTGCATCTCCATCTTGAGGAGTGATGATCAACACTTCAATTCCTTTGTTGATCAATGTTTCAACATTCTCTTTTTCCTTAGCGGAAGATCCTTGGCTAAAGAGAATCTCAGTTGTATAGTCAGAATCCTTCAATGCATCCTTGAATCGTTGCTCGTCCTGCACCCATCTTGGTTCATCCTTTGTTGGCAAAACAATTCCCACACTTACACTGCCGCTTCCCCCTGTACTGCTGTTACACGCTGCAAGCATAGCTGTAAAAAGCATTAAAACCAGTAATAATGACATAGCTTTCCAAGTCTTCTTCATTTGTAGCTCCCCCTTTGTAATGGCTTGTTTCATGGATTTGATTACTTCTTAATTATATGGTGGGGGACGATTAAGTTGTAAGCGCTATCACTAGCACTCTTTTGGTATTGCCTGTACTTTTTTAATTATTGGGAATATTTAAAGGTGGATAATTTCTCTACCATCTCTAGTACTTTCATACAAGCACCTTCTATTAATCTTTCATTAATAATAGTAGGAGGTGATAATAGATTGAAAAAAATTATTTTGTTTGCTGATACGGGGATAGATGATGCCATTGCAGTAATCTACGCTTTGAAAAATCCCGAGGTAGAGTTGAAAGCCGTTGTTGCAGGTTATGGAAATACGGACCGTGATCGAAGCGCAAGAAATGCAGAGTATCTATTGGAATTGGCGGGTCAGGAAAGCATTCCCGTTATCGCTGGAAGTACAAGGCCATTAAGTGGGGAGCAACCGGAGTACTTCCCGGAAATTCATGGTGAAGAAGGACTGGGGCCAATCACTCCGCCCATCCCTGCAGAACGTTTTATGAATCGAACAAATTTCAGTCAGTTGTTCCGTATCATTAAAGAAAACCAAAATGAACTAACCATTGTGAATGTAGGCCGCTGTACATCGCTTGCTATGGCTTGGTTCTTGAGTCCTTCTGTGATGGAATTGGTAAAAGAAACGTATATCATGGGAGGCTCATTTTTAGAGCCGGGCAACGTTACAGAGGTAGCAGAAGCCAACTTTTTCGGAGACCCTATTGCAGCCAATTTCATTGGACAAAATGCCCCTAACCTGACAATCATCCCTTTAAATGTAACCCGCAAAGCACTCATTACACCGAGAGTCGTGGACTTTATCGACAGTGTTGCCACTACTCCGCTCCAGCAGATCATCAAACCGATTCTTGATTTCTACTATGAGGCCTATCAAGAGCTGGAACCCGGGATTGCCGGGACCCCACAGCACGATATGGCTGCAGTGATGGCAAGCCTAGGGATTCCTGAATTATTCTCTTACACGAGTAAACAGGTGAAGGTCGAATATAAGGAAGGTTATGCAGAGGGACTTTCGATTGCAGACTTCAGGCCGGGAGTACCAGAATGCACAGGTGCAGGTTGCGTGAGGATTGCAACGGAGATGGATGAAGGTATTTTCTTTGTTGATGTGCTGAGAAATTTGATTAGGAATGATTAAGAGAAACATGGAATCCCTTGGTGGGGTTTCATGTTTTAATTTGTCTATATGACCGAAGCAATCCCAATTCAGCTCGAAATGTCTTATAGAACGCTTCTATACGACCGAAGCATTCCAATTCAGCTCGAAACGTCTTATATAACCCATAAAATGTAAAAGTGCAGCCACCAAACAGCAACTGCACCAACACAACAATATTAATATTCAACTTTAACCGTTCTTCCTTCCTCATCAGAACGGCGAATTGCATCCATCACGACCTGCACCCCATACCCATCCTCTAAAACAGGCAAATGAGGGTTACCCCCGTCTCCTGAAAGTGCATTGTACACCTCATCCAACGAGCGATAAAAAGCATTGTAATACCCAGCAGCAACCGGATTCATCCCCTCTGGTATCGACAAAGCTACCTCTATATCCACTTCTTCTAAAGGACCATTTCCAATTCCAACAAGCACCTTGTTGTCCTGCAACATTTTAATCGTGCCCTCTGTTCCGTAAACTTCTAGCTCCCATCCTTCTGCATGGCGAACAGCAATGTTCGAACCGATGTTAAAAGTGCCCCCGCCTACGAATGTTCCCATCGCCTGAAAAGCGTCATCCGCAGTTCGGATTTCCTTCTCACCATTTTCATCTACGAATTCCGGTACATGTGTGGTCAGCTGACCTGAAACAGACTCCACTTTCCCATCTGTCCACCACAATAGAGAATCAATCAAATGAGAGCCCACTGCTCCGAGCATTCCGCCAGCTTGATCCTTTTGACTAAGCCAGCCGCGTTTACTTGTAGCATACCTCTCATACCCTGCAATGTTCAGAGAGAAATTCACATGCAAGACCTTGCCAATTTTCCCACTTGAAATGAGTTCTTTAACCTTTTGCCTTGCAGGTAAGAAACGATACTCGAAATTGATCCAGCTCAATTTCCCAGCCGCATCTCTTGCCTGTATCATCTTCTCTGCCTCAATTGAATCAAAAGCCATAGGTTTCTCACATAGAACGTGCTTACCGCTCGCAAATGCTTTTACCACCATATCATGGTGTAACAATGGGGCCGAAGCAACCGACACCAAATCAAGTTCTTCTGACTCCAGCATTTCTTCCCAGTTTCCATAAACTTTTCCGATGCCTGTTTCCTCTTTAATTTCATCCAGCCTGCCACGGGATACACTTGCAATCGACACTACCTCAAACCCTGGATGACTTTGCATCACAGGTGCATGAACTTTTGCTCCGAATCCCGTACCAATAATACCTACTCTCATTTTCTTCATGTTAAAATCCCCTTTTATGTAATTGGTCCTTCTCTCTCATTTCGACAAAAAACAGCACTCTCCTCTTTTCTTCAGGAAAGTGCTGTTTTATTAGGTGTATTAATCGCGGTATTTAAGCGCCAAACCTTTTAAGAAGTTTCTCGCGTATTTATCCATGCATGTTTTATAGTTCTTGTGCCCTTTCTTACGTAGAAAAGCACCCAATTCGCCCTTTGTTATTGTCACACCGGCTTCTCCAATAATGTCGATAATATCTTCGGTTGTTAACGAAAGGGCAATCTTTACTTTTTTCAGAAGAATATTGTTTGCCGGCTCATTGGAAAATGGGGATTTGACTGGTTGGCCGGGCTTTGGTTCCTGTCTGCCTCTTTTGAAAATAATTAAACCGTTTAGGAAAGACTCAAGCTTGTTGTTGTTGATAGGAAGGATTTCTTCCTCTTCAAGAGCCTGCTCGTACTCTTCCTCAGTGTCATAGTCATAGCTATCCACCTCTTTGGTGAGAATCATTTGAACCTCTTCTTTTGTCACGTCAATGTCACCAAGCTGAAATATCTCAACCATTTCGTTGTCTTTAATATCTAGTGCGTATCTTAATCTGATTAGAATATCGTTGTTAGTCATATTAAACTCCTTTGTAATTCACTACTGGCTGTTAACAACCTGTGTATAAAATGTTGATTGTTTGTTGATAACCAACTATCTATCTGTGGATAACTTTACTGTTTTTTCAACACAAACCGCACAACACTCTCTACGTGAGCGGTTTGAGGGAACATATCCACAGGTTGGATCCAGTCCACTTTATACTTCTTGCTAAGGAACTGAATATCTTTGGCAAGTGTGGATGGATTACAGGATACGTAGACGAAATTCTTCGGCTCTACGTCAAGAACGGTCTTCATGAATGTTTCGTCCAGGCCTGTACGTGGTGGATCCACAACTATTGTATCTGGTCTCCAGCCTTCTTTTACCCATCTTGGCAGCCATTTCTCCGCTTTACCTGCAACATATTTCATGTTGGTATAACCATGGCGTTTGGCGTTTTCCTTCGCATCATCAATAGATTCTGCAATGGTGTCCATACCGCGAACCTCTCCGGCGCCTTCTGCGAGCCAAAGTCCGATGGTTCCCACTCCGCAATATGCATCAACGACTTTTTCTTTTCCTGTCAATTGTGCCGCTTCTTTCACCAAATCATACAATTTTATAGTCTGGACAGGGTTGAGTTGGAAGAATGCGCGTGCGCTCAGCTCAAACGATACATCTCCAAGTGTTTCCTGGATGACTTTTTCTCCGCTCAAATGAATCGTTTCTTCTCCGAAAATAAGAGAGGTTTTTCTGCCATTTATGTTTTGCATGATGCTCTTCACTTTTGGCAAACGTTTTTGAATTTCCTCTACTACTAATTGTTTGCGAGGCAATTTTTCATCGGTCGTAATCAATACCACTTGAATTTCTCCTGTGGAAAAACCGACTCTTGTCATGATGGTCCGAACAGAAGGTTGCCCCTTTTTCTCATTATGAACAGGAATATTGAAGTCATGCAGAATCTTTTTGACCGTGTTGGTCACTTCTGTTGTAGCACTGTGCTGGACGATACAATTGTCGATATCAATTAGCTTGTGCGAATTGGCACCATAAAGGCCTGCGATCACTTTTTCCTTTTGCTTGCCAACCTGGAATTGACTCTTATTACGGTAATACCACGGATCTTCCATGCCGATGGTCGGTTTAATGTCTAATTTACTCACATTCAGCTTTGTATGACGTTCCAAAGACTGAATGACAATGTCTCGCTTTAAGGTCAGCTGTTGATCGTATTTTAGATGCTGCAGTTGACAGCCTCCGCATTGCTCATAAATCGGGCATGGCGGTGTAGTTCGATGTGGGGATTTACTGCGGATCTTTTTGATTTTCGCTTCCGCAAACTTGTTTTTCACATCTGTCACTTCCGCTACGACCACTTCTTCAGGCAGTGCACCCGGGACAAACACAACTTGCTTTTTAAAATAACCCACACCTTCTCCGTTAATTCCAAGACGCTTAATCGTTAGCGGAAAAGTCTGTCCGACTTTCATATCGACATTGGATTGTTGTTGCTTATTATATGGTTTCTTCGTTTTCATTTCACTAACTCCTCAACTTGCGGTTCGATGCTTCTCCAAAGATAAAGGGATGCATAGCTTAAATATGGTTCCCAGTCCTTCGCCCACTCCTGCATCTGCAAAACAGTAGGCTTTTGGTCGAGTCCTTTTAATTTTTTCAAGGCATTTTGGATGCCAATATCTGCGATAGGAAATAGATTCGGCCTGCCGAGTCCAAATAGAAGCAGGTTTTGAACAGTCCAAGGGCCAATTCCTCTTACTTTTATAAGCATTTTAAGAATTTCTTCATCTGATATGTTGTCCAAGCTGTATAGTGGCAAGTCGCCAGTTGCAATCAGTTTGGAGGTGTCTATAATATATTCCGCTTTTCTGCGGCTCATTTTTAGTGCTGTGATTTGCTCGTAATCAAGCTTAGCAACATCTTCGGGCTTTGGATAGAACCAAACTCCTTCTTTTTCAAAACCGAATGTATGAACAAAACGTTCTGTCAATGTATGTGCAAATTTCATATTGACCTGTTGATGAATGATACATTTCATTAAACAATGGTACAGGTCAAAATCGAGTACGAGCGGCGTTCCTTCGTGCTCTTGGAATATAGTGGCGAGATCTGTTTTGGCAAAATGGTTACTGATGTCTTGAAGCGGCTTATCCCATTGGAAAATAGCCTTGATGTGCTGGATTTCCTTTTCGGTCAGCGTTGCACTACTGGATAATTCAAAGCTCGGGTTCTGTTTCGTACCAGTCGCCTGTACCTTTACAACTATCGGTGTTTTTTCTTGGTACATCGGAACTTTTACAAAACGCTCTGTTGAATGGATGGCCATTAGCGGATCAATGGAAAGCCGTTGCAACACTCTGTCAAAATCATATGGTCCATTTATCTTTATCTTAACCAATTTCCCCACCGTCCTTTAATTTACTTTCCCAATTATAACGGCTTTCTGGTGTGTTGCCAAACAAGGGAAGTGGAAAATTCGATATGCGAGGTAGAGTACACGAAAAAACTCCATTGCAAAAGTGCAAAGGAGTCAGTTTTCTTGAATAAGCAATATTGGATTGGGGATAGTATGTTGTGCAGCAATATGATCCAAACTTTTAAATTCATATCCCTGTTCCTGAAGGTCATCAATCACCTTTTCCATTGCTTCGGCATTGTCCTTAGAGACCGTATGCAATAAAAGTATCGCTCCAGGATGTATTTGCGCCATGATGTTGTCATAAGAATATCTCCAGCCTTTTTGCTGATCCGTGTACCAATCAACATATGCCAAGGACCAAAACACATGCTGATAGCCCATTTGGTTCGCAAGTGCCAAGGTTCGGTCGCTGAATGTACCTCTAGGCGGTCTTAGGTATGTCATATTATCGAGCCCGGTTATGTTTTTGTACTCTTCTTTGATCATGTCGAGTTCTTTTTTAAAGCGTACATCATTTACTTGCGTCATATCAGGATGATGCCAGCTGTGATTGCCTACAATATGTCCTTCATTAACCATTCGTTTAACCAAGTCAGGCTGATCCTTTAAGTAATACCCTGTTACAAAAAAAGCTGCGGGTACTTTTTTCTCTTTAAGCACATCCAATACTTTTTCGGTGTATCCATTTTCATAGCCATTATCAAAGGTAAGGTATATTTCTTTTTTGGTTGTATCTCCAAGGTAAAAGGCATTATGTTTTCTTAAAAGTTCATTGTATTTATGTCCTGCATCAGGTGGCTCATGATTTTGGCTCTTTTTGAACCCCCAGTGCAGGGTTGTTGTGGAATAGTTGTTCGCTTGGCATAAATGCGGAATAACAAAAAGCGCAACAACAGTAATGGTTAGGATAGTAAGTAATTTTCGCATGATGTGGTGTTCCTCCCTTCCATGATTTCTAGCTACTATTATGTTTCGTTTGGAATAAGGGATTGATACCGTGTATTGTTTTCCAATTGGGGGCTGCACGAATGAAAGGATTATTTTGGTTACCCCTGAACCTTTTTTCCATTTAGTCAAGGTATCAGATGACCTCTTTGGTTACCCCTGCACCCTCTTTTCCACCACTTCAAGGCATCAGATGACCTCTTTGGTTACCCCTGCACCCTCTTTTCCACCACTTCAAGGCATCAGATGACCTCTTTGATTACCCCTGCACCCTCTTTTCCACCACTTCAAGGCATCAGATGACCTCTTTGATTACCCCTGCACCCTCTTTTCCACCGCTTTAGGGCATCAAAATCAGATATGTTATTAAAAATTCTTCTCACAAAAAAGAACAACCCAACATTCACGTCAGGTTGCTCTTTTCTTAAAAATCAGTTAAACACTCTATCCTTAAACTGCGCAAGCTTCTGTAAAGAAGATTTCTCGACATCCGCATGCAAGCTGTTTCCATGCGAATCCATCGTTACTACCGCTGTAAAGCCTTCTACATTCAAATGCCACATTGCTTCGGGAATACCAAACTGCATCAGGTCAACACCCTCCACACCTTTGATACAGTCCGCATAATATTGTGCCGCTCCGCCGATTGCATTTAAATACACACCACCGTGCTCCTCTAACGCCTTTAACGTTTTCGCACCCATTCCGCCTTTACCCATAACAGCGCGGATACCAAAGCGCTTCATGATATCTCCTTGGTAAGGCTCCTCCCGAATACTTGTCGTTGGGCCAGCTGCTTTTACATGCCATTTTCCTTCGTCATCTTTCAACATGACGGGACCACAGTGGTAAATGATTTGACCGTCTAGATCAACTGGTGCATCATTGTCGCTCAAGTGTTTGTGGATCGCGTCACGGCCGGTGTACATTCTTCCATTGATTCGTACCACGTCTCCCACTTTTAAAGAACGAATTTTCTCTTCCGTAATCGGCGCTTCCAGAACGATTTCACCAGCTTCAGAAGTTGCTGCCACTTCTTCTTGCTCTGCCAACTCTTTGGAGAAGTCAATCATTTCCCCTTCTTGATACAACCATTCGTTAATCTCACCAGTTTCCGGAGTGATTTTCACTCCTAAGCGGCGATACGCCCAGCAATTATAAGCAACTGATACGAAGAAACTTGCTGGGATACGGTGCGCAACTCCAACTTTACAGCCAAGCAAAGTTGTTTCGCCGCCAAAGCCCATTGTTCCGATACCGAGTTTATTGGCGTTTTCCATCACATACTCTTCTAGTTCTTTTAATTCAGGTACTGTGTTTTCATCATCAAGGCTACGGAAAAGTTGTTCTTTCGCAAGTTCATAACCGGAAGTACGGTCGCCACCAATTCCAACCCCGATAACGCCGGCGCTACAGCCTTGTCCTTGTGCCTGGTACACAGAGTGCATCACACATTTACGGATACCATCAAGGTCACGGCCCGCACGACCAAGTCCTTCAAGCTCACACGGCAAGCTGTACTGGATATTCTTGTTCTCACAGCCTCCGCCTTTTAAAATAAGACGAGCATCAATATAATCTTTTTCCCATTGTTCAAATTTGATGACAGGAACTCCATCGCCTAGGTTGTCCCCGCTGTTTGCACCAGTTAAAGAGTCCACAGAATTCGGGCGCAGTTTCCCATCCTTTGTTGCCTGAACAATCGCTTCTTTAATTACCTTTTTTATTTCGAGTTGGTTTACGCCAACAGGTGTTTTTATTTTAAATGTAGGCAGTCCTGTGTCTTGGCAAATTGGAGACACATTTTCATCTGCCATAGTAATGTTATTCGTGATTGTCGCAAGTGACATCGCTGCACGTGTACCGGCACTTTCGCCAAGCTTTGCTTTCGCAATCGCACGACGCACATCTTTAGGCAGCTTTGTAGAGGTTTCTACGATCAAGTCATACATGCTCTCATATAATTTATTCATCTTTAATTCCCTCTCCTATCCCCAGTTGAAAAGTTATCTACGTTTCTTTTATACATCCTTCATTATACTTGTTCTAATTAGAAGGATAAAGCACTTTGTAACCGATTCCACCAAAACCCTAATACCAGTTGGATTTTTGTGGTAAGGTGGAAAATAGAGACTAGAGATGGGAGAAACTAATATGGCACAGATTACACTTTTACGAGCAAGACTAGAAGATGCAGATCAACTGACTGCAATGATGAAAGGAACTTTTGATGTGGAAGCTCTTCATTGGCTTGGCTCGTTGGACTCACATATTGTGGACTATAATATACAACCGCCAGGCTACGATTCCATTCATACAACCCGCTATATGATAGAAGAACTTACTTACTATAAAATAATGGCGGACAGGCAACTTGTAGGTGGAATTATTTTGACGCTGACAGGCAGCCGTTTCGGCCGGATTGACCGAATTTTCATAGACCCTTCATATCAAGGGCAAGGGTTCGGTTCAGAAGTGATTCGGTTAGTAGAGAGAGAACATCCCTCTGTGACAACTTGGGATTTGGAGACTTCCCCTAGACAAAAAGGCAATCTCTATTTTTATGAAAAGATGGGCTTTGAGCGCACATTTGAAACAGAGGATGAGGTGTGCTACATCAAGCGGATTAAGACTGAAACAACTACTGCGGAAAATGAATTTGAATCCTGTAACTTGGAAGGTGCGACCTATTATCAGGCGAATTTAGCAAACAGCGCTTTCAGCAATAGCACATTAGCTGGAGCACATTTCAGTAACATAAATTTAAGCAGCTCAAAATTTCAGAACATCAATTTTCGAGATACGTTGATTGCTGACTTGAATCTTTCCGGAAGCAGGGTGAAGCATGTTGAAATGAGCGGTGTAGCGTTTAGTGATACAACTATAGAAGGTGCACCGGTAAGTTTTGAGAGATGTGAATTGATGGGGACGCGGTTTAACAATTGTAAGCTGGGTGACGTGGAGATTAACGACTGCGACATTTCCGGGATGAAGATTGATGGGGTGTCTGTAGAGGAGTTGTTAGAGGTTTATAGGATGGTTAAGAAAAAGGGATGAGCGAAGTGCTCGATCCCTTTTTTACTTACCAATCCTTCTTAAACTGATTATACTTCCCTTCTAAATCATCCAGCATCTGAATCAGGCGGTCGATGTCTTCAACATCCGTTGATTCTGGATCTAAGGAATCCACAACCTCCAAAAACATATTCAATCTATTTTTCAAGTAATCGACTTGGGAATCTTTGTTTTCTGTTGCTTTGCCCATGATAATCGCACCTTTCTGTTATTCCTGTAAGTTTTTCTTTATACTACCGCACTACAGCACTCCAGGCAACCTTCACATGAAATTTTCCGGTCTGCAATCCCATGAATCATGATACAATGAAGGGTAAGGTTTTTAGATAAAGGAGTTTACGATGAAGACAACCATACTACCATCAATTACCCCTTCCTATGATCCATGGGAAGCTTATTTAGATGTAAAAGAATACGGCCAAATGGAACTGACAAACGTAGAGTTTACAACTACGACGCTTTGTAACATGCGGTGTGAACACTGTGCAGTCGGTTACACTTTGCAGTCAAAAGACCCGCAGGCCTTGCCAATAGAATTGCTTATTCAACGCCTGGAAGAAATCCCACGTCTTCGTTCCATCAGCATCACTGGTGGTGAGCCGATGATGAGCATGAAGTCAGTGAACGAATATGTCGTACCGTTACTAAAATATGCGCATGAACGCGGTGTGCGTACGCAGATTAATTCGAACTTAACGTTAGATTTAGCCAGATACGAGAAAATCATTCCTTACCTGGATGTATTGCATATTTCTCATAACTGGGGTACGATGGATGACTTTGTGGAAGGCGGATTTGCGATGATGGACCGTAAACCGACGTATGAACAACGAGCGAAGTATTTCGAGCGTATGATTGAGAATTCGAAGGCGCTGACTGCCGCAGGTGTTATTGTATCTGCTGAAACGATGTTAAATAAACGTACCCTCCCTCATATTGAGCATATTCATAAGCAAATTGTCGACGAGATGAACTGCCAAAGGCATGAAGTGCACCCTATGTACCCAAGTGATTTTGCTAGCGGCATGGAAGTTCTGACGCTTGATGAGATGCGCGATGCAATCCATCGTCTCCTTGATATGCGTGATGAAAATACATGGATGCTGTTTGGGACCCTGCCGTTCTACCCTTGCAGTGATAATCCCGAAGATCGAGAATTACTAAAACGCGTGTATGAAGCAAAAAATGTGACGGTTCGAAATGACCCGGACGGCCGCTCTCGTTTGAATGTGAATATTTTCAACGGCGACATCATTGTTACAGACTTTGGTGACACGCCTCCACTTGGCAACATTCAAACAACAGACTTGCCAACTGCCTATGAAAAATGGAAAGATACCTCCATTGCAAAAGAATTAGACTGTCACTGTCCAGCGGTTGCCTGTCTTGGACCTAACATATTAGTGAAAAATGCGTACTATCCAACCACGGATTTCACCGTGCGCGAAACAAAATTGACCAAATAAGCAAAAGCCTGGGACACCTACTCCCAGGCTTTCTTTTAGGTTGAAATTCAAGTGGTTGGCACTCTCGCTTTAAGTCTTTTTCCCTTCAGTGCGCAATAGAATCCTAAACAAATAAGCACACTTCCCATCAAGCTTGAACCCAGGATCAATGCTCCGTCCCAATCACGCGAGCTTCCTTCCAATTGCCATGCTTGATATGGAATGAACAAAAGTAAAAAAATGATTCCTACACCCCAGAGCAGTAAGATAGCATGGTGTTTATCTTCGTTTTCTATATAAGATGGCTTTTGCCTCAATTCAACTGTGACCATTGTGCGAACGATAACTAATAAAACAAATAAACCTAAGACCAATAATACCAGGTGCATCATCGTGTTGATGACCTCCTTTTTATTCTCACTTTTTAAGACGCTTGAAGGCGGAAAAAGTTTCGGTCTGCGGCTGCTTTTCGTTCGACAAGGTAGTGGAGTTCTGTAACCTTCTTTTACCCAGCTTTGAAAAGAATTGAAACTAGTAAAATAATCACAACTTTCAACAAAAAAACACCAGCCATTTGAGTTAGGCTAGTGCAAAACATAAGTACTATCTTGGACGATCGGACGCTGCAAAAATGAAACTCACATGGTCTTGAACCGGAATCCAGGCCCCAATTCCTTGTGATGTCACGTTTTTCACAACTATTTTCATTTCTTTTCCTTTTAACACAAGGTAGACTTCACCGTACGTAATTTTCCCTTTCTCACTAACAGCCGGGGAGTATGCATATAGGTAACCCAGTTTTTTTACAGGAATGTTATAAACCTGATCCTTTTTCGTGCCCGCTCCAACGATTGTCTGGAAGGATAGAGGCAGCTTTGTTTTATCCATCGCTTTTAACATCATCATTTCTTTTACATCATCAGCCGCCTCCACTTTGGAAGTCAAACCGCCTTTGACACTTTTCTGAGCTTCTTGACGATAGTGAAGCTGTTGCGGGACTTTTCCACCGCGGTTATCTGTGTAATTGGTGTTAATTTTTTGGTATTCCCAGTTCACGCTCGTTTCCGTGGATTCATAGGAAAGCGGCCACTGTCCAAGGTAGATGGTAGCCCGATAACCAATTGCCACAGGGGAAGGCGAAATGTTAGACTCATTTAAAATCTTGATCAGTTTCGGGTTTTCAATTTTTACATTGGAAGAGTCAATCAGTTCTTGAGACAGCTCACTTGGCTGCAGGTATGGCACATCCTGTGATGGGTTTGGATACGTGTTATCCTTGGAGATGTCTAGAACGGAATTCGGTACCTCCAGTTTTTTATTATCAGCTTTTACTTTTGTTTCTTCAGCTTGGACACTACTCATGGTAAAACCAAATGCAATAAAGACTGCCAACAAAATTTGAAGTATGCGCATGATGTGTATTACTCCTTTCAATCGTCTTGAAATCTATGTACTGTTATCTTTTTCGAAGCGATTTCAGATTATCCATGAAAGGTGAAACTTTTTACCAAAAGAAAAACACGAAAGCTAATCTCAGCTCTCGTGTCGCAGTTTCTTATATAAGTTTTCTAAACGCGGGTAGAAAATCTGAATTAATGGACCGATCCCAAACGTGATGATAAATGTTCCTACGCCAATCGGCCCTTTGAAAATTAGAGCGAAAATAAGCGCAAATACTTCTCCGATGGTTTTAGCCGTCATCATCTTCACCTTGAAACGATTTTGAATCCCGAGCATCAAGTTGTCGATTGGAATGACAGGGAATTTAGCTTGCAGGTATGCGGAAATTCCTATCGCCATAATAACCATTCCGGCTAAAAGGACAACAAAACGGAAAAACATCCCCACTGGAATCCATGCGCCGAACACTTGTATCAACCAGAAGTCGATAAACACCCCGACAAGGAAAATCGTAATGACCGCCAGATAATCAGGTTTACTTTTATGCAGCCATGCATTGATAGCAATCAGGATAATCCCGACAATAAACACCCAGCTCCCTACGGTCAGTCCAAATGTAGTGGAAAGTCCTACATTAAGTGCATCCCACGCTCCTGCCCCCATATCTGATTTTATCGTTAAACTGATCCCGAAGGATAAGACAAAAAGTCCAATTAAATAAAATAAAGACCTAATAAACAATATGATAACTCCTCTACATTTTACTGTCACTTGTCCTACTTTACCATTGTAAGCGTGAATCATCAAAATATGAAAAAGAAAAAAAAGATTAAATAAATCAGAATATTTATAAGATTATGTTTATATACTATAAATACCTAAAAACGAAGGAGGGAAAAAGCGGATAAACACCTTAGAGTGAAGGAGTGATTTACACCTACACAGTGCACATATAAAGCTTTTTATTCCTTAGTTCAAAGCTTTAACCCCTTGGTACTTAGAAGTGATGAGTTAGCCCTACATGCTTTGGGACTCTGTGCAGCCTACCGCACAGAGTCTTTTTTGTCACATTTTAAAAGTTCGTGCCAAAACATCCCGAGTTCGTGCCAAAACACCCCGAGTTCGTGCCAAAACCCTCATTCACCCTATTACCTTTATGATATCCCCACCCCCTTCTTTTTATCGTAAAGAACCGCCGACATCCGTGTTTAAAATTTCGCCTAACATGCCACATTAACGGAGAGAACTTTTTACAGGAAGGGTGTAGAGAATAAAAATGACTACCGACTTAAAAAGCAAGATCACGTCGATGTTCAGTAACCATAAGATCGGGACGCTCGCAACAATAAGAGGGGACCGCCCATACTCCCGTTTCATGCTTTTCTTCAATGAAGATTTGGTATTGTACTGTGCAACAAACGAGCACACTCATAAAATTGAAGACATAAAAGCGAACCCACATGTACATATCCTTCTAGGCATGGAGGGCACAAGTTGGAAGGAGCCTTACGCTGAAATTGAGGCACAAGCAAGCTTTGAAGACAGTGCAGATCTGAAAAAGAAATTCTGGGATGAGAAATTATCTGAATGGATTAAAAGTCCAGACGACCCAGAGTATTTGCTTCTAAAACTGACGCCTTCTGTTATTCGGTATCATGAGAAGGCAGGCAGTGAAGCAGAAGTGTTGAAATAGCAGTAGAAGCCTACCTATACTTATGGTAAGTTAACTATAACGACTAGAAAGCGGCCCTTCTTCATAGGCCGCTTTTTTTATAGGAGGTCTCCCTTTGCTACGAACATCCCTTGCCAAAAAGATCATAAGAGAAGTGAAAAATTTTATAGAAGAAGACTTAATTATCGTCGATACATCCGGTATCATCGTTGCAAGCACAGACCCTGATAGACTTAGTAATTTCCATGAAGGGGCATATCTTGCAGCAGCAGAAAAGCAAATGCGTGTGATATCAAAACAGGATGAAACAACTCTATCCGGTGTAAAAGCCGGCATCACCCTTCCCCTCTTCCATCAGCAAAAAGTTGTTGGCGTAATCGGTATTACAGGAACGCCAGAAAAAGTGCTTCCATACGGGGAATTGATCAAAAAAATGACAGAGCTATTGATTCAAGAAAGTCATTATCAGGACCAATTTGAATGGGAAGCAAGATCAATGGAAACATTTGTGTTTGATTGGTTATTGGAAGACGGGCCATCCACTTCCATTAAAAAACGTGCGGAAGTGCTAGGAATAAACATGGAAGTGAATCGACAAGTTATTTTAATAGAGTTTCAGACAAGTGAAGCGTTCATGAAAACAAAGAGATGGCATTTTTCCGAAATGGATGTGGACCTGAAGAAGGAAGACATTTTTGTGCAATGGGGACAGAACAGACTGATATTACTTCTGGCAAGCCATAATACTTTGAACAGAGAACCACTCCTTAAGATGCTGAAAAATATCCAATCTCAACTTCAAAGCTATATCGCTGCACCTATTTTTATGGGAATTGGGAAAGCATGCAACTATTCTTCGTTAAAAGATTCCTATCTGGAGGCTGAAAGAGCTCTGAACGCCTGTTCGATGGATGTGCCGATTATATTTGAAGAAGACCTTCGCCTTGAAATGATATTGCAAGCAATCCCTTTTGAGGTGAAGAAAGAATTTGCTCAACGTCTCCTATCACCTATCATATCGGAGAAGGATTTACTTGAAACAATTCAGGTCTATTTTACCTTCCACTTATCCTTGAAAGAGACGGCCAAAGCCATGCATATCCATGTTAATACTTTGCATTACCGCTTACGTAAAGTGGAGATGTTAACTGGTTTAGAACTGAAAAAACCGCATGATTTGACTACTCTTTACCTAGCTGCATGCTTTTGGATGATTCTACAAAAAAGCACTAGTTGACCAGCTATTACTTTAGATAAATATACATAGAGTTCCCCCCTTCCTTCTTTTAAAATAAAGATAAGATGTTTTATAGACTGGGAGGGTTTTTTTATGATAAGTGAACGGTTAAAAAAGCAATTCATCCATATTGTAGGATCCGAAAATTATTTGGACAGCAAGGCCGAAAAGCTTGTCTATTCCTATGATGCCACACCAAATTATCAAGCAATGCCGGATGCTATCATCGTTCCCCGCAACACAGAAGAAGTCTCTCAAATCGTAAGACTATGCAACGAACACAAGATTCCACTCGTCCCTAGAGGATCCGGCACCAACCTTTGCGCAGGAACCTGTCCAACAGAAGGCGGTATCGTGCTCCTTTTCACCCGCATGAACAAGCTCCTTGAGTTGGATGAAGAGAACTTAACAGCGACCGTTCAGCCTGGCCTTGTCACCCTTGATATGATTCAAGCGGTTGAAGCGAAAGGGCTATTTTATCCACCAGATCCAAGCTCCATGAAAATATCCACGATTGGCGGAAACATTAATGAAAATTCAGGTGGATTGCGCGGATTAAAATACGGTGTAACGCGAGACTATGTGCTTGCATTGGAGGCCGTTATGCCGAATGGGGATGTCATCCGGACGGGCGGCAAGCTGGCGAAGGATGTTGCAGGTTATGACCTTACAAGACTATTTGTCGGTTCAGAAGGAACGCTTTGCATCATCACAGAAGCAACGTTGAAACTTGTGCCCATGCCGGAAACGAAGCAGACGATGCTTGCCCTCTATCAAGATATCGAGGCCGCAGCCAAAACCGTTTCCACCATCATTTCCAATAAGATCATCCCTGCTACACTTGAGTTTCTAGATCAGCCGACCCTTGAGGTTGTGGAGGATTTTGCTAAAATCGGCCTCCCTACAGACGTGCAGGCTGTTCTTCTGATTGAGCAGGACGGCCCGCTTGAAGTGGTGGCAAGGGATATGCAAAAAATACAGGAGATTTGTCTGGCAGAAAGGGCTGTTTCCGTTCAGGTGGCTCAATCTGAACTAGAAGCAGAAGCATTACGTACCGCCCGACGCTCTGCTTTATCCGCACTCGCAAGACTGAAGCCGACGACGATACTCGAGGATGCAACGGTCCCACGCTCGGAAGTCGCCGCAATGGTAAAAGCGATCAATGAGATTGCGATCAAGCACCAGGTGAAAATCTGTACATTCGGACATGCAGGGGACGGCAATCTTCACCCTACAGTTGCGACGGACGCTCGTGACCACGAAGAAATGGAACGGGTCGAAGCGGCATTTGAAGACATTTTTGCAAAGGCAATTGAACTTGGCGGAACCATCACCGGCGAGCACGGTGTCGGAATGATGAAGGCACCTTACCTGGAGTGGAAGCTAGGGGCAGAAGGTATCGCAGCCATGAAGGCTATTAAACTGGCATTCGACCCGAACAACATCATGAATCCCGGCAAGGTTTTTGCGAAGGAATCCAGAAAACGGGTGGTGGTGTCAAGATGACCTCTGTAAAAGAAAAGCAAGTCATTCAAGACGAATTTAAAAAACGCATGGATGAGGATGAACTGCTGAACTGTATGCGCTGTGGCTTCTGCCTTCCCTCTTGTCCAACCTATATAGAGTCTGGTTTCAAAGAATCCCATTCCCCACGAGGCCGAATCGCCTTGATGAAAGCAGTGGTAGATGGCGTCATCGAACCAGACGAAGATGTCGAACGCACCCTTGATCTGTGCTTAGGCTGCCGAGCTTGTGAACCTGTTTGTCCTTCAGGTGTAAAATATGGCCACTTGCTTGAAGAAGCACGCGACATCATCAATCAAAACAAAAAGCACTCGCTTCCGGTAAGGGTGCTGAGGCAGACTGTTTTTGAAGGACTGTTTCCGTACCAAAATCGGATGCGTGTTTTGACAAACTTACTGGGAATCTATCAACGCTCTGGACTTCAAAGCGCCGTTCATCACTCTGGATTACTAAGATTGTTACCGGATAGTATGACAAGTATGGAGCGTGTTCTGCCAAAAGTGCCTACCATGAAGGAAATGAAAAATCGGCCTACACATCTGCCAGCCCTTCAAGCACAGAAAAAACGGGTAGCTTTCTTTTCCGGGTGTCTGATGGATACGATGTTCCTTAAGACAAATGATGCCACAATCAAGCTTTTACAGCATGCAGGCTGTGAAATTGTCATACCAAAGGAGCAAAATTGCTGTGGAGCGCTTCACGGCCATAGTGGCGAGAAGAATATGGGGAAGGAGCTTGCAAAGCGTAATATCGCTGCGTTTGAAGACTTGGAAGTTGACTATATCATCACCAATGCAGGTGGATGCGGAGCCTTTCTTGTGGACTACGACCATCTGCTGAAAGATGATCCCGAGTGGTTTATGAGGGCGGTTGCTTTTAAAGAGAAAATCAAAGATATGTCCGCCGTTTTGGTGGAATTGAAGTTTCATGAGAAAGATTTGTCGGTGCAACCACAACGAGTTACCTACCAGGACTCCTGCCACCTCCGCAATGTACAGGGCACCTTTCTTCAGCCAAGGGTTTTATTGCAGGCAGTGGCTGGTGCAGACTTCTATGAGATGAAAGATGCTGACCGATGCTGCGGCTCTGCCGGAATTTACAACATCGTCGAATCGGGAATGTCCATGCAGATCCTGGATCACAAAATGGAGAAAGTTGCCGAAAGTATGGCAACGACCATTGTGACTGCGAACCCGGGATGCTTGTTGCAAATGAAGCTTGGGATTGAGCGAGAAGGATTAAGCGGGGTGCTGAGGGCCATTCATATTGCAGACTTTTTGTTAGAGGGGTTGGAGGGTCAATTAGAAGGCAGCAAATAGGTTAGGGATCTGTGGATATCACGGATGAAGACCTCTCCCCTTCGATTTTCTTGCTAGAGATGTCTTCATAGCCCTGATGAAGCCCCCTCCCTTCCGATTTCCTTGAAAGAGATGTCTTCATAGCCCCGATGAAGACCCCTCCCTTCCGATTTCCTTGAAAGAGATGTCTTCATAGCCCCGATGAAGACCCCTCCCTTCCGATTTCCTTGAAAGAGATGTCTTCATAGCCCCGATGAAGACCCCTCCCTTCCGATTTTCTTGAAAGAGATGTCTTCATAAAGAAAAGAGACCTCCCTCAACTTTTCAAATCGTCAACTTCCCAAGCACCACCTGCTTAGCCGCACCAGTTGCACTTGGTACATTATTTGGCACACCGAACAACGTCTCATTTGCCAATAATGCAAAAGCCACCGCCTCTTTAGAATCGCTTGAAAACCCCAAATCCTCCTGTGTTTTCACCGCAAAACTACCTAACACCTTCAAGTAACCAAGAAGGGTAGCATTATAAGCCCCTCCGCCACTCACAACAAGCGTGTCAACTCCACCTCCACTAGGAAGAAATCGATCTAATTGATTTACAATAGTCATAGCTGTAAACATTGTTACTGTTGCCAAGATATCAGCAGAAGATAGCCCCTTCTCAAGCATTCTATCAACTAGCTTTCTCGTAAAAGTAGCCCCGAACATCTCCCTGCCCGTACTTTTAGGTACAGGCAACGTAAAGTAAGGATGCGCCATTAACTCATTTAAAAATTCCTCGTTGACCTTACCTCTAGCAGCCAGCTCCCCATTTTTATCAAACAAGAATTTACCATGCGTCAGAATACGAACCGCCTCATCCATAATCATATTCCCCGGTCCCGTATCAAACGCGATCACATCAGAAGCAGAGCCACCTTTAGATAGATAGGTAACATTCCCAATGCCTCCAATGTTCTGCAAGGCGATATTCTCCGTTTCAGAACGGAAAAGTAAATAATCCACATAAGGAACTAATGGTGCACCTTCCCCACCAGCCGCCATATCGCGGACCCGGAAATCAGAGATGACAGGGCATTGAAACTTCTCTGCAAGAACTGATGCTTCTCCGATCTGCAAGGTCGATTTTACTAAACCTTCCTCTTTCTGATCCACTGGGATATGATAAATCGTTTGTCCATGGGACCCGATGAAGTCAATATCCTTTAAACTTAAACCTGCTTTTTCCACAACCGAACGAGCAGCTGTGGAAAATAACTCCCCGAGTTTAAAATTAAGACTGCACAGTTTATCCACAGAGCTCTCGGCAGGGCTGAACTGTTTAAAAATCTCCCGTCTCAACGCTTGAGGAATATCCACCGTATCAAAGGCAAGTTGTTGATAACTCAGCTCTTCCCCGCTGCCTTTCACAGAAATAATTGCCACATCCACGCCATCTACAGACGTTCCAGACATAATGCCAAGTCCGATCCGCTCCGGTTTACTTGTAACGTTTAATAGTTTCTGAAGCATGGTTAATTTACCTGAGCTGTACCAAGTGTAATAGGTAGCTTCCCTTTTGCTTCCATTTCGCCTAAGAGGAATTTGCTGACCGACTGAAGGGCAAGTTTCCTGCTTTCATAAGTAAGGATATAGGTGGATACCTCTGGGAACTTATCCACATCATATGGACTTCTTAACGCGATAACGCCTACCTTATCACCATATTTCATAACAAGTCTTCGAACAAGATCCGCCTGTGAATCGTGCTGAACGGCTTGATATGTCGCAACCATTACTTTATCCACACCTGAAGCTAAAAGAAGTAGCTTTTCTATCTCTTCTTCCTCTGGAGTGACAGAAATGATGACTTCTGTTAGATTTGGTAATTTCCCCTCTAAGAAGCTACCAATAGTGACCTGTGAATATAAAGTTTCATCTGCTCCTGAGGTGACATAAGGATCTACAGATATCAGCAGAATTTTGTCTTTAGATGTAAGTGGAAGTAGTCCAACACTTTCCCTTACAAGTGTGATGCTCGCTTCACTAGCTGTTTGCGCAAGTTCAACATTGCTTGAAGTGCCAATTTCACTTTCACAATCATGCCATTCATGAAGACCTTCTTGAAGATTACGTGCTTTCTTCAATGTAAGAACCCTCTCCACCGCTGCGTCAATGTGCTCTAATGAGATCCGGCCCAATTCCACTGCTTTTATAACCGCTTCAATCGCACTTGTCTGTCGCTCAAACGTATGGCTGATCAGGACTTGATCGATTCCTGCTTCGATGGCCAGGATCGCAGCTTCTTCTATTCCAAAATAATCAATAATTGCATTCATTTCCATGCAATCGGTCACAACCACACCGTCATAGCCCATTTCTCCACGTAGTAATTCCGTTACAACCTTACGGGATAAAGTGGAAGGTACTTTCTCTGGATCAATAGAAGGAAAGGCGACATGGGCGACCATGACAGCATCCACTCCATGCTTAAATGCTTCATAAAAAGGAATCAGTTCCAACTCTTTTAATCTCTTTAAATCATGATGAACCACAGGAAGGTCTAAATGTGAGTCCACGCTAGTATCTCCATGACCCGGAAAATGTTTGACAACTGCAGAGACATTGGCATCCTGAAATCCCTTCACCGCTTGTACCCCCATCTTCGCAACAAACTCTGCGCTCTCGCCATACGAACGAACACCGATGACAGGGTTCAAAGGGTTGTTGTTCACATCAATGCATGGCGCGTAATTCATGTTTATCCCAAGCAAGCGAAGTTCCGTCCCCACTACTTTTCCTAGCTGGTAAACTGTCTCTACATCACGTCCTGCTCCAAGTGGCATGTTCCCGGGGCTTAACGTCACCCCCTCTGTTATACGGGCAACCATTCCTCCCTCCTGATCAATGGAAATGAACAGTGGAGCTGCTCCCGCATCCTTGGCAGCTTTTTGCAATTCTTTTGAAAGCGCATGAACCTGTTTGGGATTTTCCACATTTCGTGCAAAATAAATGACTCCGCTTATATGATAGTCTTTTATTAATTTCACTATCTCTTCAGAAGGGGCAGTACCGTGAAATCCCGCAACAAACAATTGACCAACTTTTTCTTGCAATGACATTTCGTGAATTGTCTTCATTCCAAGTCCTCCTCTATCATTTATAAAGTAATATGGAATTTATTCGTTTGTTCCAATCTTCTAATTTTCTGTCCCAGCTTTCTGCTACCACCTCATACGGCAAAAGGGCGTCGATTCCACACCGGACTTTTTCCGTTCCCCACAGTAGGTCGATAAAAGGGTGCATGCCTTCTTTAAAGGGTTCTAGCCACGCTGCCTCTTCATGCACAGAAAAGATAGAATGCAATAGCTCATAAGCTGCTTTGGAAACTTCTAAAGAGTCGCGACCTGTAACCAAAAGTTGAACTCCCTTACAAAGTTCACCAGCATGCTTACTCATGTTTGGTGTAAAGTAAGCAGGAATAAGCTCCACACCTTCTATGTTTTTATCAGCGAAATGCTGAATCATCTCTTCTGGCTTAAACCAAGGAGAACCAATCCACTCAAACGGTTTAGTAGTGCCTCTTCCCTCTGATAGGTTCGTTCCTTCTATAAAACATGTAATGGGATAACATAAAGTAGTGGTGAAGTGTGGAATGTTAGGAGATGGCGGAATCCATTGTTGCTGCCATTGATCGCCCCACATGTCACGACCCCAATTCTTTACCTCATACACATGCAAATCCACTTCCGGATATAATTCCTTTTGTATCAGCCTTGCATATTCCCCTATCGTCAACCCAAGACAAACCGGCAAGGAATGAGGACCGACAAAAGAAACAAATTCAGCCTCCGAGGTATTCCCTGACATAAGCGGTGCAATGGGATTCGGACGATCCATTACTACAAATGCCGTCCCAGTCTGCTGACAAGCCTCCATGATGTACTTTACTGTGGCTAAATATGTATAAAATCTTACTCCAACATCTTGAATATCAAAAAAAATGGCATCTACATCTTCTAACAACTCTGTAGATACCTTTTTGGATAGACCATATAAGCTAAAAACAGGTAACCCTGTCTTTTCATCAATAAAATCTTCTACATGCACACCTGCCTGAACATCTCCTCTTACACCATGTTCACATGCAAAAAGTTTATGAAGGGAGACTCCCTCCATCTCCTTCAACACATCGATGGTAGAGCGGAAATCGGAAGTAATTCCTGTTTGATTTGTTACAAGCGCAATTCTTTTTCCGCTCCACGCACCTGAATCTACTTCTACAAAACAATCAATTCCATACAAGACTTTGGCCATGTTTTCCTCCTAAATATTTGCCGTCTCCCAACTATCGATGTTTTCTTCTGTAGCAATAACGGTACTTGTCACGATATTATTGAAAAGTGTTGCAAGCGCAGGGAAAATAATGAAAAGGCCCACAACAGTTAATATCAATAAAGCAAAAACCGATAAGATTTGGAAGAACGATAGAATGGTATATAAAGGATTTTTCACCAAAAGTTTCACACTGGTGAAGATACTATCCTTCAATGAATACTCAAATTTCACCAATAAAGGAACCGTATAAATCTGACTTAAGAAAACCATGCCGCAAAAATAAGTCTGAAAGCACGCTAATGCAAAGGCAAACGTTCCACCCACTTGATGATAATGCCACCAGGAAGCAGCAATGATAAGGACGAAAAAGGACAAAAACAAGCTGTACCCGATACTTGGAAGGAAGTATTTCTTTACTCCCTGAAAGAAACTCTTAATGACAGATGTGCTTCTATCAAGCAGTAATTGTTGAACCGCCCAGGCAGCCCCAACAAGTAAAGGTCCCATTACGATCATGACGTATACAAGAGAAAAAGGCAGTTTAATGAGAAAGAAGGATGGACTAAGTACCGTCACCATTATAAGGCTGATCATGACCATAGAAACTATATGTTTGTAATATTCTCTCCCTGTGACTCTTATAATTTGTGTTAATCCATCCATTACACTCTCTCCTTTAATATCTGTTCTTTATTGCTATTGTTAAAGTCTATTAAAATATTCTTTTCTCTGTTTCAATATCAAACAGATGCATTTTATCTAGGTTGAATACATAATTTTTCGCTTCCCCAGGACGGACAAAACTCTCACCATGTACTTTCGCGGTAATCAAGCGATCACCAATCGAGAAGTAGACAAGGTTTTCCCCACCTAGATGTTCCATCGCCTTTACTTTTATGGCCGCTTTATTGTTGGTTGGAACCGTGAACGCAAACTCTTCATCGTAAATATCTTCCGGTCGTAAACCTAAGATAACCTTTTTGCCAACATAATCTGAATATTGTTTTACGAGTGCTTCTGGAATAGTGAAGATAATGTCGCCAATTCGTAAGGTAGATGCCGTTTCAAGTACTGCATCGAAAAAGTTCATTGGCGGTGAGCCGATGAATCCTGCCACAAACATGTTTGCTGGGTTGCGGTACAGTTCTCTCGGTGAAGCGATCTGTTGGACTTCCCCTTTATTCATCACAACAATTCGTTCCCCAAGTGTCATTGCTTCCACCTGATCATGGGTAACGTAAACGATGGTCGCCCCTAATCTCTGATGCAACTCTGCCAACTCAATTCGCATTTGCACACGCAATTTGGCATCCAAGTTGGATAAAGGTTCATCAAAAAGGAACACTTTCGGGTCACGGACAATCGCTCTACCTACAGCCACACGTTGTCGTTGCCCTCCGCTCAATTCTTTTGGTTTTCTATCCAACATCTCATCAAGCCCAAGTATTCTGGAAGCATATTGAACCTTCTTTTTTATTTCTTCTTTAGATGTTTTCATATTCTTTAATCCAAATTCCAAGTTCTGTTCAATGGTCATATGCGGATAAAGCGCATAGTCCTGGAACACCATCGCGATATCTCTATCTTTTGGGTGCATATTGTTTACTACTTTATCTCCAATGTAGATGTTTCCTGAAGTTTGTCTTTCAAGTCCTGCAATCATGCGGAGGGAAGTCGTTTTTCCACATCCGGATGGTCCTACAAAAACAAGGAACTCTTTATCTTTTATCTCAAAGCTGGCATCATTTACAGCAGTGAAAGTTCCGCCACGCTTTTCGTCCACGAAGGTTTTTGTGATGTTTTCCATAATGATACTTGCCATTTCTTCCACCTATCCTTTCACTGCACCTATTGTAATTCCTTGTAAGAAGTAACGCTGTAATGCAAAGAACAATATGAACATTGGCAGTGCAGCAAGCATGGAGCCTGCCATCATTGCCCCATAATCTGTTGCATCTTGGAATTTAAAACTAGCCAATCCAACTTGTATCGTTCTCATGGAACTGGATTGCGTAACAAGGAACGGCCAAAAGAATTCATTCCAAGTAGACACAAACGTGAAGATTGCTAATACAGCCACACCAGGCTTAGATATTGGCAATATAATCTTTCTGAAAATACCAATCTCACTGCATCCGTCGATACGCGCAGCTTGAATAAGAGTGGTAGGAAGTGTAGACATATACTGCTTCATCAAAAAGATATTGCCCACTACAGTAAACATGGGGAGCATAATGGCTAAATATGTATCTACTAGCCCGAATACATTTACAATCATAATGTAAACCGGAATCAATGTTACCTGTGCCGGTATCATCATCGTACCAAGCAGTAACCAGAAAATAGTATTTCTTCCCGGGAATCGCAGTTTGGCAAATGCATATCCTGCTAGAGAAGAGAAAACAACATTTGATAACGTTAAAACAGATGATACGAAAATACTATTGAATAACCAACGCAGTGCATCGGTTTCTGTCAAAAATCGAACATATGTGGCAAGTGTCACTTCGGATGGGAACCACTCAGGTTTAAAGGAGACACTGACAGTGGTATCCCGGAAGGAGGAAATTAACATCCAATATAGAGGGATGATGGTGATAATAACCCATAAGATCAGGATGCTGTAACTGATCACACTATAAATCTTCTTTTTGCGATTTCTTGCTTTTTCTTTTTTCAAAGCAATTTCTGCATAATTTTGATTGCTTACCGTTGTCGTTTCCAATAGATGTTTCCTCCTTTCCTAAAATTCAACATCAGATGACATGACTTTAAATTGGATGATGGAAGCCACAATAATTACGGCTCCAAGAACAAATGATTCTGCCGCTGCCAAACCGAATTTATAATATTCGAAAGCATGTGTGTAAATTAAATAGGCAATGGTGGTAGTCGCAAAGTTTGGACCACCTTGAGTCATAAGATAGATACTCATGAACACTTGGAAACTCATGATGATACCTGTTACTAAAAGATATAAAGTAGTAGGCTTCAATAGCGGCCATGTGATATTTCTAAACTTCGACCACTCAGAAGCGTGATCGATATCTGCAGCTTCATAAAGTGATTTCGGAATTCCACCAAGTGCTGCGAGGTAAAGAATAATACCGGCGCCATGTCCTGTCAGATAAGACATTAGCATGATAGAAAATAATGCTGTACTACTCTGCCCGAGCCACATGATGTTATCGATACCAAAAAGACCTAAGAACATATTAAAAAGTCCTGCAGTGGTAGGATCATAAATCCAGAACCATACTAATGCGATCGTTACCCCAGAAGCTACCGTTGGAAGGTATAAGGACGCTTTGAAAAAAGTTTGAGCCTTTTTGGCACGAGGAAAGATTAAGACTGCCAAAAATAGAGTAATGGCAACATTCACAGGCACAGTCCCCACTGTGAAAATGAATGTATTCCACATTGCTTTCCAAAAGATATCATCGTTCACCATCGTTTGATAGTTTTCCAACCCTACCCAAGTGGAACCTAATACATGATAGTTTTGAAAACTCATAATAAAGGCGTAACCTACTGGAAAAAGTGTAAACATTAAAAAGAGAATGATAGGAACGGCTATGAAGGCATAACACCATCCATAATCTTTTATAAACTGGGAGAAATTAAATTTGTTGGTAGTTGCGGCTGCTGCCGGTTTCGCTGACATGTCTACACCTCCTTGAAAATAAAAGAGGAAGAGCGTTACCCCCTCCTCTTTTCCTGTTACCTTACTTAAAGATTTCATCACCCTTGGTCTTAAACGTTTCTAACGCTTCTTCAGGTGTCAATTCACCGCTTAGTAGACCTTGGAATGTCGGGATGACAACTTCTGTACGGAAGCGATCATCTTTTGCCGCCATTTCAGCACTTGTGTTTGCTGGAGGTAACACTTTAGAAGCCAGAACTTCCGCTGCTGTTTCATTATAAGGAGCCAATGGCATTTCAAACTTGCCTTCAGCATCTTTATGAACTTGTGGCAATGCTAATGCAGCTGCAGCTTTACCAGCCTCTGCACTTGTTAGGTGTTCTAATACTTTAACGCTGTTATTCAAGTGTTCTTCTTTCGCATTCTTTTGAGTGAATAACATGTATCCTTCAGATCCACCGAATGATACTTGTTCTTCCCCTTCGTTATGAGGGATTGGCAATAGAACGAAATCTACTTCTTCCCCTTCGACTTTACCTGCTTTGATTTCTTCATTGTGAGCAGCTACTACCGGGTCGAAATAAGGGATAGCGCGCCCAAAGAACATTGCTTGGTGGTTATAGAACAATTCCATACGTTTTGCAGGATCCACTGCAGCAGTTTCTTTTGGCATGATACCAGAATCAACTAAGTTCGAGATATATTTCATTGTGTCTAAAATTTTATCGTCATTCCAAGTTGTTCCATCCGCATTATAACGGTTTGGCAGACCATTGTTCATCGCTAAATGAACAAGAAGTTCTTCGTTGTTACCTTGGAATACAAATCCGTAAGTATCTTCACCAGAGTCTTTCTTGCCAACACCTTTAGATGCTAGTTCTTCAAACTCATCCCATGTCCAGCCCTCTTGTTGGATCTTTTCATAATCAACGCCAGCGGCTTCTAGCATTTGTTTGTTTCCACCCCATACATGTAAGAACATGTAGATTGGCAATCCGTATAGATTGTCCTCAATTTTCATATAGTCTAAAGCAACTTCATTATAATCATCTTGAGATACATTTAATTTGTCATTAAGATTTACAATTAAACCGGAATCCACATATTTACCTTGTGGTTTCCCAAAATAAACATCCGGTGGATTACCAGAGTTCAAAGCAATATCAAACTTCTGTGGACCCTCAGCCCAACTTAATACTTCATATTCTACTTTAATATCTTCGTTTTCTTTTTCGAATGAAGCAATCAACTCTTCTAGTTCTGCTTCATATTCACCATGAACAGGATATGTCCAAACTGTTACAACGTCTTTTCCATCGGATGATGTCGATGAATTGTTGGAGCAACCAAGAATCACGGCAGCTACAAGCAACATGACCATTATTAAACTTAAACCCCTTTTCAAACCAATTCCCCCTTGAAATTTTTTATTTATTATAAGCCTTAATAGCCTTATAAACGAATCCCTTTGCGTTTTTCAATAATTCTGCCGCCTTGTCTTTGTCGACTTGGCAGGTGAAAATGAGAATGGCAATTTTCGGATTACCTTCTGATTGATCAAAAAGCTCACTAGCTTCATCAAATGTGCAGCCAGTCACATTTTGGATAATCCTTTTTGCTCGGTCCACCAATTTTTTATTCAGCGGTTGAACATCCACCATCAAGTTGTTATAAACTTTTCCTAGTTTCACCATGGAAGTGGTTGTAATCATATTAAGAACCAGCTTTTGTGTGGTACCAGCTTTCATTCTTGTGGATCCCGTGATCACTTCAGGACCAACCTCTATATTAATCTTATAATCTGCTACTTTATTAAGGGCAGAATCCTTTGTGCAGGTGAAGGAGACTGTACTTGCTCCAAGCTTCTTCGCTTCTTTTAGCGCACCTATTACATAAGGTGCTCTTCCGCTCGCCGTGATGCCTATAACCACATCATGAAGCCTTACCCCATTGCTGTGTATGTCAGAGGCTCCCAGTTCTTCACTGTCTTCTGCACCCTCCACCGCTTTAAAAATGGCCGACTCTCCGCCTGCAATAATCGCCTTCACCATTTCTGATGGAGTTCCAAAAGTCGGAGGACATTCCGATGCATCCAGGATTCCGATTCTACCGGACGTTCCTGCACCAACATAGAAGAGCCGACCTCCCACTTCAAAGGATTTCACCACTTGATCCACTACCGCAGCAATGCTCGGGATTTCCCTTTTTATATGTGTTGGAACTGTTTGGTCTTCCTCATTGATGACTTCAAGAATCTCTTCAGTAGATTTACGATCGATTTTTAATGTTTTTAAATTTTGCTGCTCTGTCACTAAGTCTTGTAAATTTTCTAATCCCATCATCACCATCACCTTTTTTATGACACTCTTATTATCTGTATGTCTTATTGATTGTCTCTCTGGATTTTTTCAAATATTCGACTGATTGCTCAAAGTCAATCGCAGCAACTGCTGTGAATAATATATCTATTACATTCAATTGCGAGATTCTAGAAGAAGTTGCTGCACTTCGAATGGAAGATTCCATGGAAGAAATGGATAAAGAAATATCGGATAGTTCCTTCAGAGTATTATTTCCGTACTTCGTAATGGCGATTGTTGCAGCTCCTGCCTTTTGCGCTTCCCTTAATGCTTCAATCGTCTGTGTTGTTTCTCCCGAATACGATATCCCAACAGCTACATCACCCTTAGTCATCGTTGTAGCAGAAGTCAGTTGTAGATGGGAATCGCTGTATGCGGTGCAAAGTTTGTTTATCCGCATGAATTTCTGTTGTGCATCCTGCGCGATGAGCTGTGATGCCGCCACTCCGTAGAAGTCTATTCTATGTGCTTTATGTAACAACTCGACTGCTTTGGATACTTCCTCTTTATCAAGTAATTCCAATGTGTCTCGTAAAGATTTAATATTGTTTTCGGTAATGGTTTTCATAAATGTCGGAATATCTGCGTTATATTTAAACTCATGATATGCTTCTTGGCTGTTAGACGAGATGCTTGTAACATCCCCCGCTATGCGCAGCTTTAATTCTTTGTATCCGTCCAGGCCGATTTTCTTACAAAGTCTTATGATAGCAGCTTGGCTGGAATTGCTTTTATCAGCTAATTCCTTTACTGATAATGTGCAAACCTGCTCAGGGTTTTCAAGTATAAAAGTAGCGGCATTCCTCTCCGCCGGATTAATTGTTGATAACGCTTCACGTAAGCGTAATAGACCACCATTCATTTTCTATCATCCTTTAACATCCGTTTTCATCCATGTTGTTAACTCTTCTTCCAACCTTTTTACAAAAGAAGGCGTGATGTTTTTTCCCGTTTCCCTATGACTAGCATAGATAGCACCTGCCACAGGTTGTTGGGCTGCCAGCTTGAAAGAAAACGGCGAACGCTCTTTCAACCCTTTTTCTTGTAGATAGTTTATTATTACTTTGGCATGCTGATTGATTCCACCTGTTAACACAATAGGTATTTGCTTGTGGTCGCCTTCAACCTCATATAATTTATGAAAGAGTAGAGTAATATCTTTCAACATGCACTCTGCTGCTTCATACAGGAATTCGATGGCTCTTTCATCACCTTTATCAGCAAGCTCTAGCACGATTTTAGCAATGGAGGCAACACGGTCCCGGCTTTTCCCCAACTCATACATATTGGGTATCAGTTCTGGAATTGTATTTACATCGAATTTTTTGAGAATCAGAGTTGCCATTTCTCCAGGTAACTCGCCACGATCGAATTCGGAAAAAATACACTCTAACGCTTTTTTTCCTATTGCAAATCCACTATACCCATCGCCAATCAGGAACCCCCAGCCACCTACACGGTCACGTTTTAGCTTGTCATTAATTCCAAAAACGATAGAACCTGTTCCGCTGATACATACGATCCCCGGCTGGCCTTGTGTTTCAGAATATAGTGCTGTTACAGCATCATTATCAACAAAAATTTTTGCAAGCGGTCCCGTGAACTCTCTCAACAACTTGATGAACCATTCTTTTTTCCCGCCACTTTCAACACCAGAAATACCGGCAAAAACAACATCTTCTTCTGTAAGCGCTTTCCCTTTTGTTAAAATAGAGATCAACTCATTTATTTCTGAACGAACTGTTTCTTCTGTCGAACTATTCGGGTTAGAGGGACCTACTGTTTTAAATGCCAGGACCTTGCCATCCTCATCTACAGCCATTCCGGTAGTCTTGGTGCCTCCCCCATCAATGCCTATAATCATTGTTTATCCCCTAACACTTTTATTAAGATAAGTATAAATTTTCTGATATTTAGTGTCAACAATTATTTTTTATTTTGAAACTTAATTTCAAAAATGGTTCTAAAAAACCACTCGGGGTGAGTGGTTTTTTGACGTAGAAATTCACATGTAACTGTTGATCTTCGTTCCAGGCGCTTCGCTTTCCGCGGGCGGTCCGGGAGCCTCCTCGGGCTTATGCCCTGCGGGGTCTCCCATGTCCCTTCCTCCCGCAGGACAAGGAAGGCTACGGCAGCGATTCATCGCACGAAGAAAATGCGTTAGCATTTTCGAGGAGTCTGCGCGCTATCCACTACGATCAACAAGGTTATCGCATATTAAGTAGAATTAAGTCTATATGTTTTTATTCATCAACCCTAGTTTCTAAATCCACTTCTATACATTCTAGTTTATCATTGGACATTAATGCATCGAATAGTTGTTTGCTTCCTCCGAAAATCGTGAAATCAAGGTCATAGTCAGTGGACATGCACCAGCTGTGGTCTTCGGGCCACCAATAGGTAGGGGAGGCTAATCCGTCCATTTCCCCCTTGTTGTAAACAGTGAAAATATCGTTGAGTTTGCCTGTGTACAGGTGAGGGTTTTGTATTGTATCAATCGGGAGCCTGTCAATTAGTTTTAGGATATTATAATAAAAATAACATGATTGATCTTTTGTGAAGGGTGCCAATACCTTGGTCATTTCCTTCAGTATTTCAAGATTGATATGACCCTCATCAGGATAAATCAAGTATCTTGGGCAACCGCCTAGCTTTCTTTCAATCGCCGTACTACTAACTTTTTTGTCGTAAGGGATGCTGTATTTTAATGCAAGTTCTTTTAAGGTAATTCCTTCTCCTAAATCGATCTTTATGTCATGTTCAAGTGGATGAAACTGACTCCAGAGAAGCGTCTCATCTGTGATGCCTCGGTCTCGATAAAAGGTCGAATTCATGATTTTGCAATAGTGGGTATAGCCATTAGGGATTAGATTGCAAACCCTGCCACCATTCCAATTTTCAAAATCAACACTTACTGTACTTTCTTCTATCCACTCATAGGCCGTTAAATCATTCAAACTATTTATCAATTACATCTCCTCTTTCTATTGCTCTGTCAATATCACCGGCCCATTCTTTGTGATCGCTATGGTATGTTCATATTGGGCAGAAAGCTTTCCATCCACTGTCCTCGCTGTCCATCGATTATCATCCATTTTACTGTGCCAAGTTCCTTCGTTTACCATCGGTTCAATGGTGATGACCATTCCTTCTTTTAGACGGACACCACGTCCAGGCGAACCATAGTGTAACACTTGCGGCTCTTCATGAATGTTTTTGCCAATGCCGTGCCCGGTAAAATCACGGACAACCGAATACCCTTCTCCCTCTACATATGTCTGAATGGCATGACCGATATCACCCACCCTGTTTCCGATAACAGCCTGTTCAATTCCAATATATAAAGAGTTCTTTGTCACATTCATTAGTTTTCTCGCTGTATCACTCACCTCACTAACGGCATAGGTCCAAGCCGAATCAGCGAGCGCACCATTGAGATTCACTACCATGTCAATCGTGACAAGATCCCCTCTTTTTAGGGGAGTCTCTCTCGGGAAGCCGTGGCAAATCTCATCATTAATGGAGGCGCAGGTAGCATACTGGTACCCTTTGTAACCGTATTGCTCCGATTTAGCACCATTCTTTTTTAAAAATGCATCCACATATTTGTCTATTTGCATCGTGGTGATGCCGGGTTTGATCATTTTCGCCAACCGCCTGTGACAGGCTGCCAAAAGTTCTCCAGCCTTTGCCATTGCTTCTATTTCTCTTTCTGATTTTAGAATTATCATTGTTTTTGCACCCTTTATCTGTTTGTATTCTATATAGTATAAAATTTTCCTTTTTTATGATGATAGTTAGTTTATGAAAATACTTGTGGAAAGTGTTTTGGGGATTTGGGGTTCCCTCGATTTGTTTCGGAAGTCTAAATGTCCGAAGATTTTGGATTTTTGGCCGAAGTTTCCGTGAATTTGACCTAAGATTTGGCGAAGTTGACCGAAGATTGATGTTAAATGACCGAACGAAATTTTGGGGTAGTCCAAAGGTGGGGGAAAGTTGACCGAACCCACCCCCTCAATTGTCCGAACACACCTAATATGCGAGGAAAATGTCCGAACCACCGCACAAAATGACCGAACACTTTTAGAAGTGAATTAAAGTAAGTGTTTTTGCTGATTTTCTCCAAAATTAGCTCCATGATCTGTGCTCTATCCCTAATGAAAAAGACCAATTACCTAAAACCAATTCTAGTAAGGGCAATTCCCAATTGAACAAACTAAAAAGCACTATCCAACTCAGTGGACAGTGCTTCATCATATATCAAACCAATTCAAATGTCTCTTCAATTTCAATGCTGCCTTTGACTGATTGGACCATCGGGCAGTTCTTGCTGGCAAGTTCGATGGCAGACTCGATTTTGCTTTCTACCAGGTCTTTTCCTTTTATCGTGTAATGAATATGTATCTTCTCGATTCGGTTCGCTTCTTTTTCATTACGTGTCACATCCGCTTTTATGGCTATGTCTTCAATTTCTAGACGCTTTTTCTTTAGAATGCTCTTTAGCACGCCTCCGCTGCAGACTGCGATGGACGATACCATCAATTGATATGGACGGAAACCATACTGCTCATCCCCTGCAACATGTAATTCTCCATATTCGAGATTCGTTGTAAATCCGACTTCTTTCATCTTGAATTCCATTTGGCTGTCATCTCCTTCTTTCTATAGAATAGCAAATCGGCAAATAATCCTGCCAGTTTTTTGTTTGCTACGTATTATCCATTCCAAAATGGTCATAAGTTATGTAGAATTAGGGATGGTAAAAATACTTAACTTTCGAGGTTGCATCTTATGAATCGTTTCCGTTTTTGGATCCTTGTATCCATTGTCGCAGTTTCCGGCTTCAGCCAAGGAATGCTGCTACCATTAATTGCTGTCATTTTTGAAAATAGTGGTGTCTCCTCCACTTTAAATGGATTGAACGCTACTGCCTTATATATAGGAATCTTACTTGCATCACCTTTTATGGAACAGCCATTACGTAAATACGGCTACCGTCCTGTTATATTGGTTGGTGGTTTTCTGGTGGTTGTATCACTTGCCCTTTTTCCATTATGGCAAAGCTTTTGGTTCTGGTTTGTACTGAGGTTGCTGATCGGAATCGGGGACCACGCCTTGCACTTTGCAACACAAACTTGGATTACATCCTTCTCTGCTGAAAATGTGCGCGGACGAAATATATCACTATATGGCGTGTTTTTTGGAATAGGCTTTGCAACTGGACCATTAATGACGCCACTAGTCGAAATTAATCAGGCCCTACCTTTTATCGTATCTTCCATTCTTTGTTTGATAGGTTGGTTGTTCTTATTTTTCCTGAAAAATGAACATCCAGAACAAGAACTTGGAGTGAATTCGTTCTTCGAGACCATCAAACGTTTTCGTAAAGCTTGGAAGTACGGCTGGATTGCATTCCTTCCACCTTTAGGTTATGGGTTTCTGGAAGCTTCACTGAACGGTAGTTTTCCCATCTATGCTTTGCGAACCGGTATTGAGGTCGGAAGTGTTTCGGTATTACTGGCATCCTTTGCTATTGGTGGAATCGTTTTTCAGCTGCCACTTGGGATATTGAGTGACAAATTTGGTCGTCGGAATATCTTATTAGTCATTCTTTCCCTGGGTTGCTTAAGTTTTGTAACAGCAAGTTTCCTAGAAGGTACATTTATTGCATTGGCTGTATGCATCTTCATTGCAGGAATGCTTGTGGGATCTACCTTCTCGCTCGGTATCAGCTACATGACAGACCTGATGCCAAAAAACCTGCTCCCGACTGGAAACCTAATGTGCGGAATCGCCTTTAGTATTGGAAGTCTGGGCGGGCCATTCTTTGGAGGACTTTTCATTCAATACTTTTCAGACATCAGCTTTTTCCACATCATCAGCTTTTTGCTGTTTGTGATATTTTTGTTAACCTATTCTTTTGGAGAGCGCGGATTGGTTGCAGTGAAAGGGTAGACCAGGATAAGAAAAAAGCATATCTATACGAAATACGTTTCAGACTGTAGACAAACTCGATGGAAATCGAGTCTGTCTACAGTTTTTTTGTTTTCGTAAAGCGGTTGATTTCCGTTCCAGGCGCTTCGCTTTCCGCGGGCGGTCCGGAAGCCTCCTCGGCTATGCCTGCGGGGTCTTCCCTGTCCCTTCCTCCCGCAGGAGTCTACGCGCCTTCCACTACAATCAACTGGGGTTCTACATTTTATCGTAGAATGAAAGCTTATCCTGTTTTAAAATAAATACATATTATACATGAGGTGATGACGATGCTTTCGAAAAACAACCCAATCCAACGAGATCAGTTAGAAATGGTTGCCTTAGACCAGCTTGTTCCACTAAATCACTTAGTCCGCAAGAGGGAAGCTACCATTGACTTTTCTTTTATTTATGATGTGGTGAAGGATGTCTATTCGGAAGTAGGTCGTCCAAGTATTGACCCTGTTATTCTTATTAAACTAACTTTCATTCAGTACACTTTTGGAATTCGTTCCATGCATAGCGTATCAGATTCAGGTGTATTTACCTCAAAAAACCGGGGCTCTACCTCCGCTTTAGAAACAAAATTTCGAAAGCTCCACAATTTCAATGCATCCTTCGACTTATTAACTGTAATTCTGATTAACCAAGTTTTATAAGAGCTCTCTTTTCTAAAAGAATCAAGATGATGATAACAGCTGATAAAAACTTCCTGAATAATATCCTCAGCAAGCGACTCGTCCTTTACATAGAGAAATGCTATGCGTTTCAATTCTGTTCCATAATCATCTATTAGTCCTTCAAGTAAACTTTCTTTTGAATAAAATACTTTATTTTCCGCCATAATTTCCATATTCCTCCTCCCTTCCCATTATAGACGACGCTCGAGTAAGGGTAGTTTCTTATTTTGTAAAAATAGTATCAATAAATGGTCTCAATAAAAAACATCGATTTTCCTATTAATTAGGATAACCGATGTTTTTAGCCGATCATTAATCCCAAAACATAAGCTAGAAACTTTGGTTGGTAATGGAGAAACCAACATGTAAGTGAACTATTTTTTACACTGATCAATATGGTACAAAAGCTCTTATATCTGCATAAGTTTTGCAAAGGGAACAGCAATAAATCTTTTGATTCTTTTCCTTATAAATGAAATAGGTTCTTATTTTTTTCTTACAAAAATAACATGTCTTTTTGAAAAACATTATTAGTCTCCTTTATCCTTCCGGAATCTATTCCTTCTCCAATATACCCTTTATTTTCTTCAAATCTTTCTCGTTTGCCTTTTTCATCATGGTTGCCATGACAGGTGAGAATAGTTTGGAAAAACCTTTTGGTTCTCCCTTATTTTGTAGTGTCATCTTAGTTGTGTTGGTATTAATAGCTGTCCATGTATAAGTTGTTTCCATTGGGAATGGGCCTTGGGCAGTTTTCATCGTTAATTTTTCACCTGGTACGAATTCAACAATTTCATATATGTATGCGAGCTCCTTGCCAAGAAATTTTGCTTTAAACGCAATTTGCGAACCTAACTGCAAAGGCTTGGGGGTTCTCCAATCGGACGAATCGATATTATCATACCAAATCGGCGCATGATCTGGATTTGCTGCATAGTCCGCTACCTGCATTTTCGGACAGTTAATTATAATCTCTGTTATAACATTCACCATAAATTATCCTCCTGACTCAAAATAACTCAATATAATATCTAATCCTACCATACCGCTAACATCTGGAATACATACATTACACCAACCTTTCCCTTTGTCACACCACCTCATTACCGCGACATAAAGGGGTCTGACCCTTTTTTAAAAAAATTCTCAAAAAGTTGTTCCATTTCTAAATATTCTGTTATATAATAATATCAATCGAATATACACTGTACTAATACAAAGGAGGAGAATGAAACATGAGCAGACAGGAACGTAAAAACATGATTAATTTTATTGAAGTGATGAAGAAGGCGGATCGTGAGTCGTTAGCTTTTATGACGGACGCCGACATCGAGCATTTATACAATAATGTTTACGAGCAAATGATGATTCATCAGAGCCTTTAAACAAATGAAAAAACTGCAATCCTCCCATATCAAGCGGAAGATTGCAGTTTTTCTTTTGGTGCTTTATCGGCTGACTTTTGTCCATTCACAACAATAATGCCTACAACCACAAGCATTAACCCAATCAAAATCGTATAGTGCATAACCTCATTTAAAAACAAACCAGATAGTAACACACCAAATACCGGTACTAGGAACAGGTACATCGATACTTTCCCAACCTTGTTATATTTCATGACATTGTTCCACAATATAAAGCCTGCTGCCGATAAAAATGCAAGATACACCACAAGTAACAGCGTATAACTATTAAAGTCAAATGGAAGAAACCCTGCACTCGCTCCACCAACGATAATTAATCCTATTGACCCGAACAACATTTGATAAGCCGTCAAATAGGATACATCCATGGATGCCGCACGTTCCTTTGCCATGATGTTTCCATAAGCTGAGGCCATCATAGCAAGCAACAACAATAACTCTCCAATACCAAACTGAAAGTCCGCTCCTGCTTTTGGCAAATTAACAATCAACACTCCCCCGAAGCCGAGGGCAATTCCAAGCCATTTTCGTACAGACAATGAATCGTCGGCATATAAAAAATGAGCAAACAGGATTTGAAAAAACGAAGCTGTACCTGCAATAACCGCTCCTTGCATGCCAGTTGAATAACTTAATCCAAAGTAAAACAATAAATATTGCAAGAAAGTCTGAACAAGTCCTAACTGTGCCAATGGAACGATTGTCGCTCTTCTCAGTTTTAGCGATTGCTTGAATAGGGTAAAAAATAAAAAGATCATGACACCAGCGAGGAAGAATCGATAACCAGCAAATAAAAGCTGCTTGTCATATTCATTCGCTCCTATATTTAAAGCTGTATAACTTAGTTTAATTGCAGGAAATGCACTGCCCCATAAAAATGTTGCAAACATAGCCGCTGCAATGATCCCAAGCTTGCTTGTGAAAAATTTTTCAGCCTTCACGGCCATTCACCTTCTCTCCAAGCTACATTATACACAGAAGAATCACAGGTTACATACTGTATAGTCTTGGAAAAGAAAAAATACTGGATATCTTCATGTTAATAATCTATAATAATAACTAGATAATAATTAATATAATTTATTGATAACTACTCTCATTAAGTAATACACCTTATAAAGTATTGCTGCTATCACCATAGATGGCAGCTTTCGTCATTTAATAAGGCTAATGATGTTGATTATTTTTCTCAATTAGGAGGTCTATTGTATGAAAGAAATGACAGAAAATCCACAGAAAGATTCACTTTTTAATAGGTTCACCACTCATATTGAACTTATTTTTGCTATTATCTCAGGAATTCTTATTTTTACAGGATGGCTCCTTTTAAAGTTTGATGTTCAGACAGCTGCGGTTCCTATCTTTATTCTCGCTTTTTTGATCGGCGGATATTATAAAGCGAAAGAAGGCATTCAGGATACTATAGAAGAAAAAGAGCTGAATGTGGAAATGCTGATGATCATTGCGGCCATTGGTGCGGCCATCATTGGGTACTGGATGGAAGGTGCAATTCTTATTTTTATTTTTGCATTAAGTGGCGCTTTGGAAACTTACACGATGAACCGAAGTCAAAAAGAAATTTCAGCCCTCATGGATATTCAGCCTGAGGAAGCTTTAAGAATTACCGCTGACAAGGAAGAAAGGGTACATATTTCCGAACTTGCCATCGGTGATCACGTACTTGTAAAGCCTGGTGAGCGTATACCCACCGATGGGAACATTGTCCGAGGGGAATCCGCAATAGATGAAGCTGCCATCACTGGTGAATCCATCCCTCTTGAGAAAAAACAAGGCGATGGTGTCTATGCGGGGACCATGAACGTTAATGGCTCCATAGTGGTTGAGGTCACAAAACTATCTACAGAAACCTTGTTCCAAAAAATTATTAATCTTGTCCAAAATGCACAAAGTGAAAAGTCCCCTTCTCAACAATTTTTAGAACGTTTTGAAGGGCCCTATGTAAAAATAGTCCTTGGCGTTGTCGCAGTCATGATGGTCCTTCCTCATTTCCTGTTGGGATGGAGTTGGAACGAAACATTTTACAGAGCGATGATTTTACTTGTAGTTGCTTCTCCTTGTGCACTTGTTGCTTCCATTATGCCCGCAACATTATCGGCCATCTCCAACGGGGCACGCAAAGGAATCTTGTTTAAAGGAGGCGTGCACCTTGAAAACTTAAGCCACCTGCAAGCCATCGCATTTGATAAAACAGGCACGCTAACTAAAGGAAAGCCAGAAGTGACAGATGTGATCGTACGTGAAGATATCACACAAGAAGAATTTATCTATATCGTTGGCTCTATTGAAAGTTATTCTAACCACCCCTTGGCACAAGCTATCACTGCTTACGCCAAAAAGAACAGCCCTAAACCGCTACAGCGTCCTGATCAATTGGACGACAAGGCCGGCTGGGGAGTAAAGGGTAATCTTCACGAAAAAGAATATCTTGTTGGAAAGGCCGATTTTGTTGGTACAGATGCTGCCAAATTATTTGGAAATGGAGTTGCAGAAACCTTTACCAATGAAGGCAAAACGGTGGTTTACGTAAGTGATGACGCTGGAATTGTCGGCATCCTTTCTTTAAAAGATGTTATCCGCAAAGAAACCGTGGAAGCCATTAAGCAACTGCAAGCTCTTCACGTTCAAACCATTATGATTACGGGTGATAGCGAACGCACAGCCGCGGCAATTGCAAAACAGGCCGCTATTGGAAAGTATGTTGCAGAATGCTTGCCGGAGACAAAAGTAGAAACGGTGAAAAATTTAAAAGAGGAATATAACATTGTCGGTATGGTTGGTGACGGGATCAATGATGCTCCCGCACTTGCAACAGCAAACGTAGGCATAGCCATGGGAGAAGGAACAGATGTAGCATTAGAAACCGCTGATGTGGTTCTGATGAAAAATGACCTAGTTAAAATTGCCGAGGCCATTAAACTTTCAAAACGGATGAATAAAATCATCAAACAAAATGTCATTTTTTCCATTACCGTTATCATGCTTCTGATCAGCTCCAATTTCCTTCAGTTCATTGATCTCCCATTCGGAGTCATCGGCCATGAAGGAAGCACCATACTCGTAATCTTAAATGGGTTAAGGTTATTGAGATAAATACTACAATGTAAAAAGCAGCGGGTACATAACCTCGCTGCTTTTTGCTATCTAGTGGTAGCCATTTTGCCCGTTTGCACTACCTGAAGTTTTGTTCTTCGGTTTGTGCTTGGAGTTTTGTTTTGTACCGCCGTCTTTTTTCGTATGCTTTGTCATGAAAGTTCCCTCCGATTTGGTTAGAGTGTCTTTCAACAATAGATTTCCCTTTTGCTTAAAAAAGTTTTCTGGAAATTTTTATCGTACAAAGCTTTTCTTCCATTGCAGCAAGATTGCATTGATTTCTCCACCAATGATTATCATTAGGCCGGAAAGGTAAAACCACACCAACAAAACAATGATCCCTCCAAGACTCCCATACATCGCTGTATAGTTCCCAAAGTTGCTCACATAATAGGAAAACAACACCGACACGGACATCCAGCCAATCGTTGCAAAAAAAGAACCTGCAAGAACATCTTTCAAATGCAACCTGATGTTTGGTGCAGCTAAATACAAACAGGTAAAAACAAAAAACAAAATGACAAAGCTCACTCCCCACCTGATGGTATTCCAAATGGTGAGGAATTCTTCAGAAAGACCGTAGGAAGAAAAAATGAACAACCCGATTTCCCTACCGAAAACAGGCAATAATAGCGCCACAATAATGACAAAAACCATCGCAAGGGTCAACAAGATTGCCGTGCCCCTTACAATAAAAAAATGTCTGTTCTCATTTACATCAAAAGCTCGATTAAATGCCCGAACAATCGCATTAATTCCATTGGAAGCGAACCAAATCGTTGCAATAATACCAAATGACAATAGATCCCCACGTTGTTCATTCAGTATCCGCGATACATTTGATTCAATTAGAAGCATCGTATCTCCAGGAGCATATTGGTGAATCACTCCTAACACATCTTCCTGTGTAATCGGCACATAGGCAATCAACGTAAGCAAAAAAATTAAAAACGGAAAAAGAGATAATAAGAAAAAGTACGCTAACTCTGCTGACATTCCCAATGCTTCATTCCGATCCAGGCGATGAAACAGCTGTTTTCCAAAACGTAATATTCCCATTCACTCTCCTCCAGCACGACTCATTTACTCTATTCTATTGTGAGCAAGTCCACCTTACGACAAGTATTTATTTTTGCGCTCTGCTGAATCCAAATGCTTGGTAATGACCTCTTTTGTTTCAGAAATTATTTCAAGCATCTGCGGTGTTGTTTCTTTTAACTCATTCACTTTAGAACGAAGATAATCAATATCATTAGTTACATCTTCCACCGTTGTTTTAACAGATTCAATTTGATGACGAACTGAATCAGCAATTTCCTGTGGATGCTGTATCGCATACTTTAATTTTCCACCAACACACTTGCCATTATGTATGAAAGTGGTTCTTGTATTTTTATCTAATAAAGAAATGGCCCCTCCAATAAGCGCCCCTATCAACATTCCATCCACTAATTTATTTCTGTTCCCCATATTGTCCTCTCTCCTATCCATATCGTTTTTTCTTTTAATTACTTCTTCCATTATACTTATTCTTATTATAAACATATTTTGAAACTTTCACGAATCTTGTAATGGTTTAATACCCTAGTTTCCAGAAGAAGATACTGTTTTTTCCTCATTCATGATAAAATAAAGAAAAGCTTCTGTACGAAAGGACGGTTCAGATGAACTTAACAGAAAAATCAACTGAAAATGTAGAATATATGATCGAAGCCATTAAAGGAAAACTAAAAGTATTAAACCTTGGAGCCATCAAGCCTTCACACTTTGATGAAGAAATGTATGAAGAACTAAAAGATATTTATGAACTTGTCATGAGAAAACCATCATTCAGTCCCAACGAAATGCAAGCAATCGCAGAAGAACTCGGCAACCTGCGCAAACAATAATACGATTTACAAAGCACTTACTTCGGTAGGTGTTTTTTGTTGAAAATATAATGCAATAACCCAGTTGATTGTAGTGGAAGGCGTGCAGACGCCCGCGGGAGGAAGGGACAGGGGAGACCCCGCAGACGAAGTCGAGGAGGGTCCCGGACCGCCCTTCGGATAAGCGAAGCGCCTGAAACTGAAATCAACTTGTTAAAACGAAACAATCATAGTACTAGCCTTTCCCTCTTATGCATATAAGTGTACAGAGGGGGGATAAGCATGTTTTTTCTATACGCAGCAACCATAGGATTTGTCTTATTATTATTCTTACTGATGGGCATCTTTCTCTACAATGTCTCACTAGGACTTAACAAAAAAGACGCCATAGAAATCGATCCTCTGCCTCCAGAGCCGATAGAAGAAAATGAATCCATAAACGCAAAATGAAGCAGCCTCAAGAAGGTTGTTTCTTTTTTTATTTCCCCTTAATAAGGTAAAATAAAAAAAGAAATAGACATACAATGAGGTGGCATACCGTGGATACCATTACCCACACACTTTTTGGGATGACCATATTCGGCGCAGTGGATAAGCGTCAGGATGACAAAAAGACTAAAATAGCAATGTTTGTCACAGCTGTTGGGGCAAGCCAAATTCCTGACAGTGATGTTATCTCAAGCCTCTGGGACACAGAAGGCATGTATCAAATGTGGCACAGAGGGATTACTCACTCCCTGTTTATGGTTCCGATTTGGGCATTGCTCTTCTTTTTACTCAGTATCTGGTTTTTAAAAAGAAAAGATTGGCGCTTTCTCTTTGTACCACTCATTGCTGTATTCATACATAACACAGCAGACTTATTCAATGCATGGGGAACCGGCTATCTAGAACCCTTTTCCTCCATAAGAGTAACCTTTGGGACAATCCCTATTGTGGATTTTGTCATCTGGACAATTATTGCCATTGCCTTTTTCTCGAGAAAACTATGGAATAAAGAAAGACATCAACTTTATCGATTAGTATGGATATTGATTATTGCCCATGTTGCCATCCAAACAGGCCAGGGATATCTGTTGTACAAGCAATATGAAGATAAATACGAGCAAGTGGCACTGTCTGCAAGCTTCCTCCCATGGCATTTTTCTGTGATAGGTAGAAATGAACATACAGTGGAAATCTTTGACGACGCACTATTCACTAGCCCTAAATTGCAATACACCTTAAAGTCAGCAGAAGAAGCCGACTTGGACACACTATTTGCCGAAGTGCCAGAAGCAAAAACCTTATACGAATGGTCTCCCTTCGTCGTCATTGTCGATGACCAAGAAAGACTCGGCATCTACGACCCAAGATTCTACCGAAACGGCCAATCCTTTCTATTTGAATATATAGAAAAGCAGTAACACTAAGTATGAACAAATCCACCTTGCTGGTTGGAGTGAAAGACGCGAGACTTCTGCGGTTTATAATGATTTACAGCTGTTGATTGGAGCAAAAGGCGAAGACTCCTGAGGGAGATAGTGCTAGGTGGAGACCCCACAGGCTTTCCTAGGAGACTCCAGCAGCGCCCCTAGGAAAGCGAAGCCATTTGCGGAAATCAACAGCGGAGTTTGAGTAATTTCAGAATTTTTTTCGGTTTTTTTAGATTTAATGTATATTATTCTACTAAACTGGGAATACTATTATTAAATACTAAAAAACAAACGAGGTGCTTGAAGATGATAGTTTCAAAGAGATACTTTTTAACGGACATGGAACGTGAAAGTGTAGAACAAACATTGACTAACAAAGGCCACCTGCGTGAAGATGTTCTAGGAATGGATGATGAAGAAATCATTCACATCTATCAAAAATACATGGTTCAAGAATTAATTACAAAATAAAAGAATTCCCCCTTTTAAAACCGTGACAAGTGTCCGGTTTTTTAATTTGGCTAAAAATACTATAATACAAACACAAAAGGCGACCAGTTACCAAACTTGATAACAGGTCGCCTATATATATTTAAGGGGGGGAGTATATATAGTTATTGTGGGCTTAAGCCTTTAATTAGATCTAACCTTGGTTTTACAACTTCTACCTTAATTCCTTTAGCTTTGTACTTATCAACAATTTTCCTAACATCGATTCCTTTTTTTGCTTTTTCAACAGTCTTTTGCATGTTTTCATCCCTCTATTCATTAGATTATTGGACTTTCACACATACATATTTAATCTTCATATCCTTCTAGAACATTTGCTTCACTAGTTTCATTTCTGTTTCTTCTAATTTACCATCACGATAATAGGTAACTTTCATTGTATCGCCGATATTCTTTTGGCTATAAAGGAATTTTCTTAAACCAAGTGCGTCCTTTATTTCTTGGTCATCTAGTTTTACGATAACATCGTATTGTTTAAGACCTGCTTTATCCGCAGGGGAAGTCGGTTCTACTCCTGTCACGACAATTCCACTTTTCACATCTTCCGAAAGCTTCAAAGTAGACCTTTGTGCTTCAAGAGGAACATCTGAAAGTGAAGCCAAGCCCACTCCCATAAACGGTCTTTGTACTTCTTTATGTTTTTCAAGATCCTCAATGATTGGTTGAACAGCACGGATTGGAATGGCAAATCCTATACCCTCAACTCTTGATTGAGCTATTTTCATGGAGTTGATACCTATGACTTCACCACGAAGATTTACAAGTGCTCCACCACTGTTACCTGGATTAATGGCTGCATCTGTTTGAATAACATCTGCCTCCCAGTCTGGTTGGCCATTTTGATCTATATCAACGGGAATAATCCGCTCTTTTCCACTTATGATCCCTTGAGTCACAGATCCAAAAAATTCAAGTCCTAATGGATTTCCAATAGCAATGACCGGTTCTCCAAGCGTGATTGCATCAGAGTCACCGAATTTTGCAACTTGTTTGATGTTTGCATCATCCACCGTTAATACGGCTAAATCCGTTAGAGCATCACTGCCTACAACTTCCGCTTCTACTCTTGTTCCATCCACAAGACTTACTTCCACTTTTGACGCTCCGTCAATAACATGTGCGTTAGTTACAATATAGGCTTTGCCGTTCTCCTTTTTGTAAACAACACCCGAGCCGGTTCCTGCCTCTTGATCTCCCTGTCCACCGCGTGGGTCGAATAGGGAATTTCCGCCTCTTTGTATATTAACTACCCCAACAACAGCTTCAGAAACGTTTTCTACCGCATTTGTTATATTTGTTTGTATTTTTTCGTATTCCACCTGGTCTGTTTGAACAACCGAGTTGGTTTCCACACTCATTGGAGCTGTTTCCGAAGTACCCGCCTCATTGTTATCCATATAAAATCCCCAATCTAAAAGGACAGGTAACATCGCCACTATTCCAAGCGCTCCAACAACTCCTCCAGTCACAGCTGCAAACACTACTTTCCCGAAGCTCTTTTCTTTTCTTGTTCTCTTTTGAGTTACATGATCGTCATAATAACCCATACTTGGTTCACCTCATTATTTTTTATCTACTTCTATTAAACCCTATAAGAATGAAAGTAATCTTAAAGAAAAATGAGAATATGATGAGAAATTTTCGTTGTGCTACTCTTGTTGTGTTATTTCTTCTATAACACCGTTTAACTTAACCGTAATAATTGTCCATTCGCCTTCCTCACTGTCCGCTGAAATGGTTCCTTTATAATTATTCACCATCCTCTTTGCGATGGACAGACCAAGACCTTGACCACCTTTTTCTCTGCTCCGTGCTTTATCCACTCTATAAAAACGATCAAAGACTTTTTCCAGATCCTCTTTTGGGATACCGATGCCGTAATCTTTTATGGATAAAGCAAAGTGATCTTGTATTTGTTCTGTAACAATTTCCACAGTTGTAGATCCGTTAGAGTATTTCACCGCATTGTCCAGTAAGATGATAAGCACCTGTTCCAAGTGCCTTTCTGCAATCGCTACTTTCATTTCACTTTTTAAGGAATTTTCATATTTGAATGTCAGAGATGGATATAGCAAAGTGAATTTCTTCACAACATCTTCCACAACATGGACCGGCTCAATGAAGTCCTCAGCTAATTCCAATCGGTCGGATTCCAGACGGGTAAGTTCCAACAGTTCATAGACGAGCATTTTGAGCCTTTCTACTTCCTGTTGGGATGCCTTCAATGATTCTTCCAGCACCTCAGGGTCATTTTTCCCCCATCGGTTGAGCAGTTTAAGATGTCCCTCTAAAATAGAGATTGGGGTTCTCAGTTCATGAGAGGCATCCTCCACAAATTGTTTTTGTTTTTGGAAAGAAATCTCCACATCATCCATCATTTCATTAAAAACATTGGAAAGGTCTGCTATTTCATCCTTTTGATTTTTATCTTGCCGCACCCGTTCTTTAAAGCCGCGCATCTTAATCCGCTTCATCGTATCTGTGAGCGCTTGAATTGGAGCGAGGAGCTGTTTGGCAATAAGCATACCACCGACTCCACTCAAAAGAATCGCTCCGGCACCGGCAGACCAGGTGACAAGGAAAATCAACCCTCGAAGTCGTTCATAATTCTTTAAGTCTCTAATAATTTCTATGTACCCAATAAACCCATTGGTAATCACAGGTTTTCGATGAATGAGATAATGTTTTCCATTTACCTTCACATGCTCCAGGTTTTTGCTTTCTACTGGAGTAATAAGTAATTCTCGAGGGAGATTTGTTGCAACTGCAACCAGAAGAGTTCCATCTTTATCAATGACACGGATAAGTTCATTCGCTTCATTTACTTTCTCGATAAAACCGCTGCTATTTACTATTTCCGTCCTACCTACAAAAAAAGGTTGCTCCGAGAAATATGCTTGAATTTCATTCATTTTTTCCTGTATATTGCGTTCTTCTTGTTCAATCATCCATGTTCTCATCACATAATATTGAACAGAGTTGTATGCTACGAAAAGAACGAATAGTACCAAGGAGGACCATATAGTTATTTTCCACCTAATCGGCAGTTGTTTTATATACCTCTGAAACTGATTCATTTTCTCATCACGTAACCTGTCCCTCGCACTGTTTGGATGTAGCTTTCTTCACTTGGTTTATCAATCTTATTGCGCAAATAACGGACATATACATCCACAACATTGGTTTCGGCATAGGACCCAAGCTCCCATACTTTATCTAGTAAAAGCTCTCTTGTCAGCACTCTGTTAATATTGGTCATAAACACGACAAGAAGGTCAAATTCCCTCTTTGTCAGTTCAATCTGTTCTTCCGTCCTCGTGACAGTTCTTGCATCTAAGTCTACTTTCAGTTCCCTAAAAGACAAGATATTGTGTGCCTCTTCCTTTTTCCCTTCCATGCGGCGAAAAAGTGCACGGATCCTTGCCAAAAGTTCCTCAATGGCAAAGGGTTTGGACATATAATCATCTGCGCCGCTATCAAGTCCTGATACTTTATCCATTACACTGTCCCTTGCAGTCAACATAATGATAGGAGTTTCTTTGGCTGCACGTATTCTTCGGCAAACCTCCATCCCGCTAAGTCCAGGTAGCATCAGATCTAGCAAGATAATATCCCAATCTTCTTTTAAGGCAAGATCAAGCCCCTCTCGCCCATCATAGGATGTGGCAACGTTAAAACCTTCATATTGTAATTCTAGCTCAATAAAGCGAGCAAGATTCTTTTCGTCTTCTATTATTAATACTCTGCACATGGTTGCACCTCCACCTTACGTGTGGGATCTAGATTTATTTTAGACGAAATGCCTGATTTTGAGTCTCTCTTTTATACTACCTAAATATTGGTGTTGGTGGGATGAGAATTTGATGAGAATTGAAAGTGTAATGTTGTTGTAACCCCCTTGTAAAGTAGCAATATGCCTGTAGGAAATTAACACAGGTCTCAATAATTCCTTTCTATTACGAAGTTGGCCATATCCCCTCTAAAAATGGTTTTAGAGTATTCTATAACCGTTTCATCTTCAAGATAAGCGTAGGTTTCTAAGGAAAAGCACGGAGAACCTAATGGTATCTCTAGTATTTTTTGCACTTCTTTAGTAACAGTCACGATTTCAAGATATTCTATCGTTTTTTTGATAAAATGCCCATGCTCTTTTTGCAGCACATTATATAGAGATTTTTCACATGCTTTTATATTCAATCCTGGGGTCTTTTTCCAAGGTAGGAAAGCTACCTCGTATTGAAGGGGCTCTCCATTGACACTCCGTATTCTCTCCAACTTATTGACAGGATCACCGGTCTTTAAGGCAAATACTTCTCCCAAAAAATGATCCACAGGGATAACTTCTAAACTTAACACTTTTATAGATGGGTTTTTACCTTGCAATGTAATCTGTTCAGAGAAACTTTCCACAGTGGAAGTAAGCTTTTGTTTTACCTTTTTTCCTGATACAAAGGTGCCACTTCCTTGTTGTTTATACACATAACCCTCTACCGCCAGTTGCTGAAGCGCCGTTCTGACCGTAGTCCTGCTTACTTTAAATGTATGACAGAATTCTGCCTCGGTCGGTAGTTTTGTATCAGATTTATATACCCCTGATTTAATCTTTTTTAAAATCATCTGCTTTACTTTTATATGTAAGGGGCTCTCTTCTTTTTCCGTCATTATTATTACCCTCCAAAATAATTTGTCATGACAAATAATATTTGTCTTACTAGTACATATATTTATTACTACAAAGTTTTAGCACCAAATCCATTCTCAAATATACCCTGAAAGGAGCTGATAGCAGAAAAAATGAAACCGCTTTAATTTCTTGCACCATTAATAACGAACTATAAGGAGGGGGAAAAATGAATATCTTATTATGCTGTTCTGCTGGAATGTCAACAAGTCTACTTGTGACAAAGATGGAAAAAAGTGTTGCTGAAAAAGGAATAGATTGCAAGATTTGGGCAGTAGGCAGTTCAGAGGTCAAAAATCATTTAGAGCAGGCAGATGTACTTCTTGTTGGCCCGCAAGTCAGGTATTTGATTGCGCAACTCCAAAAAGATGTGCAGGGAAGAATTCCTGTTGAAGCGATCAACCCAATGCATTACGGATTATGTAATGGGGAGGAAGTATTGAATCAAGCGATTGCACTTATAAAGGGGGATAAATAGGTGAGAAACTTCTTAGAAAAATATATCATGCCTTCTGCAGTTAAACTAGGGAACAATCGTCATCTTCTTGCGGTGAGGGACGCGTTAATCGGAATGATTGCCATTACTATGATAGGGTCGTTCGCTGTCCTACTAAATAATCTTGGTTCCATTATTAAGCCGTACGGAAGAATGATGGAGGCCATTTTCGGACCATCTTGGACCACTCTCGGAGGAGACATTTGGTGGGCAACATTTGCATTCATGACCATTTTTGCTGTGTTTGGAATTTCTCACAAACTAGCAAAGTCATACGGAGATGACGGTTTTGAAGCGATGCTTATCGCTGCAGCATGTTTCTTTATTTTTGTTCCTCAAATTGGAAAGGTTCCTGAAACAGAAGGTGCCTGGGGCTTTATCCATTTCGGCTATTTTAATTCTACTTCCCTATTTACAGGAATCATCGTTGCATTACTCGCCACAGAAGTCTTCATTAGATTCACCCGGGTAAAAGCCTTCCGAATCAAGTTGCCAGATGGTGTTCCGCCTGCTGTATCCGGTGCATTTGCAAAACTGATTCCTGGAATATTTACTATTTTAACGTTCGGCATCATCGGACTACTGTTCCGTATGTTTTCGGATGGCGATCCTTTAAATGATTGGCTAAACACCGTCCTGGTTTCTCCCCTCACTAATGCAGTGGACACCCCATTTTTCGCGGTACTCATCGTCTTTTTAGTTCATGTTTTCTGGGCGGTCGGCTTACATGGAACGAATATTCTTGGTGGAATTACAACCCCTCTGTTCACCTCCACCGGAACAAAAAACACCGATTTATACGCAGCTGGGGTAACAGAATTAGATCAATATGCTGTACTGGCAGGTCCATTCCTAGACGCCTTCGTGTATTTAGGAGGAGCTGGTGCGACGTTAGGCTTAATTATCGCAATGTTCCTGACAGCAAGAAGACGCCATAAGCAACTGCTTGCGTTAGGGACACCGCCCGGAGTTTTTCAAATCAATGAACCTATTCTATTTGGGCTTCCAATTGTATTGAATCCCATTTGGTTGATTCCGTTCATCCTGGCACCTGTCATTATGACCATTGTCGCTTATAGTGCAATCAGTCTGGGGTTGGTACATCCGGTCGTTACAGCAAGCATTCCATGGGTTACTCCAGCGGGAATCGGAGGATATCTTGCGACTGGCGGTCATATTTCCGGTGCAGTCCTTGCCATTGTGAACCTGGCCATTTCCATCCTGGTCTATCTGCCATTCGTTTATTTCAATGGTAAAGCGGAAGATAAAAAATCAGAAGATAAAAACTAATCAAATGTTAGGGGCATCTCTATGAAAAAAGAACAATTATATGATCTATCTTTTCAACTGATCTTACACAGTGGCAATGCTCGTAGTCTTGCGATGGAAGCACTTTTGGAAGCAAAAAAAGGAGAATTCCAGAAAGCATCAGAGCTGATGGAAGATGCAGATGAGGAATTTCTGAAAGCTCATCGTTACCAAACAGAATTGATACAAGAGGAGGCAAGGGGCGATAAGTATGATATACCTATCTTGCTTGTCCACGCACAAGACCATCTAATGAATGCACTCACCGTAAAAGACTTAACAAGAGAATTTATTGCATTGTATCAAAAGCTCAGCTAAGAAAGGTTGGAGTCGATGAAAGATAAAGGATTGAAGATCGTTACGATTGGGGGCGGTTCCAGCTATACCCCTGAATTAATGGAAGGGTTCATCAAACGATACCACGAATTACCTGTAGAAGAAATCTGGCTTGTAGATATAGAGGAAGGAAAAGAAAAGCTTGAGATAGTCGGCAGTTTGGCAAGACGAATGGTGGAAAAAGCGAGGTTACCAATAAAAGTTCATCTAACATTAGATCGTAAGGAAGCCTTAAAAGATGCTGACTTTGTAACCACCCAAATTCGAGTAGGATTGCTTGAGGCCAGAGCAAAGGATGAACGTATTCCAATGAAATATGGCGTTCTTGGTCAAGAAACAAATGGTGCAGGAGGCTTTTTCAAAGCTCTTCGCACCATTCCCGTCATACTCGAAATCTGCGAGGAGATGGAATCCCTTTGCCCCGATGCCTGGCTTATTAATTTTACCAATCCGGCGGGAATGATAACAGAAGCTGTTCTGCGTCACTCTCGCATTCAAAAAGTAGTAGGTTTGTGCAATGTTCCTATCGGGATGGAGATGGGTGCTGCCCAAATTCTAGGTGTGGATGCCAGCCGTCTCCGTATCGATTTTGCCGGCCTAAATCATCTTGTTTATGGCTTAGATGTTTTTGTAGATGGCATCAGTGTAAAAGAAAGACTGTTGTCCCTGCTGACTGAGAGGAAAGACACTGTAGCGATGAAAAATATCCATGCAATGGGCTGGGAACCTGCGTTTCTCAAAGCACTTGACCTCTTCCCTTGCCCATACCATACGTATTATTATAAAACAAAAGACATGCTGGAAAAGGATTGGGAAGCAAGCAAAAATGTCGGTACCCGTGCGGAAGTCGTCAAATCCTTGGAAAAATCCTTGTTTGAACTATACAAAGACCCTGAATTATGTGATAAGCCCCCTCAACTGGAGCAAAGAGGCGGTGCCTATTATAGCGACGCAGCCTGCCGCCTAATCCATTCCATCTACACAGATAAACGCGACATACAACCGGTAAACACAAGAAACAATGGAGCTATTATGGGGATACCTGCAGACTCTGCCGTGGAGGTGAGCTGTGTCATTACCAGAGAAGGCCCGAAGCCAATCGCATTCGGCGAACTCCCTATTGCGGTACAAGGACTTGTGCAAACTATCAAATCATTTGAACGGATAACCATAGATGCTGCAATCAACGGAGACTATAACCAAGCACACCTTGCGTTGACCATCAACCCTCTCATTGGATCCGATCGGTTAGCTAAGCAAATTTTAGATGAGATGCTGGAGGTCCATAAAGCTTATCTGCCTAACTTTTTCATAGATAGGAGCAACTTATGATCAGATTGACTGTTAACGCTGATGATTTTGGTTTATGCCGTGGTGTGAACTATGGGATTTTAGACAGCCATCTATATGGGATTGTCACCTCCACCACCTTGATGATGAACATGCCTGGCACTGAGCATGCCATCGGATTGGCAAAGACTCATCCGACATTAAGGGTCGGTATTCATCTGGTCCTAACTGGAGGCTACCCTGTTAGTCAGAATGTTCCTTCACTTGTTGATGAAAAAGGTGCCTTTCTGCGGCTGTCTGCAGTTACTAATAGTAAAGGGGAGTTACCCTGGAAACTAGAAGAAGTGGAACGTGAATGGCATGCCCAAATCAACAAGTTTCTTGCTAGCGGCCTCTATCCCACCCATTTAGACAGTCATCATCATGTTCACACCTGGCCACAACTGCTTCCAGTTATACAAAGACTTTCCAGCTATTATGATCTTCCAGTTCGGACAAATGGTTTATTTACACTACCTAAAATAAAACCTTTTACCGATATATGTCTGCTGGATTTTTATGGAGATTCAATCCAGCCCAATTATTTTGAAAGACTCCCGCAATATGTGGCAGACGAAACAACAGTCGAAGTGATGTGCCATCCGGCGTATGTAGATTCAATTTTATTACAAAATTCCAGCTACCATGTCCAACGGGTTAAGGAATTGGAAATTTTAATCAATAGTGAGATACCTAATGGGGTTGTATTGATTTAGGAACTTGTAATACAATTTTCAGCTCCCCATAGAAAATTCTGTACAGAAAAAGCCGGCTAGCTCATTTGAATCAGGGGCTAGCCGGTCTATTGTGTAATACATCATTCGAATTTTTTCATCATCTGTGATTGATAGTCTTTAAAAACAGCTGAATTGGCCTCTTTCTTTTTCTTTTGGATTATTTGCTGAAGCCTTACCTGCTTTTCATTCAACCTTGCAGTTAACCTCACTTCCTCCACATCACTATGCGCTCCTTCGATAAGGTCCTCCAAATATTCAATTTCTGTCCGCACCTGCTGTTCTTCCATCATTCCTGCGTTCTTCATCATCTTATAGGCCATTCTCATCTCAGGCGGAACATTTGATAGATCTTCGAGTTCCAGTCGTTTCCCGTATCCCGGCAGGTTTTCGAACTCACCATCTTCATAAGCTTTTCTGATTTTTTCATCTGTTAGTCGAAAAAAGTCCACCGCACTCACCCTTTTCCTATTCGTTACTACCAGTTTACCCCATTTTTTTAAAAAAGAGTGTGTATTTTTTCTGAACATTCTTGCAAATAACCTTGAGAAATTTCTATTGTCGAATGCCCCAATGCGCGTTATAATATTTGTTTGTGGGTCCTGTGCGGCCGGGTGGGAGAGGGAAACTGAATAAGGTGTTTTATTATGCTTCAATGGATGAAGAATTCATTTGATCTGGCTGGTCATGAAACGACTTTAAAGCGTGAAATGATGGCCGGAATGATTTCATTCTTTACCATTGTGTACATTATTGCTGTTAATGCAACGATTCTTGCAGAAGCAGGTATTCCGATTGAAGCCGGAATTATCGCTACCATCCTTACATGTGTTGTAGGTTGTTGGCTGATGGGATTTTGGGCGAATGCGCCGATCATCCTTGTTCCTGGTATGGGAATCAACGCGATGTTCACCTATACGTTGGTTCATTCTATGGGATTAACCTGGCAAGAAGCATTGGGCGTCGTAGTGGTTTCTGGTGTGATTGTGACGATCATTTCGTTTACAAAGCTCGCACAAGTGCTGCTCGAGGCGATTCCAAACTCTTTAAAGCATGCGATTACGGTTGGGTTAGGGTTATTTTTGACCCTGATCGGATTGGAAAAAGGCGGACTTATCGTAAAAGGTGAGAACTCACTATTATCACTTGGTGATGTTTCAAGTCCTTATGTGGTTGCCACGATTCTGACAGTGATTTTAGCCGTAACATTGTTTATGCGAAATGTTCCAGCGAACTTTCTAATTAGTATTGTTGCTGGTACGGTTATCGCAGCTGCTTTGGGAGTGGTAAACTTCTCTGATGTTGGAGGAAGTGCTTTACCGTTGGATAGCTATCTTTCCTTATTTGGTGCCGTTTCATTTGCAAAGATTGGAGAGTTCACGTTTTTAGTGGCTGTCTTCTCTTTAACGATGGTTCTCCTGTTTGAGAACATCGGGCTTATTAACGGACACCTGGGAATGATCAACCGCCCTGAAAAGTTCAAACGTTCTTTCCAGGCAAACGGAATCTCCATTTTAACAAGTGGATTTTTTGGTACCAGCCCTACTGTTTCAACAGTGGAAACGGCAGCAGGTATTGCCGCTGGCGGAAGAACCGGTGTGACAGCAATAACGACAGGAAGCCTATTTTTGCTTTCCTTGTTTGCGATTCCCTTCATTAAAATAATTCCTGGCAGTGCGATTGCGCCAATCTTGATTATCATTGGTGTACTTATGCTTCAATCTGTGAAGCAAATCGACTTCCAAGACCTATCTGAAGGGTTCCCTGCGTTCCTAGTAATTGTAATGATTCCATTCTCTTACTCGATCGCAGACGGAATTGCATTCGGATTTATCGCCTACCCGCTCATGAAGCTGGTACTAGGCAAAGCAAAAGAAGTCTCCGCTCCACTTTACGTGATCGCGGCACTCTTCTTCCTGACGTTTCTAACAAATGTGCATTGACGGTTTTGAATGATTTTGACATTAATTGATATATATATGTTGAAAAAAAATCCTTGAGGGGGTCAGACCCCTCAAGGATTTTTTCAATTCGCGTCGAATACTAAATGGTTACTCTAATTCCCCCACCACTTTACCCTTTACCTTACAAATGCTTCGGGTCTGTCAGAGAATGCGTCGACGAGCCATCTTGGGTGCATGGGCAGTAGGTCATGGGGCAGTTTGTTTGGCGCAAAAAACTCGAGCTCAATCAGGGCAGGATCTTTCTTGGTCGTAGTCCCACCCGTAATTTCCGCTTCAAAATAGGATGTCACAAACTGAACTAAGCGTCCGTCCGGATATTCAAACGTTTGAGATTCTGGGTCGGAATAGACGCCAATCAGGCGGTACGGATCGACAACCAGTCCTGTATCTTGATAAACCTCTCGCACAGCCGCTTCCTCCACCGTCTCACCCGGCTCAACATGACCAGCTGGGATAGTCCATAAGCCCACATCTGCTCGTTTTTGTAATAATATTCTTTTCTGTTCATCAAAGATGATCACTGCTACTGCAGGATACATACTAATCTGTTTTTGTTTATTCATAATAGGAATACTCCTAACACTACTTTTTTACCTAGTCTAACTCGGTCGCACGCCACTTTCAACGGAAAGCCCGAGCCAAAGCCAAAAATAGGTCTTTCCTCCAGATAATTTATTCCATAATGTTCTTATTTGTGGTCAGAAGCTACCAATATTACATTCTACCCCCATAAAAAAACCAGCGTCCAATTAAACACGCTGGTTCATACCATTCATTGTGCGAATCTCTTCTTTGGTCACTTCCGTACCAAGTTCATAGATAGCTACAAGAATTTTATCAAGTATTAATTGTTGTTTGTCCCGATGCTCTTGGGTACTTTTTTCATTTAGCGGGCTTTTGAATGCATCTGGACTATATTCTGTCGTATGCAACTCCTCAAAAAGTCTTTCAATTTCATGAATTTCTTCCTGTGTTGCAAGTACTTCATAATATTTAACCTGTTCGTCGAAAGGTTCCCGGTGAATTTGACCAGTTTCCATCGTTACATAATAAGTATATTTCTCCATGAGATTCCCTCCTTCTAAACAGCAAATCCTTATGCACTCTTAGTGCTGGTGGACGTGCTTTTTCTTTCTTTATAATAACGAAATCCTTCTTTCACCAAAATCGGCAACACCGCAATAAACACTCTTTTAAATAGTTTACTCATTTTATCGCCTCCTTGTTTTATAGTCTTGTAATACCCGCACTCCCCATTCATAAAACAAATTCATTTTTTAAGAGAGCACATTCAAGAGCATATTATTAGTTTTAATTCAAAGTAATGTGGTATATATTTGTTATACAGGAGATGAACATCACCTGTACATAAACTATACAAAAGGGAGAGATTTGTTTGAAAAAGTTACGTTTATTGATTGCAGGTATTGCAAGTATCTTGGCATTCTCGGTATTAGGAAGCTTCGCAAGTGCAGATGACCACGCAATGGTTCGTATCATCCACGCTTCACCAGATGCTCCAGCAGTTGATGTTTATGTAAATGGCGAAGCAACAGTTGAAAATGCAGAATTTAAAGCAGCTACTGATTACATGAACTTACCAGCTGGAACGCACGAAGTGGAAATCTATGCAGCTGGAACAATGGGCGAAGCAGATCCTGTCATCGCTACTGACTTAACGATCGAAGCTGGAATGTCTTATACGGTTGCAGCAATCAATACAGTGGAAAACCTTGAACTGTCTGTTACTACTGATGACAACATGATAGCTGAAGGTCAATCTAAAATCCGTGTAGGTCACTTCTCACCTGACGCACCTGCAGTAAATGTTGGTTTAATTGATGGAGATGATGCATTCTCCGGAGCAGAATTTAAAGCAGTAACAGATTACATGACACTTGATGCTGGAACATATGATTTAGAAGTACGTACAGCTGATGGTGGAGAGCAAGTATTAGACTTGTCTGGTACAATGCTTGAGGAAAATAAAGTTTACTCTGTATATGCGATCAACACAGTAGACAGCATTGAAATACTATTACTAGAAGATAACACAATGATGCCTAGCGAAATGCCTCAAACAGGTATGGGTGGTGCTTCACAATCTAACGGAATGAACTCTTGGGCATTGATTGCTGGCCTTCTAGTGGTTGGAGCAGCGGCTGTTGGAGTGCGTCGCTTTGCGGCACAAAAATAATAGAATACTAATAGGTCTGTTGGGAAGCCTTCTAATCTTCTCCACGGCATGTACACCTATTACACAAAATGAAGCTGATACAAATCTTCCACCGGAGTCTGTCAAAGCTCCGGTGGAAGAAATAGCTTCACAGGTAAATGAGAATGAAAATAAACCTGAAGAGGAAAATCAAGCTGATACTAACAAATCAGAAATGGCCCCTCCTCTTAAAGGCATTATTCCTACCCGGATTAACATTCCTGCAATTAACGTTGATGCAAAGGTGAAACCCTATGGACTGGACGAATCAGGTGCCATGGCTGTTCCTGAAGATGGAGAAACGGTCGCTTGGTTTGAACCGGGAACAAAACCTGGAGCAAAGGGTAATGCAGTGTTGGCAGCACATGTTGACGACTATACTGGCCCCGCCATCTTTTTTTATTTAAAAGACTTGGAGATTGGTGATGAAGTAATGGTGGAGGATGGTAACCAAACCTTGACATTTGTTGTCACAGGGAAGGAAGCTTATCCATACAATGAAGCCCCGATACGGACCATTTTTGGACCGTCAAACAATCAGCAACTGAATTTGATTACCTGCACCGGCCTTTATGATCGTAAAACAAACAATCATCAAGAACGGCTAGTAATCTATACAGAATTAAAAGAAACCTGAAGCCTCTCCATAAAACAGAGAACTTCAGGTTTTTTAATAGGTTTTAATGGAGAAGGTAATCTTCCCTTCCTCTGATTCACGATAAGAAATTCCTGAAGCATCAAAGGAAGAAAGAAGCATTTCCTTTTCTACATTTTCAAGTTTTTCAAGCTCTGACAACTTTTCTTGAATGTCCTCTTCACCCAACCTAAAATTTTGCTGATAGTGATAGAAAAACATATATCTGCCAGATATTAGCCCCGTTGCTGCTTCGTGATGCTCTTTCCACTTTGAGGGGATAGACAACTTGCTCGCTGTATCCATAAGAATACGAAATTCCTGTTCATCTTTTTTAGTAAATTCAGAAGCTGTCCCATTTTTTATGGAGTCTTCCACAGAATCGGAATATTCCTTACTTTGTATCAAAAGTTCATTCATATCATTTACATATGTCGCTATTTCTTCCTGACTTTTCACTTTCAATCCATCATAAAAGCTTAGAAAAGTGATGATCCCAACAATTATGGCCAACGCCGCTAAGAAAAAAGTAACCGTTCTAGGATCAAATTCCCAAAACCTCTCTTCTTCTATTTCTTCTATATCCTTATGCTCATTACGAAAATTCATAGGCTGTATATCCCCGTTTTTTTCTAGAATATAACATAACTATCCAGTAAAATCCATGAGTTTCTAATAGTTTTATATCCTATAGATTTCTTTTTCTACACCTGATTATATTACCATATTATTCTAGTACATTTACCCCCACAAAACGACATTCTTCGTAGAAAGTATATAAGAGACCTAAACTAACTAACTAAAAAGATTGGGTGAATGGATTATGTTTTCAACAACTGAAATTGGGATTGACTTAGGTACAGCGAATACGCTGGTTTATAGTAAAAGTAAAGGGATTGTGTTCAATGAACCGTCCGTTGTAGCTATTGATTTAGAAACAAAAGCCGTGCTTGCTGTTGGTACAGAAGCAAAGAACATGATTGGTAAGACGCCAGGAAGAATCGTGGCAGTTCGACCATTGAAAGATGGCGTTATCGCAGATTTCGACATCACGACAAGCATGTTAAAGCAAATCATGAAAAAAGCGAGCAAAACGATGGGCTTCTCTATCCGTAAGCCAAGTGTCGTTGTGTGTACACCATCTGGCTCCACGTCTGTTGAGCGTCGCGCGATTCAAGACGCTGTAAAAAACTGTGGCGCAAAGCACGTTCATTTGATTGAAGAGCCAGTAGCAGCTGCAATCGGTGCAGATCTACCGGTGGACGAGCCTGTTGCTAACGTGGTAGTCGACATCGGTGGCGGTACAACGGAAGTTGCCATCATCTCTTACGGCGGTGTAGTATCTTGTAACTCTATCCGTGTAGGTGGAGACCAGTTTGATGACGATATCGTGCACCACGTACGCAAAAACTACAATCTGTTGATTGGTGAGCGTACAGCTGAGCAAATCAAAATGACGATTGGTTATGCATTAGTGGACCACGAAGAAATCACGATGGAGATCCGCGGTCGTGACCTTGTAACAGGTCTACCAAAAACGATCGAATTGCACTCTACTGAAATTCAAAAAGCAATCAAAGAATCCTTATTGCACATCCTTGAAGCAATTCGTGCAACGCTAGAAGATTGCCCTCCTGAACTAAGTGGGGACATCGTAGACAGAGGGGTTATCATCACTGGTGGTGGCGCTCTGTTGAACGGCATGCAAGAATGGTTAAGCAATGAGATTGTAGTTCCTGTGTATATTGCACCAAACCCATTGGAGTCTGTTGCAATCGGTACTGGAAAATCGTTGAGTGTCATTCATAAGCTGCAAAAGGCTGCGACTTAATTTTAAAAATACAACAAAACCGAGCTCCTATCTCAGGGCTCGGTTTTTGTTTGTTAAGGAATTTAGTTGATTGGTTATCCGCCGCTGTTCCTTTCCGCAAATAGCTTCGTTTTCCGCGGGACGGTGCTTGAGCCTCCTCTCTTCATTGAAGGGTCTCAACCTACCGTTACTCCCCCGCTGGAGTCTATGCCATTTGCTCCAATCCACAGCTAGAAATTAGAGGAACGAAATGTTAGTGCTTTTACAGATAACTCAGTTTGATGAATTCTCACAAGTTCTTAAGTAAATGAAGTCACCTTGTTGATTGGAGTGGAAGACGCGTAGACGCCCGCAGGAGGAAGGGACAAGTGAGACCCCACAGGCTGCAAGCCGAGGAGGCTCACGGAGCGCCCGCAGGCAAGCTAAGCACCTGGAACGGAAAGCAACAGTCTTATAAACTCCCCATTTAAAAAGCCCCCTCCCACCAACGGGAAGAGACCTCATTTCAATACAACTTATCCTGATAAAAATAATTGGGCAACACAATCTTGTTCTCATAAGATTTATGAAAAATATGCGTGGCAGCTGGCGACACTGGCGGAATCAACCATGCCCATTCACCTGTTACGTGCCGGCAACTCTCCGCTTCCCGTTCCTCAAAATGCTTAAACTGCATCGCAGCTGTATGATGATCGACAATGCTCACGCCCTTTTCCTTGAAAGAGTGGACCACCGCTAAGTTCAACTCTATCAGCGCTTTATCTTTCCACATCGTCGCATTAGTACTCGTATCAAGCTCCATAAGGGATGCAACTTTCGGGAGCATATTATACCGATCAGTATCAGCAAAATTTCTCGCGCCAATCTCTGTTTCCATATACCAGCCGTTGAAAGGGGCAGCAGTGTAATGAATGCCGCCTATCTCTAATCGCATATCGGAAATTAACGGCGTCCCGTACCATTTCAACCCTAAATCAACGAACGTAGGCATGGTAGGGTGAACAATTGGCACCTCAAGCACCAAGTTCTCTGGGATGACATACAGTTTTGGCTCCGCTCCATCTACTTGCACTACTAAAGGCAAGATATCAAAGTGGGTCTTAGCACCCTCCCACCCTAGTTCCTGGCACTTTTTCGTAAAGGCAATGGATGCCGGGTCTCCGATAACCCCATAATCGGTCTCATAACCTGCGTACCGCAAAAGTTGATGGTTCCAGATTCGCAACTGCTTTCCTTCTTCTTTTTGTTGACGGAAAACAGTGATCGTAGGCTTTATTTTGCCGTGATTCGTTGCAAATTCAATGTGATGCAGTAATGCTTCCGCCATGTCCTCTTCGTCTTCTAAGTGACGACGATCTATCACATGTAACGAATTCCAAAAAAGCCTGCCTATGCAACGGTTGCTGTTGCGCCATGCCATTTTCGCACCATGTGCCAATTCTTCGTATGTATGCTCATAATAACCATATAGGTCTATTTCATCTTTAATCATCTGCAGCCTGGCAGTCATTTCGTCCTCGGACTTTGCCAATTCCTGATAACACTGCAGGATAAATTCCTCTGCTTTTTTTAAAAGAATTTCTTTTTTTTCTAACAATATGTCCACCTCAAATACATTTCCCTCTTCTTATTGTAATCTTTTTGGCACGGGAAAAGAAACTTTTTGAGTGCTGGTAATAAATAGGGACAGGTCCCTCACCCGCATTTGGGTCGAGGGACCTGTCCCTTTTAATCATTTCGTCACCAATTGTTTAAAGTTCTGTCCTAATATTTCTTTCATATTATGAACGGTGATAAACGCTTGTTGGTCCGTTGCACCGATGAATTTCTTTAATTTAGAGAAGTCTTTTTTATTTAAGATGGTGGTGATTACTTCTTTTTCGTCAGAAGTAAATGCGCCTTTTGCATAGTGAATGGTCGCTCCACGGCCTAATTGCCCAACAATATACGAGCGAATCTGATCACTTTCGCTGCTGATGATCACAACTTCACGCATTTCGTTCACCTGTTGAAGCACGTAGTCAATAACTAATCCATTTAAAATAACGCCGAATACCGCATACATCCCAACTTCCGGTCCGAATACCAGAATGGAGGATAAAGCGATAAAGATATCTGCCAACAATACTCCACGGCCCATGTCCACAGAAAAATATTTATTTAAAATCAATGCAATAATATCGGTTCCTCCTGTGGATGCACGCTGATTAAATACAAGCGCCATCCCCAGTGCCGCAATACATTGCCCAATGATTAACTGAATCAGGATGTCCTCGCTGATTGGACCGCTGATTGGGAAGAATGCTTCTAGCAGCCATACCATCACAGACAACATTACGCTGGTATAAATGGTTTTCGTCCCAAATCCAAATCCAAGCAGCAAAAAGCCCACAACAAATAAAATTAAATTGACGATCAACATTAACACACCGATCGATAACATCGGGAATACGTCGTTCAAAATGATGGAAAGTCCACTTACTCCCCCTGTTGCCAAGCTATTTGGCGAAAGGAAAAAATGTACATGTATTGCAACAAAAAGAGGACCTACGTGCAAGAATAATAGTGTTTTCAAGTGTTTGTTCATACCGGTCAGCCTCCCTCGTGATTTTTACAGTCTAGTTGGGATTATAAAGACCTAGGACAGGCATGTAAACACATAAGCAAGAAGTTGCACAATTGAAAACGGTTTAATTCTTTTCACGTGAAATAAACGTTTGTTTAAATTTCATACCTATATGGATGGAGCTTCCAATCTCTTCAACCATAGAGTGACATGTATTTTGTTACAGACAGTAAAATAATGCATCAATGTTAACAATACCATTCCTGTATTCATGCCAAGAATCACCCCGTTCATTTGAAAGCTTGGAAGCGAACCGAGAAGAAACATTAGCAAAAAGGAAATACAGGTTGACCATATAGAATGTAAAAAAGCATCCTTAATCAACCCCAATCCAATCAAATACGCCTGCAATGGAGAGACAAACAAATGGAAAAGAAAGAAAGGCCACAAAAGCTGGACATAGGATGCAGCATGGGAATTTTCAAAAAAGACATTCGTAAGCGGAATTGCAAAGTGGTAAAACACCATCACAATGGGAATGCCGTAAATAAACGTAATAATCATTACTTGCTTTAACAACTTCTGCATTTTTTTATAATCATGATTCGCATGGGCCTCCGAAACAGTCGGAATAAGGACGATTAACAATGAGTGCGCGATGAATCCAGGGAAAAAGCCAATGGTCAGCGCCACCCCTGCAAGGAGACCAAACTCCTCGAGTGCAATCGTATGGCTGAGCCCTGCTTTTACGAGCGCTATTTTAATAAGAAAAGGTTGAATCGCATTTGTGACAGCATGAAACAGACGCATTCCTGTTGTAGGAATGGACACTTCAAGTAAACTCTTCCTCACTGTCCTGCCATCGATCCTGGCGGCAGCCTTCGTTTTTAATTCAATATACTGAAGCCTGTACATATAAAGAAGATACAAACAGACTATCAACTCTGTCGCCACCAAGGTGCAAAGAGCAATCAAAATGGAAACTTCCAATGAAAAATGAAAGAAATGATATACCAGGACGAGCAGGCTCAGTTGCACAATCTTTCTTAAAAAATTTGAGATTGCAATTTTGCTCATATGCTGAAGCCCCATAAAGTACCCTCTGGCGATGGAGGAAAATGAGATAACCGGGATCAGAATAAGTATTAACCATTTTACAAGTGGATGGTAATGCTCGAAAACAGGAACAAACGGCAGGATGATTGCTGCGACAAAAAGCACCATAATGGTAAAAACAATTGTCAGCCGCATGGCATGATGAAGCATGCTTTGATGATACTTCTCTTCTTTGGCAGCGACAAATTTCGAAATGGATATCGGCAGCTCCAAACTAGAAATAACGACTACCAGAAAAATGACTGGCAATACAGACATATACAGCCCCATACCTTCTTCCCCAAGATTCTTTGCCAATACCATATTTACGATAAATTCTATGCTCTCTCCCAAAAAGGCGGCGATTGCCAGAAGGAGTGTCCCTTTAAAAAATTTATTCATAGCCAAAATTGTCCCCTCTCTAACTCTCAACTCAGGAAAATCCATTTCCTATTTTATGAGACAAGTTGTGAAAATATGGCTGGAATGTTGTGAGTCCTTCTACTTATTCTGCTTTACTTGCATATTGGGATGGTTATGTATGTTCGGCAAAAGGAATAGTAATAGTAGAGAGAAGAGAGGAGTGTTTCTAATGTGGAGGCTTTTATTGAATATTGCTGCATTTATACTGGTCATAGTTGTAAATTATCTCGCTAACGCCCTACCGCTTAACGGGCTTACTACGGGCGATATCGCCAATCGGATCACCGTACTTTTTCAGCCTGCAGGCTATGTATTTTCCATCTGGAGTTTGATTTATCTTTTGCTTGGGATTTGGATTATTCGCCAGTTCCCGAAATCACGCAGGGATCTCCCGATATATGTGAACACCAGCGGCCTTTTTGTCTTAAGCTGCTTATTGAACAGTGCATGTGTGGTACTTTGGCATTACGGATTCTGGGTGACCACAGTAGTAGTGATGATTAGCTTGTTGCTGACACTTATCGCGCTATATACGAAAATGCGTGAATCTAACCCTGGGAAACTGGATTTTGCCACGTTCTCCATTTATCTAGGATGGATCAGTGTCGCCACCATTGCTAACATTAGTTATGTTTTAGTAGAAAAAGGATGGAATGGCTTTGGTTTATCAGATGTGACGTGGACGATCATCATGCTCGTTGTGGCAACCCTTTTGGCTATAGGGTTCCGGATTTCTCAAGCTGACTGGATATATCCGCTTGTCTTCGTTTGGGCCTTTATTGGAATCGGTGTGAAAAATATGGAGGATTACAGCAATGTCGCATATGTTGCGTATGCCTTGGCTGCCGTGATTTTGGTGATAACGTTGCTTGGGGGCTTGGTGAGGAAGAAAAGTTAGGTAACGAGGACAATGTTCACCGCTTTTCACCCGTGGACGGCGTCATTCCACTCCTACGAGGACAATGTTCACCGCTTTTCACCGCCGGACGGCGTCATTCCACTCCTACGAGGACAATGTTCAACACTTTTCACCCGTGGACGGCGTCATTCCACTCCTACGAGGACAATGTTCACCGCTTTTCACCGCCGGACGGCGTCATTCCACTCCTACGAGGACAATGTTCACCACTTTTCATCCGTGGAGGGCGTCATTCACAGAATCTAAAAGGGGATTAAATTCCCCTTTTAGATTTCAACAGAAACTATTGCATACTATCCCTTCCGCTTCCGGTAAATCTCCTTCGCCCGCAAGTATACACCATAATCTGCACCAAACTTTTCCTCAATCCAATAACGCATCTGCTCATCGGTCAACTCTTCTTCCACATGCGTATGATCCTTGAATCGTCTGATTGCATTTTCCCGCAATTGATAAGGGACTCCGTCTATATAGCCAAACATCCTCAAGCTATGAAATGAAAATCCCTCCTCCCAATTATGGGAATCAAGTAAAGGCCCCTTCACTTCCTCAAAAGTAACAGGCTTCAAACCCAATGACTTCGTCGGCCCTGGGGAACGCTCCACCAAAGCTTCATCCCCGTTTACCTGATAACGGAATATCTCCATATCCGTACTTACTTCAAAAGAGCTATGCAAAGGAAACGCCTTAAAAAACGGCGCACAATACCCGACATCCACATAATAGGGCTGATCTAATTCCACCTGCAAACAAAGATGACCAGGTGTCATATACAAATAATCAACTTTAAAACCCAGCTCTTTTAAAAGAAAATGAAAGCCAATCGCCAATGTCCAGCAAGTTCCGCCTGTTCCGGTCTTTATCACTCTATCCACATATTCCTCGATACTTGGCAAATAAAGATTCTCCTGCTTCCTCTCTTCAAAATCAAGGAACTTGGTCCAAGTTTCCCATCTTACCTTTGATTGGTGAGCAGCAATAAGTTCATTTAAAAATTCAAGATTCGTCTCTTTTTCCACTACTCCCAGGTAATGCAAAAATCTATCTTTTACACTCATATTCCTACCTCCTATGTAAAAAACTACTAGATTGTCCAAGCAATTCTCTATCATCTTTCATCTACTAATATAGCAATAGATGAAAGAAGGTGACATGTATGTCCCTCCAAAAGGCAAAACGAATTATTAAAACTGGTAAGGAATTCCTTGGTACACCATACGTTTTTGGTGCGGAGTCCGGACGGACAGACAGGTTTGATTGCAGTTCCTTTGTTCAATATGTATATGGTGCGCATGGCATTATTTTGCCAAGAACTTCCCGGCAACAATATCTTTTCGGTAAATCTATCCCACTGTCCTCTGTTAGACGCGGAGATCTTCTGTTCTTCACCACACCCAAGCGTGCAAAATATAAAGGAATTCACAGGATTGGTCATGTCGCAATCTTCATTGGGAATAATTCCATCTTACACACATCCCGCCTAGAAAAGAAAGTAGCAATCGCCCCCCTAGATTCTTACTGGCGCAAAAAAGTGATAGGAGCAAGGCGTGTAATGGGGATGAGACTACACAGTTGATTGGAGTGGAAGGCGCGCAGACGCCCGCGGGAGAAAGGGACAGGTGAGAGCCCGGAAGGCAAAGCCTGAGGAAGCTCACGGACCGCCCGCAGGCAAGCGAAGCGCCTAGAACTGAAATCAACCGAGTTATATACTTTCGAACTCTAGCAAAAAGGCCAAAGCATCATCAACGCTTGGCCTTTTCTATTTATCCTATTCCATACTCTCCCGCTTCTCAGAAAGTATCTTCATTTGATCATTCTCAAGCCCCAGCTCAAAGGTAACCTTAAATTTCTTATAAGAAACTCCTTTTTCCGAGCGCTCCTGCGCAGTTATGACCGTGATGACTTCGACTTTATTGCCATTCTGCTTTGTCAGTAAATCATCTACTTCTATTGTTAAGTAATCTAAATAGCCTGCACGAAAATCCTCATAAGCCGTTTTAGATTGCCAGCTGCTTCCGAGCAACGAATAGGCGGTCACATAATCGCGATAATTGATGCTTTCATAAAAATAATTGACGAGGTATTCTGCAATATCAGCATTCGTTGATGTTTCGCCTGCACTGTTTCCAGTTGTGTTAGCTCCAATCCTTGGCAGTGACTCCATTGGAGAAGCCGACCAGCTTTCAATCATCGGGATGACGTTCACTAAAGGAATACTGAAGCCAATCACGCCTTGATCCATAGTTGCGGAATTGATTCCCACTACTTCCCCTGTTTTTGTATCAATTAACGGACCGCCACTATTACCAGGTGCAATCGGTGCGGAAATTTGGAACACGTCTTCATATTTGAATGAATCGATTTCAAACTCACGGCCGACACCACTAATGATCCCTGTTGTGACTGTATTTTGAAGTCCTAAAGGGCTCCCCAAGGCAATCACATCATCACCGAGCTCTGCTTTTCTAGTTTTCGCTAGTTTGAAAGGTTGTGACCCTTCAAGTTCAGGTACCCGCACTACAGCAATATCCGTATCAATGCTGATGCCGATCACTTCTCCTGTCAGTTCCTTTGAATCTGCAGAAGTTACTTTTACGTCTCTTGCATTTGCTACTACATGAGCATTTGTAATGACATCACCTTTGTCATTGTAAAGAAAACCAGATCCAAACGACCCGTCCGGTAATTCAATTTTCACCACCAGCTTTTGAGATTCAAAAATAATTTCTTTCAAAGCTTGAGGTACATTTTCTTTTTCTACTACTTCCGACTCTAAATACAGCTTCGATGGAGCCGTCAGTTGGGCTGGGATTGTATTTTTTATATGAAAATAACCAAGTATTCCCCCACTAATCAAAATGATCGTCATGATGATACTTATGAACCATTTTACATTCATTGCTACACCTTCTTAATGTTTGGCCGTTTCGAAAGCTTTTCTACTCTTCCACAACCCATGTAATGTTTTCTATCTCCACTGTCACATCTTCAAATACACCATAATAATAGTCTTCGAACTTTCCTTTTTTACCTGGCTCCAATTTGAAAGGGTAGACGGTGGTAAAACCGGTATCTAATACATTCTTATCTTTGCTTAAAATATTATAGTAGACAGTAATGGAGGATACGGTTGCTGACACAATATTTTTCACTTCTCCAGTGACAGTCATCCCTCCGACCTCATCCTCTTCCGCCTTAAAGTTAACGATTTCCAGGGCGGCGTTTTTATTTTTCAAATCTTCTTTCGCCGCTGCTTCCATGGCCTTTTCTATTCTTTCAAACTCCGCCTGCTCAAATTCTTTACGAGCTTGCTCGATTTTTTCTTTTAAAGAAAGGAGTCGTTTATCATTCACGGCATATTGAAGCCCTCTGTCTGCTAGAGTCATCGCATTGGTAAACTGCATCTGCTCGATTTTCTCTTCTGCATCCTCCACCGTAAGCTGCACGATGCGATTTAATATTTGCTCTTTTACCGCTTTCCCCTCTTCTGAAGGAATGGAAGAAATGACTGCAAGCTTTCTTGAAAGTTCATCCACCGTTTTGAGCTGATCTAGCTCATTGTTTATTTTTCCTACTTTAATCATGACATCTTTTTCGGACACATCTTCTTTTAATGGTTGAATCAAAGGTCCATCTAATCTGGTAATTTTCTCACGGAGCCTTGTTAGATTTTTTTCGGCATCTTCAAACTTCTTCGTTTTGATCTGCTCTTTTACTTCCTCTAACTCCCCGTTAACCTCTTCCGCAATTTTCACTACTTCGAGATTGTTTCGCAACACATGATATGATGGTCTTAATTCCATGGCACCGGCCAATTCTTCCTTTGCCATGTCATACTCTCCCTGCAGGGCCAAGTCTTCTGCTTCCTTTTTTATGGTCAGCACTTCTGCATTGACACTCTGCTCATGATTGTAATACCACCCGATAGTTCCAGCTATCAACACTAAGCTAATAATGGGAGGTAAAAATGGCATATATGTAAAACGCTTTTTCTTATTTTTCCCTCTACCTTCTAACCATTCGTCTTCATTATGCTCCACATCATCCTTCAAATTCGCTCCACAATTAAAGCAAAAATTTGCATCAGATGTCACTTTCCTACCACATTTGTGACAAAACATTCTATATAAGCCTCCATCACTCTATGTAATTAACCTCATTATTGTTATTACACCATTTTACAATAGATTGCTAGATAAGTGTCAAATGAGGTCGGTATTTCTGGAGAAAAAAGGTAGAAACATTTTCCTTTTATGTATTTTCATCAAGGATTTTCTCGTTTTTTAGCGAATGCTTAATGTTGAGTAGTTATATAGGGAGGTTTTTGAATGAGCGTAAAAACAGATCCGGTAAAGACATTTATAGAAAATCCATATGAAATGTTCAAACAAGCAAATGAGATCAATCCCATTCAGTGGGTTTCATTTTTCAATGTCAATGGATGGCTGATAACAGGTTACAAGGAAGTAGAGGCTGTCTTAAAAGATACTAGATTTATAAAAGAAATAAGAAACCTAGTTCAAGAGGAGAATATGCCTCCTATTCCACAGACATTAGTGCCGGTGGTTATGCTAAATCGAAACATGATGCTTTTCCGCGATGCACCGAATCATACCAGACTTCGCGGGCTTGTTACTAAAGCGTTTACGCCAAGGATGACCGAGCGCCTCCGTCCGACTATTGTCGAGATGGCGAACTACCTTTTGGATGCAAGAAAAGGGAAAACGGAGCATGAACTGATTCGCGACTTCGCTTACTCCCTACCCGTCATGGTCATCACAGAGCTAATCGGAGTGCCAAAAGAGGACAGAGAACGATTCCGCGTCTGGTCGGATTCCTTTGTTAAATTCATTGATTTTAACACAACCCAAGCTGATTTAGAAGCGGTTGCTCCTTCCCTTGAGGAAGCAGACCATTATATGCGCAATTTGATAGCGGTAAAACGTGTGAACCCTGGAGAGGATTTATTGAGCGGTCTCATTTCAGTATCTGACTCTGGAGACAAGTTGAACGAAGACGAGCTGGTGGCGACTTGTTTATTGTTATTAATCGCGGGCCATGAGACAACGGTAAATTTGATTACCAACGGCTATCATCTGTTGCTTAAGCATCGGGATGAAATGAAAAAGCTTATAGATGATCCTTCCCTGATTGGAAATGCGGTGGAAGAAATCTTACGTTTTGACCCACCCGTTCTGCTTACCTCAAGATGGGTAGGAGAAGATATGGAACTTGGTGGTCAACAACTTAAAAAGGCCCAAACAGCAATTATCGCTCTTGCTGCAGCCAACCGTGACCCTAACATTCATGAGTCACCAGATGTTTTTAATGTATCCAGAGGTAATGTGAAACACCTATCTTTCGCATCCGGACCTCATTTTTGCTTAGGTGCCCCGCTTGCCAGACTTGAAACCGTCATCGCATTGGAAGTACTTCTTAAACGGGTACATGATGTAAAATTACTAGAAGAACCGGTTAGAAGAAATAATATTGTGTTTCGCGGGTTTGAGACGTTGAAGTTTAGCGGGGTAGTGGAATAGGGATTTGGCGTGAGGATGTCGGCTGTTGCTTGGTGGGGCTGCCGACTTTTCCTAAACACAACAAAAACCATCCCAAAATTGGAATGGTCCACATTAAATCCTACATTTATTTCTTCTTACCTTGTTTCTTTAAACCAGGCTTCTTCGTTTTAGCCTTTCCCCCACCTTTGGAAGAACCGCTCGCAACTCCAGCCTTGGCACCTGTCTTCTGTTGCCCAAAAGATCCCTTCGAACTACCTGTCTTCTTCCCAACAGATCCCTTAGCTCCTCCAGCTTTGCCTCGTCCGCCACCAGAACCAGGTTTTCCAGTTTTCAACTCGTCTTCACCAACAAGCTTTCCACCAAACACAACTCGCTTTTCGAGCTTCAAGCCAAGTTCACGGGCAAACTGCTTCAGCCTGCGCTCTTCACGTTCACTTACAATCGAAATAACAGTACCTTCTGCTCCTTGGCGGGCTGTTCTTCCGGAACGATGCACATAACTTTCCACTTCTTCAGGTAAGTCATAATGGATTACATGACTGAGTTCTTTAATATCAAGTCCCCGCGCTGCCACATCTGTAGCAAGAAGAACCGGATACTCGTCTTTTCTGAAGTTTTTCATGGCATTCTCGCGTTCCTGTTTGGAGGATTCGGAATGCAGAAATCCGACATTTAACTGTTTATATAAAAGTTTTTCCGTTAATACGGCAAGGTTTCCGATATCACGCACAAATGCCAACGCTTTTATTCCAGGCTCGCGAAGCAAATTAGCAAGGACATTCGCTTTATCTCGCTGATCGACCACTGCGTATAAATGCTCCACACGGGCTGGCGGCAAGTCTTCTTTTGTAACCTTAATAACTAACGGCTCCTTTAGCAAGTCAATTGCCTGCTTCTCCGTCTCCTCCTTTAAAGTTGCGGAGAACAATAGAAGTTGTCTTTCCTGCTGCATGGAAGATTTAATGATGTTTTCAATGGTTTTTTTATGTTCTGGGACAAAGAGCTGATCCGCTTCATCCATGACAATGCTCTTTACTTCATGCATTTTAATTTTTTTCATTTGAATTAATTCTTGAAGTCGGCCAGGTGTGCCCACCAAAATATGCGGTTTCTTTTTCAGCTTTTCTAGTTGGCGTTTCACATTCGCTCCACCAATGAAAGATGCACCGGAAATTTCGCTGCCTTCTGTCCATTTCTGCACTTGTTCAAAGATCTGCATTGCAAGTTCCTTGGACGGCGCCACAATCAACGCTTGTGGATGCTGTTTTGATAGATCTATACGTTCAATGATCGGTAACAAATAAGCCAAGGTTTTCCCTGTCCCTGTCGGAGATTCGACAAGAACATCCTTCCCTTCTAAAATTTCCGGAATTGCCTGTTCCTGAACCGGGGTTGCAGCGGCAAATTCACTTTTTTCCCAAATCTGTTGTATAAAAGGTTGTAATGTATTTATAAAAGTTGTAGACATCGTTTTCTCCTTTATGACCCTCACACGGGGTTTTACGCTATTCTCCATTCTACCCTTTTTCCCTAGAGGTTCCAATAGAAATATCGTTGTCATTTCCGCTAAAAAGATACATGTTTTCCTCCTTTTTGGAAAAATTATGTATATCGTTACATAACAGAGGAGGAAATACGTAATGGATCAAATAAATTTTACCGACCTTCCAAAAGGACCGGAAGCCTATTGGCGGGACTCTGCACCCCTGCCCTCTTTTCCAACATTAAATGAAAATAAAAAAACAGATGTATGTGTAGTCGGTGGCGGTATTACTGGAATTACGACGGCGTATCAACTTGCTCAAGAAGGACTTAAGGTAATCCTCATTGATGCGGATCAAATTCTAAATGGAACAACAGGGCACACAACAGCCAAAGTGACATCTCAGCACGGTCTGATTTACGATGAGTTTCTTCAGCATTTAGGACAAGAAAAAGCAAAACTCTATTACCAAGCCAACCAGGAAGGCCTTCATTTCATCAGAGATCTTGTGGATCTTAAACGAATTCAATGTGACTTTAGTGAACAGAATGCCTATATTTATTCTCAAACAGAGCAGGATGATCAAAAAGTAATAAAAGAATTCGAAGCGTATCAGAAACTAGGAATCGATGGCGATTTAACTTATGACATACCGTTTCCGATTGAGACTAAATCTGTAATCGTCATGAAAAATCAGGCACAATTCCATCCGCTTCAATATTTAAAGGTGCTAGTAGACGGCATAGTTGAAAAGGGCGGCGAAATTTATGAGCACACCGTTGCGACAGATGTGGAGGAGTCCCGCGGTCTATCTGTAGTGACGAAGAACGGAGCAAAGATTGATTGCGAATATATTGTTGCAGGCTCCCATTTTCCATTTTACGATGGCAAAGGTTTCTTTTTCACAAGAATGTATGCGGAGCGTTCGTATGTACTTGCAGCAAAAATAGAAAAAGAACCACCAGAGGGCATGTATTATAGCGCAGGTCAGCCTTCAAGATCTTTGCGTTATGTGACGATTGACGGGGAGAAAGTTGCCTTGATTGGAGGAGACGGCCACCGGACAGGTCAAGGCAAAGATACGTTAAAACACTACGAAGCGTTGAAAAGTTTCGGTGAAGAAGTCCTTGGAATCAAGGAAATTCTGTATCGATGGTCAGCACAAGATTTATATACGTTAGACAAGGTACCGTATATTGGCCGCATTACATCGGGGCATCCGAATATTTTCATTGCGACAGGCTATCGAAAATGGGGAATGACCAACGGTACAGCAGCCGCACTGCTCTTACAGGATTTAATCCTTGGCAGGAAAAACGCATATGAAGACCTGTTTTCACCGTCCCGCTTTGTTGCTGATCCTAGTCTGAAAAAATTTATCAGCTCTAACATGAATGTAGCGGGTCACCTCATCGAAGGCAAACTTGATCGTCCTTCGAAAAAACCAGAAGATCTAGGTTTGGATGAAGGCGGAGTCGTTATGATTAACGGTCGACGTGCAGGAGCTTACAAAAACGACAAAGGAGAAGTATACTGCGTGGACACGACCTGTACGCATCTTGGTTGTGAAGTCGAGTGGAACCATGGCGATCGAAGCTGGGATTGCCCTTGCCACGGCTCACGCTTCTCCATCCACGGCGACGTACTGGAAGGGCCAGCTGATAAACCGCTGGAGAAATTGTAAGACTCAACCAGAATAAACAAACATAAAGAGACTGCCAAATTTAATGGACAGTCTCTTTATTTATTATCCAACAATCGATTCCTCTCTCACCTGTTCCTCCTGCCTCACAGGCGGAAATGAAATCTTCACCTCCGTCCCTTTCCCAAGTTCACTTGAGTAAACGACCTTTCCATTCATTGTATCGATAATCCTCATCGAAACAGTCGTACCAAGACCTGTCCCCTTATCCTTAGTGGTATAGAATAAGGTACCAATGCGAGACACCTGCTCCTTGGTCATTCCTTTTCCTGTATCTTTAATGAGAATCTGAATGCCAGATGTGTTGGAAAACAATTTAATATAGACTCTGCCATCTTGAGGAGTGGCTTCAATGGCATTTTTTAAAATGTTAACAAGGGCTTGTTTGAATTGATTTTTATCAGTTTCCATCACAACATTCTTCTCCAAGTAACTTTCAAGATGAATACCTTCTTTTACTGCTAACGGATTTAACAACATTTTCACATCACTCAATAGTTCACCCAGGTCCACTTTTTCAATTTTTTTGAACTCAGGTTTTGCAAAATTGAGATAATCATTGATAATGGATTCTGCCCTTGCCAGTTCACTTAAAATGAGTCCAATATATTGATAGTTCTTCCCCTTATCCTCTCTATGCATGAGTTGGAGAAATCCTTTAACAACAGTTAATGGGTTTCTGACTTCATGAGCAATGGACGCTGCAAGTTCACCTAATGTATTCAGCTTTTCCGCGCGTCTAATTTCCTGCTTCATCAATTCTCGCTCAAGGACCGCTTCATGTAAGGTGGATGCGAAACCGACACCTACTACTTGAATCAATCCAAATAGCAGGATGTATAAAAGTAGATTCGGTCCTTCATTTGCAGCTGCTGAACTGAAGAGATAAGCTATTAAGATTGCTAGCATGACAAAGTTTGGCCATAAGCCTACAAGCACAGCAAAGCCAATCCTCTTTTTCTTTATTTGAATTTTGTTAAACCGTTTTAGCATCAAGAACGGAATGGCTGCTGCAACAAGTCCACTGACATAGCCAAATGCCAGAGCATCGCCACCAAGGTAGGTTCTTGTCCCAAGAATGGCAGCGAGTACAATTACCCCAGCCTTTGGTCCACCATAAAGGATGGCAAGCACTAAAGGTATGTATCGCAAGTCCCAATATAGACCATAATCATAGAATGCAAACAGTAAACACAGGCTCGCAGAAAGCCCCTGCAGAATTCCGATAAAATATGGTGATTGACCAAACCTCTTATTTTCGGAAACAACATAATAAATCAGCACCGGTGCTAAGATGATCAATACATGTAAAAGTAGCTTTTCCGCCAACATACAAGCCCGCCCCTAACCGTACCTTCTAAATTCTATCGTATAGTTATGTTTCGACAACATTTGAGAAAACCCTTGTGCATTCCGTCAAAAAATGTATCCATTCTACTACTTTTCATCTATTCGGACCTTTTTTTCAACATTTCATGCTAAAAACTTCTTCCAACAATGATTTAATAGTAAAATTATCCTATCTATTAAAAGGGGTGATCTATTTGCACTGTACGGATTGCGGGGTACCTGACAATATAAGCCGCTCAGGGGTACTTTTTATAAAAAGAGAGCAATTGCAAGAGGAACTTCACTATCAATCACTTGAAGAATTAGAGCAGCTCCTTCAAAAGAAAATACTTAATCGAGCTGATAGCTCAAAAGTTTTGGCGAAAACATCATCACAACGAGGCTTTTACCCACCAGAGCAGTTATGGAATCTGGTGAAAAATCAAGATCTATTAGAATTAATAGCATCCAATTCCTTCACAACCCATTTTCAACCAATCATAGATTTGCAGAAAAACGATGAAATTTTCGCCTATGAGTGTTTGTTACGCCCTCAATGGAAGGGGCAATCTGTTCCACCTTTTAAACTATTTGAATTCGCCCGTGAAACGAATCTACATAACTATTTAGATCAAAAGGCTCGTGAAAGCTCTATTGTTTCCGGGAGCAAGCAGCAGGTCCCTTCTAATGTAAAGCTATTTATTAACTTTTTACCATCATCCATTTACAACCCGGAGTATTGTTTGCAGCATACATTTAAGATTGTTCGTGAAAATGACATCTTACCAGATCAGCTCGTTTTTGAAGTGGTGGAATCAGAAAAAATTCACGATATCGACCACCTTGAATCTATATTCAAAACTTACAAGAAATCGGGAATGCAAGTGGCACTCGATGATGTCGGTGCAGGTTATTCCACCTTGGCAGTCCTCGAAAAGCTGCAACCCGATTTTGTAAAAATAGACCGTGACTATATTTCACATTGTGACACCTCATTAGAAAAACAACTTTTCCTAAAAAGTGTCATAAATGTCGCCACCAAATTAAACATTAAGGTGCTTGCAGAAGGAATAGAAAGAAAAGAAGAGTTTCAATTTTGCCGAGACATCGGAATACATTATGGACAAGGCTATTATATAGGAAAACCTAGTCCGGAAATTATGGCACCAATCATGTCAGTCTAGACAATTCAAAAAGCCCTCACCACAAAAAATTAGTGGTGAGGGCTTTTGAATTCATTGATCAGGATGCTTTTTCATCATCCTTTTTATACTCCTCTGTCCAGAACTCCGCATTTTTAATACCCAATTTCTCAGGATTAAATGTAGGATCTAGACCCTGCTTTCTTTGTTCATCATAATCTTTTAACACTGCAAGTGCAGGTTTCGCCAACAATAACAGTGCAATCAAATTGAGCCACACCATTAATCCAAGTCCAATATCTCCTAGATTCCATGCTACTTGTGTTGTTCTGACAACCCCAAAGTAAGTTGCACCTAAAAGAACGACCTTCAAGATGAACATTGGAATCTTATTGCTTCTTCCACGAACCAAATATGCAACATTCGTTTCCGCAATATAGTAATACGCCATAATGGTTGTAAAAGCGAAGAATAATAAAGCAATACCTACAAATCCTGCACCAAACCCAGGTAATACTGACTCAACAGCAGCTTGTGTATATTCCGCTCCTGCCTCTACCCCTGCACCAAGGTTATTTACCAGGAATTGTCCCTCGTTTGCTGGATCTACTACATTAAACGATCCTGTGAATAGAATCATGAACGCAGTGGCAGAACAAACAAGTAGCGTATCAATATAAATAGAAAATGCTTGCACTAATCCTTGTTTAGCTGGGTGTGATACTTCAGCAGCCGCTGCTGCGTGTGGCCCAGTACCTTGACCTGCTTCATTGGAAAAGATACCACGTTTAACGCCCCATGCAATAGCTGCCCCAATGATCCCACCAAACGCGGAGTCAAAGCCAAAGGCACTTGAGAAAATCAAACCGAATACTGCCGGTAACTCTGTAATATTCATAGCAATAATTCCTAGAGCTACTAATATATACGCTACCGCCATGAAAGGAACTACGTATTGAGCAACAGTAGCTATACGTTTAACTCCCCCAAAAATGATTAATCCAATGACAATAACTAATGTAATTGCAATTACTTGCTTATTAATTCCAAAAGCATTATTTAATCCTGTCCCAATTGCATTAGCTTGCAATCCTGGCATTAATAAGCTCATCGCTAACAATGCAGCCGATGCGAATACAATCCCATACCATTTCCAGCCAATACCTTTTTCTATGTAATAAGCCGGACCCCCGCGATATTCCCCATCTTGCTTTGATTTGTACACTTGGGCCAGCGCTGATTCAACAAATGCACTCGCCGCTCCAATAAATGCGATCGTCCACATCCAAAAAACTGCTCCGGGTCCTCCCATCGCAATTGCAGTTGCAGTACCAGCGATATTACCGGTTCCTACACGTCCTGATAATGAAATGGATAATGCCTGAAAGGAAGATACCCCTGCTTTTGACGCTTTACCTGAGAATATTTGCTTCACCATATCCCCAAATAACCTTACTTGTACAAACCTTGTCAAAATGGTAAATAATAGTCCGACTCCCAAACAGAAAACAATCATCGGTGTGCTCCAAAGAAGACTGACTATAAAACCAATCGGATCTTGCGTAAATGCATCCAAATTGTAATCCCCCTTTAACTTATTTGTAATATTTAGAATTTTCATTCTGTACAGCATTATAAATCATATTCGGAAAATAGACAATACATGACTCCTTCATCATGTGCGCTAATATGACACGAACCTTTATATAGCGACGAATTTCCCGGGAAAAATTAAATGTTTTTTTATAAGATGTAGAATTTATGCAAAAAACACCTGTACGTACATGATAGCTTTCCATGAACGTACAGGTGCCTAATTACTCTTATTACCCTACTTCTTTTTTTAACTGACTCGTAAACAAGTCATAGTAAAAACCTTGTTCTGTGAGCAATTCATTATGAGATCCTTTTTCTATGATTTCTCCTTCTTTCAATACAAGAATTTGATCGGCATTTTGAATGGTATTTAATCGGTGGGCAATAACAAAGCTAGTTCTTCCCTCCATCAATCGTTGAAGCGCTTCTTGAATTTTCATCTCTGTGATGGTATCAATACTACTTGTTGCTTCATCAAGAACCAGGATGGTAGGGTTTGCCAAGACTGCCCGCGCAATGGACAGTAACTGTTTTTGCCCTTGACTGATTCCGCTTCCGTCCTGCTTCAGTTTAAAATCATAGCCTCCCGGTAATTTTCTGATAAAGGAATGAGCATTGGCCATCTTTGCCGCTTCCTCCACTTCCGTGTCTGTAGCATCCAGTCTTCCGTAACGGATATTCTCTCTAACCGTTCCCTCAAAAAGAAAGGAATCCTGTAATACAAAGGCCATGTGCTTACGCAAATTCGAACGTTTTATCCTGTTGATTGGATGGCCATCTAAAAGGATGCTTCCGCTGTCCAAATCATAGAAACGGGAAATCAGGTTGATGACCGTTGTCTTACCTGCACCTGTTGGACCGACAAATGCAACGGTTTCTCCTGCGTCCACATGGAAGTTGATGTTGCGAATGGTCGTATCATCACCTTCATAAGAGAAGGAAGCATCCCTAAACTCCACTTCTCCTCTTACCGTTTCCAGTTCTATTGCTTCGGTTTCATCGCTTTCTTCCTCTTCTTCATCCAACACATCAAACACACGCTCAGCTCCTGCTACAGCAGACAACAAAGTATTAAACTGGTTGGCAAGGTCATTTAACGGACGCGTGAATTGTCTCGAGTACTCCGCAAAAATGACGATAACTCCAATCGTAATGCCTGATTCCGTGTTTAATGCCAATATCCCACCAACACCTGCGATAATGGCAAAACTCAAGTTATTCAACATATTCATAAGCTTTGGGATAAACCCTGAATAGGTCTGAGCCCAATATGCGGACTTCTTCAGTTTTAAACTCTTTTCCGTAAACTCCTCCATCACCTTATCTTCTCGGGAGAATGTTTTCACAATCCTTTGACCGGAAATGGTTTCTTCAATATAGCCATTCAGTTCACCCAAGTTCTTTTGGGTTTGCTTGAACAATGGACCTGTCCGGTTGGTGATCCATCTTAAACCAAAGAACATAACAGGTACGATGATTAGCGTAATGCCTGTCAGCAAAGGACTAAGATAAAGCATGACAGATACCGTTCCGACTAAGGTCAAGATACTCGAAAAAATCTGAATGACAGAACTGTTTAACGTTGAACTGACATTCTCCATATCATTGGTTACACGGCTCATAAGTTCACCATGCTGCCTTTTATCAAAATATGGGATCGGCAACTTGTGTAAATGCTCAAACAGCTGCGTCCTCATTTTCAATACCGTATTTTGCGCTATTCCCACCATCCAGTAGTTCTGGAGCCACATGGAAAGCGAGTAGAAAATATAGATAAATACAAGCCCAATTAAAACATTTAAAAGTCCAGATGTATTTTGTTCCACTACATAATTATCAATAGCCATTCCAACAATAAAAGGTCCCAAAAGTCCTAAGGCGGAGCTGACGACAACCATTAACATAACGAGCATCAACAAACCTTTGTTTTCACCTAAGTATCTCCAAACTCGTTTAATCGTCCCTTTCCAGTCCTTGGCTTTCGGCTTTGGGCTCGCTTTACTTGCGACGGCGGCACTGCTACTTATACGCTTGGACATGCTCTGCCACCTCCGTTCCAAATTGCGACTGATAGATTTTCTGGTAAAGTTCCGAGGTGGCCAATAGCTTCTCATGGCTTCCCTCTTCTAGCAGCCTTCCGTCTTCTATCAGTAAGATTTTATCTGCTTCCATTGCCGTACTTACCTTCTGCGTCACTATGAACATCGTGCATTGGTATTTTTTAATAGCAGCGAGCAGTTTGGCTTCTGTATTTAAATCAAGTGCGCTTGTACTGTCATCCAGCATGAGAATCTTCGGCTTTCTTACAAGAGCGCGGGCAATGGATAAGCGTTGTTTTTGTCCTCCGGAAAGATTGACCCCTTTTTGCCCAAGAACGGTCTCATATTTTTTCGGCAAACGATCGATGGTTTCATGAATTTGCGCATCCTTCGCTACCTGAATGATTTCTTCCAAGCTTGCATCCTCTTTCCCCCAGGCGATATTCTCTTTTACCGTTCCCGAAAAGAGAAGCGCTTCCTGTGGCACATATCCTATTTGCCTCCTTAGCTTTTTCAGAGACAAATCGGTAAGGTCTTTACCGTCTACCCGGATGATGCCCTTATCTACATCGTAAAGCCTAGGAATCAGTTGGAATAATGACGATTTACCAGCTCCTGTGGCTCCCATTATGGCAACGGTCGATCCAGCTTCGGCGCGGAAGCTGATATCCTCAAGAACCGGTATGTCTGTATTCGGGTAACGAAAAGATACAGAGTCAAATTCGATTCCTCCTTGAAGGAACGTCGCTTCTTTATCCACATCTACCTTATCCACTAAATCAATTTCCTCGTCCAGCACATCTGTAATCCGGTGAGCAGAGGCTTTCGCACGCGCAAATGCCATGATAATAAAAGAAAAGATTGATAGTGCCCCGGTAATTCTGGTCGCATAGTTGACGATAGCGACCACTTCCCCAACCTGTGCTCCTCCGTTTGAGACACCGATCGTACCAAACCAAAGGACAGCAAGAATACTTCCGTTCATGATTAGAAGGAGGATTGGCATGGTAATCTCCATAAGTCGAAGTGCATTTACCGTCTGATTCTTCAACTCCTCGCTTGCATGACCGAACCGTTTGATTTCATGCTTTTTACGGAGAAAGGCTTTGATTAAGCGAATACCCCCAAGGTTTTCCCGCATGACATTATTCACACCATCCAGTTTTTCCTGAACAGCTTTGAACAGCGCCCCACCCTTTTTCATCACCCATACGAGAAAAAGAAAGAGAACAGGTACTCCGATGACAAGAAACAGAGCTAGCTGCCAATTGACAATCAACGCCATGATCACGCCACCCACCACAAGGAGCGGTGCACGGAGCATGATACGTAAGCTCATAAAAACAGTATTTTGAATTTGTGTAACATCATTGGTCATTCTTGTGATGAGAGAAGAAGTCGGAAACAGGCTGAAATTCGCAAAAGAAAACGATTGTATTTTTCCGAATAACCCTTTTCTAATGTCAAATCCAAAACTTTGGCTGACATGGGCGGCAAAAAAGGAGTTGGTAACCCCTGCTGCGAATGCGATAAAGGAGAACAGCACCATGATGCCTCCCCATTTCAGGACCGCATCCAAATCGCCTGTCAGAATTCCCTCGTCAATTATTTTGGCCATGAGCAACGGATGCAAGAGCTCCACGACAAGTTCTGTCAGCATAAGGAGCAAGGCAATTGCTACAGCCAGCTTATACGGTTTTAAGTATGAAAATATTCTCCCCATAATACGTGATCCTCCAAACCTTTCACTATGTTTAGTCTGCGTTGAAATGAGTAAATCTATTTTGAACGCATATGATATTTCGTTTTGCGAAACGAATATCTTGAAATTTATATATTATCTTATTATCATACCTTTATTACTATGTTTTTTAAATAGTTTGAATTATTATTATTGGTAGGATGTTGAAAAAAGTTTGTTGTTCTACCCTATTCTAAAATTATATAGGAGGTTTTTTGGATGAACCACCCGAAACTCTCTGGGCTTGTGGATGAATGGTTGCCGAATGCGACGATTGAGGAGCTGCAAGCGGCGATGGAAAATGGCGAAGTTACTTCAAAAGAATTAGTTCTCATGTATCTTCACCGCATTAGTAAATATGATAAAAACGGGCCAAAGTTGAACTCAGTTCTTGAGGTGAATCCTGATGCGGTGTTTATTGCGGAAGCTCTCGATCTGGAAAGAGACCAGTCCGGTGCACGTGGACCTCTCCATGGCATTCCTATCCTTTTGAAAGACAATATCGATACAGGCGATATGATGCATACAAGCGCAGGTTCGCTTGCCTTGGAACATCACGTGGCAGCGGAAGATTCCGCCGTGGCAAGTCAACTGAGAAGAGCTGGTGCGGTCATACTTGGCAAAACCAATATGACCGAATGGGCTAATTTCATGACAGAAAAGATGCCGAATGGTTACAGCTCCAGAGGTGGACAAGTCCTTAATCCTTATGGTCCCAGCCAATTTGATGTTGGTGGCTCAAGCAGTGGTTCCGGTGCTGCGGTTGCAGCAGGCCTCGCAGTTGCGGCCATCGGTACAGAGACTTCCGGTTCCATTTTAAGTCCTGCAAGTTCCAATTCCATTGTCGGGATTAAGCCAACTGTAGGACTGATTAGTCGCAGGGGCATCATCCCAATCTCCTTCAGTCAAGATACAGCAGGACCTATGACAAAATCAGTCACAGATGCCGCTGTCCTTCTGAGCGCATTGACCGAGACAGATGAAAAAGACATTGCCACCAAAACAAATCCAACCCCAGGCATATCCTACACTTCCTTCCTATTAAAAGAAGGACTTAACGGAATGCGGATTGGAGTGGCCCGTGACCCTTATTTCACTTATTTTTCAGACGAGGAATCCCTCCTCATGGAAGAAGCAATTGCGAGTCTCAGAGAACAAGGCGCTGAAGTCATCGGATCCATCGACATTCCTTTTGCAAAAGAAGAATGGGATTACCATACGCTGTTTTATGAATTTAAACCAAGTCTGAACGCCTACTTACGAAATACCGGTTCTTCTGTACCGATTAAAAGCTTGCAAGACTTAATTGCTTATAATAAAAAGGACTCTTCCACTATGCTGAAGCATAACCAGACAGTCCTTGAGGAAAGTGACAAACACAGCGGAACATTAACAGAGGATGAATACTTATCAAGTCGTGAAAAAGATCTTTATCGTTCCAGGGAAGGCGGCTTGGATGCTGTTATGGAAGAACACACCCTTGATGCGATCCTGACACCAAACAACTTTGGCGCTGGCATTCCTGCAAAGGCAGGTTATCCTTCTATCACCGTTCCTGCTGGCTATACGGAAAAAGGGAAACCAGTTGGGGTGACATTTACCGCCAGAGCCTTTGAAGAAAGCACCCTCATCCAGATCGCCTATGGATATGAACAAGCGACAAAGCTTCGTAAAGCACCTACACTTCAAAAGACGGAGGTAAAATCATGACAACCGCAACCATCACTTCCTATCTATCAGAGCATCGGGAAAGGCATTTAGAAGAATTAATAGACTTATTGTCTGTTCCAAGTGTGAGCGCCCTACCGGCACATAATGCAGACACGTTACGGGCCGCGGAATGGATGTCAGAGTCTTTGCGAAAGCTTGGCATGGAAAATGTGGCCTTACACCCGACAAAAGGTCACCCCATTGTATATGGTGATTGGCTCCACGCGGGTGAGGACAAGCCGACCGTTTTGATTTATGGGCATTATGACGTTCAGCCCGTTGACCCCCTTCATTTATGGGATACCCCGCCTTTTGAACCGGCAATCCGTGAAGAGCGCATTTATGCTCGCGGCGCCAGTGATGACAAAGGCCAGACGTTTATGCATATAAAAGCGTTGGAGGCGGTTCTCGCGACGACTGGGACATTGCCTTTTAACTTTAAGTTCTGTATTGAGGGCGAGGAAGAAGTCGGCAGTCCCAATTTGCCGGCATTTATTGAGCAAAATAAAGAAATGCTGGCTGCTGATGTGGTGGTTGTATCCGACACATCCATGATTGAAGAAGACAAGCCGACCATATGCTATGGTTTGCGTGGAATGTGTGGATTCCAGCTCGATGTCAAAGGTCCAAAACGTGACCTTCACTCCGGACTATACGGCGGCGCTGTGGCAAACCCGATTCATGCAGTGGTGGAATTGCTCGCTTCCTTCCACGATGGTGATGGTGTGGTGACTGTGGATGGGTTTTATGACAAGGTGGTCCCTTTGACTTCGGAAGAGAAAGCAGCTTTTGAAGCAATAGGCTTTGATGAAGCTGTGGTCAAAGAGGAAGTTGGAGTTCAAGAGTTTTATGGAGAAAAAGGATACAGCTTTTATGAGCGCACATGGGTCCGCCCGACACTTGAAATAAACGGTGTGTACGGCGGATTCCAGGGAGATGGAATCAAAACGGTTCTTCCTTCTGAAGCACATGCCAAAATCACTTGCCGCCTTGTACCAGATCAGGATCCAGATGAAATACTGGCCCTATTACAGGAGCATGTTACGATGCATAAGCCTGCTGGCGTAGAAGTTACTGTTTCCCTTTTTGACAAAGGAGCACCGTTTGTGACTCCATTCAATCACCCTGCCATCCAAGCAGCAAGTCGGGCTTTTGAAAAGGTATGGGAAGTTCCGACCACCTTTACACGTGGAGGCGGCTCCTTGCCGATCGTTTCAACATTGGATGAAGTCCTGCAAGCACCGATCGTATTGATGGGCTTTGGATTGCCTTCTGACAATGTGCATGCACCAAATGAAAATTTCAAGCTGAAGAATTTTGATAAAGGTCTGCTGACACTATGTGCGTATTGGGAGGAGTTGGCAGCAGCGTTGGATGTGGAGTGACGGTAAGATGGTGAATCCCTTCGAATGATGTCGTCTACCACCTTGGTTTTTAGTTGTTGAAAATTAAATTTCTAAAGCGTGTTTTGCTAATTGTCCGAAGTTTTTGTAAAGTTGACCGAAAGAAATTTTCAAATGTTCGAACAGCTCTCCTTTCTTGTCCGAAGGGAGAGCTTTCTTGACCGAACCTATTAAAAACAAGCAGCTTAAATGTCCGAAGCACAAGCTAAAGTGTCCGAACCATTTTAAACCGCATCATAAACCATCTATTTTCCTTAAAAACTAGCATATATAAGAGCGGAAAGCGTTTTTCACCTGACACCCTACTCTCATAAAGACCGCTGCTACTTCCGCATCCCCCTCGCATCCACCTTCCACCTATCTACCACATGCTCGCCTTCCACCACCACATACTCTTCAAACATATTGGCCACTGTACACGCATGATTGGGAATGATGCGCACTTTATCATTCAAGCGCAAGTCGCAGCTACCTTCAAAGACCGCCACCCCATGCTCCTCGGACAGCCTCTCTATGGTCAATTCAGGATGATCCACCACAAATCCATACCCTTTCACCGAGTCCAGCCCATGTGCACCTTTATCCAAACACAATGTTTTACTTCCTGTATCGAGAACAATTCTCCCCTCATACACACCCACGACAGATGCCAAAACCGTTAACGCACAGTCTGCCCTGTCTGCAACACCAAGCCCTACTTGAATACTGTCAAAGAAAACCGCGTTTCCGGGACGTACTTCTGTAATTCCATCCAGTAGTCCTGAAATCCGATAAGTCGGGGTAGAGCCAACGCTTCTTACCAAAATCGGGATACCCGCCTTTTCACATGCCTCCGCACTTTTAACCACCGCGTGTGCTTCAGCTAAAGCAATGCGTTCAAGCTCCTCTTTCCCATTTGCACCATAGGAGTGACCTGCATGGGTAAAGATTCCGCCAATTCGTAACCGGGATAATAGTATGATGGCTTTTGCAAGTTCAACAGCTCTCTCGCCAGGCTCCACTCCACACCTGTTCAGGCCAGAGTTTACTTTAATCCAAACTTCTATAGAGTGGCTTGTTTTTTCCAAAGCTTTTTGAAGCAGCTTCACTTGTTCCAGACTATCCACGGTTATTTTTAAATCCACCTCTTGATTCAAAAGTGCAATGATTCGTTCTATTTTTGCTGGGCTTGAAACCGGATATGCCACTAAAATATCCTTTATTCCTGAGGCTGCCATCACTTCTGCCTCTTCCAGCTTTGCGGTGGTAATGCCAATTGCTCCATGCTCTAACTGAAGTTTGGCAATCTCGACAGATTTATGTGTTTTGATATGCGGACGCAAATTCACCTTATTTTCTTTCGCAAAATCGCTCATCTTACGTATATTCTTCAGTAAGATTTGTCCATCCAAAATTAATGTGGGTGTATCAAGTTCCATCCATTCCTGTTTCATTTTTTCTCCCTCCAGTCCATCTTTTCCTCACTATACCACGCCAACCTAGCCGTTCAAAATTTGATGAAGCCCGGTAGTAAATCAGACAATCCCATATGCATACATTGAAAGAAGTAATCTGGGCAAAGGGTGAGCAGCATGGGAATAATCAACGGAAAACAATATCTAACCCGAATCGACTCGCTTCATGCAAATGTTTGGTATAACGGACAGCAGGTCAAAGGGAATATCTCGGAGCACCCGGCTTTTTCAGGAGTGATGAGAAGTCAAGCCTCACTATTTGATATGCAACACGACAAAAAGTACAAAGATATTATGACTTTCACATCCGACACAACTGGGAATCTAGTCGGAACCTCCTATCTACGACCGACAACTAAAGAAGATTTGGAGAAAAGAAGAAAGATGTTTCAGGTTTGGGCAAAGTCAACATTTGGAATGATGGGGCGTTCCCCTGATTATAAAAACTCTACCTTGATGGCACTTGCCTCCTCTGCAGATCTATTAGAAGAACAAGGTCCGCAATTCCCGCAGAATCTTAAAAATTTTTACGAGTATGCTAGGGAAAATGATCTCTCTTTTACTCATACATTCATTGCTCCACAAATAAATCGCTCTTCTTTACATTACGAGGACGATGAGAATATTGTGGCAGCAAGGATGGTTGATAAGACCTCAGAAGGGATTGTCATTAAAGGCGCGCGGTTATTGGCGACACAGGGTGGTATCACCGATGAGATCATCATCTCCTCTTCTGGACTTAAAATGTTTGAAGAGCCTTTCGCCTATGCCTTCAGTATCCCAAGTAACACCGAAGGATTGAAATTTATCTGCCGGGAATCCTTTTCTTATGACTCTTCCACTTTCAATCATCCTCTTGGATCAAGGTTTGAAGAAATGGACGCTATTGTAGTGCTTGATAACGTTTTAGTGCCATGGGAGAGGGTTTTTGTTGCGGAAAATATTGATGTCGCCAACAAACTGTATTCCATTAGTAACTTCAAACCGCTTGTCACCCACCAGGTGGTGTCAAGACAGGTAATGAAAGCCGAATTCATTTTAGGTATTGCACAACTTTTGGTCAACACCATCGCGATAGGTGAGTACGGGCATGTAAAAGAAAAAATCAGCGAGATCATCGTAGCAGTAGAAAATCATAAAGCCTTGCTTCTGGCATCAGAAATGAATGCGAAACCGGATAAGCACGGGACAATGGTACCAGATGTCACGCCTCTTTCTGTTGCTATCGTGCAGTTTCCTAAAGTGTATCCAAGATTCATTGAGATTCTGCAGCTGCTCGGTGCAAGTGGCCTGGTTTCTATCCCAACAGAGGCTGACCTGGAATCACCAATACGAGCAGACATTGACCGATACCTACAGTCAGCAACCACTGATGCCAAAACCCGCATCCAGCTGTTCCGCTTAGCATGGGATGTCAGCATGAGCGCATTCGGATCCCGCCAAACGCTGTACGAACGCTTCTTCTTTGGCTGCCCGACGCGCTTGGCTATGGGACTATATCATGAATACGACAGGAAAGAATTAGTGGATGAGGTTGCGAGGGGGTTAGGATTTTTAGATTGATGAAAAGGTAGCCGAAAAATTACGGCTACCCTCTTTTTTTATTTTCAAACTATTCTATAATTTAAGTATAAGAAGATGAAAAGAGAAAGAGGGTACGTTCACTTATGGCAGAGATTACAATCCCTTCACAAAAGAAACCCCACAAAAAAAGAAAAGCCTGGATAGCCCTGGGGACTATTGCCGGTACGCTTGGCACACTGGGCCTTATCTTCACTTTTTTACCTGTTTCCAAGCAAGCAACCAAACCCTTTTTTGAAAATGGTGGACTCCCGCTAGTCATCGCACATCAAGGCGGTGAGCTCCTCGCTCCATCCAATACCATGATAGCCTTTGAACAAGCAGTGGAAATGGGTGTCGACGTATTGGAAACAGATATACATATGACAAAAGATGGGCACCTTGTTGCCATCCATGATTCTACTGTCGACCGGACTACAAATGGGCAAGGTGAAGTAGCCGCGTTGTCCTTAGAGGAAGTAAAACAATTAGATGCAGGCTATCATTTCGTTGATTTAGATGGCAATAACAGTTTCCGCGGAAAGGGCGTCACCATCCCTACTGTGGAGGAAATGTTTCAAGCCTTCCCTAACACCCGTATTGAAATTGAAATAAAAGACACCAATCCACCTGAAAAGTATGAGGAGATTGCAAGGAAGTTGTGGGATCTGACCAAAGAGTATAACAGAGAAGATACTTTGCTTGTCGCATCTTTCGATCAGGAAATTCTTGAGACATTCAATAGTTTCACAGACGGAAAGGTTGCACTTGTTGGCGGCAGACAAGAAATCACTAGGTTTGTCCTTTTTCATAAACTATTTGTCCGCAACCTCTACAAGCCTGAGGTGGACGCTTTTCAAATCCCTTTACAAGAAAGTATTTTTGATTTGACAAATCTGAGACTGATTCGGGATGCGCAGAGAAGTGGCGTACAGATGCACTACTGGACGATTGATGATAAGGAAACGATGCGTTACCTGCTCGAACAAGGGGCTGATGGGATTCTCACCAACCGGCCTGATCTTCTACTTGAAGTGAGAGAGGAAATGGTCGATTAAGAATGCGGAGAGTTTGGTTATGATATAATAAACTATTAGTAATTACAGAAACGTGAGGCTCTAGAAAATGAATGGACAAAAACGGTCAGACATCACTGTCGGTCAATCAGTAAAAATTGTACTCAAACAAGACCAACGCACAGGCAAACTAACAAGCGGGATTGTCAAAGACATCCTAACCAAATCCCCCAACCACCCCCACGGCATCAAAGTCCGCCTCCAAGACGGACAAGTCGGCAGGGTCAAAGAAATCGAAAAAGCGTAACCTCCGTTTGACTGGGAGGTTACGCTTTTTCTTTATTGCTTTAACGGAGTGAGGGTCAGACCCCTCTTTATCTCTCTACCACTTTAACGCACAGCGGGTCAGACCCCTTTTCTTTATGCCCCTTCTCTCATCTCTTCAAGCACTGCTCGTTTTCTGCGTTTGCCTTCGATCCAGGCGAAGAGCATGGCAAGGAGCATGAAGGTGCTGGAGATTTGGAAGAGGGCTGCGGTCGGGACGAATTGTGCAAGGAGTCCAAAGATGATTCCGCTTAGTCCAATTCCCAGGTCGATAGATGAGAAGAACATGCCGTTTGCCACTCCACGGCGGTTTTCAGGAGTCATGGATAAGGTCCATGATTGCAAGGTAGGAATCAAAGAACCGAAACCTACTCCGAACAACGCACCAGCTATCACAATAAACAAATTGGAGTGCGCAAAGGAAAGCACCCACATCCCGACAAAGGACAAGAACATGCACATTAATACCAAGCCCCGTGGACCATGATTATCAAACCATTTTCCTGCAACTGGACGAGATAATGATGCCATAATCGCATTTACAAGATAGAAAAGAAAGATCTGGTCAATCCCACGTTCTTCTCCAAATATCACGATAAACGTGACAATCGAGCCGTAGCCAAACGTAGCCATCAATGTGATGAAGGCTGGGTACCAGCTACTCTTTTCTACAAGTGAACCGAAATAGGAAAACTTGAGGTCCTCCTTTTTCGTCTTTTCCACAATAGCAGGCGTCTGATAATGAACCACACCCAACAACACAAGCGCAATTACTCCAAGAACAGCACTTACCATGATCAAGTTAGAAAACGTTGTAACCTGATATAAGTAAATCCCTAAGCTTGGAGCGATAATCATTCCGATTGTAATCGATAATCCGTAATACCCCATCCCTTCACCTAGACGGGAACGGGGGATAACATCTACCGCTGCGGTTCCATTTACCGTTGTGGACCAGCCCCATGCAAGACCATGTACAAGTCGGAACAATAGGAATACCAGCACTATCTGGGACAATGGATAGATGATTGTCACAGCAAGCAACGCAACCGCGCCGATCAACACAAGCGGTTTACGCGCCCGGTACTCCAGCATAAAACCGATAAACGGCCTACTCAACACAGCACCGATGGAAAACAAGGCGGTTACCAACCCAATCTCAAATCCCGTTGCTCCCAACGACTTAATATATGGGGGCAATGTGGGAATCAGCATTTGAAACGACATGAACACAAACAAGTTTCCTACCATCAACATGATGAACGATTTCGTCCATAACACTTCTTTTTTCTGAATCGGTACCATTCTTACACTCTCCTACTATAAAAAGACGCACCTCCAAAATAAATCCACATAAATAAGAAAATGAATCTCCACGACCGAAGATTCATTTCCCTAAAAAGCTGCGTCTGCTACATATATTTCGTCTATCTAAATATTAACACAGACAGCGTATAAAAGAAATGTAAAGAACTTCCTGACACCTGAAAATTTGAAGCTGTCTACTTCATAAATTTCCTTAGCACTTTTATGCTCTTATCAGAATAAGGCGGGTAAAGAAAACTCAAATTGAACTTGGTACTCTTTTTCATCACACTTTTCTTATGGGAAAAAGTATCAAAGCTGTCTTTCCCATGATACGAACCGATGCCCGATGTCCCTACCCCACCAAATGGTAAGTATGGATTGGTCAAATGTGTGACCGTATCATTCACACACCCTCCACCGAAAGAGGTGCTTCCGATAACTTCTTCCTCTACCTCATTAGTTTCAGTAAACACATATAACGCCAGAGGCTTTGGATAATTATTAACCTGTTTTACGGCATCCTTTAAGTCGTTATATGCAAGTACAGGTAAAATTGGGCCAAATATTTCTTCCTGCATCACGCTATCTTCCCATGTTACACCATCCATCACAGTCGGTTCCATATAAAGCGACTCCCGATCGTTTCGTCCTCCAACGACCACTTTTTCCTTATCCAATAATGATACAAGACGATCAAATTGACGCTCATTCACCACACGTCCGTAATCCTTGCTTTCTTGTGGATTATCTCCGTAAAAATCATGTATCGTTTTTTTCAATGCTTTAACCAGTTTCCCTCGAACATCTTCATGCACAAGAATATAATCCGGCGCCACACACGTTTGGCCTGCATTCATGAATTTTCCCCAAGCGATTCGTTGCGCCGCCACTTCTATATTGGCATCCTTATGGACGATACACGGACTTTTCCCTCCAAGCTCGAGTGTTACCGGTACAAGCCGTTTAGCCGCAGCCTGCATGACGATCTTGCCTACCTCTACGCTTCCCGTAAAAAAGATATAATCAAATGGCGCATGAATAAGGGCTGATGTTTCCTCTTTTGCTCCCTCCACGACACTGATGTACTCTTCATTGAAGAATTCTCGTATCATTTTTGTAAGCACAGCAGATACAGTCGGCGTGAATTCCGAAGGCTTGATCACTGCGCAGTTCCCGGCAGAAATCGCCCCAATCAGAGGCTCTAATACTAACTGAGCAGGGTAATTGAAAGGCCCGACAATCAATACCGTCCCATAAGGTTGAGAATAAATCAGACTTTTAGAACCAGTATGAACGAGCGGTGTTTTCACCTTTTTCACCTTAGCCCAGCCTTTTAAATTTTTCATAAAGAAACCGATGCTATCAAGGATATAGCCAACTTCAGAACCGTATGCTTCGAATATGGATTTTCCAAGGTCCTTTTTCAACGCATCCATTAGTTCAGCTTCATATTTCTGAACAGCCTTCTTTAAGGTCGACAGCTGCTCCAAGCGGAAATCAAGATCCTTTGTTTCCCCTTTATCAAAATAATTCTTATGATTCGCAAGCAATGTTTCAACCTTTTCGTTTATGTCAGTGGTTGTAATCGTCATACAAGATTCCTCCTGTTTTTCGCATATTCAGATTATGTTATTTCTATTGTCTTACAAATAGAATGAATTAGACAAGTTTTTGCCTGTTGTTATGTTTAAGAGTTTAAACATATAATAATAATCAGTCAAGTAAAATAGAAAAAGCACCCTAACCAGGTGCTTTTCACTTCAGTCCTCATCCTTAATATCAATATCCTCAGGAATCGGTTCACTTCTTACTTCTTCCATTAACTCTTTATACTTCTCCATCTGTTTCATATGCGTTGTAAATTGTTCTTTGTTAATCATATAGTCGGTTCCATCATACAATGCTCGAATTTTCTTTTCTTGTATAAGGGTTTTCACATAAGACTCTGAACAGGATAAGTATTCGGCGGTCTCTTTAACGGATAGGTACATGCTGACACTCCTTCTTTATTGTTGTGGTGACAATGGTAATGTGATGAGGAAAGTCGTCCCTTTTGACGAAGTTTCGTATACTTCAATACTTCCTTGGTGGTTTTCGATAATGCGCTGAACAATGGTCAGCCCAAGCCCTGTCCCAGTTTCTTTGGATGTATGAAATGGGTGAAAGAGAGACTTCTTCATTTCGTCGTTAATTCCTGCCCCATTATCTTTAAAGAATAAAAGATACTTTCCGTTTAATTTCTGAGAGGAAATGGTTATAATTCCTTTACCTTTAATAGCTTCTCTGCTATTTCGATAAAGGTTGTAGATGACCTGTTTCATCTGCTTAAGATCCACCATTACCTTCGTGTCGTCAAGCATCACCTTCATCTCTGGCTCATTTTCAGTCATGTCAGGAAAAGTAGGAATCTGCTCCAAAATTGTCTTGAACGTAGTTTCCTGTAATCTTGGCGCACCTGGCCTCGCCATAAGCAACATGTCTTCAATAATGGCGTTGATTCTGTCAAACTCTTTTATAAGTAAAGGCACCTGGTACCGTTCAAGCTCGTCTTTCGTAAAGGATTGTTTCATCAAAGAGAAAAAGCCATGCAACACCGCCAATGGATTCCGTATTTCGTGGGCAGCGCCTGCAGCAAGCTCTCCCAAAGCAGCTAGTTTTTCCGATTGATGCATCCTTTTCTCCAGCTCTTCTGTCACTGTTATATCAATAAAATAAAAAATTCTGCCGATAATGTTTTGATCTTCGTCATGCAAAACGGACTGCGATACAAGCAAGTGCAGTTCTTCCCCACCTCTTGAGTACCTCACCTTGACGTTCTGACAGATTCTTTTTGACAGCATGATTTCCCAGAAGGAAGAGTTGAAAGCTGGCGGCTCTTTCATCATGATGACATCTCTTATTTCTTGTCCGGTCAGTTTCAATAAGCAGGATGCAGCGGTGTTCAATGAAAAATTGGACTGCTTATCATCCGCTGTAATAATTCCAACAGGCAAGGAGTTGAGAATCTGTTGCCTATAAGAACGGTCCTTGTTTATTTCTTCATTGAGGTGAAAGTATTCCTTGAAGCCTTTGGAGACCAAAAGAATAATCACAGTAAAAATAATCAGCCCAAGCACGGCATTTGATTCAAACAACAAGGTTAATAAAAGCGCCGAAGCTAGTGAAATAGCATAATTCGAAACAGATTTCTGCAAGGTGCTTTTCATTTCCTGAATTAACTGCAGATGATTCATAGAGTAAAAGAAAACGCCGATAATAAGTATATTAATAAAGAAATAACTGATCAACGTGGTCAAATAAGACAGTAGGTTTGAAGCTTGTAAATACCCTATCGTCCCACCTGTCCAAAGAAAGATATAATGCGCTCCTGTAATCATAAGAGTATACATGGCAAAATTAACCAGGTGCTTCCACCAAGCTATTTCCCTCTTTAATAGACTATATACTACTCCACTAGTAAGCAAAGCCCATAAGGCAAGGTTCAAACCGAATACAAACAAAGTCGCCAGAAAAATGGCAGAGTCCATACTGAGAGAATTTCCTTTTGGAGGAAGAGGAACGGTATTGATTGTTAAAAGCACTATTGAAACTACCAGTAAAGCAAATAAAGTAGGTTTCGTTGCTAAAAAGGAAAAAGGAGATTGCAGATGAACGAAAAAGAGGCCGGACCCTAATAGGAATACGACAAGTAAGTTTATTATGAATTTATGTTTATGATAATAAGTTTTCACCGAAATCACTCTCGAATCTCTGAGCTGTCTAGTAATCAGCTTTCATTGTATGCCATATTAATGGGCAAAGCAATATATGGCGAATATTAACACTATTCTTTCACACATTTGCTCCATCCGACATGAAAACGGTTTATTTTACAAAAAGTTTATTTTTTTCAGAATAATCTGTTGTTTTTCTACTTAAACGTGTTAAAATGTTTGAAATTGTAATATTCACACAACAGGAGGAGAGCAGCATGATCACATTTTTTGGCGCACTTATTTTTCTAGTTCTAGGTTATGTTTTTTATTCTAAATTCGTTGAACGGGTTTTCGTTATTAATGATCAGACGCCTACTCCCGCCTATACAAAAAGGGATGATTTCGACTTTGTACCTATGCCTTGGTGGAAGGGGAATTTAATTCAACTATTAAATATCGCAGGATTGGGACCTATCTACGGTGCTATCCTTGGGGCATTATATGGACCTGTGGCTTTCATTTGGATTGTGGTAGGAAGTATTTTTGCCGGAGCAGTCCATGATTACTTTTCTGGCATGTTATCCCTGCGTCATAACGGGGCACAATATCCGACCATTGTTGGAAAATATCTTGGCAATGTCGTAAAGTCATGCATTTATGTGGTATCGCTAGTATTAATGGTCCTTGTGGCAGCGGCTTTTACTGCAGGACCTGCTCAACTGATCGCTCAATTAACGCCACTTAGTTTCATGATGGCCTTACTATTAATTTTCGGGTATTTTTTATTGGCTACTCTATTACCGGTCAATCGAGTAATCGGTAAAATATATCCATTACTTGGTGCAATCCTGCTTTTCATGGCAGTTGCCATTGCGGTTGCACTATTATTTACGGACAAACAAATTCCGAACCTGACATTTGCAAACTTACACCCTCAAGAACTGCCAATCTGGCCGCTATTAATGGTCACCATCTCTTGCGGCGCGATCTCTGGATTTCATTGTACACAAAGTCCAATCGTTGCTTGTACGATGAAAAAAGAATCACATGGTCGCAAAATTTTCTACGGTGCCATGATTACAGAAGGAATGATCGCACTTGTTTGGGCTGCAGCCGGGATGACATTCTTCAATGGTACAGGCGGCTTGCAAGAAGCACTTGCCCTTGGCGGACCATCTTATGTTGTGAATGAAATCTCTATTTCTTTATTGGGTACACTAGGTGGGATCCTTGCCATCCTTGGTGTTATCATCCTACCAATCACAACAGGTGATACGGCATTGCGTTCATCGAGGATGATTTTAACGGAAGTATTTTCGAAGTTTTTCAATATGGAAGGAAAGGTCAAAGTGCTACTAGTAACCTTGTTGCTGGCTGCACCAGCCCTTTACCTTGCTACCATCGACTATACATTCCTTTGGAGATATGTTGGATGGACAAATCAGGTTGTTGCCACGGTAATGCTTTGGACAGCGGCTATGTATCTTCTAAAAGAAAATAAATTCCACTGGATTGCAAGCGTTCCGGCATTATTCATGTCAGGAGTTGTCTGCACGTATATCTTCTACGCACCAGAAGGCTTTGGACTGGATTATAACACCTCGTTACTAATAGGTTCCGTCTTAACCTTTGCGGTACTTGGATGGTTTGTCAGTCAAGTGTGGAAACATCTTAACATTAAGTCTGGTAATGCAGAAAAACGTGTAGCTTAATACTGAAACAGGCAGCCTTGGTGGGCCGCCTGTTTTTTATTTTCTATTCTACTCCTACCGAACTTTTCTCCCGGTTTACGATCAAGTCGAAGTATTGAAGCTTCTTATTTTCTGAATCATACCATGTGTCCGAGTCTTTCCAAGTCATTTGGAGGTACAGTACGGCTTTCGCCTTTTCACGGGGGTCACCTGAATTAGCACCGTCCAACGCAACCACACTTTCAAAGATCTTTACCATAAGGCTAGCAATCTTTTTGGAATAGACGGTCTGGATCTCTGGCGCACAACTGCTCGTAAACTGACATAACTCCTGAAGCTTCACTAGCGCATCCTCTACAGGTTCCTTCATAGAACTGTGGATTTGAAGTAACGCCACTCGCTCTCTCATGGACTCTATAAAAACACGTTCTACTTTAAAACGGCCCATCAGCCTGAGCACTTCCATCCCAAGAATATTCGCGGTCCCTTCCCAGACGGTTAATACCTGGGCATCCCGGAGCAATCTTGGCGTCACAAAGTCCTCAATGAAACCATTTCCTCCATGCATTTCAATTGCTTCATGGGAAAAATGAACAGCCTGTTCTGCCGTTTCTTTTTTCAACAACGCAATAAGCAACCGATTCAATGCAACCTCTTCTTCAGATACTTTGGCCCCATCATTTCGCATAACCCGATCAAACAGTGCTACAAGCTCAAAACTAGCACTCAATTCCACCTCTAGTTTTACAGCCATATCGACCAAAGATTCGCGGATCATAGGAAAATTAATCAGTCTATCTCCAAAAGTCACCCGGCTCTTCGCATAATTTCTCGCTTCGGTGTATGCCCTCTGCATGATCCCCAGGGATGCGATCGCATTACAGACTCGAGACAAGTTCAATGCCTCCATCATATAATGAATACCCTTGCTCGGCTCCCCTACAAGATACCCTTCTGCATCGTTGAAGAGTACCTCAGCTGAAGGGACGGCCCTGACACCGAGTTTATCCTTCAATCGTCGAATTTCAATTCCATTCAACTTGCCACTTCCATCTTCATTTTTCCAAGGAACAGCAAAAAGACTGAGTCCTTTCGTTCCTTTAGGTGCACCCGGCATTCTAGCTAACACCATCGCCACCCCGCACTGTCCGGCATTAGACGCAAAATACTTTTCTCCTGTCAAAAGATAGGTATGCTTACTTGCATGTGGCACTGCCTGCGTCTCATTCGCACCGACATCGGACCCGCCTTGCCTTTCCGTTAAAAATGTCGCTCCTTCAAAAAGTTCCACCTCACCAGTCGAAATGACATGCGGCAGGAATTTATTCTTAACATGCTCATCCGCATAATGGTCGAGAAGGTAGGCAGTAGCCATGGTCAGCGTAACCGGACAGTAGAACCCAGGCTCTGTCTGGGAAAGCAAGTAACCTTGCGCATATGAATACAGGTAGTTGCCTTGACGGCCAAGCGGTGGAATTTCCTTGTGCACATATCCGACAATCCCTCTATTATAGGTTTCCTCCACCGTTTTTTTATAGCCTTCATTTACCCAAACTTCTGAAACGTCCTCGCCCATCTTATTGTATTTTATTAACCGCGGCTGCCCTTCCCGATCTGTATGGACTGCACGCTCCTCTATTTCATTTGCACAACTCTCTCCAAACTCAGTGAGCTCCTTCTCTGCCCATGCGTACATTTGGGGCTCCATGTGTTGTTTTAGAACCTGTTGCAAATGCTGATCCTCAGTGAAAAAATTACGTTTACTAGTCATTTGCTTCTCCTCCTAACCGTTTTTGAAAATCTGTGAGAAGTTCGTTCATTTCATCCTTCAGTCCGGTAAGCTCCCGTATCCTTTCTTCGACTTCCGTTACTTTCTCCTTCCCGTATTCAATGGTTTTGTGAAGCTGCTTGGTTCCTGTCCGGTCTTTATCAAACAAGGTGACCATCTCTTTAATTTCATCAAGCTGAAAGCCATACCGCTTGCCCCTTGTAATCAGTTTCAAGCGGGCATACTCCCTTTTAGAAAAAACGCGCTGATTTCCATCAGAACGGGAGGGTTCCAGGAGGCCTAGCTCCTCGTAATAGCGGACAGTTCTGGTGGATATATCGAATTCTTTGGCTAGTTGGGAAATCGTGTAGATGCAGAACCCCCCCTTTTTTCTGAAAATATAGATAGTTATAGTTTACCATTGACGTTAACGTAAAGTTCAATGATTTTTTGCATAAAAAAAGACCTACCTCTTAAAGAGGTAAGTCCACTCAAACTCAATCCGTTTCCCGTCTATTCTTCCCGCGCACGCGTACAAATCGGTATGCAAGAAATGCGATATACAATGGAATTGCTATATAAATCAGGTAAGGATATTGTGCATATGTCCCTTTATATACGATAAATAAAGACGCTCCTAAAAACAAGGTGACAATCGTTCCGTATTTCGGTAGCGGGACATCCTTGAAGCTTGGTATCTTTATTTTGCTAACCATCAGAAAACAAAACGCTGTGAAAATGACGGTTGTCACAATTTGCGGGATTAAATCACCAAATAGCGTCAACAATGCCAGGATTCCACCTGCTGCTGTGATAGGAACTCCGGTAAAATATTTTCCGGAAGACTTGGTTGTACTAATGTTGAAACGGGCCAATCTGTAAGCACCAAACAGCGGAAATAATCCTGCAATGGCCATGCCCAGTATGCCAAACTGAAAAAAGTAGGTGTAATAGATTAAAAAGGAAGGTGCCACTCCGAATGTAACGACGTCAGCCAAGGAATCAAGTTCTTTTCCTAGCTCACCATCTGCATTCAACATTCTTGCCAGGCGACCGTCCATACTGTCGAGCATCATTCCGATCAGGATTAAAATTGCTGCGTTACTATATTGTCCACTTGCGGCAAAGCCAATCGATAAAAAACCGCAGAATAAATTCCCCAGTGTGAACATGTTAGGGATACTTTTAATAAGACGCGTCCGCATTTGCATAAATAATCATCACTCCGTCAGTTGATAAGTCCTTAGTCATATGTAAAGGGTCATACCCTTATAGAAAATAAAAAAACCTAAACAAAGGAACATGCTTAGGCTCACCTTTCTTTAATTATACCATTCTGGATGTGGACGAGTAAAAATTATTTTGTGGAAGGGTTCGCTTGTTTCTGATGGATGACACTTTTCATTTGAACTCCAGAACAATATATGGTTTAATAAATCGTAACGATTACTATTTTCAACAAAAGGAGAGAAATTTATTATGGCGAAGAAATCTAAAGTAGTAAAAGAAAGAAAGCGTCAGCAGCTAGTTGAGCAATATGCAGAGATCCGCAGAGAACTGAAAGCAAAAGGTGATATCGAAGGGCTTCGTAAATTGCCACGTGACTCTTCCCCTACTCGCTTGAAGAATCGTTGTGAGGTAACTGGCAGACCGCGAGGCTATATTCGCAAATTCAAAATGTCACGTATAGCATTCCGTGAGTTTGCTCATAAAGGACAGGTTCCTGGTGTGAAGAAAGCTAGTTGGTAAAATAGCATTTTCCAGTGCTTATTATGCATATACTACTAGAAACTCTTTACAGGGAATGAGGTGCTTTAGATGAAGGAAAGCTTATATAGATACCTTATAAAATGCAGTGTGGCAGAGCTCCCCCCTGAAAAGCAGCTCTTCTACAATTTTGTTCAAGACGTGGAATATGCTTATGAAGAGCAAGCCGATACTCCTGATCAATATTTTGATTTACTTGTGAAACGCCACCCGTATGTGCAGGCAGCAGAGCATTTCCAATTACCTGTGGAAACAGCCCGAAACCTAATGATTGAGATTGAGCAGGAGATAAGAAATGCCGCAGACAACAGAATGCAACAGGTATACTGGCTTGATTACACACAACAAGTTTCTGCTATTGAACACTCAAATAAGCAATACTTTTTTATTGGAATCTAACAAAAGCTTTCTCACAATGACGATGTGAGAAAGCTTTTTTCAATTGTTTAAACTAACCAGTTGCAATCCTTCGCAGAAAATGGCAACCTTAATAGGTCAGGAAATTTTTCGGAAACGTGTAGGTGATAACCATGATTGAAGTAAAAAGCTCTCCAGTAAGTGACGGGGAATTCAATAGAGGCGTATTTGCAACAGAGGATATTAAAGCAGGAACACTATTTCATTCCGCACCGGTAATATCCTATCCAAATGAACAGCATGAACATATCGAAAAGACGTTATTAGCGGATTATGCATTTGAATACGGCATTAACCATTCTGCCATCTTGCTCGGCTATGGCATGCTTTTCAACCACTCATATGAACCAAATGCACGATATGAAATCAACTTTGATGAACATGTTTTTGACTTTTTTGCCTATAAGGATATTAAAGCCGGCGAAGAGATTCTCATCAACTATAACGGCGATGTGGATGAAATGGATCCACTTTGGTTTAATATGGAAGAGGATGAGAAAGAAAAATAGAAAAATGGTGCCCTGAATTTCAGGACACCATTTTTTTGATTTATTAATCCTTAGCATCGTTTTAACTCTATTCTACAGCCTTCTGCATTGGAACGACGTGCTGCATCATTTATTAAAGTGAGCAAATAGGCATCTTGATGGCTGATGTCAGGTTCTTTGCCTAATAAAATGTCAGTGACCCATTGCATCATAGCAGATGGAGCGGTCTCAGGCAGTTCATTTTCAGCCGGTGTATGCCAGCCTTCATCAAGCTTTACGCTCTTGAGTCGAATGGTACCGTCTTCAATCATTAAGGTCCCCTCTGTTCCATAAACCTCTAATTGGAACGGACTACCAGAAGAAACAAATCCTGTCTCTAAAATCCCAAGTGCCCCAGACTCATATTCCACAATGGCTACAGCATTATCATCTACCTCATAATCAAACGTTCGGTTAAGTCTTGCTGTTACCGCTTTTGCTTGTCCGCCTAGTCGATTTGTCAGATAAATAGGATGTGCTCCAAGGTCGATGAATGCACCGCCTCCACACAGTTCCTTATCGTAAAAGTGTTGTGGCAGCCAACCATTAGGGTGTTGCTCTGTTGGAACGGATCCATTGTGTGCAACACGGCAACGGATGGTAGTAAGCCTCCCCAATAATCCTTTGTCCACAACTTGTTGTGTGTATAAATAATAGTCCGCTGTTAAACGAGGTAGCGAAACCATCAGTTTAACCCCGTGTCTCTCTACCTCTTGGAGAATGGCCGCTGCATCTACTTCCGTTTCCGCAAGTACCTTTTCCGTGAAAATATGCTTGCCGTGCTTCGCAGCTTTGGTGATGATTTCTGTATGCATGTTTGTTGGAGAAGCGACAATGACCGCATCAATTTCTGGGTTTCTAATTATGTTGTCTAATTCTTCTTCAAAAATGAGACCGAGCTCCTCTGCCCACTCTTGTCCTCTTTCCTTTTGTTCATCCCATACATGTGTAAGGACTATGTGTTCATTCTGTATCGCTTCTTCTGCATACTCTTGTGCATGCACATGCCATTTGCTAAGTAGTGCGGTTCTAATCATGAGTGATGCCTCCATTTTTTAAAAATAGTTAATAAAGTATAATCAAAAAAGACAGAGTCACCCCTGCCTTTTACACTAACGACATAATTATAGCTTTACTTTAATCTTAACGTCTTCTCCGACTTTCTCGTTATTCTCATCAATAGGTGCCTTCATATTGATCTGCACCCATTCCACATCTTCTGCTTTTGTTTCTTCTAATAGGAAGAAGATAGCGCCTTGCTTCTTTTCGCCACCAGTATACTTTTCATTAAGTTCCCCGGTATCTTCACTTTTCGTTGTCAAACGAGAATCTGGTGCAGCAATTTCTTCCCCTGTATTTGTGACAATGCTAGCTTGGTATGCTTCAAAGTTTAAGGAGTCTGAAGTTTTATTTTCAACTTCTAGATCAAACTGGATATATTTAATTTCATCTTGGCCCATGTAATCTTTAAATCCACCAGCAAGCTTTCCACTCATTACGGAAACTTTGTCTACATTAATGGTAAAAGAGTCTGTTTCAATTGGTTTGAGACGGTTATTTCTCGCATGGTATGTAAAGCTTCCACCTTCTGTCTCTGCCGTTTCACCAACTGGAATCAAACTATCTTCATCTTCTCTCTCTTCTGTTTCTTCTGCAAAGCCTTCTTCATTTGCTTTCTTATCATCTGATGTGCATGCCGCAAGCACCACAACTAATAGCCCAATTAAAAATAAAGATAGAACTTTCTTCATATTATGTTTCCCCCTTGTGTAACTGGATCTCTTTTTTGTATATATGGATGATTATACTGCATATTTTCGCAGAATTGCTAGTATTCCGACAATATTCTTTGCAAAAACTGACTTCCATTTTCAGGAATACATTGAAAAAGAGGACTTATCTTGTGATAAGCCCTCCTCAAATTATCAACCTTCCAACAATAAGTCTTCCGGATCTTCAAGCAATTGCTTTACTCGTACCAAGAACTGTACGGCATCTTTCCCGTCAACAATACGGTGGTCATAAGATAATGCGATATACATCATCGGTCTTACTTCCACTGTATCGTTATCATCCACAACAACAGGGCGGCGTTGAATCGTGTGCATTCCAAGGATACCAACCTGTGGTGTGTTCAAGATTGGAGTGGAGTAAAGAGAACCGAAAATTCCACCGTTTGTTATGGTGAACGTACCACCTTGAAGATCTTTTAGTCCTAAGGAGTTGTCACGAGCTTTTTTACCAAGATCACCGATTTCTTTTTCGATACCGGCAAAGCTTAGTTTGTCAGCGTCACGAACAACTGGAACAACTAGACCTTCTTCTGTGGATACAGCAACTCCGATGTCATAGAACTTCTTCAATAGGATTTCGTCGCCTTGGATTTCCGCATTTAATAATGGGAAAGATTTAAGCGCGCCGATTACCGCTTTTGTGAAGAAAGACATGAAACCTAGTTTGACGCCATTCTTTTTAAAGAAAGCATCTTTGCGACGGTTACGGACGTCCATAACAGCAGTCATATCAACTTCGTTAAACGTTGTAAGCATTGCCGCTGTGTGCTGGGCTTCCACTAGGCGTTTTGCGATTGTTTGACGTCTTCTGCTCATTTTAATGCGTTCTACGCGTGCATCATCTTGAGCAGGTGCTGCTGCAGCTGGTTTAGTTGGAGCTGCCGGTTTGGATGGAGCTTCAGCCTTTGGTGCATTTTTAGCTTGGTTGTGTGCTTCCACATCTTCTACACGAACGCGTCCCATTGGATCACGGTAGGAAACATCATCAAGATCGATGCCTAGCTCTCTTGCTTTTTTGCGTGCTGCCGGAGAAGCTACTGTTCTTGATTTGCTTACTTTCTTCTCTTCTGGTGCTGGTGTTGCTTCTTTAGCAGGCTCAGCTTTAGGAGCCTCTTCCGCTTTCGGTGCTTCTTCTTTTGGCGCAGCGTCAGAAGCAGCGCTTGCTCCTTCTTCCCCAAGCTTTGCAATAACTTGTCCAACGACAACATTGTCACCTGGTTCTGCTAAAAGCTCCTGGATTACCCCGCTGAAGTCGCTTTTAATTTCTACGTTCACCTTATCTGTTTCAAGCTCTGCGATTGTTTCTCCCTTTTCAATCGCGTCACCTGTTTTTACTGTCCATTCTGCTATCGTACCTTCTGTGATTGATTCTGCTAGTTCTGGCACTTTAATTTCGATCATTTGTTTTCCCCTCCATGCCCTTTGTGTACGTTCACTGTATCTTCCACGATCCATGCTTGTTCTTGTTTATGAATATGCGGCTCACCTGTTGCTGGACTTGAGCGCTTCGGACGCCCGATATAATCCACAGAGATACCGTCTGTTGCAATTTCATGAAGGTTCGCTTTCACAACCGGCCATGCTCCCATGTTCTTTGGCTCTTCCTGAACCCAAACGATTTCTTCTAGATTAGGGAATTGTGCAGCAAGCTCTTCTACTTCCTTATGCGGGAAAGGATATAGTTGCTCGACACGGGCAATGTGTAAGGAATCCACTTCCTCACTACTCATCTCATCCACTTTGGAAGCAAGGTCAATGGCAACTTTACCTGTACATAATGCAAGACGTTTTACTTTATCCTTGTTTTGACCTGTACGTTTTTCTTCAACCAGCAGTTTGAATCTGCCTTCTGTCAACTCCGACAGATCAGAAACAGTCATCGAGTTACGCAGCAAGCTTTTCGGTGTCATAACGATAAGCGGTCTTGCATCCTCTTTTGTCGTCAGCTTTGCCTGTCTTCTTAAAAGGTGGAAGTATTGCGCCGCACTTGTTACGTTCGCAACAATCCAGTTATTTTCCGCAGCAGAGTTCAAGAATCGCTCTACGCGACCGCTGGAATGCTCCGGTCCTTGTCCTTCATAACCGTGTGGCAGAAGCATGACTAGACTTGATTTCTGGCCCCACTTCGCTCGTCCGGATGCGATGAACTGGTCGATGATTACTTGGGCAACGTTTACGAAATCCCCAAACTGAGCTTCCCAAATGACAAGGGATTCTGGCGATTGTACGCTGTATCCATAATCAAAACCAAGAACTGCCGTCTCAGATAAAGGACTGTTATAAAGGGAAAGAGAAGCTTTTGCTTCCGGAAGTTCATGCAACGGAATGAAACGCTCACCCGTTTTATTATCGTGTAACACAAGATGACGATGTGAGAACGTTCCACGCTCACTGTCTTGACCTGTTAATCGAATCGGCGTGCCATCAGCAAGAATCGATGCAAAGGCAAGTGTCTCCCCTATGGACCAATCCACTTTATTGTCATTAGCAAGTAGGCTTTCACGCTTTTTCAAAATACGGCCTAGTTTAGGATACACAGTGAAAGTTTCCGGGAATTTCACCAGGTTGCTGTTAATGGTTTTCAACACGTCCTCCTGGACTGCCGTTTCAAGCTCTGGAACTTGATCACTGATCGGTTTTGGCACCTGCTTAATTTTCACATTGCCTTCGTCCTCTTTACGTAGCTCATCGAAAATACCTTGCAGCTTTTGCATAAATTCCGTTTTCTTACCAGTAAATTCTTCTTCAGAAAGGATGCCTCTGTTAACAAGCTCTTTCCCATACTTTTCGGCAATTACGGGATGGTTGTTAATTTTTTCATATAAAAGTGGTTGTGTCACATTGGCGTCATCCATTTCGTTGTGACCGAAACGACGGTACCCAATAAGATCAATCACGATATCTTTTTTGAATTTCTTACGGTATTCATAAGCAAACACCATAACAGCTAAACAGCTTTCCGGATCGTCCGCATTCACATGGATAACCGGGATCTCATAACCTTTTGCAAGGTCACTTGCATACTTAGTTGAACGGGAATCACCGAAGTTTGTAGTGAATCCAAGCAGGTTGTTTGCAATGATATGGATTGTACCACCTGTTGCGTAACCTTTTAGCTTTGTCAGGTTCAACGTTTCCGCAACCACCCCTTCACCAGGGAACGCTGCATCTCCATGTACAAGGACACTGAAGGAGGACTGCTTGTTCTGTTTCGGATACCCTTTTTCTGAACGGTCTTCCTGGGAAGCACGTGCCACCCCTTGAACGACAGGGTTCACAAATTCCAAGTGACTCGGGTTGTGAGCAAGATTGATGCGCACTACTTGTTCCTTTTCACCCGTTACTTGACGGTCAGCACCCATATGGTACTTTACATCCCCTGACCAACCAAAGTTAATGCCGCGAGAACCTTCAGAAGGAACCAGTTCTTTGTTCGGAGAGTGGTGGAATTCAGAGAAAATCAACTCGTATGGCTTGCCAAGAACATGCGCAAGTACATTCAAACGACCGCGGTGGGCCATCCCGATGCTAATATTCTTTGTTCCATCCTCGCATCCAGACTGAATCAGCTTGTCAAACATCGGAACAAGCATATCCAACCCTTCTATGGAGAAACGCTTCTGGCCAACGAATGTTTTATGTAAAAACTTTTCGAAGCCATCAACAGAAATCAATCTTTCCAGTAATTCTATCCGCTGTTCTTTAGTGAACGGTCGCTCAATTCTTGTATTTTCAATATAGGAGTTTAGCCACGTTTGCTCTTCCTCATCATGAATATGTCCGAACTCGTACGCAATCGTCGCTGTATAAATGCGCTTAAGATGCTCGTACGCCTCCCACGCATTAGAAATCGCCTCAGGTGCAGCTTCCCATACAAGGTCAACCGGAATTTGTACAAGGTCTTGTTTGCTTAATCCGTATGTCTCCACGTCAAGGAATCCAACATCATCTTGTGGTTCCTTGTGCAGGGGATTAATATTTGCCGCAAGATGTCCAAGCTCACGAATATTGCGTAATAGCTTGTTAGCGGAGATTACTTTTTTAATCGCCATTTGCGGTACAGCTTGAGGATTGCTTCCACCCTCTGCTTCTTTTGCATTAGAAATGGAAATGGAATCCATTCCAGGAGGTGGACCTAGTTCCTCAAAAAGCGCACGAATAGATCCGTCTACTGATTCCGGATCTTGTTGGTACTTTTCATACATGTCATACACATAACCCATATTCGGGCCATAAAAGCGCTCCCAAATTTGTTCAACTTCGACCTTACTCATTATTACATGCCCCCATCTTAGGCTGTGACGTTTTTAAAATGCCTCTGAAATAGTTATTATATAAAGGTTCCGGTACTTAATTGACTCATTTACAAATCCTATACCCTCACCTATTTCTTTCACACCTAAATTATACAGAAAAAACTTTCTATTTACCATAAAAACGTTTTCATATTTTGGACAAATTTTCTTTTCTATTGGAAATAAAGGTTTTTTCAGAATATTATAAATAAATAGGACTATGTATGGGGTTCGTGTGAAGTTGAAAATATTATAGTAAGTGAGGAGGCTATACGTTTGTACCGCGTACTAAAATAAGCAAAAGGCCTGCCTAAATCCTAGGCAGACCTAACTATTAACTTGCTTTTTTAACTGTTTTTTCTTTATCATGTTCTAGCTTCCACTCTTTATTTAGCTCTTTTACCAATCCATAACACATAATTAAAACGATAAACGTTAAAGGCAAGGCACTGACAATGATTGCGGTTTGTAAACCAGCCAATCCACCTGACGCCATCAACACCAACGTTGCTGCGACAAGAATGATTCCCCAGATGATCTTCACCCTGTTTGGTGGGTTTAATTTTCCACCAGTTGTCTGCATTCCTAGGACAAATGTTGCCGAATCAGCAGAAGTGACGAAGAATGTAGTAATTAAAGCGACCGTCAGTACGGATAAAAACGCTCCAAACGGCAGTTGCTCATATACATAAAATAGTGCGGTCTCTAGACTTTGTTCTGACACATTTAGACCTTGAACAAACTCTAAGTGTATCCCAGTTCCCCCGAAGACTGTAAACCAAAGTGCACAAACCAGGCTTGGGACAAGTAGTACTGCGATAATAAATTCCCTAATTGTTCTCCCCTTGGATACACGAGCAATGAACATACCGACAAATGGTGTCCAAGAAATCCACCAAGCCCAGTAGAATACGGTCCACCCCTGTGTCCATGCAGCTTCTGTGGCATCAAAAGGTGACAGGCGCAATCCCATCAATGCAACATTCTGCACATAGCTTCCTAGAGTAGTAGTAAACATATTTAATAGGAAGAGCGTAGGCCCAAGGATAAGTAACGCAAAGAACAAAATAACAGCAAGTGACATATTAATGTTACTTAAGTATTTGATTCCCTTTGAAATTCCTGTAGTTGCTGAAACGATGAAAAGTACGGTGATCACAGCCATGATAATGAACTGTACTGTAAAATTATTGGGAATGCCGACTAAATACTCCAGTCCGGCATTGATTTGTTGCGAACCTAGTCCCAATGATGCCGCTACACCGAACAATGTAGCAAATACTGCAACAACATCAACCGTTTTTCCGATAGGGCCTTTCACCTTTTCACCAAGTACAGGGCGAAGTGTGGCACTCATTAAACCTGGTGCATTATTTTTGAATTTTTGATAGGCAAGTGCCAGCGCTACTATTGCATAGATAGCCCATGCATGAAGCCCCCAATGCAACCACGTGTATCTCATCCCTAAAATGGCTGACTGTTCCGTGCTTCCTTCACCAAGTGGCGGTGCAGAGAAATGAGAAATCGGCTCTGATACGCCATAGAAAAGCAGCCCTATCCCCATCCCGGCAGAAAAAAGCATCGCAAACCACGTGGGGCGATTGTATTCAGGCTTATCATCTTTTTTTCCGAGTTTAATTTTTCCATATTTACTGAAGATCATGAATGCGGCAAATAAGAGGAAGAACGTGGCAACTAATTGATAGAACCAACCAAACGTTTCCAAAACAAAAGCTTGCGCAACTCCCATCGCATTTCCAAGTTGCTCTGGAATTAATACGCCTATTAATACAAATAACGCTGCGATTCCCACTGAAATTTTAAAAACTGACCTGTCCATAAGCATCAACATCCCTTTTTCACATTTTTTTATTCTATTCCCTACAATGCCTATTAATTAAACCATAATACTAGCAGATTGGAAAAAGGGAGGAGGAATGATATTCCAGTATATTTCGCAATATATTCTTCCAAGACGCAATTACCTTTCTCATAGGAAGGATTGCGACAGAATAGTTAAAGATGCTTCCATTTCCGGACTTTACTATAGTAAAGAGATGGGTATCCCCCTCACACTCGCTTCTCTAAGTCCTTGGCAGTCTTACTTGTTTCCACGTCTTTTTCATTTTTCAGCGTGCCAAACAGTACATCCACAAATGGCGTCGATACCCCATACCAAAAGTTTTCGTTTTTAAAGTGATGAAGAATATGCGTCTTTTTCACCCATTTCCCAAATTTCGTACGAGGCTTGATTGGTCGGTGCGCAACGTAGTGCTTCCACTCATAGAGAAAGAGCATCATCATCAACCCGCTTGCAAATCCAAGCGTTAACCCCCAGCTGCCAGCAATCAAATAGAAAATAATAGCGAGCACCGACAGATTCGGCAGGCTATACCAGAGCGGTAAAAATAGTAAATGCAAATCATTTGGATCCGTATGGTGGTCATAATGAAGACGTTTTAACATTTTTAATAAGAATGGATTTTTGGGGGGCTTGAGGTGAAACACAAACCGGTGTGTAAGATACTCGCTGAACATAAATGTCAGCATTCCGAATGCAAACACGATAAACGCTCCCCACGTTAACCCACTCCAGACCTGCCACCCGATACTTCCCACAATCAGCACTAGTAAAATAGTGATGTCCGGAAACAAAAAGAACTCCCTGTAATACCCCTTCATTTCTTTTCCCCCTTGTTCAGTTTATTTTATAGCGGTTTGCTCTTGCCACATCTTGATGCTTTGTTCCATCATGCTGTGCACAAGCTTTTCCGCTTTGTCACCATCTTTTTCTAATACAGCTTCCATCAGCTTCATATAGTAGCTCTTCGAGGCATTCTGGTAGGAGGCTTCTGTGAAATAATAGGTTGCAAGTTTAAGATAAAGATCTCCAAAACTATTAAGAATGAGCAAATAGATAGGATTCGGTGCAGCCGCCGCAAGTCCCCGTTGAAGATGCCAGTCATATTCGGCAAAAGAAACAGGGTTGTCGGCAACGTTTTCGCTTTCTTTTAACAAAGATATGACCGCCATCGGTTTATGTAGGACCGCTCCTTTTACATAGGAAGGTGAAAGGTTTTTTCTTAGCTCGAGGAGGTGGATGATAAATTCGTTCGGAATACTGTCCTCTTCATTTAGAATGTGGGCGATTGTCATAAGATTGCCCTCTTTCCAATAGTCATTCACTGTAGCACGTTGATTATGGCGAATGGTGAGCCACCCATCCCGTTCAAGACGTTGCAACACCTCACGGATAACAGGCCGGCCAACTTTAAATGCTGTTGCAAGTTCACGTTCCGACGGAATTTGAGTGCCTGGCGCAAATTCTCCCTTGAGGATTTTTTGAATAAATAGCTTTTCGATTTTATCGCTTGCCCTCATGATGGTTAAGGCCCTCCTTTTATTCGCATAAAATAAAACTGGTAATACCAAATTTATGCGTGGTATTACCAGTTTATCCTTATATTTAACTAGTTTCAATAATTTTCTGTTAATTAAGCATACCACTTGTGCCACATTTTCTTGTTGTTGCCTCTTACAAAGGTGTCGATTCTGCCTCTTCCCCATGAGACTGCTGCTGGATGGGATTGCACACTGCCACGAGGTGCACCAAGATTGCCCCACTCACTCCAACGTTGGCCGTTCCAATATTTCTGCCACATGCGGTTGTCATCACCTTTTACAAAAACATCGATCCGATTTGGTGCCCATGAAGCAGCAGCAGGTGCACCTTCAAATCCGCCTCGTGGGGTGCCAAGGTTCTCCCAGCGGCTCCAACTTCTTCCGTCCCACCATTTGTGCCACATGCGCTCATTCAATCCTCTGACAAAGCAATCGATCCGGTTTGGCCCCCATGAGACTGCACCCGGGGAACCGGTCAAGCCGCCTCGTGGGGAACCAAGGTTTTCCCACTGACTCCAGCTAGATCCGTCCCACCACTTGTGCCACATGTTATTGTCCATGCCTTGTACAAAACAATCCAAACGATTGGCTGACCAAGAAGCTACAGATGGCGTTCCTTTAAAGCCTCCTCGTGGGGAACCTAAATCCTCCCACTGACTCCAACGCTGCCCATCCCACCACTTGTGCCACATCGTTTCATTGGCACCGCGCGCGAACGTATCAATACGATTTTGTCCCCATGATACGGCTGCCGGAGAACTTCTCAAGCCACCTCGTGGTGCACCAAGGTCATTCCAGCGACTCCAGCGTCTTCCGTTCCAGAACTTTTGCCATAATCGATTGTCTTCTCCGCGAACAAACGTGTCTAGACGATTAGCAGACCAAGAAGATACTGCAGGTGCCCCTTTCATTCCAAGTAACGGCGATCCAAGGTCCTCCCATTCCCGCCAACTTGCACGCATTTCATTTTCATTATCGTCCGTTCTGTAATACGGGTACGGGCGTGGACGAGGATAGTAGTAAGGATAAAAATATGGCGCCGGATAGTATGGATAATAATAAGGATAAAATGGCCTTGGACGAGGGTAGACATAAATCAAACGCTCATCAGCCGGTGTTTGCCGATATGCATGATGATTTTGCCCAAAGTGTTGATTGGAATACATAAAAAAAACCTCCCCTAACTAGACTTCTGCCTAATAGCTTATGCAGAGAGAGTGTGGGGAGGTGCATGTTCTATGTGATTAAAGGTGCGAAGGTATTATAGGATTTGCTCAGCAATTAAACGGTCTAGCTTGCGGATATCCACTTTTTTGTTAATATTCAGTTTGAACGTACCCGCCTTTGTCCATAGCTCTAATCCCGCATTGGTATCGAGCATCCCACCGTTTTCCGAAGAGTACATCACAATGGATTTAAAAGGAATCGTGTACATCTCAACTTTTTTCCCAGTGAGGCCTTGACGATCCGCAATTATAATCCGCTTATTTGTGACAACCGCTATATCCCGGATAGTTTTATACGCAATTTCCGCCCTTTCCCCTTCAATTAAAATATCCTCAATGTCTCGGGTTACAGCTGTTTCTGACAAGAATGTCCATGTCATTAATGTGTTAACTGCCATGCTTTCATCCTCCTTTATTTCACCTATATTGATAGTATTATATAAACAAAGGGTTAATCCTGCATGGAAGATGGTGTTTTTGGAGAATTGGTAGGCGGCAATCTAACGGAAACCACCAACAAATGGTCTTATCCATTGTAAAAATGATATATCCATTGTAAGTGGGGACATATCCATTGTAAAAACGATATATCCATCGTAAAAGTTATATATCCATTGTAAATCCAATATATCCATTTTAGCCTTCCCGCCGTTAACAAAAAAAAACAAAGCTCCCACAAAAGGGAGCTTTGCCACCGAATAGAGGGTCAGACCCCTACTTCCTTCATAATCTGCATCGTAATGGGGTTGTCGGTTTCAAGTCCAGTTATTTCCGTGATGGCCTTTTGCAATCCATTACTACGGATTATTTGTTGAATTGTCTGGGCTTCTTCATCTTCTGCCCCATCATAAGTAATGGCAGCTGCGATTGCCTTTATAAGATTTGCTGGTGGATGACCGAATAGCTCAAGGTATTGTTTGGCCGGTGCTACTAAGCGGTCGTTCCCGCCGAGCTTTCTGAGCGGAGCGCGTCCTACCCTTGTGACATCATCCGTGATATAGGAGTTTTCAAATCGGGAAAGAATCTTGACAATATATGCCTCATGTTCCTTTTTATCAAAGCCATATTTCCCGACTAGGACCATTCCTGTTTCCTTCAAAGCGGACTTCGCCACCTTACGAACTTCTTCATTTGTCAGTGCTTCATCTATCGTTTTGCAGCCCTTCTTATAACCCAAATAGGCAACTGTGGCATGTCCTGTATTGACCGTGAACAACTTACGTTCAATATATGGTGTCAAATCACGGACAAAGGTGATTCCTTCAACGGCCGGAGTTTCTCCAACAAGTGCAGATTCATCCACTACCCACTCATAATATGGCTCCACTGTGACCATCAACTTATCAGCGTTTGTTTGATTTGGTACAATCCGGTCTACTGCAGCATCCGGAAAAGCGAACAGCTCATCGAATACCACGACTTCTTCAGGGGTAAGACCTTCGTATACATGCTGTTTCAACAAGGAACTTCCTCCAATAAGATTTTCACATGCTATGATATTCAAATGCGCTTTGTTGATTTCCACACGCTTTCGCAATCCACTCGCAAGTGACTTAGCGATGATTGGAAGGATCGACGGACCAACCGCAGTAGTAATAATATCCGCTTCCACAATTGCCGCTTCCAACTCCTCCGGTTTTTCCATACTATTGATGGCAGATACATTACGTATAACCAGCTCATCCTGCGTTTTATCCGCCAGTACCACTCGATACTCTTTCTTTTCATTTAGCAAATCCACTATTTCACTGTTTACATCTACGAAAGTGGTGGCATAGCCGGCCTGGTAAAGTAATGCTCCAATAAAACCTCTACCGATATTACCAGCACCATAATGTAATGCCTTCATTTTATTGAACCCCTTCGAATAGCTCAAGGATTTCTTCAGCAGATGTTGCCTTCACAATCTGTTGAACATTCTCTTCTTCCGAGCAAACAATCGCAATTTGTGAAAGAATTTCCAAGTGTTCATCGCCTTTCCCTGCAATACCGATCAATAATTTCACTTCATTGCCTGCACCAAATTCCACACCGGCTGGAACTTGTAAAATAGCGATTCCGGACTCTTTTACTGCTTTTTTTGCATCCTCTGTACCGTGTGGAATCGCAACCAAGTTACCCATGTAAGTGGATGTCAATTGCTCACGTTCCAACATTTTTTCAATATATGTTTCTTCCACATACCCACGGTCCACCAATAATTGTCCTGTCTTCCTGATTGCTTCCTCTTTTGTTCCAACAGTTGTGTTCAATAAGATGTTTTCTTTTGACAAGATTGGTAAAGTCATGATTCAAACACTCCTTAATTCAGTTAATTTTTCGTTAAAGTAGCGGTTCAATGTGGCGGCGAGATGATTCCCGATCGCAACCCCGTCCAATGATTCAAATCGTGCAATACTTCGCTCATCTTCTATAATGGATGCACTAATATGACTCAGTACTTCCAAAACCTCTTTTTTCACCTCAGATGGCGCGAGAAGAAGGAGGACTGATTCCACTTCCATCGGCTGCTGATCCATGCCTGTGGTCGGATAAGAATGAGCTAATTTGTAGATAGAAAAGGATGGATTTAAAAGGGCATCACTTTTGGCGTGGAACAATGCAAGTTTTGTGCCCGGTATCCCTAGTCCGCCAAGCTTTTCCCTCTCCAAAAGGTCTTGAAGTACTTGTTCCTCATCTAAGAGCTGCTCCATATGTTGCAATTCCATGCAAAGAGTCTGCAACGCAGCCCGAATGGATTCGCGACCTTCTCCCTTTTTAAAAATAAAGCCCTTCAATAAGGTTGAAACTGCTTTAGAATAGAGAGAGACCTTTTCCAGATTATCTGCCACCGCTTCTTTTGGAAGCTCGGGGTAATAAAATGCTTCCTCTTGTTCGAGATTTCCCTTTATCTCTATCAATTTGCTTTTATGCTGTTTATAGATATACTGTTTGATTTTGTCTATTTCTTCTTCTGTTAATATTGGATTGACTATAAAGTAATCTCTATTCAAATCATGTAGTCGAATCGTAGAGATAATCAAATCATAGTTTTCGTGATCTAACTGATTCAACTCAAATAGAGATACATTCTGGCAAACCTTTATCTCTGGAATTTCTTTTTGAAGCCTTGTTGCCAGCATTTTCGAGGTTCCAATGCCTGTCGAACAAACGACAAGTGCCTCCAACGGTCTTTTTTGGTGGATGTTTAATAAGACAGACCCAAAGTGCATGACCAGAAAACCGACCTCTTCTTCTGGAATCGAGAGATCAGGAAATGTCACCTCGACGCCTTCTTTTATAATGGAAAATAATTCTGCATATTCCGTTTTGATCCGGTCTAAAAGCGGGTTCGTTATCCCCATGTTTTGCTTGATGCGGAATAACGCTGGACCAAGGTGGGCAACCAGCCCCTGCAATAAAGAAGGATTATCTGATAGATTCTGATGGATTCTTCTTTCTACATAACGGATGAGGTGCTTTGCTTTTAACGCATCCTGCATTCCCGCTTCTACTGCAAAATATTCCTTGTCCTGCCTTAACTTTGCTCCTCTTAAGTGCATGGTGATGTAGCCAATTTCAGCGACTGGAATCTCTGTTTGGTACACCTTTTCAAGCTTCTCAATGATTTTTTTAGCAATCATGTATTCAGGCGTCCCTTCCAGTTCGGAAAGGTAGCTCTGATCGATTGTAATATTCTCCCCTCGCATGATTCGCTCCATCGCCAATGCCAGATGGACAACCAACCCCATATAAGCACTGTCTGCAATGGAATAGAGAAGCTCTTTGTTCATTTCATCCACTGTCCGCTCTACAATATGCAGATTCTTTTTCTCCACTAGACCAAGCAATCTTTCCGATATTGGATTTGAAGACTGCTTACTCTTCTTTTGGATGCTCTCTTTTATAAGGCTCAGCAGTTCATATTCATCCACATTATCAGTGATTACCTTACTCATCGCCTTACGCTTGGCATTCTCGTCGCCTTCAATCTGTACACCATATCCTCTTTTTCGGATAAGTGATAGATTGCTAAATTGTTCTAGCCGCTCCTCCACTTTATTGAGGTCATTGCTTACTGTCGCGATGGTGACATTCAAATCATTAGCGAGCGCAATCAACTTGACCGGTTCGACCGATTCCAATAGTGCACATAAAATGATTGTCTGCCTTTCTTCAGCGGTGTATTGATTATGATCTACATTGAAAAGAAAGAGCTTTAAATGTTCTATATTTTCTTGTTCCCCGATTATCTGGATACCCACACCTGATTTTTTTATTAAAGAAAGTTGATACTGAGCCAAGGTTCCCTCGACTTCCTTTAAATCACGGTGGATAGTTCGGGTACTAACATTTATTTCGTTCGAAAGATCACCGACTGTCAGTTCTTTATCTGTTGATAATAGAATCTCCAGGATTTGCCGCTCTCTTGCGGTAATATACATAGCGCTCACTCCAATACCCATGGATGATGACAAAATTTAAATACTATGTTTATAGCTTCATCATAAATCACCTTTTTTATTGATTCAATAAAAGGAAAATAAGAATTCGTCAGGTTCGTTGTTGACAAAAGTTAATAATGACATCCATTTAACATTCCAACCCTATAAAAAAAGAAGGAGAGAGTCATTGCTCTTTTCCTTCTTTTTTATGATTATTTTATTATTTTAGGTTTTCAATTAGCTCATCATATTTAGGACTGTTCAGGAAATTTTCCACAGAAATATGAGTCGCATTTGGATGCTTTGCTTTTGCTCGGTCTGTTAAATCTTTGTGTGTGATGACGATGTCTGCATCCATTGGAATATTACTGATAGAGGAGTTAGTCACATCAATCGACAGTCCAGCTTTTTTCACTTTATTTTTCATGATGGATGCACCCATTGCACTTGAACCCATTCCTGCATCACATGCAAAGATGATTTTGTTTACTTCTTTTTCTTCCACAGGAGCTTCCTCTTCTTTAGCTACAAGAGCACTCGCTCTGCTTTCTTTCCCTTTTAGTGCAGACGTCTTTTCTGTTGCTTTTGTCAAATCGTCATCTGTCGATTTAGAACCTTTTAAGATGACAGATGCAATCAAGAAGGAAACCGTAGTAGCTACAAGGACACCAGCCATGACTGCAAGGAACCCACCTCTTGGCGCCATTGCTACGATTGCAAAAATACTACCGGGTGATGGTGCGGCAACCAACCCTCCGTTAAACAGTAGAAGTGTGAACACACCAGCTACTCCCCCACCGATTGCTGCCAAGATAAGTGCAGGCTTCATCAGGATATATGGAAAGTAAATTTCATGAATTCCACCAAAGAAATGGATAACGGTTGCACCAGATGCAGATTGTTTAGCCATTCCTTTTCCAAAGAAAACAAATGCCAACAAGATTCCAAGACCCGGTCCAGGGTTCGCTTCAAGAAGGAATAAGATTGACATACCTTCACGTGCGGCCTGCTCAATTCCAATCGGCCCTAAGATTCCATGGTTGATCGCATTGTTCAAGAATAGTACCTTCGCAGGCTCGATGATAATACTTGCAAGTGGAAGCAGGTTCGCTTGTACTAGTGTTTCCACCCCGGCCGCAAGCGTCTTATTCAATGTTAAGACAATCGGACCGATTCCTTTGAAACCAATGATCGTAAGGATCCCGGCAATAATCCCGGCAGAAAAGTTGTTTACAAGCATTTCAAATCCTTGTCTTACCTTTCCATCAATTGCCTGGTCAAACTTCTTGATGGCATATCCACCAAGCGGTCCCATTACCATCGCACCAAGGAACATCGGAATATCCGCTCCGACGATAACCCCCATGGTCGCAGTTGCACCAACAACCCCACCGCGAAGGTCATAAACTAGGCGCCCCCCAGTAAAACCGATCAAAATCGGCAATAAGAACGTAATCATTGGACCGACAAGTGTCGCTAATTCCTCATTTGGCCACCAGCCAGTAGGTATAAATAATGCCGTGATAAGTCCCCATGCGATGAACGCCCCAATATTAGGCATGATCATTCCACTAAGATGACTTCCAAAACGCTGTATTTTCACTTTGAAGTTAGAAGATGATTTTGTCTCAGAGCTCATTATCCTGCCCCCTTATCATATAATTCTTGCTTAACTTTATGATAAAGCGGTTTCACCAAACAATCCATTGTTACTAAAGACCCATTTGGCAAATGTATTGTTGACATAATTAAAATAAGCAAAAATAAAGAGGGGTCTGGCCCCTCTTTAACGCATTAACGCACAGCGGGTCAGACCCCTTTTTCAGTTCATCACCCATTTGTCCTTCAAGAACATAATCCTAGCGATCACAAATGCGACGATGATGCAGGTTAGGTTGCTGCCGATCATGATGGCGAGGTGTTCGTAGTTGATGATGCCGAAGCTTAGTTCTTTTAGTACGGTGAAGATGTTCATGATTGGTATCGCAAAGTGTTCAAATGATAGTTCATTGATTCCAATACCAGAGATAATCATGATTGGGAACACGGCGATCATCATAATTGGGGTGCTATAGCTTTGTGATTCTTTTACTGTTTTACCCATGATGCTTGTGATCATTTGCAACGTAGCAATGAACATGGCATAGACAACCGATACGAAGATTGCAAATCCGACCACTAAGTAAACATTTTCACCAAACGAAATGGCATTTTTCATATTTTCCGTTAAGAAGGTGATTTCCAGCGCAACTACAATCAACGTGACAATACCAGTCAGTGCACCAATCGTTGAAATAGTTAACCATTTAGCAAGTAACAAAGTCATTCGGTTTACTGGTGTCATCAATAACGCTTCCATCGTTTTCTTCTCTTTTTCTCCCGCAAACAAATCAGAGGCTGAAGGGCCTGCTCCAATTCCAATCGCTAAAGCTAAAATTAACGGTACAAGCATGGCAACCATGTTTACACCTGCTGTCTCCTCTGTCAGTTCCTTCTGCTCAATCGTAAATGGTTGAACAAGCTCCTGAGGCGTACCTTCTGCTTCTAGTCGATCTGCAATCACCAATTTTTCATAGGCTCCAAGAACACTAGTGACCTCCCCCATTAGCATGGAAGAGCTTTGACTAAAAGAATTACCTATAAGTGTCACAACAGTCGCTTCGCCATTTTCAACTTTTCCAAAAAATCCGTTTTCTATAATCAATACAGCCTGCGCTTCTCCTTCTTCCAACAACGCTTCTGGATCTTCCGCTTTTAAAAATTCAATATTTTCCACTCCAGCAAACAAAGCTTCTTCCTCTGCACCAAACTCTTCATTCACAGCTAGGGTATAAGTTTCCCCTTCCCCATCTGACAACATGCTTTCGTAAAATAATACAAGTCCTGTCATCATCACAATCGGCAATAAAACGGTCAATAATAGTGTCCTTCTATCTCGGAATGAATCTTTCATTTCTTTAAAGTATATTTTACGAAGCATAGTCTTCGTTCCCCCTTACAAGTTTACTCATGAAAATATAGTTAAGGTCACGAGAACCTTCTGATTTATATAAGGCTTCCAAAGAGCCATGGTGGACAAGTTCTCCTTTATGCATCATTGCCACCGTATCGCACAGCAAGCTCACTTCTTCCATGATGTGGCTAGAGAAAATGATTGTTTTTCCATCATGCTTCAACTGATGGACAAGCTGGCGGAATACATTAGAAGACGTTATATCCAAACCCGTTGTTGGCTCATCGAACAAAATGATATCCGGATTGTGAATCAACGTGCGGGCTATTGCCACCTTTTGACGCATTCCTTTCGAAAAGCCGCCGACCTTCCGATTCAAGTAATCTTTCATCCCGAACATTTTCGCCAAATCCTCAATCCGCACCTTTGTCTCATGCTTGCTCATTCCGTATAAGGCCGCAAAGTACTCCAGGTTCTCACGAGCAGTCAGTCGGTCATACAAGCCCGTTTCCCCCCCGAACAGTACTCCGATTTTTCTTTTAATAGAGTCTGAATTTTTTACGGTATCAAAACCCGCCACACTGATGGACCCTTCTGTCGGAGTTAATAACGTTGCAATAGATCTTAATAAAGTCGTCTTTCCCGCACCGTTCTCCCCTAGCAAACCGACTACCTGCCCTTTATTCACCGTAAATGTTACATGCTTAAGCGCCGTCACATACGCCTTTTTATCTTGAAATTTCTTTGTTACTTGATTAATTTCAATCATGTTTCTTTCACCTCTTCTGTTTGATTTCTTGTTTTCATCATACAAACTATTTTGTTATGAATCTCTAGATATGTCGTGAATATTCCGTTTGATGTCGCGAAAATAACCATTTCTACATTTTTGATGGTAAAATAAAGATAATTATCATGAAAATGGGATGTACTAATATCATCAAGGTGAGGGTAAAACAATGCGAGTTGGTCTTGTAGATGACAGATACATAGATTTGGACAAACTAAATGGAATTGTGGCAGCCGTTCCGAATGTGGAGATCGTCTTCTCTACTCAATCTGCCGAAGAAGCCTATGATTATATAAAAAAAGAAGCCGTGGACCTTTTGATTGCAGATATTGAAATGCCAAACCTTTCCGGCTATGAACTAGCAGACATCATCCACTCACACGCATTGAATATCGCAGTTATATTTGTCACTGGCAGCAGTGGTTATGCCGTCCACGCCTTCGAATTGAACGTGCACGACTACATCATGAAGCCCTATCCAAAAGACCGTCTGGTGAAAAGCATAGAAAGATTATTGGAAAAATCCAAGTCTGCCGAGATCGCCGGCAGACTCTATCTTAAACAAAAAAACGACATCCACATCGTTCAAAAAAAGGACATTGTTTTTATTGAAAGATCTGGCCGCTCCACCACCATCTACACAAAAGGCGGCCCTATCAAAACCTACCAAACATTAAATGAACTAGAAGGAGAACTGCGCGAGCGAGACTTTCTCCGCTCCCACCGTTCTTTCATCATTAACATTCATCACGTGAAAAACTTCTCCCTCTATGCGAAGAACTCATACATCGTAACGTTTGAAGGCATGGAGGAACAGGCAATGATCACAAAAGATAAAGTGGACTTTCTGCAAGAGAACTATTTCTAAAAAGAGGATGGATTAGTGTTGAAGACTTCCTTTATTTACTGGGTGGCGCTGGGGGCGCTCTTATTTTTACATATGCATGCTCTTTTAGAAGAGTGGATTGCGTTTTATGTTAGTTTAGTGGTTGCCGCAGCTCTTTCATTTTATTTTCATAGAAAAATAGCAGTTGAGATGGAAGGTTTAGATTGGAAAGCCAACAGCGGGCTTTGGTGTGTGCAAGTTATCGTGGTGGCGGTTGCTTTAGGGGTGAACCTTCCTGCATGGTTGGCGGTAGGACCACTAATCGCATTAATTGCATGCGAATACGTCCGGATATCGATTGGTCACTATTTTACTAGATTGCACCGGGACCTTGCTCAACACGAAGAGCAACGAGCTCATATCAATGAAACGTTCCGGATCGTCCGCAGCGAGCGCCATGATTTCCTCAAGCACGTATCTGCCGTCCACTTTATGCTTGAGAACCGTAAGGCAGAAGAGGCTAAATTGTATCTCGATGATCTAGTGGAAAACTATGAAGAAACAAACTATTCCATTAGAGGAGAGCGCGGAGTAGTCGCTGGCGTTCTTCATCAAATGTATCGGCGTGGAAAAGCTTCAGGAATTAGTATGGTATATGATTTAGACTTGCCTTTGTCTACATTGCCTATTGGCGACCAGAAGATCGTTGCTCTACTTGGAAATATGTTAAGCAATAGTTTAGATGCATGCGAAGAATGGCAGCGTGAGTGCGGGGAGCAGGCAATATTGACCTTACAGTTTTATAAACGCAGCGGCCTGTATATGCTAATCTGCAAAAATAACACCTTGCCTGTACCGGTTGACGTGTTGGACTCCTTGTTCGCTACTTATGGACATACAACTAAGGGCGTGGATCACGAAGGGTTAGGTACGAAAATAATCAAGGATATCGTCGAGGATCACCAAGGTTTCTTGGATTTTGTGTGTAAAAACGAGGAATTTACCGTGAAAATTAAAGTGCCGGCGATACGGTAGTAGGGTAAGTTCGATTTGTAACAAGCTGATTGGACTTATCCATTGTAAGCGGGGATATATCCATTGTAAAAACAATATATCCATCATAAAAGTCATATATCCATTGTAAATGCAATATATCCATTTTAGCCCTCCAAAACAAAAAACAAAGCTCCCCCAAAACGGGAGCTTTGCCAATATACCTGTTGTTCTACTCTACTGTATCCCTTCTTCCTCTGCCTCCAACAGCATTTCCGCCACAAGCCACCGTAATGTCTCTTGGAAAACAGTCTGATCTTCTGCAGGCGTCAATGGGACAAGACTAATACTTTTCCCGTCCAGCTCCTCCACTTCAATTCCACCATGCTTTTCCGGATATAACACAAGCACCTGGTGCACCGGACGATACTTCTGCCATCGCTTTTTCCCATAGATATACGGAGACCTGACATTATCGGCATAGCTTGTCAGCTGCCTCATTGAATCTGTCAGCGCATGACGCTTGCGATACTTCATGTCAATCATAATGGTGCCAATATAGATCTCCCGCAAGAACAGATCCATCCGTACATCCGGGTTATTATTTGTACCAGTCGTATACACAGGTACCGTCCATTTATCCGTTGCTTCTGGATGGCTTGGGATGGTTCCGTCATAGGTAATATGCAGTGAGATATCGCCAAACCTATACTGAATCATATTATCCTTTGCAACAGGCTTACTAGTTATCTCGAAGCTGCCACGTTGCCCGTCCTCACCACTGCCCATCTCGCCAAACACATCCACCACCTGCAGCCAACCCCAAATCTCATATAACTGATCGGTTCGTTTCCACTGCTGTCCAAGCCCTGTGTGAACGGGAATCTCATCCCCTTGAAGAGCCTGGTCGATTTGATAAAGCTTTCGGTACCTTACATCCACAAACATGACCGTCGGAACCGCAAGTGCCTTTTTATAAGACACCTCCCGATACCAATGGCTGGATTTAACCAGACTTAACGCGCCACTCATGCGCATCGCTTTTCCACGATACTCCTTTAACTCCTCCACAAGGCGCCGTTTCCTCTCTAATGGAAGAGAAATGGAGAAGGAATAATCCTTACGACTCGATAACCCTTTAATGGTCGTGTCCATACAAGCCACAAACTCATGCAACAACCTGTTCCATTTTTCCAAAATCGCCTTCAACATCTGATTTTCCGGCAGGTCATAATTAATGCGTTTATGCACCGATTTCACCAGATTCATCGTGTCTGGCCGTTTCAGTCGATGCTGAATGGACACAACATCTACATGCGCCGGCATTTCAGCTGGTTGCATCTGGTATTCCTTCGCGACCGACGACCGCACCTTTTTGGCTAGATCAGAAACAATGGCGTATATATCCGCAAAATAATGCTGCAGCACCTGGTACTGACGAAACAATACCGGATCAATCCGCAAGGCCGCTAAACTCTTCGGGCTATGCTGTTTGCGGATGACGTCGAGGGCAACACCCTTTAGTTTTCCTTCTACATCAGAGCGCATCGTTGCAAGCTGATCGTCAAAAAGTCTGTTCGAAATAACCTTTACGAGCGTATAAAACGTCCTCCCATCTGACGTTTCCACCCTCAAGCTGTACAGACCGGGAATATAGGGATAATAATTATCAGAAGTAGAATGCCTGAAGAGTGTTACATGGCCATTGCAACCAAGATAATTCTCCTCTGACTCCTGATCAACCAACAATCTGTTATCCCCTAGCCCATCAAATCCGTCCATATAACATCTTGCACCCTGATCCTCACATCGAAACCGCAGCTCAAGGTTCACATTCTCCCGAATCGCCGTGTAGACATGTACGCTTTCATCCCAATCTGAGAGATGCTCGACAAAGCTTTGAACCTCGGTATCCTCCCGAGATCCATTTTGAAAAACATGTGTAAAAATAACCGAAAAAGGCTGCGTGCTACATGGTGTATCCATTATATTTCAGCTCTTTCGCTTTTTGTTTGATGACATTTCTGCTTTCCTTGAAAATCGAAACACTTGTATAGCGGTCAAATAACCGAATAATCGAACTACCTTCCACGGTATCCTTTTCCCGGTTATAGCGGCCAAGCAAATCCCTTAGCTGATCTTCAGACCCTCTCACCTTCGTCAGAACACGCTGGACAACTTGGAGATCAAAGGCATCCTCCCGTAAAATATAGTCCTGCACCGGAAGATTGCCCAAATACTGATTAATCTGCTTCACAATCCGCGGACCTACCCCCACCTGCTTGTTCACATTCTGCATCATTTGATGAATCTCCCATAACAATGCAAGTTCATCATCTTGAAGGCATAAACTTCTATTTTTATATTGAAAAGATTCAAACGTGTCATAATCGACTTCATCGGCCCGCGCGACCATTCCTTTTTTCTTCTCTGGAAGCTGTTTCATCTCCGTGAATGGCATCACATCAAGAGACAACACATTTGCCCGGTCCAACACCTTATCGGAAAAGTGATAAGTCGACTCATCCATATTGACGGTTCCGACAAACAAGACGTTCTCGCGGATTACAATGGTCGGCGGATATTGAGCGGAATTATACAACCTGCTCTCTAAATCATCGTTATACAGTCTCAACACACGCTTCCCATGATCCATTTCCAAAATCGATAAAAACTGAGAAAAATAATGCTCCACCCTTGCCAGATTCATCTCATCAAAGCAGATAATATAAAGCTTATCCTTATCATCTTCCGCTTTTCGAAGGGCATTAATCAGCCCGGAATCCCCAGGACGGTACACCATATTCAGCGTGTCCGCATAACCGATTAGATCAGAATCCGACGTCCAGGACGGACTTACCGGAATGACTGTAAGCTGCTCTCCTTTTAACCCGAGTGACTGACTGTACAACTCCACCAGCTTCGTTTTCCCCGTTCCGCTCATCCCTGACAAGATCACAAGTGAGGATGACTTCATGGAAGTATGAAAATTAATCAAGTTTTCTTTTCGATAGATGAGTCCGGCATCCTGCGTATGACTGTATAGAAGCTCCAAAAACTCCTGTTCCTTTTCGTTTTCCTTTGTTGCCAATACATTATTTTCGCTTGTCGGCTTTTCCATCACCGTAACGGCAACTTCTTGCCTGCTGCTTTGAATGTCCGGTGAGGCTTGCTGCTCTAAGGAAGCTGACCCGCTCCCCGTCTCTTGCGGGTAATTTTCTCTAGCAAACTCGCTAGATACCTGTACCACCTCTTGTTCTTCTAAACGATTCAATAACTCTTGATAAAACCCAATTGGCAAAAATGCAACATTTGGACTTTCATCCGTGAGGTAGCACTCATCAAGCCACTCTTCCTCCAAGTCCAACCCTTTCAACTCATCCCGCAATTCAAAGTTGAAACCACCATGCGCATATTGATGTTTTTCAAACACGCCGTACACGGTAAATTGTTCATCCTCTTCCGTTTCTTCCTTCCAAAGCACAATCGGAGGGGTATCATTCGTCTCATGCGACACTTCTGCAATGCGGCCGACAAATTTCTTCTCTACAAGCCTTGAAATGAATTCAACCTGCTCCATCCCATTTACTTTTTTGCTGAAAATAGGAACAGGAATCAGCTTCAAATCTTTTTCATAACTTGGCAGCTTTGGCATCACCCTCACACCGAACATGTTATACACTTCTTCATGATTGTAACGAATGCGTTTTTCCACCTTGAAAATTAACAGCCGATCATCCAACCATTCGCGTAATTTTTCTTTCCGAATAAATTCCGGCTGCAAATAATCATCTTCAAATCCCCATTTCTCCAAATCCGAATAGAATCCTGTTACCGCTTTGACATTCGGAAAGCTTTCGGCAGGCTGTGAAATGATTCGGACAAAAAACTGGAGACTGTCCTGCTTATTTATTAAAATGGAGTCCCTGTAAAGTAGCTCACTTTGATCCACATCTGCCAGCACACCAACTAAGTCATTCTCCCAAACCTTATTCATCTCTCTCAACCTTTCTCTATATAACGTTTCATTGTCGGGAAATCGCTAAATTCTTTTATACTTTTCTGCACCGTTCGTTTTATTTTCCGTCTCACCTGTGGCGGCACTAAATACGTCATCATCCAAACCTCATCACACTTTTCAAGCCAATCCGATTCAAGTGCTTCTGGAACATCCTTCAGTTCTAATACACGAATGGTATGTTTTGCTGAATTTTCTGTTAATTTATTCTTTGGATCACCCACCAAGACGACTTCCTTTTGATCCGTTATAGCTGGTTGTTTTTCATCTACCTTAGCTGCTGTTGCGGCCACTTCTTGCTGTTGATGAAGCAACATCGCGTTCAAGTGAGAAATCTCCCCCTTCAACTTTGCCACTTCCTCTTTCAGCGTTTCGTTTTCATCGGCAGTCTTCTTGTTATTCTCCACGGTTTCCCTGTGTTGCGCCCGTTCTGTACCAAGTTCCTGTTGCAGTTTAAACTTCTCGCTCAATGCCGATTGTTTCTCTTCCTTAGATTGCTGCTTTAACTGAGAGTACTTTTTCTCCCACTCCCCTATTTTCGCACGCAGATCCTTATTCTTGTCTTCCGATTTATTCCATTTTTTCTCCCACTCCGATGTGGACTTGGACTCCCCTTTTTCCTGCGGGACCTCATCTTCCTTTTTTTCCTTGCTGTCTACAAGACTACTTAAATCATCCACCTTATATTTTTCTAGCAACGCCTCTTCCAGCTCCAACGCAAGCTTTTCAAACTTCTCCTCTTCGCTCGCATACAAGCCTCCAAGGATCAGATGCAACTCTTTCCCTTCTTCATATATCTCAATCAATGCATCCAGCGTAATCTCTTCTCCTTTGTCTGCCGGTTCATCTGTTTCGTCATCGTTTATCGTGTAATAAGCTTTAATCATTTTCAGATTTCGCGGTTTCAATGCCTCTGTGATGACCATCGCCCTTGCGTGTTTTATATTTTCCTGATTTATTTGGCGAAAACCTTTTACCTGTATCGACCAAAAGTCCGCTAACTCCACCAATTCCACATCTGGAATCGTACTAAATACCTTTTTCCATGTTTCCCTGCTCAATTGAATGACCCCCTCTAATTTCTTGTTAGTTTCCTATTTTCTTTGGTAATCTATTAAGTAATGACACTTCTAATTCTACATGAACATACACGTTTTTGTAAGGTTTCGAAAATTTAAACATAGAACTATCTTCCTAGAGAACTCTTTTCTAAAAGGTTGTTGCTATTTGAGAGAGGTGATTGGTCATGAGTCTCGTACAAAAAATAAAAGAAATCCCTGCAACACCAGGCGTTTATCTTATGAAAGACTCTATTGGCCAAGTCATCTATGTCGGAAAATCAAAACGCCTTCGTCAGCGAGTTCAGTCCTACTTCAGGGAGTCATCCAATCACTCAAACAAGATCCGAAAACTCGTCAAACATATAAGAGATTTAGAGATCATCGAGACGGATACGGAATTCGAAGCCCTACTGCTCGAATGGCAGCTTATCCAAGAAATCCGCCCACAATACAACCGACAAATGAAAACACCAGAGGCCTTCCTCTATTTAACGATTCGAAAAGTCGGCAAGCTCTATCGCCTCCGTCCATCCACCCAGCCCTTGCGCGGCGGCGGCGGCTGGAGCTTTGGCCCCTATACAAGCAGAAAAACAGTCAGCTTTGCGATACGAGGATTGAAAGATGTGTACCGACTAAACTGCTCTAACCCCGCCATCAACGGATCTCCTTGCCTAAATTATTCCCTTGGTCTTTGCCGCGGCATCTGTCTTGGCGGCAAAGCGGTCGGAGAATACAATGCCAGTGTGGAACAGCTCATCGCCTTGCTTAATGGGGAAAGTGCAGAGTTGCTCGAAGACATGCAGCGGGAGATGAACCAGCTTGCTGCCGACCTGGATTTTGAACGTGCAGCCAAATACCGCAACTGCATTCAATCCTTGCAGGCACTCTTGCAAAAAGAAGATGTGATGGACTTTACGGAAGGAAATCACTTAATGCTCGTGGTGGAAAGATTGGATGAAAACAGAGTGAAATGCTTTGTGATCAGGAGGACGGATGTGTTGTTTAGTGAGGTTTATGGCGGTGGGAACGGTGTGAGTGAGGAAGTACGTCACGATATTTTCGCACGGCTTTCGCGTGAACTGGCCGATGCCGGACCTGCTTCGGCACGTGAAGTAAGCCGCTTTGAAATCGATAAAGCGCAAATTATCTACAGTTATCTGCGCAGTGGGAAATGTAAGTATAAAATGGTCGGTCGCGAGGATTTGGATGCGTTGGATGCTGTGATTTCAGATGTTTTTTCAGAGGAATAAGGAAAAATTCACTATTGCCAGCCACTTTGTACGTGAAGGGGCTGGTTTTCTTATTGTCTTTTCGGACTTTTTGATCTGGACACACAAGTTGATGCCAAAAGTCGAAAAGTTCGTGCGAAAGAGGGCGAGTTCATGCCAAAATGCCCCGAGTTCGTGCCGAACGAGCAAACATGCAAATGAAACCAGTTTTAGCTCGAGCTCAGCCCCAACTCATACACCAAAAATCGCTCATTCACATTTTTCTCAAACCCATCAAGCTGGACCTCTAGCTTAAGAGTAAACATAGAATGATTTTCCAAGAAGAACACAAAGTCAGGAGCCGGATAATAAAGCACGATCTCTATCGGCCGATAATGTTGTTCTATAGATAAGAGAATTTTACTCACCACTTTCCTGAAAACATCTACCGTAAACGGGTTGAAAAAATAGAATACATTGGCCGTTTCAGGTATTTTATACTCTTCGGCCAAGCACTTTTCAAACATGATATTCTGTCTTCCCTTACCTTTATACATGGTCAAATTCTTCAAACAAGCCTCGTAAAATGTCTCATTCATTTCAATTCCGGTTACCCTTGGTCCAAACTGATGCGCTAAGTAAAAATTCAACCTGCCTTTTCCACAACCAAAGTCAACCACGTGATCACAGGAATCTACCAAATATGTTTCAAACAGCCGGTCAAGCGCTTCATATGGAGTCGGCTCATAGCGATGATATGTAAAAGAGCGGTGAATACCCATCTGTATATCAGTCGTTTCGATGTAAAGTTTCTGATCATAATTAACTGGAGATTTTGGCATATCCATCTCCCCTTTTAGGTTGTGTTTATTTTTCTTTTACCTACGATTCTATTCAATACAAACAACCCACCCCCTAATAGCACACCAAAAACATAATAGGGATTGAATGTTGTGTTTATATTATCTGATGAGAATATCATGCTCGTTGTTGGAAAGATAGGAATAAGAAAACCAGAAAAACTCCCCATTAAAAAATACAATATAAAATGGAGGAATGGATTCCACACATTCCATTTCTTTATTGACATATTTACCACCCAATAAACCGCACCACCTACAAATAGGACGAACACCAAGAAGAAAAAATAATAGATAACAAAAGTAGCGCCTGATAAACCTCCCATATCGTAATAACTGGAATGACTTTCTCTTGGAAGCAACGGATACAAAGTATGAAACACGATATTCAAAAATAAAGCTATGGCCATAAATCCATATAGGTACACATGATAATACTCCTCATTTTGATACTGAACCTCTTTATCTCCCTTCAGTTTTAGCACCCCTTTCGAATTATTTTATTAATTGAAAATGCTCCATATAAATATTAGGTTTGAAATAATGGTCCATTTTCTTAACCCACTCCTTAAATAAGTCAGAACCCACAAAGCCTTCCATATGGTCCTCAAGGGTTTCCCATTCAACTTGCACCATATACTTCCCTTCTGTCTCAATGCATTTATGTAAAGTATGGGCAATATAGCCTTTGGAAAGAGCGATTGTTTCTTGGGCTACTACCGCAAAATCTTTTTCAAATCTCACTTCCATTCCTTCATTTATATAGAAAAATGCTACTTCCGTTATCATAGGTATCTTCCTCTCACTAGTAAAATTTCTCATACTTCCATTATGCTTTAAAAACACTAGAATTAAAAACCAGATACGTAGCTTCTCCTCATTTTATAAGCCACTTTCGCGATTTATAAGCCAAGTTTTCATTTTATAGTCCAACTTTTCATTTTATAAGCCACTTTTCCCCATATAAATGCCATTCGACACAAACACACATCATTTACACACACCTCCGCACGCCATTCACAAAAAAAAAATCCGCCCCCACCTAAAAGGCAGAAGCGGACTTCCCTCACACAGTTTAATTATTCCCAACCAATTTCGTCTTCACCTTGCGCTCACCATCGGCACCCGCGAGTTCGCCCATCGGCGCCGTCTCCACTTCTGCCTCTGAATCCTCTGCCTGTGTCGCTCGCTTAATAAAGAAAGACAACACAAGCGCAACCACCGCAATAAACGTGGACACGAAAAAGGCGAAATTGATTCCTTCTAACATCCCTTGCATCATGACTTGCTGCTGCACACCCGCAATGGCTTCGGTGGAGGGATTTGCACCCAAAGCGGCCATCGCATCACCTGAAAGTTCGCGGCCAACACTTTCCGCCCTAGTAGACATCAATGTCACAAGCAACGCCGTTCCAATCGCTCCGGACACTTGCTGAAGCGTGTTGTTCATCGCGGTACCATGCGGATAGAAGCGAGTTGGAAGTTGATTTAACCCGTTTGTGGACACCGGCATAAACACCATCGACATCCCAAACATCCGCACCGTATATAAAATCAATAATTGTGTGTAAGTTGTTTCAAATGTCAATTGACTAAAGAAGTATGTGGTTACGACCGTAATCGCCAAACCAGTAATGGCGAGCGCGCGTCCACCGTATTTATCAAACAACTTCCCTGTGATGGGCGACATCAACGCCATCACAATTGCACCAGGTAGCATCAACAATCCTGCATCCAATGGTGAAATTCCACGGATCGTCTGCACATAAATTGGCAACAAGATCATCCCGGAGAACATCGCCATTGTGATAACCATGGAGATGGCAGATGATAAAGCGAACATTGGATAACGGTAGATTCGGAAGTTTAGCATCGGTTTTTCTTTTCCAAGCTGACGTAAAATGAACCAAACTAACGATAACGTTCCGATGGCAATCGTACCGTAAACAAGCGGACTGTCCCAACCCTTGGCGCCTGCGGAACTAAAACCGTATAGCAGTCCACCGAACCCAAGACTCGATAAAACGACAGAGAATCTATCCAAGCGAATATCCTGTTTTTCTTTTCTATCTTTCAACAAAAATACCCCAAGAAGCAAAACGCCGACGGCAATCGGAGAAACGAAATGAAATAGCATTCTCCAATCATAATGCTCAATCAGCCAACCAGAAAGCGTCGGCCCGATTGCAGGTGCTCCCATCAAAATAAGTCCAAATATCCCCATCGCGGTTCCGCGCTTTTCAATTGGAAAGCTGACCAGCATGACATTCATCAATAACGGCATTAAGATCGCCGACCCGGATGCCTGCATCATTCTGCCTGCTAAAAGAACCCCGAAAATCGGTGCAAAACCGGCCATCACTGTTCCAACGGCAAAAAGACCCATCGCGACGATGAACAAATTCCGCACAGAATACTTTTGAATTAGAAAAGCTGTGGTCGGAATCAATACCCCGTTGACCAACATGAAGCCGGTTGTCAGCCATTGTACGGTAGAAGGCCCCACTTGAAGTTCCGTCATAATGGACGGCAGGGCAATATTCAATAATGTATTATTTAAAAAAGCAATAAATGCGCCGATCATTAAAATGGCCAAAATACCATATGGCGGACGATTTATAGTGGTGTTTGGTGCTGCTTGCTGCATTCTTTCTCCTCCATTTATACTAACAGTACATTTTTTATACTACTATTACATCTACACCAATTTTATACCATCAGTTCATATTTTTCAATCTTGAAAACTTTGTCAATTTGCTATTTGTGTAAAAAAATGTTTTGGTGTACTATTATTTTTGTACCACTAGTCTATTTTAGTCAGGTGATAAAATGAAGGATCGTAAACTGCATGTTCTTACATGTGCTCATAAACTTTTTATTGAAAAAGGCTTTCAAGCGACTTCGATTCAGGACATTCTGGATGAGAGCGGGATTGCCAAAGGAACCTTATATAATTATTTTTCTTCTAAGAACGAACTTTTAATTGCGTTATTTAAAACTTTATATAAAAATATGGAAAAAGAGCGGAACGACCTCTTAATTGGACAGGACCCTTCCGACATAAACATTTTCATCAAACAGTTTGAACTTCAAATGGAGACTAATCGGGCAAATAAATTGATTTCTCTTTTTGAAGAAGTCATCTTCATTAATGATTCAGAGTTAAAGGACTTCATCCAAAAGAGTCAGCTAAGGATGCTGCGCTGGGTGCATCAACGATTCTTGGAGATCTTCGGTGAAGAAAAACGCGAATACCTCTGGGACTGTGCCATTATGTATCTTGGAATCCTGAATCACGGCATCAGATACTACACCATGACCCACGACAAGAAACTGGACATTCATAGAGTTGTGCAATACAGCGTCAATCGCTTAGTCAAGATCGTGGAGGATGTGGCGGAGTCCGGGGAGGTCCTGGTAGAAGCAGAGTCTATGGCGCGTTGGGTGCCACATGAAGGAGACAAAGAACTGCCGTTGCCACATGCTATCGCGCATGCAGTGAGCGACTTGAAAAAGAATCTATCTGGTAGTGCCGATTATGAGAAATCAGCAGAGCTGTTAGACTTTATTCAGGTGGAGTTAAGCGGGAAAAACAGCACTCCACCAAGGCGTTTCCTAGTAGAGAGCGCATTGGAAACCGTTACCAAAAGCGTCTCTATCCATTCCTCTAACCAACAGGAATGGACTACACTACAAAAATTAATAGAAAAATACTTCCACCAAAACAACTAACCCAAACTGAATACCACCATCACAGGCTGCTTCGAAGTCCAAATACTAGACTTTGAAGCAGTCCTTTTTGTGTAGCTTTAACGCATTAACGCACAGCGGGTCAGACCCCTTATACTCTCAAAACCCCAACTCTCCTCCTCCCTTTTAGTTCTTTTTTCACACTCCAAAGGTTATTCCCGGCCATTCAACCACTCTCGCGTCTCTTTTTGATAGCCCTCTAGACCCATTCAAAACACCATTTGTCAGCGAAGCCTAACAGCCCTTACAATTCAATTAACTTCGCAACACGAATTACTCACGCTCATTTTTTTCTCACACCTAAGACATTTCTTAACATCGACAGACAATTGAATCTCACTTCAGGAGGTGAATTCCCGCTCTACTCTACCTTTGGCCAACTTCTAAGAACTACATATTCTATCAAAAACAAGAACAGGAGAATGCACATGCGAAAGCTAACACTTAAGACTTTCTTTATAGCAGTCATCGCCGTTTTCATGCTTGCCACATCCCTTTTTCAAGGACAGGCGCTTGGGGCAAACACCAAATCCACAACCACTAATGAACCAACCATCATCCACGATCAACTTGGAACTGGCGAAACTAAAATCACCTTAATTACTGGGGATATTGTTCATGTAACCTCTTTGCCATCTGGACAAAGTGTCATTAATGTAGAACCTGCCGAGAACAACGGTGATGGAATTCGCGTCATCACAGTCGGTGAAGACACATATGTGTACCCAAATGCTGCGATGCCATATCTGGCAGAGGGAAAGCTTGATCACAATCTTTTCAACATTACAAAACTAGTAGAATACCAATTTGATGACACTAACAGCTCCACCGTTCCTGTCATCGTCGAATACCAAGAAACGAAAGCAAAAGCAGCTTCCACAAAAGCAGCTCCAAAAGGCGCAAAAAAACAGCGTGAACTCAAAAGTATTAACGCTGCAGCCTTAGAAACAAACAAAGATGAAGCAACAACTTTCTGGAATGATGTTCAATCCAAAAAGACAGACAAATCTAAACCAGAATCTGTACAACTTAACTATGCAATCGAAAAAATTTGGCTGGATGCTAAAGTCGAAGCTACCCTTCACGAGAGTGTGCCACAGATTGGAACGCACACTGCTTGGGAAGCAGGCTTAACAGGTGAAGGGATCAAGGTGGCCGTCCTTGATAGCGGAATAGACTCGACTCACCCTGACATTGCTCCGCAACTGGATGAAGCAATAAGTTTTGTACCTGGTGAAGAAGTCCAGGATAAAAATGGCCACGGCACACACGTAGCTTCTACGATCCTTGGAACTGGTGCTGCTTCTGAAGGCCAACATAAAGGTGTGGCCCCAGATGCTAGATTACTAGTAGGAAAAGTACTGGGCGATAACGGTTCGGGTCTTGCCTCATGGATCATCGAAGGAATGGAATGGGCAGCTCAAAATGCAGATGTTGTTAACATGAGTCTTGGCAGTACTGTCGGCAGTGACGGAACGGACCCAATGGCACAAGCAGTTAACACACTGACAGAAGAGCATGGAACATTATTCGTCATTGCAGCGGGTAATGCTGGGGCAGAAGGAAGCGTTGGCTCTCCTGGTGCTGCGGATGCTGCCCTGACGATAGGTGCGGTTGACAAAAATGATCAACTTGCCTGGTTCTCTTCCAAAGGACCGCGACTTGGTGACATGGCATTAAAACCAGATGTTTCCGCACCTGGAGTAGGAATCATGGCTGCGCGTTCTCAATACTCATCAGGCACAGGTTCTTATAAAAGTTTGAACGGTACATCCATGGCAACTCCTCACGTAGCAGGAGCAGTGGCTATTCTTTTACAACAAAATCCTGAAGCCACTCCTCAAGAATTAAAAGAAACACTAATGAATACAGCGAAAAAACTACCAAACTATCAGCCGTACCATATCGGGACTGGACGCATTGATATTGTAAAAGCGTTAAATACAGACATAAGAGCAACAGGCTCCGTTTCATTTGGTTTCTTCCAATGGCCGCATGATGAGGCAGCACCTGTAGACAAAACAGTTACGTACACAAATGAAAGTGACCAAGACATCACCCTTGATCTTGAAGCTACTTTTGCAGATGCAAACGGCAAGTCGGCTCCTGAAGGCATGCTGACACTCGCACAAACTTCTGTCACTGTTCCAGCTAATGGAACGGCTGACGTCAAAGTAACAGTAGACCCTGCACATGGAGAAAGCGGTCAACGCTACCAAGGGCACTTAACAGCAAGTTCAAATGGAGAAGCAGTGGTTCACACAACCATGGCTACAATAAAAGAAGATGAAAGATACACACTAACGTTAAATGCAACAGACCGTGACGGTTCACCTGCCCTTGCATATGTCGTCATGTTCAACGAAACGATGCTGCCAGAAGCTATTGCAGTACCAGGGACAAGAGAACTTCGCTTGAAAAAAGGCACCTATTCCGTGATGTCCATGATGGACGTGGATGTGAATACTGACCATAAAGGTGTTGCCCTTGTAGGGGAACCGGAAGTCGTACTCGATGGGCCTAAGACGGTGGAGTTGGATGCAAGAAAAGCCAACGAAATCACAGTCAAAGTTCCAAAGAAAACAGAACCGATGTATCAGCGTATGGAATATTACCAAACGATGGGAACAGGTACGGTACACAGTGTTTATTTGATGCCTGTATGGATAGATAAACTTTATGCAGCACCTACGAAAAAGACAAAGCTTGGTGAGTTTGAATTTTTAACACGCTGGCGCTTAACAAAGCCATATCTGACCATTAATTTTAAAGGCAAAGAACTTGATGAAATTGCGATGCCTGGAAGTACTCTTCTGGAAGGAAAACATAACTTAAAGGCAATCTATGCAGGAGAGGGATCACATGCTGACTACGACCGCCTGAATGCAAAAGGCAAAGTGGTTGTGGTAGATCGCAGCAAAACGATCAGTGAATCCGAACAAGCTGCTGCTGCAGTTGCAGCAGGTGCGAAACTATTGATTATCGCAAACTATGAAAATGTGGAATTCAATGCTTATGTAGGAGAAGTACCTATTACTGTTGCAGCCATCAGTAAATCAGAAGGAGACAAACTGATTAAAGCGGTTCGTTCTGGCAATGTGAAGCTTCAAGTCGAAGGAACAAAGGACTCCCCTTACGCTTATGATCTAGATTATGTCCACCAAGGCAATGTTCCGAAAAAATTAGCATACGAACCAAAAAACAGAGATCTGGCAGTTATTGAAACAAATTACAATTCCCATGTGGAAACAGATGGCGGGGAATTCCGATTTGACATGAGACCTTACACAGTTCGAGCAATCGGATTCCTATACAAGATTTCCTTCCCGACTACTAGAACGGAATATGTGTCCGCCACAAAGGATACGTACTGGTACCACCAAGCAACAGTACTAGATCAAACTTGGGAGATCCGTCAGCCTCGTGTTGTTTATGAAAAAGGGCAAAAGCTTGTAGAAAATTGGTTCTCACCAGTTGTTCGCCCTGCTTTAGGAGAAGGCTACTGGGCTCCTAAACGCCAAGGGAACTCGATGCAAATTAACGTACCGGCATGGGCAGATGCTGGTTCAGGTAATACAGGTGGAACAGACTACGATATTTCCGTTCAAAACCAAACAACCAAACTATTCAAAGGGGACACGCTTATCCGTGAAGGAAAAGGGCAAGCTGTCTATGGCTTTGGCGAATTAACGGATGAGTTGCAAGAATTCCGGGTAGTCACAGAGGCAAAACGTGATGCTGAACGATGGAATACATCTACTAGCACAAAAACAGAATGGATCTTCAAAGCAAAAGAAGAAATGGAACCATGGCAATCTCCTCTTCCATTCTATACGTTGAATTATGGTGTCGACACCGACGTGAACGGTGATGCCTTGTTAAACAGACCTACCCAGCTGAAAATTTCTGTAGAAAAAGTAAAAGATGCAATTGGCTATGGAAATGTGGACGGAGCAACCCTTGAGGTATCCTTCAATGAAGGGAAAAAATGGAAGAAAGTAAAACTGAACCGCGATGGGGATATGTTTACAGCTTCCATTACAAATCCTAAATCTGCAAAATCCGTCTCCCTAAAAGCATCCGCATGGGACGACCAAGGTAACAAGATTACACAAGAAATCATCAAAGCATACGGACTACGCTAACAAATATATGGAGCATGGTACCTTCAAAGGTTTTCATGCTCCACTTTTTTTACACAAACTGATTATTCCGCCTGAACTTATTAATCACCGGCCCAGCAAAACGGTTTGCTCTTTCCATATCATTCTTTTCCATATAATAATCAAAAAGAACGACCCCATAGTGCTCGACTAGCAACATATAACCTTTTTCCTTAAAATAAGGGAATGCTTCCTCTTCCAAGTATTCATAATACTTTTCGGTTTGATGTGACAGATAGAAATAATGCATCTTAAAAATGTGGATAAATGTTGTTGAACTTGAGGCTTTGGATAAATCCAACCCTTGTTCCACCAAGGTTAGAAGCTTTTCTTTAGAGGTCTTTCCTTCTTTGGTTAAAGCATTCACATAGCCTTCTAAGGAGCCTAAATAATTTGGATGACTCTTTTCTCTCGCATCCATTGATTTTTTATAAAATCCACTGGCTTTTTGGTATTCGGCATTTCGTAAATAGAGATAGGCAACATTATGATATAGCATCGCTTTTTGATGTTCTAGCCCGTAGTCTTCCGTCATTTCTATCAGTCTGTGGTATTCTTGACTTAAGGTAGGATGGTCTTCAGATTGTTCAAGTTGAATGACCATGAGCATTTCTGCTTCTATGATGCGGGAAAAACTCCGTATTTTAGTGAAATATTGAAGGGCTTTATTCGCATTAAAAAACGCCAAGACCCTAGAATTTAAAGAATGGTATGCATAGGCCAAATCATAATAGTACTCTTGATTGGGGTAACCTTCCAGATTAATTCCCTTCAAATATGCAAGCGCCTCCACGTAGTTGTTCTTCAAGTTTAAGTGGTAAACGCCTTTTACGTGAAGCAGCAGATTATTTTCATAAGGGGTTAAATCTGAATCCGTCCAAGCCGATATTTCCTCCATTAATCCATCCGCCATTCTCGCCTCACCAATAAATAAATAGTATCTTGCCAGAATCAGTGTGTACAGGTGATAAAAGTCCTGCATGTGTAATAGGTTGAAACCCTGGAGTTGTCGTTTGATAGATTCCACCCTAGGTTTAAGCTTTTTCACAATAGCTTCCTGCCACTCTTTCAATAGTTGTTCGATCTCCCTGTAATTCTTTATTTCCGATTCCATCTCAATTCCCAGACGCTTGCATAAAAAATCAATAGTCTCACCGGAAACCTCCGTCAGTCCCCGTTCTATCTTACTTATATGGGTACTGGAACAAATTCCATCTCCTAGATCTTTTTGCTTTAATCCCTGAAATTCTCGATAAAATTTAATAATCTTACCTTCCAGCATGCTGTCATCCCCTGTGAAAATCATATAATTTTTTTAATCCTACCACAGTTCGTTTACGGGTGACAGACAGCTTCTCCCAAATGAAACAAGTCGGACATATGACTACTAAATAAAAGACAAGTCCCCCTACTACCATTTCGTAGATTAAGGGGGACTGTCCTTTTTTATAGTTTAAGCTTAGTAAACCCCAATCGCATCATAGGCTGCCATAACCGCCTGCACTTCTAAGGATGGTGCACCGTTTCTGTCAGGATGAAGGTCTCTTGCAGCCTGGATTGCTGCTTGGCGCATTTCCGCAAAGCCAGATGATGGTGTCAGGTAAAGTGTCAGAGCACGGTAGAAAATCTTTTCAGTCCTAGCTTTTCCGATTCCATTCACCGTTACACCATAATGCGTACCGCCGTCTGTGATAAGCTGTGCGGCTTTATTGTTGATACTGGAGTTGATGTGAACCCCACCTCGGTCCAGCTCTCCTAGATAACGCTTGTCGTAATGATCTGGGTAGTATCCATCCTCTGTGTAACCACCAATGTAAACAGAACCTGGATCACTCATGGATCGCAGGGCATCCCCCTGAATTCCAGGAGTCCAAATATCCTCTCCTAGCAACCATAGGCCTTCACCAGTTTTATTTTCCGCAAATGCACCGAAGATGTCTGCAATAGACTCATTGATAGCGCCAGATTCATTTTCATAGATGAGATTCGTCGTTTTTTCGATTACTCCATGTGTCATTTCATGCGCAATAACATCAAGCCCACCTGATAGGGAGATCATTCGTTGTCCATCTCCATCTCCGTAAAGCATCTGCTTGCCATTCCACGCTGCATTGTTCCACTTGTCCCCGATATGTACAGTCGAAACAAGTTTCATTCCGTTATTATCAAGAGAATTTCTGCCATGGATATTTTTAAAGTAATCAAATGTTTTCGATGCATTAATATGGGCAGAAACGGCCGCTGGATCATAGAAGAAGTTTTTATTACTCTCGACTTCAAAGCCAGTCAAGCCAAGAAGCCCAGACAATAGGATGAAGGAAGTTTCCGGCATTCTATTGGCTTTAAACGTGTGAACGCCTTTACCACGAGTTCCATCATAAAGGAAATGTTTACTTGAGCTTGCATCTTTAACTGCATTAAATGAATGAAGCTTTCCAAAGATGTCCATCCCTTTTGCTGTTACGTCCACGTATTCAATTGGCAGTGCACGTGGAGCTGGAGTAGTCCCTCCACCTGCTAGTGGTGTGAACTTCGCATTCTCATCTTCCTCTAAGGCAGGAGTCAATGCCGCCACTGCGTCGAAGTTGTGCAGAACCTCTCCACTAGTAGCATCAACAAAGTAATGGAAATATCCAGGTGCAGGTATGGAAGTAGAAGCCTTCACTAAATAGGCTAAACGTTTTCCAGCGTCAGATGGGTAAATAATCAGTTCTGACTCTACTCCATCATAGGAGGATACTTCTCCAATTTTTGCTTCAATGCTCTCTTTTGCCACCGTTTCCGCCTCTTCTGTTGTTAACGAAGGCTCGGTTGGAATAATCGAACGGGACAGGTCCTTATTCACGTCCCCGATATAAGAAATAACATTGTTGTCTTTATCCAAGGCGATTGTCTGTTGGGAAGCATATACTGGAATTCCTTGATACATTTCCTGTGTTTTAAAATGGTACGTATTCGTTTTACTGTCTGCTTTTTCTTCGATGATTGAAAATTGCTCTGTCGCGTCTACACTAGTCACTCTTGCTTTCCCTTCAGCACCAACTTGTGATCCTAAGAAGGAGTACAGGATCTCTTGTTTGCTAAGACCTGTCGGTGCTTCCATCAGCTGTTGTTGAATCCTTACTACTTCTTCATTCGCTAACACATTCTTTGCCGGTAGAGCTAGTCCAGCAAAAGCGATGGATGCTGCGAGAACTGCAGGAACCACTTTCTTCTTCAAATGATTACTCTTCAAAACGGTTCACCTCTTCTATCAATTTTGTGCTACACCCTCTATTATTCTGACAATTCACAAAACGGTCAATTGGGTTAATTTAAGCTACTAAAAGGAGCCTTCCAACCGTTTAATAGGCCAATAGTTATGTGAAAAATCCTAATTCACCCCTCAAAATAACCCAATTTACAATATTCAGACTATTAACATATGCTAGATTCATAGCAACACGAACCCCAAGAATGCGAAAGGATGTGAAAGCCATTTGAAGATTCTACTTGCGTTGCTTTGGAAGCTGTCAAAACTAGTATCGATTCTACTATTTTGCACCCTGTTCTTTATTGTCCTTTCCGCCAAAGCATCTGGCGGGGAGCCGACCATTCTAGGTCACCAGCTGAAAGTAGTGCTATCAGGTTCCATGGAACCGACCTTTATGACAGGATCCATCATCCTTATGGAGAAGACAACCCCTTCTTCCGCTTTTAAAAAGAATGATGTGATCACATTCCGCTCCGAAGATATCCTGATCACCCATAGAATCATCGATATCAAGGATGTGAATGGCAAAGAAATCTATCAAACTAAAGGGGATAACAACAACGCCCCAGATCCTGTCTATGTTACAGAGGATCAGATTGTCGGGAAATATGCCGATTTAACAGTTCCTTATATCGGCTTCCTAGTAAATTTAGCTAGTACCAAAGAAGGCTCCACTTTTCTGTTGGTCGTACCTGGGATACTGCTAGTGGCATCTGCCGGGCTTTCGATCGTCCGTGCATTGCGGGAATTTGAGAAGGCTAAAACAGCCTGATAATTGGTTAGTACTCTTAGTTGTCACCTTGATAGTTAAGAGATTAATAATATATGAAAAAAGGAAAGAGGAGGAATTGGACATGAGCTTTACGAAAACAGTAAGCAAAGGATTATTAACGGCAGCATTAGGTTTTTCTTTAATTGGCGGGGGTACATATGCGTATTTCAGCGATACTGTAGTAACCAACAATACATTTGCAGTAGGAACATTGGACTTATCTGTTAATCCGGAAACGATTGTGAACCTTCCTAATTTAAAGCCAGGAGATCAGATTGTCCGTGAGTTTGACGTGACAAACAATGGTACCTTGGACATCTCAAAAATTCTGTTAGAAACAAACTACACAGTGAATGATGCTCAACTAAATGGGGCAGCGAATGCAGAGGACCTTGGACATCACATCAAAGTAACGATTCTTTACAATCAAGCTAATGCAAGCGTTCAAGTAGCCGAAATGACCCTTCATGAACTGCAAAATGAAACACCAGACCTAACAGCAATCGATAATTTCGTCGGTGGCGGCCAACGTCCAGACGGATTGAAGCCAGGAGAAACAGACAAGATCATTGCCTACTTCGAATTTGTTGATAATGGCGAAGATCAAAATGAATTCCAAGGCGACTCCCTAGAACTTGAATGGAAATTTAATGCCCACCAAGCAGAGGGCAGTGAGCAATAATAGATTAAAAGCCCGCACAATCTTCTGTGCGGGTTCTTTTGTCTCTAAATATACAAGGATACTTCCGTCGCTTTTTCGTGTTTATTGGTTCCTATATAATGAAGAAACAATAGCTTCCCATATCGTTTCATCAATGGTACATGTTTGCCTGAATAAAATTGGGGAAGGGCTACTTCTTCCATGAATGTATAATACGTTTCATAGTCTTCTTCCACCCGATATTTCAATAATTTAAATAAGGTAATATGTAAAGTGATCCCTCTTTCTTTTGCTTTGTTCGCCCCTTCCTTGATGAGTCGCTGAAGGACACGCTTCTTAGCAAGTTTCCCTTCCATACAACTATCAACGAAGTTATACAGTCTAACCAAGTAGCTGTTAGAATCTTCGTCCACAAGTGACAGTGCTTCTTCAAAATAAGTCTTCGCCTCCTCAAAAAATCCTCTATTGTAATATTCAAATCCAAGGTTATTCAGTAAAAGGCCTTTATTTTCCTCCAACCCATATTGCTCACAATTGCTGATCAAATCCTTATATCTCCCTACAATATAATGAAAATCACTATACAAATCACCACTCAACTGCAACAACATCAACGCTTCCGCCTTGTTCGCTTGCATGTAGTTATTCGTCTCTTGAAAATGACGCAGAGCCTTATCAACATAAAAGAAAGACATTACCTTTGAATCAATCAAATAGTAGGCCGTTCCAAGGTGAAAATAATACTCTTTATTTCCATACTCCTTTAAATCAATCTGATTTAACACACTGATTGCTTTCTGATGATCTTCACTATTTGAGGAAGCCAGATAATAAATCCCCTTCACATGAAGATATAAATTATAATCAAATGCCAGCATATTAGGGTACTCTTTTTCCACTTTACTAATAATCTCGTATGCAGACTCCAATTCATTTTGAAACAGATGATACCTTGCCATCAAAAGTTGATAGCGCGCAGCATACTTAGAGGCATGAACAATAGTCGACTCCTCCAGCCTTTCTTTCAACTGTTCAATTTCCTTTTCTCTTCGTAAAATTATCGCGTTATGCCAATCTCGCAGAAGCTTTTTAACCTGATGGAGATATGCCAATTCTTCCTGTATATCAATATTCAATCTCTCTGAAAATAAAGCAATAATCTCTTCGGAAAAAGCTGTCTTTCCCCGCTCAATTTTACTCACGTGAGTCGTCGTACAAATTCCTTCCCCCAATTGAGATTGTGTTAGTCCAGCTCGTTCCCGATAAAACCTGATAATTTCCCCTACGATCATGTTCATGTCCCCTTTTGGCAGCAATTAGCTAAAATTGTTGTATGTATAGAATTAAAGAAAACTAACCAAATTCCTCTTGGGGTTATTTTTCGGGAAATAAGTCCTGAAAATGACGCCAACCTACCTTTTTTGCTATTACTCCATGTCGAAATAAACAAAACAATAGGCGAAAAGTCGGAAGTTAAGGCGAGAAAATTGGGGGAATTGCATGAAATTCCAGACTCTCAGCTGTTCATTGGAGCAAAAGGCGAAGACTCCATCGGGGGAATAACGGTAGGTTGAGACCCCTGAAGCGTTGTGAGGAGGCTCAAACACCGTCTCGCGGAAAGCGAAGCCATTTGCGGAAATCAACAGCGTGTTTAAATAAAAAAAAGAACCCGGGAAACCCTTCATCCAGGTTCCCAGATTCTTCTTAAATTTCCTGCGCAACAAGATATTTCCTCAACGTCTGCTGCAACGTACCATGTGTCTCCGCATGCTGATGGAAAGTCACTCCCATACTGACCATCTTCCTAACAAGCTCTGCACGCAAACCAGTAAGGACCGCTTTGCACCCCATCATCGAAACCCCAGTAAGAATATCTTCAAATTTTGCAATAACGCTCTGCTCCATCGTAGTTACACCAGAGAGGTCTAAAACAAGTGTCTGTAACTTCAAGTTCGAAATCTCTATCAAGGCCTTCTCTTCAATGATGCGAATTCGATATTCATCCACATGTCCAATCAAAGGCAACACAGCAACCGACGCACTAACAGGAATAATAGGTACAGATAAATGCTCCACCAATTTCCTTTGCGAACTAATCAAATCATCCTTAAATTGGGAATAACTAAGGAAAAAGCTATTTAAGAAAAAGTCGATATTATTATTGATTTTCTTTTCTAATTCAAAGAAATCATCTTGAGAGAGATGAACTGCCCCCTGTCAAGTAGACACTCGAAATAATAAAACAAGACTAAGCGGTCTTAGCCCTGTATTCTAAAGGGCTAAGACCGTTTAAACGTTTTTGATAGCGGTCATGATTATAAAAATGAATGTACTCATCAATCGCCTCTTCAAGATCGTCGAACGTTTCATATTTCTCCAAATAATACTTCTCGCATTTCAATGTCCCCCAAAAAGACTCTATTGGACCATTATCAATACATCGTCCAACTCGGGACATACTATGAGTCATCTTTGCTGTATCAATTTTTCTTTTGAATTCAAGGTGGGTATATTGAAATCCTCGATCACTATGTAAAAGCGGCTGTTCACCATTCAACATGGCAGTTGCTTGATCCAAGGTTTTAAACACTAGCTGATTGTTATTTTTAAGTCCTAACACATAACTAATAATAGCCCCATCATATAAATCTCGAATGGCACTCAAATAAGCCTTTGTAGCCTTACCGAACTTAAACTCCGTAACGTCCGTCACCCACTTTTCATTTGGCTTTTCCGCTTGGAATTCCCGGTTTAACAAGTTTTGGGCAATATGATTAGGGGTCGCTTTTTTGTAACGGCTCTTTTTTCTTCGAATAATGCTTTGAATGCCTAAAACACGCATTAATCTATAGATACGTTTATGGTTATAAGCTTTTCCTAACTTTCGATTCAAAGTAATGGCCACTCTACGATATCCATAAATCCCCTTCACTTTTTGGAATATAGTAGAAATCTCTTTCATTAACTTTTCACTTTCCCGTTCACGTTTTGAAGGCTCGCGCTTCAACCATTTGTAATAGGCAGACCGGGCAATCTCCGCAATGTCACAGAGCATCACGATAGAAAATCCTTCTTCCTGTTCCAGTTCCTGAATAGCTAAATATTTCTCCTCATGGCGTACCTGACTTATTTTTGCCTCCTTTCGATCTCCTCTAACTTTTTTAGAAATGCGTTCTCAGCTCGCAATCGTTCATTTTCCCTTTCTAGCCTATGCATCTCTCGTTGTATTTTCTGTTCATGAGAAAGTTCCACTTCTTCCTTTTTCCTCCCACGTTTATCTCGGAGGGCTTCTTCGCCACCATTCTCATACTTTTTAACCCATTGATACACTTGTTGGTAAGAGACCTGGAAGGTCTCAGCTGCCTTATGGAAATCCATGCCGTTCTCTAGATAATAGTGCACAATCTCTATTCGTTCATTTAAGGTAGTTTTTCTTTTGTTAGTCATAGTGAATTTCCTTCCTTTTGAAGTATCCTTTAACTCTCTATGGCTATTATAATTCTTAATCCACTTTTGGAGGACAGATTTACTTGATATTTCATACTTCCTAACAAGTTCTTTTTGAGAATACCCACCGTTAAGGTATTCATGGACTACCTTCAGCTTATATTCCTTCGAATACGCTTTTGAGGTAGGGTGTAAACCTTTCTCCCCCAGACTTTCATATCTATCGATCCAATTATATATAGTGGATGGACTAACATTATTTATATGGCCTAAATCTGTAATAGTGTGCGTGCGATTTTCCCAGGCTCTTATGACATTGATTTTGACATCGAAAGAGTTAGCTTTTTTTGACATAATAAATACTCCCCTTAGCAGAAACAGATTTTTAGTTTTTTATCTGTCTACTTAAAAGGGAGCATATCAAGATACTGACCTCTTTCTTCAATGAATTTATTGATAAATTTCCATAAGGTTCTTCTAATTGCCTGGACCCATTCTAACTTGAATGATAAGGTAAGCGAATCAGAATGCTTCGCCCACGCAATCCCTTCTTGCTCAGCAAAAGCTATCACTTCCGACTCTTTCTGCTCCACCACTCGTTGAATCAAAGTTTGAGCATTTTTAAGAAGATCAATATTTCCCTTTTGCAAAATATCATTGATTTTCGATGCGACATTTACAGCCTCTGACAGCAGAGTAGCCTCGAACTCATCTTTATGGTCCTTTAGGTAACTGGTAACCTCTCCATTGCTGACAAATTTCACATTCATTAGTTAATCCCCTTTAAATATATTTATTAATTCCTACTTCTATAAAAAGCTGAATAATCCTCTTTCATTCGACAAAAAAACAAGGAAGTGTAACGTTATTTCCCAACTCCCTTGCACTCATCATATATTCTAATTGGTGAAATATCAATGTCTTGCTTTTTTAATGCCTTGATAGATATCAGAAATAGAAGAAACGAGGAATATCAATACCGCGAACCAAAAAACTAAATGAAGCTGGTGCGTAAAGCCGAACCTCTCTTGAAAATAGTCTAAGAACGCTGGATTGAACACAGTTACGTTGCTGAACACGAGAATAAACACAGCAAGGGATCCCATATGGACAAATACATTCGCCACAGCAAGCTTCATTGTCCACTGTCCAAGCCTCCATTTATACGCGACCAATCCAAGCTCCAAAAAGATTACCAATATAACCAGTGGCCAGAAGGAAAGTAATTCCGTTTGATTGAACAATGGCGTGGTAAGGGTTAGACCTTCTCCCCCTTTTGCATAGATTCCCAGGAGATTATCGGCGTTAAAATACCCCGCTACCCAAATGGCCGTCCAAATCAAACTGCCGAACAACTCAACTTTTGTAATAGCTTTTTCCTTAGGAATATATGGGACATCCTTGAGGTCTTCAGGTGTCCACTCCTTCCATTTGGACGTTATTGGATTGGTTTTATTGGATGTATCGTATCTTTCCACAATCGCAAACGTGACCGTTATCCAAAAAAATGTTTGCATCCCTGCCCCTATACTGTTCCAAGTCGCATCACCTATGATACTCAATATAGAAGAAACCACTTCCCCTTCTCCACTGAAGGAAAAAACATGACTGAATGTCACAGCTAAAAAGGAAAAAATCATCGCAATTGGAATGATCAACTTTAATAAACTAACATACACATCAAAAAATCGTGGCCCTATTAAATGCATTGGCTTATCCAGATAGCCGCTGGCAAGTTTTGCAGGATGCCCAAGCTCCGACAGTACTGCTTTAACATCTTCCTCCTTATGGTCATCTGGCAACATATCCTCAATGGTCGATCGCAATTCAAGACCGATATCCTCCCGCTGGCGTTCAGGTAGCCTCCTTGTCACCTCCTGAATATATAACTCAATCAGTTTCATTTTCTCCACTCTCCTCCCTAAGTAAAATAGATAGTTCTTGAGACGTTTTCTCCCATTCTTTTTTCAACTTCTCGAGAACCTCTTTTCCATAATCACTCAAAACATAATACCTCCGGGGCCGGCTTTCCGTTTTGTCCCAACTGCTTGTTACAAGCTCCTGCTTCTCCAAACGCCTGAGTAAAGGATATAGCGTACTTTGCTCAATAGTAATTCCACTTTTCTCAAGCAATTGGACAAGTGAATATCCATACTGAGGAGTCCTCAATTGACTTAACACCGCCAACGTCAACGTTCCCCTTCTCAATTCCGTCGTCATCGACTGCAACAATCCATCGCCCATCTGCTCACCTCTTTTCATACTATATGTCGTACAGTATGTTTTATACTATGTATCATACAGTATGAAGGTGAAAAAAGTAAATACTTTGATCCGTGTTTATTCCTGTTTAATCCAACTCTAAAAAAGGGAATAAACTACTATTACTTCAATTGGAGGGATAGCATGTGGATTAGACACCCGTTCTTTAAATATGCAACAGGTACCATTCTAGTATTACTTATTGTTTTTCTATTAAGTGAAGTTCAATTTATAGTAAATCCAATTATCAGCTTCATCACAACTCTATTCTTTCCAATTCTATTTGCCGGCTTTCTATTTTATATCTTAAAGCCTCTCGTGAATTTTCTCGCAAAGTCAAAGTATATCCCCAGGACTTTGGCTATCATTCTTGTATTCTCAGCTATTATTGGAGGAGCAGTATTAGGTGGCTTTTCTGTTGGAGGGAAAATTGAGGAGCAGGTCGTACAGTTTGCAGAAGACTTCCCAGCTTTTCTTGAAAAAAATGAAGAACAAACAAAGGAACTGATGGATGACAATAACTTCGGTCTCATTTCTTATGAGGAAGCTAAAAAGAGAGGGCTAGCCTTTTTAAAGGACCAGTCCCAGCGCATTGGAGAAAACGTATCTTCCATCATTTCCTCCATCACCAACTTTGTGACCATCCTTGTGGTCGTCCCATTCATCTTGTTCTATTTTCTAAAGGATGGCCATAAACTCTTGCCGTTTATCTTGAAAATGCTGCCGAACAAGCACCATGACGAAGGGAAGAGATTGTTGACCGATATCGACAAAACCTTATCCACCTACATTGGCGGACAAATGATTGTGGCATTGGTAAACGGCTTTCTTATGTACATAGGCTATCTCATCATCGGATTGGATTATGCGCTTGTGTTGGCCCTATTTATCGTGATTACGGCTGTCGTTCCCATTATCGGTCCTGCTTTAGGCGTACTGCCCGCAGTGATCATCGGACTGATGACAGATCCATTTATGGTCGTGAAAATATTGATACTTCTTGCAATCGTGCAACAAATTGAAGGAAATCTTGTGTCCCCGCAGATTATCGGAAACAAGCTGTCCATTCACCCTTTAACCGTCATTTTGCTTCTTCTTGCAGCAGGAAAGCTTTACGGATTTATTGGAATCCTATTGGCGGTTCCGGTGTATTCGGTGTTGAAGGTTGTGACGAAGAATCTTTATGAAGTTTACCGGCTGCGAAGGGCGTAGCTGAACACTAACTTTTTAAGGGGAATCAGACATAACAACTGATTCCCCTTTTCTAGCTTATATTTGGTTCTTCATATACCCTATGGTTTCTTCTATACCTTTTTCATATGGAGTACTGTTCCATTCTCCTAAAAACCTTGTTAGCTTTTCCCCTGATAGAATGGTAGGCTCGGCATTGATATACTGCATTTCCACTGCCTCACGCATCCCTTTTCCAGCAACAAGGGCAAAAAGCGCAAACATCGGTTTGGTGATGTAGTAAAGCTGCTTATCTTTTCCTAGTTGCTCTTTTATTATCTTTTCGAAATCCCTCGCTGTAATGGTCGACACAGCAGGGATATTCCAATTGTGTCCATAGGCATCCTCTCTTAAAGCTAATTCCACCATCACCCTTGCCCCATCTTTTGTAAAAATAAATTCTCTTTCAATATGATTTGGTCCTACAAAACCACCCTTCTTCTTTTTCAAAAGTTGTTCAAGGGTAAAGTGAATATAGGTATTCGTTGCATTTGGTCCGTAGAAGTCTGGAAAGTGGCAGATCAAAGTCGGAATGTTGGCCTGTTGAATCATTTCCCCCATTTCCTTTCGAAGCTTCCCTTTTTTGGTATGCGGTTTTTTCTCCATACACTCTTTCAGCCGACTCCCACCGCTTTTACCATATGCATAGATATTATCCACCACCGCAAGCTTTGCACCGTTCTCTATTGCTGCTTCTATGATGTTTTGGGTGACTGGCAAAAGTTTTCCCTTCCATTCTTCATATGGAAGGTTCATTGCATGAAAGATCACATCCACTCCATTGGCAGCAAGGGAAACTTGTTTCTTTTCACTAGCGTCTCCAGCTATGATCGTCACTTTTTCTTCTCTGCCAAAAAGCTCCCCGAGTCTCTCTTTTCCTCTGGCAAAAACCACCACTTCCACTCCACGACTAACAAGTTCCATCACGAGTGCGTACCCCATCCCGCCTGAAGCTCCAATTACCATTGCTTTTTTCATAAAAAATACCCCCTGATTTTTAACCACTGGTCAATAAATCTTTAAAAAATTTTACCCTAAAGCTGTTAGGATAAAATTCACATGTGATTCTGCTAACCCTTTTACTTCATCATAGTCTGCATCACACCGACAGTAATGACTGACGAAACCGTGCAACGAGAGGAAAATGGACCATGCATGTTGGATGCTTATAGATTGATTGCTCAACTCCATTATGGCTTTAGCAAACTTCTCATAAGAATCATTCGGACCTTTATTTACATAGCTTTTTACTTCTTCATCTGACAACAAAAACATCATCTCATATTGGCTTTTGTGCGTGAGGCCAAATCGGATGAATTCAAGCAAAACTTGCTTTAATTTCGTTCTGTTATCAAGGTCCTGCATCATCACATTGTCCAGCCATTGATCTAGCTCTTTAAAATCCGTTTCAATCATGGCATAAAAAAGTTCTGCTTTATTTTTGAAATGATAATAAATGGCACCATGACTATACCCTAACGCTGTTGCTATCTGCCGCATAGAAACCTGCTGATACCCTTTCTTTCGGAACAACTCGCGGGCCGCGTCCATTACCATACTTTGTGTTAATTCATTTGTTACCGCTTTTCTAGGTGACATTCCTTACTCATCCTTTTTATTGACCACTGTTTAATTAAAATATAAACCTTTGGAAATACTGTTGTCAACTGTAAAATTGGAAACATGTTCCTCAATCTGTCACAATGATAAAGGAACTAACTTGTCTTATGAACGTACAATTATCAAGCATACCTTTTTAAAGGAGATCACAATATATGGAACCAGCAAAAAATAAGAATCTGAAGAAATTCATCTCTCTCATCATGTCAACCAACATTCCCAAGGTTGCATTGACACTAGGGTTAATCGGCAGCCTTATCACCACAATGGTTGGATTAACCATCCCATTGCTCACTCAGCAACTTGTCGATGGTTTTTCCATGGAATCGCTCAGTGTTGGACTGATTGTTGCCATTGCGGCTGTCTTTATTGTCCGAGCCGTTATTGACGGACTTTCCACCTACTCCCTCGCCTATGTCGGCCAAAGCATCGTTGCCGGCCTACGCGAGAGAATGTGGTTCAAATTGATCCGCCTTCCTGTCAGTTATTTTGATAAAAAAACAAGTGGCGAATCGGTCAGCCGTGTGGTCAATGACACCGGGATTGTGAAAGATTTAATCTCCCAACACTTCCCCCAGTTCATCACAGGGATCATCACTATCATCGGGGCTGTCACGATCCTCTTTATCATGGATTGGAAAATGACCTTGCTTATGCTGATATCTGTTCCAGTCACGACGCTTGTCATGATTCCACTTGGTACAAAAATGGCGAAAATCTCCCGTGGCATGCAAGATGAAACGGCCAATTTTACCGGCAGTGTCCAGCAGACTTTAAGTGAGATCCGACTAATGAAAGCATCCAACGCGGAAACGGCAGAGGAAGCAAAGGGGCAGTCAGGTATTCGTACACTACTGACATTTGGTTTGAGGGAAGCTCGAATCTTTGCCATTATCGGACCGCTTATGTATATGGTCGTCATGCTTGTCATCGTTGTGATCATCGGCTACGGCGGAATTCGTGTTGCAGAAGGAACGATGACAACCGGTGCGCTGGTTGCATTCCTACTTTACCTGTTTCAAATTATCTTTCCGATTACATCCTTTACAATGTTTTTTACACAGTTACAGAAGGCTAAAGGGGCGACAGAACGAATCATTGATATTCTGGAAATTGAGGACGAGCCAGGACAAGAGGGATTGGCTGCGGATATTACCAATCAACCTGTTTTCGTTAAAGGTTTATCCTTTGGTTATAACGAAGACGAGCCGATTTTGCGCAATGTTTCCTTTGATGTCGAACCTGGCATGATGGTGGCTTTTGCAGGACCGAGCGGTGGCGGAAAGAGTACGCTTTTCGGATTGCTTGAACGTTTTTATGAGCCAACAGACGGAGAAATTTTTGTTGGGGCTTTGCCAATCCGCTCATTATCTATGAAAGCGTGGCGCCAGCAGATTGGTTATGTCTCTCAAGACAGCCCGATGATGGCTGGAACCATTCGGGATAATTTAACTTATGGGCTGGAAAATAAAGAATCTTTGACAGATGATCGCTTATGGGAAGTCGCCAAAATGGCTTATGCCGATCAGTTCATTCAAGAGTTCCCAAAAGGACTTGATACGGAGGTTGGTGAACGCGGAGTTATGCTATCAGGCGGGCAGCGCCAACGCATCGCGATTGCCCGTGCCTTTTTGCGAGATCCAAAAATCTTAATGATGGACGAAGCAACGGCAAGTCTGGATAGTCAATCTGAAGGAATAGTCCAGCAGGCGTTGACAAGGCTGATGGAAGGCCGAACAACATTTGTGATCGCCCATAGATTGTCTACGATTGTGAATGCGGATAAGATTATTTTTATTGAAAAAGGTGAGATCACTGGGATGGGGACTCATCAGGAGTTAGTGGAGTCGCATAAGTTGTATCGTGAGTTCGCGGAGCAACAGCTTACTTAAATAGTTGGGGAACAAAGATGGTCAAGGATGAGGAATCCTTGACCTTTTTTATTTGAAAATATGTTCTAGTTCAAGGTGAAACCCATTTAAAAGCTTTGAGGTAATTGTCCCTAGATCTGTTTTTATAGCATGTTGTTCGTATACTTCCTCTTTGTTAAGGGAGTAGATTGTGATGGAGTTCAGCATTGGGTTTATGATCCAATATTCTTTGACCCCGTATTTCATGTGAAGATTTAGCTTTGTGATAAGATCATGAGATTGATTGGATGGACTTAAAATTTCAACAATCATATCGGGTACGCCAACGTATTTGGTATCCGTGAATCCACTTTTATCACACATTACAGCCAGGTCGGGAATGACTATATTAGTCTCTTCCATGCCTTCTTTGGAAAGTTCAATATCATTTGGAGCGGCAAGCACTTCACAGTTGTCATTCTTTTGGGTGAGGTAATTGCTTATTTTTACCAAAAGCCGGCCTGATATTCGTTGATGTTTGGTGGACGGAGATGGAGACATAAAGATAGAGCCATCAATATACTCGTACAGATGGTCACTTGATTCGCGGATTTCATAATATTTTTCTAGGGAGGTAAATGACTCTTTTGATAGTGACATTTGATCACCTCTGTTTATCATTTTAGTTATTATATCATCTTTGGTCTTAGGGAGGACGGTTAGTTACTGTGGCTGTGGAGGCGAATGCACAGTGACAAATTGTCTGTTACCGTTTTTCTAATATTAATGACAGTTTGGGCACTGAGACCGCCTCTCTGTTACCGTTTTTCTTGTTCCAATCGCAGTTCGGGCTCTGAGACGGCCTATCTGTTACCGTTTTTCCTGTTTCAATTAAATTTCGGGTACTGAGATGGGTATTTTTAACAGAAAAAACCTAATTTACGCCTGAGTTCGTGCGGAAATCAACCAAGTTCGTTCCAAAACCGCCCGAGTTCGTGCCAAAACAGGTCAAGTTCGTGCCAAAACGAAAATCCGCATTAAGTCCCACAATACGTCCGGTATCCTGCCGTCACACCCGCACCCGGCGCCACACAATAATCATCCTGCTCAACCGAATACGCAAACGGATCACGCAACACCTTCACCAAATTCTCCATCACACCATAATTCCCATGCTCCACCGCAGCCAACAAAGCCGCTTCGACGCGGTGGTTACGCGCGATAACCGCAGGATTACTCTTCTGCATCAACTCCCGCACACTTTCGGCACTTTCACTCTGCCTTCCCAACCGCTCCTGCCACAACGAATGCCACTCACTAAAAGCAGGCCTCACTTCCAAATCAAGCTCCCCCAACGTCAAATCACGAAACGTATTCGTAAAATCGGCCTTACTTTCCTTCATCACATCAAGCAGCCCCTGTACCAAAGCTTCATCCCCAGACTCTTCACCAAATAAACCAAGCTTAGCACGCATACCTGACAGCCAAAACCCCTTATACAAATCGGAAAACTTATATAACTCCTCTTGCGCCAACTCCACTGCACGCTTCTGGTCCTCATCAAACAAAGGCAACAAGGCTTCCGCAAAACGCGCCAAATTCCAACCACCAATACGCGGTTGATTTTCATAAGAATACCGACCCTGCCCATCAATGGAACTGAACACGGTCGCCGGATCATACACATCCATGAACGCACATGGTCCATAGTCGATCGTTTCCCCGCTGATTGTCATGTTATCCGTGTTCATTACACCGTGGATAAAACCAACGAGCTGCCATTTCGCAATCAGCTCTGCCTGTCGTTCCATCACTTTTCTAAAAAAGCCCAGATAATCACCTGTATCTAACTCAGGATAGTGACGCTTCATTGCATAATCAGCCAAGGCCTCTAATTTTTCCAAATCCCCCCACTGCGCTGCAAACTGAAAAGTTCCAAAACGCAGGTGACTAGAGGCAACGCGTGTCATGACCGCTCCAGGTAGCAGTCCTTCACGCAACACCTCTTCTCCAGTCGTCACCACCGCTAAACTGCGAGTCGTTGGTATCCCCAAACCGTGCATGGCTTCACTAATAATATACTCTCGCAACATTGGCCCTAATGTCGCACGACCATCCCCACCACGGGAATACGGAGTACGTCCTGATCCCTTTAGCTGAATATCAAAACGGCCACCCTCAGGCGTAATTTGCTCTCCAACCAAAAGCGCTCGACCATCCCCAAGCATCGTAAAATTACCAAACTGATGGCCAGCATAAGCCTGGGCTATTCCGGATCCACCTTCTGGAACCGTATTACCTGCAAAAACGTTTAAACCGTCCGACCCCTTTAATGCATCCGCACGAAGTCCTAGTTCATCTGCCACTGATTCATTAAGCACAATTAATTTAGGTGCTTCCACAGGGTTTGGCTCTATTTCAGAAAAAAATAATTCAGGCAGAGATTCATAGCTATTTGCAAAATTCCAACCTATTTCATTTAAGTTTTTTTGACTGGTCATCATATCCCCTTCTTTTCGTCTGTCTTGTCGTTACTTCTATTATACCCTCTAGGACACCCAAATTAATTACAGAAAGCTCACCATAAGACAGTTCACATTTTGGCAACAAGGAAAATAATGCTAAAATAACTTCATCTACAACAAATTGAAGGAGAATCCCAATGAACAAAACCTGCAAAGATACCCGTGTCATTCGAACCAGCCGAGTGTTTCCAAACGACATTAACAACCATAATACCTTGTTCGGAGGTAAACTGTTATCGGATGTGGACATGCTTGCCTCTATTTCTGCTGCCCGCATGTGCCGTTGTGAATGTGTAACAGCCTCCATGGACTCGGTGGATTTTCTATCCCCAATCCGACCGACAGATGCTGTTATTTTTGAATCATTTGTAACATGGACCGGGAATTCTTCCATGGAAGTCTTTGTCAAAGTGACAGCGGAGGATTTAACAAAAGGTACCAAGAACATTGCAGCGACAGCCTTTTTAACGTTTGTGGCACTAGATGATCAAGGAAAGCCTGCTCCAGTACCTTCTATCACACCAGAAACAGAAGAAGAGTTGTACCTAAACAAAACCGGGGAAGAACGGGCAAAAGCACGACGCACTAGAAGAGCAGAATCCAAAGCGCTAGCTTCCAAGCTGACAAGTGGATTTTCAGAACAAAAATAAGAGAGTGCTTATTATCCCAGCACTCTCCTCTATTCCATCACATTTGCTGCAAGCTTGACTTCCGCTGCCCCAGCGTTTTGCTTTTCCAGTGTAATCCTTGCACCCGTTCCTTTATTCAATTCACTCTCATAATTAAGAGAGCCATTATGATTTTTTATAATTTTATTTGTAACAAGCAGGCCTAAGCCTGTTCTTTTTTTTGTTGTAAAAAAGGGTTCCCCCAGCTCCTTAATCTTTTCAGGAGAGATGCCGACCCCTTGATCTTCAAATTCTACATAAACCGAATCGGCTGTTTCCTTTAGACGGATGGTTACCTCTCCGCCACGCGGCATCGCTTCAAAGGCATTTTTCAAAAGGTTGATGAACACTTGCTTCATTTCACTTTCCATACAGGCATGCATCAGGGTTTCCGCTACTGCTTCATCGCTTCTACTCTTTTTAAGAAGCCAATAATACCTCTAACTAAAAACAAGGTAAAATTGATACTGCCAAATGTATGGAAAGCAGACCATTTTTTCCACTCAAATAATCTTGAGTTTTTTTCTAGCCACCATTGACATAAACTCATTGGAACACTAAAAATCATACTTTTTAGTAGTAAGGTTTTCCATTTATCATGGTAAGATATTCTAACCCAAATGACACTTAATATTGGAAAGAACAACAAATCATAAATAATATTTGTACTGAAAATTTTTGAAAAAGGCCTTACCGGATAAGCAATTTTTTTAGTTCCTACTACATAAGAATCAAGTAAAATCGAAATAACTCCCTTTAGGAAAAAAACCAGTAAATTCTCTCTCATTTTTGAACCTTTAAATACATATGGTAAGTAGACCATACACAGTATATTTAATAGATTTAACAACCTTCTCTCCATTGGGACACCCTTTCATCAAGAATGAAAATTTTAATACTTTTACATTTCCCATCAAGAAAGATATTATCCGATGCTAAGGCACATCTACATGAAAAAATTTAAACCCAATGCAAAGAAATCGCAAATAGATATTGAGCCAAATAATAAGGGATCATCACCAGATAGTTTCTATAGGTTAGCTTACCGACAAATCTATCCCAAGCAAGAATGGCATCGGAAAAGAAAAACAAGATCGCGCCAGCAATGATTAGAGGCTGTTGACTATAGAATGCTGCCCATACCATGGACGTGATGATCGCTACATACGCTGTGACTGCAAGAAAAAGAAAGATGCCTCCCGAATGCACAACCCCTTTCGAAAGTTTCAAAAGGTATAGAATAGCGACAAGAGATAGTGCACCAGAAATCCACATATATACCGCACCACCGCCAGGAAAATACCAAAATGCCACAACATAGCATATATGCCCGACCAAAAAAGAACCTAATCCATATACAAAACGATCCTTTGGAAGCATCAAAAAAATATCACCTAATATAGAAAATAATAATCCAGCTAGGATCCACCAACTATACGTTGAAGACAATTCTCCCAAGCCCAAGATTGCAATTAAAATAATGATGACCATAGTACCAGGCTTCAAGATATACACCCATGTCTTATCTTGTTTTTCCACTGCAAACAGATACAGGCTGCCCAAAAACATAGTGAGAATCGAAAGTGATAACAACAATTTTAATAACCCCCTTCATAAAAACTCTATTATAATCTACAATACATATACCTTAGAAGCGAGATGTAGAATAAATCCCTCCTCTCTTACCTTCTGTTAGCTTGAAGCGTTCACTAACTTGGACTACGCCATAGTCGAGTTTGCCATTAAATCCAGCTGGAGGAATATATGGAGATGGCAAAGCAGGTTTTGGGGAGAAAAGCTAAATAATCAGATCACACAAGCTTATTTTTTTATATGAAAGGAGCTAAATCCATTGGAAGAAATCCCTGATTTAAATATATTTATGATGTGTTCGTCACTTAACAAGGATGCATTAACCCATGTACCAAAAGGTTATTATGTCCGTAGTATGCGAGAGGACGAACTGGATATATGGGCGAGCATGCCGTTTGACGATGAAGCAACTGCCAAAGAGTACCATTCATTTATGATGGAATTTTTCAAAACTGTCTATGGCGGAAACGAAAAACTTTTTTTTACGAACACCCTTTTCGTTTGCGATGAGCAAGATCGCCCTGTGGCAACTTGCTTATTATGGAAGGCTTATAATAAATTCCAGACTATTCATTGGTTCAAAGTGCAGAAATCACATGAAGGAAAGGGTATCGGGCGAGCCTTGCTTTCCATCATCATGAAGGAAGTGCCGAATAACGAATATCCCGTGTACCTGCACACTCAACCTGGCAGCTACCGGGCTATAAAACTATACTCAGATTTCGGATTTCACTTACTAACGGATAAAACCATCGGCACCCGGCAGAATGACCTGATAGAATGTTTACCAATTCTTGAAAAATGGATGCCTTCAGCAGATTATAATAACCTAAAAACCACAGAAGCGCCTTTGAATTTCAAAGAGTCCCTTAAAAGCTTTATTACATTAGAGTTCTAAATAAAGAGGGGTTCTCTCGCTAAATGCGAAAGAACCCCTCTCTATATTACTCTTACTCTTCCATCTGCTTTAACGACTTCTCCACAAAAGCATACGCATAACTCTCCGACACTCTTTCCGCATTAAAATAAAATGCATACACATCTTCGTTCACAAGGAAACTTATTCTGAATGATTCTGGGATAGAATCTTTTCTATGACTATAGTAAACCGTTTTTCCGGCAATATTTTTCTCTTCACCAATAAGGTTGCGATTAATTCTATCAATATGGGTAGTTTCTCCATTCAAAATGTTCAGCCCAATCATGTGCTTATCATTTATCAAAAACTCCCCATAAATCAAATCAGTCCCCGGCGATAACTTTAACTTATTAAGCTCCTCTGACTTCTCTTCCTCTTCACCCGATTCAAGAGTACTATACACAAACGCTGCCACTACCGGATCACCGATAAACTCCTCATCATCCAAAATATACCCGTCATTAATGATAAAAGCAGTCTGTAAAGGAACATCAGCATGAAACGGAATCTTAACCTCTGTCCCCAGTTTAGCAGATGCCGCTTTTTCTAAACTAGTGTACGGAGTTATTCCTCCATTTCCTTTTTCAACAACGTCTTCATTCTGTTCCTCCACCGTCAAACTTGTATCCTTATCTTCGGAAAAAATCAACTCATTCGCAAGAAAATACCCACCAACCACCAACAAAAACCCAGCCAACATAAACGAAAATACCGGCCTCATATCCCATCTCCTTTGTTGTCTTTTCTCTGGTTGCCTAACTGAACCCATCACTTTTTCATGGAGTTCTCTCTTCCCTTCCTCATCCATCCTGATCTCTTGGTACCCTTTCAACGTCCGATCCAAGCGATTCTCATCTTTCTCATGCGTCACGGTTATACCCCTCCTTCAGCATCTGTTTTTTCAATGCCTCCAACGCTCTATGCAAAGTCGTCTTCACCTTACTTTCATTCCAATCCAAGATTTCCGCTGTCTCCCTCACCGTCAAATCCTTTATTTTTCGTAAAATAATGACCTCCCGATAAGACCTTTTCAATTGCTGCAAGGCACGATACAGGTACGCTTCATATTCCCCTTGCTGCGCTACCTGTTCTGGTAGATATTCCGTCGCCGAAAGCATCGCAGTAGCGGCAAAAGAATCCGCCACATATCGAAAAGGCTTCCTCTTTCGAAACTCATCTATTGTCGCATTCCGCGCAATCCGATACAGCCAATTCCTTTCACTCGTTTCCCCTTTATAACGATCTATTGCTTGATAAGCCTTGATATACGTATCATGCGTCAAGTCCTTCGCCATCTCTGGATCACCGGTCATCATCAGAACATAACGAAAAACCTCATCACTATAACGCTCATACCAATCATTCAGCTTCCGAATTGACCATTCTCCCCCCATTTATTTCACCTATCTCTCTATAGCTATCGCAAATTTGCTTACTTTAAGGACGTGAGGATTGTTCTTTGGTTACAGTTTTTAAAAATAAAAATTCCATCTCCAACTCTAGTTTACACTAGAAAGTAGATGGACCTTTTATTGGTTTATTTATATTTGACTAGCTTTGCAAGTTCGACTATATCCTTTTTCACCTGCTCTGCTTCTTTGTCTGTAATATCTTTAAATTGTAAATAGGTTAAAAAGACATAGACATACTTTCCACTTACTACTTCAAGATTTACTCCCCCATATTCTTCTTTTGAAATAGTCAATACCGCCGGGTGATCACCGACTAGAATGTCTATAGATTCATAAGATGCTGACGGAATTATTTCGTATGGTAATAGCATCTCCGTGAAATGCTCATTTTCATAAATAGAAATATGAATCGGATTTCCAAGCTGATAGGAGTATACACCAAAGAGACTTTCCTCCGAAATTAATGGCTCCCCAATGATGGCATCAATATAGTCTTCTGCATTCATCGGGAACACATGATATTCCGAATCAAATTCGATACTTTTATCATCGACATTCTTCTCTGTATTTGGAGCTGCTTGATAAAGATTTTCCTCTTTGACAACAACTTCCTGTGTTTCAATCACGATAATCGGAATACTTACCATCAGTAACAATGTTGCAACAGCTATAAGAAACTTTAATGCAACCTGCCTTTTTTTAATAGTTTTTATATTGCCCCCAATTCGCTCTCTTACCAAACCGGCACGCTCCTGATTCCACTCCAAATCATACTCCAACCTCTTCAATGATTGCTCCAAACGGGAATCACCTTCTGACTTGCTTCTCATCATAATTTACCTCCCCCTTCATTTTCTTCTCCAAGGTCTGCATTGCCCGAAACAAAGTAGACTTCACTTTACTTTCGGACCAGTCCAAGATGTGAGCTGTCTCCAGGATAGAAAATCCTTTAATCTTTCTAAGGATGATTACTTGCTTATAGCTAACCTTTAGATTGTTAAGTGCCTCATAAAGTTCACGTGAGTTCTCTTTTAAAATGACAATATCCTCAGATGAAGCGGACTGCTCTTTTTGAAAGACATGCTGAAATAACCTTATTGGTTTCATTTTTCGAAGGTGATCGACTGTGGTGTTATGGGCAATCCTAAAGAGCCAAGTCTTAGGTGAAGAATCCCTCTTATATGTATGATGATGCTTATAAGCCCTTAAAAAAGTCTCTTGCGTCAAATCCTCCGCCTGCTGACTGTCCTTGACCATGAGAATAATATATTTGAAGATAGTCTGATGATATTGGCTATACCACTCCTCTATCTCATTTTCTTTATAGATTGACACCAATTTTTCCCCCTCGTTTTTTTGACACTGTATAGACGGGCGAACTGCAAAAAAGTTTTGAAATAATTTTAAAAATAAAAGAATGGCTTCCTGCCTCATAGATAGAAGCAGAAGAACCATTCCTTATAGTATCTTCACTTCATTCCAGATTTGTTTCAATGATTTTATCTTCATTATCTGAAATATGTAATGGTTTTAACTTTTCTCTTTTAGTAACTAGTTTTTAGGATTATTTTACCATAGCTAATTGCTGCGTTGGGGGCAGCTTGGATGAATTTCTTTGATGGAGTGTTGAGCATAGGCAGATGATGACCTTATTGCTTTCATTTCTCCAGCACTCACGTCTTCTTACCTCAAATGTAGACATCGTTCCTCCTATTTCCACCTCACTCACGTCTTCATACCTCGAATGAAGACATCTCTCCTCCTATTTCCACCTCACTCACGTCTTCATCACTCGAATGAAGACATCTCTCCTCCTATTTCTACCTCACTCATGTCTTCATACCTCGAATGAAGACTTCTCTCCTCCTAATTTCACCTCACTCACGTCTTCATCACTCGAATGAAGACATCTTTCCTCCTATTTCTACCTCACTCTTGTCTTCATAAACACCACCATTCAAACAACAAAAAACCAGAAACCATCCCATAAAGGAAGGTCCCCGGTTCTATACTTTCCACTCAAATCCTCATATCCCAACGCTCTTGCTCCGTCTCTTTCAGCTGTTTCTCCGTCTCCTCAGGATAAACAGTGCGGAACTTATGGTCATCAGCTGGAATGATTTCCACCATCTTTTCAATCATGTCTTCAGGGTCGAACTCCTTTAACTGCTCTTCCTGCTCGATCATGTCTGCTTTTCTTGTGAAATGCTTTTCTTCATCAAACCATTTCCACTTTTCCTCGGCAGCTCGTTTATTGAAGCCAGTTGCGTATGGCCCCGGATTGATGGTCGCCACTTTCACACCGAACTCTTCTAGCTCCGATTTCATCGTCTGCGCAATTCCTTCCAATGCATGCTTGGTTGCCGTGTAAGGACCCACATAAGGTGTCGCTGAAATGCCAGCCATCGAACTCATGAAGACGATCTTTCCGCTTCCCCTTTTCACCAGTTTCCTTGCAGCAATCTGCGCCGTTTCAAGGGTCGCGAAAACATTGATCTCAAAAAGGGCACGGAATCTTTCCATCGGCACTTCCCCAAGCGGCCCTCCTTCATTGATTGCGGCATTTGCCACAAACACATCAAAATCGTATTTCTCCATCTGTTCCAAATCCAAAGGGTTCGTAATATCGAGCTTGAAAACTTCCATATCCAGCCCTTGATTCTCCACTTCCCGCAATAAATCGGTTTTCTGAGATGTCAGTTCCGTTGTAGCGATGACTCTATGTCCTTTCTTGGCAAGTCCTACCGCAGCACCTCTTCCAAGTCCAGTTCCCGCTCCTGTAATAAATATTGTTTTAGCCATTTGAATTCCTCCTGTAAAAATAGGTTATCGTTTTGTGTTCCCTGTAGGAGTAGTGGCAAAACAAGGAGCTAAAAAAAGCCTTTTCAATTTCTAAAATTTTATGTAAACTTAAATAATAAATAAGTTAACAATGATGGAGGAACAACAGATGACCACAAAAAACGAAAAACTAAGATGGCTAATTTTATGCGCTATGTTCGCCGCGATCACAGCAGTGCTCGCACAAATGGAAATCCCATTGCCTCTTGTGCCAATCAGCGGGCAAACACTTGCGGTGGGACTTGCGGCAACCATTCTCGGAAGCAGATATGGGGCTATGTCAATGGTCTGTTACGTCCTGCTTGGAGCGGTCGGCTTGCCCGTGTTTGCTGAAATGAAGGGTGGAGCTGGGGTCCTTGTCGGTCCAACCGGAGGATACATATTCGGCTTTATCCTAGCTGCATTCTTCACCGGCTACATATTAGAAAAAACATCTTTCACTTTAAAGTGGGCAATGTTTGCCAATACCGTCGGAATGATTATTACACTTGTGATGGGAACGGTTCAGTTAAAATTTGTGATGGATATGACATGGGCCGATGCATTGAAATTCGGTGTTTATCCTTTCATTGTGGTAGGTCTCATTAAAGCATTCTTGGCAAGTTGGATTGGGATTACAGTAAGAAGACGTCTGAAGCAGGCTAACCTTTTGCAGGTAAAAGGGGATGTAGCTGCGTAACACTCTGGTGTATAATAAAAAAGAGAGAAGTGCGCCAACACCTCTCTCAACAATTTAACTAAGTACGAATGCCACCTTTTTCTTTTACCGAAGCAGAAGGTGGTTTTCTTTTGGCCAAATTCCTTGCGATATCACTATCACGCCACCATCTTTCTTCGATCGGTCCCTGTAAATATAAGTCCTAGCCATAAACCAATTCCCACTAAGAAAAAAATCATGAAAGAACTAATCGCAATGTACACCTCACCAGTCGCAAAACCTGTTGTAAAGGCGACAAACAGACTAAATGCGACCAACCCGATTGCCACTGCATACAAAATCGCCCGAACCCTATTCATCGCATATTTCTTACTGCTCTCTCTCGTTAATCCGCTATACGTAATGATGGCAATCCCAAACACGACGAAAATCGCAGTACCTGTCACAGCCTCCAAGTCCATATCCATAAAATACAACATGGCAGATGTTAATACACCGAACAAGATAAGCAATATCCCAGTGATCAAACCGGCCGCGGAGATTCGCGCTGTCATGGAAGAGTACACCGCCTGCTTCGCTTTGTTCTGCCCGACTTCACGCATATCATCAACAAGTCCGCTAAGGTCTCCCATGGAACTAACCGCTTCCTTGAATGCAGCCGACTCATCCATCCCGGCCTTCTTGTAGTCCGCGATTTTCTCTTTCAGATTAGTTGCTAGCTCTTCTTTAAGATCATATAATTGCTGACTTTCCCCAACACCGGAGAAAAGACCATCCACATGTGCCTGAACTTTTTTGTCCACATTATTTCTCATCATTTTCGATTCCTCCCTCTATCAGGTAATTAAGTATCTCTTTTGCAAACTTCCATTCTTTCTTGTATTGCTCGTAGCGCGTCTCACCGTCTTCCGTTATCCGGTAGTACTTGCGGCGGCCACCCTGGGTTTCGTCTCCCCAATAAGAAGCAATAGATCCTTCCTTCTCCAGACGACGAAAAGCTGTATAAAGTGTTGCTTCTTTCAGTTCATACTGATTTTTACTTAATTCAATAATGGTCTTATAAATCTGATAACCATAACTGTCCCCTTGGCGAAGCACATTCAGAATAATCGTATCCGTATGACCCCGTATTAAATCAGTCGAGATTTTGTTTTCCACATCCAATCACCTCCTGGTTATAATTTACAACATATTACTGTGTGTGTCAAAGTAATTTTTACACCGAAGTACTTTGATTGTAAAATACCACAAATTACTAATTCTATTAAAGAAACTTTTCCCACTCCTTTTCGTACTAATTAGTAGACGATTGAAGGAGGAATAGCGATGTCATTGTTTACAAAATTAATTACAAGTGTCGGGATCGGCTCGGCAAAAGTGGATACGAAGCTAAAGAAGAACTATTTTATGCAAGGAGAAGTATTGGATGGAATGGTTGAGATTCTCGGTGGAAACTCCAATCAAAAGATTGATGCCATTCATTTAAAACTGATGACACTTTACGGTCATGAAGGGAGCAGCCGCCTCACCAACACGGTCATACATACGCACAAACTAAATGATTCGTTTACTATTCATGCAGGCGAACGAAAGGAAATTCCATTCTCTTTCCGGATTCCTTTGGATACACCTATTACCATGCAAGATCCTGAAACTGGCAAGAACATTCCTCCCGTTTGGATTGCGACAGAAGCGGATGTGAAAAACGCCATCGATCCAAGAGATAAGGATTACATCACCATCGAACCAACCAAAGTGCATGAGCAAATCCTCGACGCACTGAGAGTTCTCGGGTTAAAGTTCCGCCAAATGGAAAGCCAGAAGCTTCCCTTTAATCTAAAATCAGAAAAAGTATTCGGCCAACAGTACGAATTCGTCCCTACATTCGGAAAATATTTTAAGAGATTAGAAGAGATTGAAGTTTATATTTTCCAAGGCGATGTGGAAACGACAGTACTGTTTGATGTGGATAAACTGCGGAGAAATCCACTTTCCTCGGTTGTGGATAAGTTGAACTTGGATAAAAACAGAGGCAGCGTCACGTTTAAGAATGAACAGATATTGAATGATAGAAGATCTGTGAGTGACGAGTTTGAAAAGATCATTGATCGAGTGTTATAAGGCAAAGAAGAGCCAATCCTTAAGTCGGATTGGCTCTTTTAATTTGCTTCACGATGAAACTTTTTATTTTTTTCCAAACCCAAACAGTGGATGCATCGTCTAAAATGGAGAAAGGAGGGATGTCTACATGAACGAGCTAGAACATGTAGTTGTTTCTAAGGAAAATGTGATAGATAAGGAACAACTTATCCAAGAGCTAATGAATGAGAACGGGGACGCGGTTCTCCATCTTGTTTTTACATATGTAAAGAACCAGACGATAGCGGAGGATTTAACACAAGAGATTTTTATTAAGTGCTATGAGAAGTTGGAGCAATTCAATCACCAGTCTTCCATTAAAACTTGGCTCTACCGCGTTGCGAGCAACCATTGCAAAGATTATCTAAAAAGCTGGCATTATCGAAAGCTATTACTCAATGAGAAAATATTGAACTATATACCTTCCAAAGCAAAAGATGTCGAGGTGGAGGTAATAGCTAAAAGTGAAGAAGCCAGCCTTACCAATGCAGTAATGGAATTACCGATACAATTCCGTGAAGTGGTGATCCTTCATTACTATGAGGAGCTCCATTTGAATGAAATAAGCGCTATTACTTCAGTAAATGTCAATACATTAAAAACAAGACTGAAACGTGCAAGGGAAATTTTAAAAGCATACATGGTAGAGGAGGTATAAAGGATGAACGATCCATTTCTAAATTTAAAAAAATCTATGAAGAAGAATGTTTTCAAGGATCTCTCTTTTACGGACGAAAGGAAAACTAGAGTGAACGAAGCGATACAGGCAAAGCGTTCTTCCTCTTCTCTTCATTCATTTAGCGAAGAGACCATCCTTTCAATTTTGAAATCTCTACAAATAGAGGCCAAACATGGTTTTGAGATTTCCACACAGCTTTTCCAAAAAGAAGAACAAAGCTTTTTACACAATGAAGGACAACTTTATACACTTTTACATTTTTTAGAAAATAAAGAAGTTCTGGTTTCGATGTGGAGAGAGGATAAAAAGTATTATGCACTAACCGCAAAAGGTCGAAAGTACTTGGCAGCCGACACTAAAAAAGGTTACGCCAAACAACCGTTTTTATTAAAGGACTTACTAGAGGAGGCATCCTTATGAGTTCGCCCATTTTTGATGAATTTTTAACAAAAGTAATATCAAAAGTAAAATCCAAAGATGCTCACAGCATGATAAAAAAAGAGCTCCATCATCACCTCCTAGAACTAAGCCAGTCATTCCAGAATCGTGAGGATTCCAAAGAAAAAGCAGAGGAAAAAGCCGTTCAAGAAATGGGAAATCCTTATTCAATCGGGGAGAAATTAAATAAGCTTCATAAACCTAGAATGGACTGGATGCTCATTATTCTGTTTACCATTATAGGAGCAATAAGCTTTCTCCCCTTAATGGGGAATGCACCCGGCTCTATATTTTTGGAGAAGCAGGCAATCTGGTTCAGCCTGGGAACAATGGTCCTGATTTCTTTTCTATTTTTTGATTATAGAAAACTGAAAAATTGGTGGTCATTTTTTTATAGTAGTGGCGTGCTTTTGCTTTTATACCTTCTTGTATTCGGCGTTTCATCAGCCGGAGTCAAGAGATGGGTTTCTTTTGGCGGATTTACGGTGGATGCGGCTACCATATCTATGCTTTTGTTTTTCCTGGCTTGGTCTGGTATTTTCACTAAATCTGACATGTTTAACGGGTGGAGACAAGGAATGATGTTTGGTCTATTTTGGGTGCCATTTCTACTTTTCATGATGCTTCCATACTTTCCTTATAGTATCATCTATTTCTCTTGTGTGTTAACAATGTTTATTTTTTCATCTATCCGAAAAAAAACCAAGATCAACTTAATCACAGCAAAATTATCAACGTGTCTTTTTATCATCGTGCCGATTCTAATAAGCTCCCGTGGCAGCCTGTTAAGTGATAGATTGTTTACTTTTCTTTCTCCTGAACAAGATCCAAATGGAACGGGTTATATGTACATCTTAATCAAGGAATTCCTTGCTGACGCAGGCTGGTTCGGAAATGGACTAAATGGGAACAATGCCATTCAATCCCTTCCGGACGCCCATACAGATTTCGCTTTCCCCTATCTTGTTCACTCATTCGGTTGGGCATTTGGAATATTTCTTTGTATGTTATTAATAGTGTTCATATGGAAAATTTAACGTAATGCAAGCAAGACAAAAGACTCTTATGGAAGGGTACTAGTAGTAGGAGGAGTTACCTTAATCGTGGTCCCAGCTATATGGAATATTCTTATGGGGTTAGGTTTTGCACCAATAATAGGTGTCTCTTTACCATTCATCAGTTATGGCGGAACCACACTACTATTTTATTCTGCCGTTTTAGGGATTATCTTAAGTGTTTATAGACGGAAAGATATAGTCGAAACAAGTGAAGTTTAGTTCTGAAATAAAAGGGAGGTTCCTACTGTGTACTTGTAGAAACCTCCCTCATTTTATTACTTAAACAACTCTTTCAACAAAGTCCAGAACCCCTTCTTCTTCTCCGGCTCCGCTTCCTTCGTCTTCTTCTCTTCCATCTTGATAGCTTCCGTTTTAATAACAAACTGAACAGAAGTTACTTTCTCATTTTCTTCAGATACAAACGACACTGGTTTGAAGTCCGATTTATCGTATTCTTGACTCATCTTGTCGATCTCGGCTTGCATTTTCGCAGGAAGGTCTTTGGTTTCAGCGTACAATTCCTCTGTTCCTTCAGACAACTCATCCACACCTGTAGACAATTCACTCGTACCATCTGTCAAACCAATCAAGCCTGTGTGAAGTTGTGAATAGGATGTGGATAGCTCGCCAACACCATTCGTGTAACTTACAAGCCCTGAGTGGAACTGATTATAGTTGGCTGCCAACGTTTCCAATCCTTTTGTCAGCTCTGCCAACCCGCTCAAATCTGTTTCCTCTAGTGAAGCCGATAGCTCATCCGCAATTGTCGTCAACGTGCCACTTATCCCTCTTACTGCTCCATCGACTTGCTTCAAGGATGGCTCCACTGCCGCAAATGCTTCCCTAACCTGTGCATAAGTACCTTTCACTTTTTGCGCAGCGGCATAGTTAGCTGCCAACTTATCCACAACGGCAGGGTCTGCCCCGCTTTCATATAATGCAGCAATCTCTTCTTCAGTAAGGTCCCCCGCAGGAATCTCAGTAATCGCACCATCTAGTGCAGCATAAGCCGCTCCGTAGTTTTCCTGCAATTTCCCGAGGCCATCTGCCGTATCATTCAAACCTTTCGCAAGCTCACGCAAACCTGCAGGTAACTCAGTCAAACTGCTCAAATCAGCCTCAGCCGCACCACCGGAAAGCTCACGGTTAATCGTTTCTAGCGCTTCTTTTATCGATGCAGATGCTCCAACCAACTCAGATGAGGATCCATTCAGCTGATTGATGCCATTTTTATATTGTGCAGAACCATCTCGAAGCTTCCCGGCACCGCCATTCAACTCCGAAACACCGTCCTGCAACTGGCCAACACCATCATTCAATTGCCCGATGGCATCAGACAGCTCCACCATATCATCGGTCATCCCTTCCGTTCCGGTTGTATCAATCGGAAGGCTGGATGGGACTGCGGCAATCTCGACACCATTAAATTCAAAGTTTTCCACATCTGCCTCCACTCGTAGCTGCTCTTCTTTTCCAGGCATCACGGTAAAGGTAATCTGTTTATTTTTCCCGACATTCGCCTGCATGCCACCAGAGGGTGCTTCGATATTCTGATACGTATTCGGCATAGTCAGGGAAACTTGCAGCAAGTAATTTTCATAAAAGACAGATGCAACGTTGTTGTTGGCCGCTGTCTCAACTTGTATCTCTACATGTCCGCTTTCCCCTGCAAGCTCAGCAGGATCTATCTCACGTCCATCTAAAAGGTACGTAACCGTCACATCCCAAGGCAGTTCCGTTCCTTCTTCCAAGTCCCCTTGGTAGTAGAACTTCCCTTCCTGTTCCACATCGGCCACCACACGCTCACCGTCTTGCTTAAGCTCTGTCATATCCGTTAAATTTTTAACCGTTTTATAATCACCGAAATCTAGGATTTCCCCAGCTTTCGCAACCTCAAGAGTATTCACGACATAGATCGGTCCAAGGTCACCATTGGCTTTCAGCGTGGCATAGACAACCTCTTCCTTAGTGCGGACATTCCGTTGTTCCTCAGCGTAAACGCCACTCGCATTGCCAAGAAATGAAGGCAAGAAAATCATTCCGGCAAGTGTAACATATAGTAGTTTTTTCTTTCTCATCATCACTTCTCCTCTTTAAAATTGGACTTATAGGTCGTTTTCTTGATGAATTTATCACACACAAGTAACATCGCCGGCAGGAAGAATAGTACCATGATAAACGCCAGCAGCGCCCCTCTTCCTAACAACAGTCCAATCGAACCGACAATCGGGTTAGAAGACGTAATCCATAAAATAAACCCAACACTTGATAGAATGGCTGCTGAAATGGAAATAGAGAAGGTTTTTTCGTCCAATGTTTTCACGATTGCTTTTCTCGCAGACATTTCCTTGCGGTGGTGCGTGTAAGCCTCTGTAAACAAAATTCCATAATCGACCGTAGCCGCTAACTGCACCGTACTGATGATTAGGTATCCGACAAACACGAGCGAAGTTTCTGAGAAATAGGGAATCGACAAGTTAATCCACACAGAGGACTGAATTGCCAGTAACAATACAACCGGTATCGAAATCGAGCGGAAACCAATCAGTAACACAATGGCAATGGTCACAACTGTTAACACATTAACCAAGATATTATCCTTCGTCACCGTATTTTTAATATCATACAACGTCACACTCTCTCCAAGGCTGAGCGCAGAATCTCCGTAATACGCGGATGCGGCTTTATCCACATTTTCCACAATCGCAAACGGAATGTCCCCTTCTGTCGCCTGGTTGGTGTTGATAACTATTCGGCTATAATTTTCTGAGTAGAATTCATTTCTTACTTCTTCATCTAAATACTCTGGAGGAATCACAGGATCCACCATGTTCACGTAGGACACAACACTTGTGACATAATCCATGGATTCAAGCTCTTCCACTAGCTCCTCTTCTTTTGCCACCTCGCCCTTTGGCACAAGGAGCACAATCGGTGTGATTTCCCCAAACGATTCATTGATTTTATTATAGTCCGCTCCAGCTCTCGTATGATCTGGCAGTTCGCCAAACCCATATGTAAAAGAGGTGTTGGACTGCGCAAGGAACGCTGGTACAAGTAGAGCAAGCACAATTAGTAAACTTGGAACCCTTAACTTCACCACGAAGTTCCCAATACCTTCAAAGCTTGGAATAAAACTCTTATGCTGTGTCTTATCCATCCATTTATAAAAGAACAATGTCAATGCTGGTAAAAACACCATGACACTTATGAAACTAAGGACAATCCCCTTAACCAAGTTCAACCCAAGGTCAGAACCGATCTCAAATTCCATAAAAGTAAGGGCTATAAATCCGAAAAACGTTGTCGCCGCACTTGCCGTGATGGCCGGGAACGACTTCTTCATCGCTAGCTCCATGGCCTCTTCAGGATTGTTTGTTTTTTTTCGATAGTCGGAGAAACTGTGTAGCAGGAACACCGCATAATCAAGTGACACGGCAAGCTGCAGGATCGGCGCAACCGATTGAGTCACAAAGGATACCTCACCAATAAAAATATTGGTTCCTAAGTTGATCAGCACTGAAACTCCAATCGCTGTCAGGAAGAAAATCGGCTCCACCCATGAGGTGGTGGAGATGATCAGAATGAAAATGATGATCGGCACAAGCAGCATGGCAGCATACATCGATTCGTTCCCCGCCATTTTTTGCGAGGTTGCCGTATTGATTGCTTCCCCAGCAATCGCACCATTTTCCCCAATCAATTCATAAACAGCATCCGTAATAGCTACCTCATCCCCGCTGCGGACGCTGATGGAAAACAAGGCATTGCCATCCTTGTAGTAGCTTTCGACCATCTCTTGATCCGCTATTTCAAGCGGCGTTTTCAAGTCGACCACATCATCGAGCCAAATTACCTCTGCCACTCCATCAATGGCTTCTAGTTTTTCTTTATTCGTAATGGCTTCCTGTATCGTCACATCGGAAATCATTACCCGCGTATCCGGTACAGAGCCCGTAAATTCTTTTTCCATGATCTCCATTGCCTTTGTCGACTGGGCATCATCTGGCAAATAATCTACCATATTATAATTGACCGAGACAAAAAACTGCGCCACGGTCGAGATGATGGTCACCAACGCAAACACAACTAAAACAGCTTTTTTATGTTTTATAATACGTGATGCAATATTTATCGTTGTTCATCCTCTCTTGTGTCGTACCCCTTTTCATCTTATTATTATATTAGACACAGTGTTGGGTATACAACAAACAGTTGTGTTCCGTATGTTAGTTAGACAACAAATCATTCTATTGTGTTGTTTTTTAAGAAAGGCAGTGAGGAAGATGAGCGAAAAAATGGATAGAAGAAAGCAATACACACGCATGGTGCTAAAGGAAAGTTTGTTAGATTTGTTAAAAGAAAAATCCATAGCTAGCATTACGATAAAAGAAATATGTACAAAAGCCGATATTAACCGCTCCACCTTTTACGCCCACTATTCCAGTCAATACGACCTGCTCGATTCTATTGACGACGAATTCACCGAAGACATGGTCAAAACGCTTAACCAATATAATTTCTCAAAAGAAGACGAGGCATACCAAATGACCGAGAAAATCTTCGAATACATCGCCTCTAAGAGTGACATTTGCAGGATTTTATTGAGCGAAAACACCGAAGTGCAGTTTCAAAAAAAAGGCATGATGATCGCGAAGGAATATATACTTAAAAATTTCATTCCTCATAAACAAGTCGACGCTGAAACCTTTGAATACCTAAGTATATTCTTTGTTAGCGGGAGTATTTATATGATTAAAAATTGGTTGGAGAGTGGGATGAACAAAACGCCCAAGGAGATGGCGGGGTTGTTGAATGAGTTTTTAAACCGTGGGCTGAGGGGACAGGTGCGGTGACCCGGTTTGTTTGTTTTAGGAAGAATGGAAGGTAAATTTGGTGTAACGGAAAATAAATTGGTGACTTTGGAAAATAAAACGGGCGTAACGGAAAATATATCGGTAAGTTTGGAAAACAAATTGGGGCTAACGGGAAATAAAATCACGTGACCGGAAAATAATTCGCCCGAACGGACCATATCCTCCTCGATTCCGGGAGCTCGTCATCAATTTGTGCCTTAATTTCCCGCCTAAACTAGCAAACTCGCTGATTCTCAAAAATTTCTAGCTCATAAAGAAAAAACAAGACCCGCACGTCAGGTCTTGTCTCGCAATCTATCTATTTCGCATGCTGATCTGGCTGGTGGATACCAAATACATTGCCTTCGGTGTCCACATAATATCCTTGCCACGCCATTCCAGGCAACGCATATTTTGGCACGGCCACTTTTCCGCCATGCTCAAGGATCAACTTTTCCGTGGCATCGTACTCTTCCACACCCATCGTGCAGGCAAATCCATTTAAAGGCTGATTGGCCTCAGGCGCAGCACCTTTTCGTTGCATCAAGGCACCATTAATTCCAGGCTCCCCTTCGTCACCTGTCACAGCACCGAAATACGGCGTCCCAGCATATTCGCTCCAATCTTGAAACGACCAACCAAACACCTCTCCATAAAACCCCTTCGCACGCTCCATGTCATCCACATGAATTTCAAAATGAACTAATCTCCCCATCGTACCCCTCCTATTGGATAAAATGCTTTCATTACTTACCTTTCTATCATAAGTCATCGATGGACAAGGGTTCAACAACTAGTTTCGGGGTGGGCTGAGGGGACAGGCACGCCGACCCAGGTGGTAGGGAGTTCCATTAAAATTAGGTGTTATATTTGTCGGTATTTGCCGAATGGCATTTAAATTGCCCAAAGTGGTTGATATTTTTGAAAGTTGGTTGATAAACCTAAAAAAGTGGTTGATAAATTCAAGAGTTGGTTGATAAATCACCACGCCACCCCAATCAAAACCAAAGGAGCCATGCATTTCGGCTCCTTTTACACTTTAACGACCTCCCGCCCAGCCATTCCAACACTTTTCCGCGAAAAAACGACCACAAAACTCGAAGCGACCACCAGAATCCCTGCCAAAATAGTAAAACACATCAATATCTGCCCCATGGAAACAAGCCCCGTGAACATTCCCAACAACACAATCCGCAACAACAGCCCCACTGCCCTCAGCAAGCCATCGACCCTACCTATAATCTCATTCGGAATCCGCTCCATCATGAAGGCATTCCGCGCAACCCTTGCCCCACCGTTACCAAGCGCGATCAACAGCATCATGAACAGATAGCCGCCAACAGGTAGATACACCATGACCGAAATCGCCACCGTAAAAAGTACCATCGTCGCTGCAACTAGCTTTTCATCTCCAAACTTCCGCGCCGCAACCGGAACGAAAATCCCAGCTAATACGGCACCCAAACCATACACCATCCCCTGAATGCCATAAATATCCCCCTCCACTTTCAACACATCCGCCAAGTAAACAGGAAAAAGATAGTTTGTGAGCATCACCCCAATGAACGGCAAGGTCGAGGCCATCAAAAACAGGAACATCGCTGGCTCCCTTTTCATAAAATCAATGGCCGCAAATGCGCTTCTCTTTGAACCCTCGGAAACTCCTCCCCCTGCACGCTTCCTCACATAAGGAATCTTCACAAAAAAGTAAATCGCAAGCGCGTACGTACACACATCCAAAAGCAAAATGTAATGAAGGTCCCACTTTAAAAGAAGTACACTCGCAATCGCTCCAGCCAGCATGCTTGATAACTGCCCCTGCACCTCCATTGTTCCGTTCAATACCTTAAATTGATCTTTAGAAAACAACTCCTGATTTAAAGCAAACATCGTCGGATAGAAAATGGTGTAGTACAAGCTGCCAATCATGAAGATGACAATGTAGTGCCACAGCTCATAATCCACTCCAAGAAAACCGGCTCCCGAAAATAAAGCCAATGCAAGGAGACTGACCACCTTACTGCTTACAAGCATTCTCTTCCTAGAAATTTTATCAATCAAATACCCTAAGTACGGCGTCAAGATAAAATTGATGATAGTCATACAAATTGCCACATAACCAAACACTTCATTGCCATTATCGCTCGTCACCAACAGCCACGGAATTGCGATCATGGTGATCCCGCTCCCAATAGCTGAGGCCACATTTGCTAAAATGATATACTGAAACCTGCTATCTTTATATAAACTGTTCATTGCTGATCTCCCTCTTCATCTTTGATACTTTTATCATAAAGGAAGAAGAATTTGGCAACATTCAGCAAAGGAAGGAAGTTCAAGTACTGCTTTGTGATGGCGGAGGTGCGACTTTAGATGTAGATTGGGGGCTTCTTGCAATTTTTCATCTCAGCTTATACCGTCTGATTCCACTTACTGTCCAAACACACCCCTTTACTGTCGGAAATCACCACAATACTGTCGCAAAAATGAAAATACTGTCCGTTAACCCCACTTTACTGTCCAAACTCCCCCCAATACAAGCGAAGCGACAAAAACCAACAAAAAACGACCCCGCCTAAAAATCTACGGAGTCGCACTTAGTGATAGAGACAGACACGCCAGCCCCCAACCGGGTCGGCGTACCTGTCCCTAAAACTCATTATTCAAACAAATCCCCAAACGAAAACGGTGCAATGATCAAATTATCCTCATTGTTTTCGATAAACCATGTCTGCTCCCCACTACTAATATACAACAGGGCACCAATGGCTACCTGCTCCCCAAGACGATAATCATACAACGAATTCAACTTGCCTTTCTTCGCCACAAGCACGTCTAAAAAATGCGGATCAAACAAACTGGACTCTTCTGCAGTAAGCTCCCTACCAGCCAACAATTTGTCCACAACCTTTTCAAACTGTGGCTCCTTCACAGAAAATGCCTGACCTTCCACTCGATTAAAACTCAGGTCCATCAACCTGCCCAGTTTCTGCTCATCCGACTCACCAAACAACTTGAAGACACGATTATCATACAATGATTGTTGAACAGTAAAATCCTTATCACAAAATAACGACACCGTACTGGCACCTTCATCAGTAGCAATTTGACAGCGAATAATACGTTTAACCTTTGTCAGGCCCATCAAAAAGTTCTGGAACTGTTCATCCACCTTTTCTTGACTACCGTCCACCAACAATAACCCTTTGGAGATCAGGCCGCTTGTCGCACTATCCAGCCGACACTCCAATAGTTGATCGGAAATATCACCGAACACCTCATCCTTGATTGAAGCTGCCACTTCCGCCCCATCAAGCAATAAAAGCGATAATATGTATTCTTCCGCAGTTAGAGTATACGTCATATGAGTAACTCCTTTCTTTTTCAGGCTCGTTGAATAGTTTTCATTTAACGAATCCAAACTCAATTACCTAATATCCTCTAAATAACCAAACACTATAAAGCTAACGATTGATAACATAAATATTAATATTGTGTATAAGATTAATAGCACTCTGGCAATAAACCAATTATACCGCTCATATATACTGCTTGCCGCCCATTGAGTCAAACCTATTATAGGAAAAGATAAGATATCCAGAAGGCCGTCATGAGTAATCCATCGATAAAAGCCAATTCCTGCAGATTTGCTAAGTATATATAAGAGGGCAAACAGGACATTAAATAATAAAAATGCAGCGAGGGCAAATAAGATAGTTCCAATTAGTTCCACTGGTTTTTAATCACCCCACAACGCTACCTTTATGAATTTTTGCTATCAGCTATTAATTTTTCAAAATATCTAAACTTTAATTACATCCGATCTGTAAAATAACCAAACATGCTAAAGCAAAGTAATGAAAGAATTAATATAAATATGGCATAAAAAACCATGAAAACTCTTGCCACAAACCAATTATATCGCTCATATAAACTATTAGCCGCCCATTGAGTTAACCCAAATAACGGGGCAAAGGAAACCACCAAAAAATCTAAACTAAAAGTAATCCAACGGTATAATCCATTTCCTGCTGATCTACTTAGTATATATAAGAGAGCAAAGATAAAATTTAATAATATAAATGCCCCCAGAGAACCAAAAGAAACCGCAAGAATTTGCATTATCTTCTAACACCCTTAAAGACTAACTTTGTATACTCAATCACTGCATATCCGCAAAATGCCCAAATGCTATAAAGCAAACAATTGCTAAAACAAATACTAAAATGGCGTATAAGAATAGTAGCACCCTTGCTACAAACCAATTAAATCGCCCATATGTGCTGCTGGCAATTAACTGAGTCAACCCAAATAGAGGAGCAGATAGGATCATCAGGAACTCAAGGTCATGAGTAATCCAGCGATAAAAGCCGTTTCCTGCTTTTTTGCTAAGTGTATATAAGAGGGCAAAAAGGAAATTAAATAATAAAAATGTTCCTAGTATCCCAAAAATAGTTGCAATAACTCCCATTACGTATCTAGCATCCCTTAACACTACCTTTTTATATTTTTATAATTAGTTTAACCCATCCAACCGAACAATGAATCTTTTGCATCACTTAGTGCATTTTTTGCTCCATCCAGTGCATCTTTGGCTTTTTCCTTAACATCATGAATTTTTTCGCCAACGGCAGCACCAGCATCACTTGCCCATTTATTAGTGTACTTTGAGGCCCATTCGCCGACTGTGGCCCCTATGGCACTACCGATTACAGCTCCTGCTGCAGCTCCAAATGGTGCAAACGGACCAGAAAGTAGACCTCCAATTGCTGCCCCAGCGTAAGCCCCGACAGCTGCGCCAGTTACATTACCTGCTACTTTGTTAACCTCTTCTGCAACCACTCGTCCGCGTACATTATATTTTTCCTTACCTTGCAAGCCGTCTCCTTCGCTCCACCTGTCGCTTATACTAGTAACCGCAGAGTAGGTGCCAACTATTGCAGCTCCGACACCTGAGGCCTTTGCCGCCACTTTCTTAAAGGCTTCCTTTGGAATGACCATTTCTCGTGAGGAGTGTTTAACTATCTTATTTTTAACATTTTCATGGAGAGACCGGTTTTGCGTTGCTAACTTCCAAACACCGCCCTTTACCTTCTGACTCGCAGTTCTAGGATCCTTAAATTCCTTGCGCTTTAAAACACTCGCCTTTTGAGCTTTTAGTGTTTTCTCTATATTTCTATAGCTTTTCGATGTTCTATTAAACTTTTGAATGAGCTTCCTTGTCCATTCAGGCCCAATTTTCCCTTTAAGAAAGTGCAAAACCTTCCTATTATACTTAAACGTATAATGATTCTTCTTCTTGGTGTATTCAATACGAAGAAGATTAGACTTATGCGCTGCCACTAACACCGCAAGAGGAGCGAAGGAATCAAAGGCGCCATCCTTAATGGCATGGAAAAGGCTTTTAGACTCACCTTCCGTACCCGGTCCATCCGCACTCATATTACTTTCATGCGACAACAATAAATTCAGTGCACGTTCGCTAATCGAATTCCCATTCAGCGCCGTACCCGAAGCACTACCAGGTGCATTCACCCCAGCCCCCACCGCTTCATTCGCCAACTTCTCCAGCAACGAACCCGATTCGTACCCGCTAATGCTGATTTTTTTCGCAGTGAACATGGAATTAATCTGCTCAATATAACCGGATGCAACCTGGCTACTCTCTGAAACAGCATCTAGTTTCCTGGTTTGCTCCTGATCAAATACATGCAGTTTCTCGAGCGTTTGATCAACATCCTTTTCGGCCACCCGGACCTGATCGACAAAACCATCTTCCCTTAAGTTTGGCAAGGAAACAATGTCGCTTACAGAATAGAGAACCTGATTTGTTTCATTTGCTAAATCTGTTGTCATTCGCCTTGCATTATCCAGTGCGCGCGGCAAATCGTTTTGCAAAAAGCTTTCATTAATATAGCCTGAACTTGATGGTTCAACCGACTGGAGAGCACTTTTCATTCCATTTAACGTGTTCTTGAATTCATCAAGCACGGATAGATAGTAGGTCAAAAATGGAATATGGCAGTCCTGATAAAATGCTCGAATTGCCTGTCCACCTTGCCCCTTCAAGGCATCTTCCAGACCAACTATCCCCATGACATCATTATGTATCTTTTCCACTGCTTCCTTCTGCAACTCCAACTTTTCAAGCATGGACTGAAGTTCCATATGAAGCGATTCTACTTCTAAAATTTTCATTTCGCAATCACCACCCACGTTCATTTATAAACAGTTAGTTTAATTTTACCAATTTGCCAACTTGTTTAGAATAGGTGTTATGGTTTATGTTTTATCTAGATAGCAAGCTCCTACTCCAAAATCTGTAACTTTTCTCCCATCTCAATACACGGAATTCCACGTTTTCACACAACATTCGCTCTAGTATACTTCCTTTTTTTCACATTCCCAATTTATGAAAAGCTGAAACTCTAAATTTTCCCATCATATTTTGTCAAATGGCATTTATATGACCCCAAATGGACTATATAATGAAAAAGTGGCTTATAAATCAAAAACTTGGACTATAAAACAAAAAGTTGGATTATAAATCAAAAACTTGGACTATAAAATAGATAAAGCACCCTGAGGAGATGTTACATTGACCACAAAAGAGGGAAGATTCGAGTGTTTTTCAGAAACTGATAGATTATTAATAAGACCGTTAAACAAAAACGACTATCAAAACTGGTTAAATGAATATGAAAACCGGTTACCCTCCCAACATCGTCATGATGAAGGAAAATTGGATATGAGTATTTGTACAATGGAATGGTTTCACAACCTTGTTGATAAGCATCAAGAGTTGGGCGTATCAGACAGTGCTCATATATTTGGTGTGTTTAGAAAAAATGATGGGACGCACATAGGTATGATTGATTTTTCCACTCTTGCAAGAGATGATTTCCATTGGGGAAGGATAGGATATACGATACATAATCAGTATTGGAGATTAGGTTACGGCAGAGAAGCAGTAAATGCAGCCCTATCCATCGCTTTTCAACAATTGAACTTCCACCGGATAGAAGCCCACATTAACTTGGATAATACTCCTTCTGTAAAATTAGCAGAAAGTGTTGGCATGGAATTTGAATGTGTTCGGAAAGGCTTTATATATGAGAATGACGAGTGGACCGACCATTTAGTTTATTATAAGAACGCTAATTAAGGAAAAAGCTTTCATTCCTAAACGAACTAGGAATGAAAGCTTTTCTTCTTACAAAGGAACGGCCATTAATTCATTCCGTTCCATTCCCCTTGATTCTTAGAGGACTTTTCTTTTTTGGCTTTCTCTTTATGAGCTTGGTTAGCTGCCGCACTTCCTAATTCCTTAGAAAATTCAGCGTCTGTTTGGCTTGCGTCAAAGCCTTTTTTATTCTTTTGTTCCGCATCTGTTTTGCCGTTTCTTTTCGCCATGGTAAGTATCCCTCCTTTTTTCGTTTTCGATCTTAGTATGAAAAAGATAAGAGAAATTATACCGACGTCGTAGGGACAGGCACCCCGCCCCACTTCCCTACCATTCAAAATGGGGCAGCGTGCTTGTCCGTGGCCACTGAAAAACTGATTTCATATAGTGCTTGTTGATTTCGAGCTGTGGATTGGAGCAAATGGCGAAGACTCCAGCGGGGGAGTAACGACAATGTTAAGACCCCGCAGGGCGCAGCCCGAGGAGGCTCAAAGTTCCCAGCGGAAAGCGAAGCCATTTGCGGAAATCAACAGCGGTGTCTATACCCTCAACCCAATCAAATCTATCACCGCATGCATATATTAATAGAAACGATAAGGAGGTGAGAAAATTGAAATACTATCATTACAAGAGTGATGAAACGCCCGCTACTGCTTCTTTCCACCATCATAAAAAAGACTCTAAAGACATTACCATCAACGTAAAATGCGGTGAAGGTGGTCGAGACCGCATGACACCAGCATTCCGCGCACTAAAAACAGGCATTCAACCACTAGTAGCAGGTCAATCAAGTAAAATCACGTTTGAAGAAGAGCAGTTCGATATCGGTAACATCTACAACTCTACTAACTCTACGTTTGTACCTCGTGAAAGTGGAGTCTATTATGTAGCAGCAAGCTTTACCTTTGCACCAGAAGAAAATGTTCCGTATCGAACAAGAGCAGACATTGTCGTAAACGGCATCACCGTTCAAGTCGATAATGATTACTGGGATCAACTAACAAACCTTAACGTCGTCAATGTTTCAGCCGTCCTCCAACTGCAAGCTGGAGACCTCGTTGAAATTTTCGGCCAAAGCACTACCGACGGTGACATCGAACCCGACATCGAAATTCCAAACTTCGGATTCAGCTCCAATTTCGAAGCATTTAAGGTGTCATAGGGAAAGGCACGCCGCACCGAACTGGGTCACCATGACCCACATCCATCCCCTTCACCACAAAAAAAGACGGTACCTCCGCATCCATGTCTTCCATGGAGCGAAGTACCGTCACTTCTTTTACTGTCCACTCACGCCCCTCCCCCAACAGCTCTCTGGTAGACCTCATAGGTAACTTCGTCGTATGAGGTTACGTTGTCTTCATTTGTTAGGTATAGCATGAGGTAGGCTTCTTCACGCAGTTCCTTACTAGCGGAGAATTCTACTTCTATCATCCTTCCGTCTTCATGATATGCGGGCAATGTGTACCAGTAGGTTGTCATAATTTCACCGGAATCCAACTTCATTTCCTCCACAGAAGTGGGCTTTGTAATTTGAACATATGCATTATCTTTTGCTAGTCTATTGAAATCAATGTTTGACAAGACAAGGACGATTCCAACAAGAAGAACGAACATACCACTAACAAAAATTATGAATTTTTTCATCAAGATTCCCCCATATAGTGTTGTTGAATAGTTTTATTAAAGCCTCTAACAGTCACAAAATAGTAAATGGTATAGATGGCGGTGTATGCAAGCATCCAAAGGACAACAGGAACCCGCAGATCCATCATGAACAGCTTGGAAAATGCCGCCAGGGCAACCCCACCGTGGAGCAGACCTAACACGAGCGGTGCCGTAAAGATAACCGCCACTTGATTGCGAACGGTGCGTTTTCGTTCCCGGGTTGAAACCCCAAGCTTATGAAGCATCGCATACTTTTCTTTATCTTCTTCTGCCTCTGTCATCATTTTGAAAAAGATGATACTTCCTGTCGCTACTAGGAATACCAATCCTAAAAAGCTTCCTACAAACAGGAGCGAGCCAAATGCTTCAATTGACTCTTTATAATCCTTTGTGGCACTAGAGAAATTTCCGGAAACAGCTGAAGCCTCTAATTTCTCTGACAAAGCTAGTTGATTTTTGTAATCCTCAACCTGCACCGCTTGAAAAGTTCGCTCATCAGAGTCGATGCTACTATACTCTTCATCTGTTACTACAATAGTAATGCTTCCAAAGGAAAAGGTATTTAATAATGCTTTGTCGTATTGCTTGACGATTGTATGCTTTTTTTCATCAATGACAACCGATTCTTGTTTGATGGACCACCTTTCATCATAAAAGGCGTCAATCATCAGGATTTCGCCTTCCTTGATGGTATGCAGGTCGCTCCACTCAAGATAGCCTGCAACCTTTTCAAACGTAGACTGATTGATGACCGAATATTCCCTTTCATACCCGTCCTCTGTTACACGTATCGCTTTAATTGTGATGGTATCTTCATGCTCGATTACACCGGCATCAATCGAAATTGGATCACCCTCCCACATAAAGGTGAACGGTGCATTTTCCAGGACGCTTTTTTCCGCATTATAGTAAATGCCAAAGACCGCTCCACCTGCAGTAATGGTGGTGGCACTTAATATGGCGATGATCGTAAGAGTCTTGGCATTTCCACGGATTCTGTAGAGCAGCTGTGAGACAGTCATCAGATTAAGCCCTTTCCAAGCCCAAGACTCCCTCTTTTGTAAGAAGGATAATATATACACCAGGACACTATGGAAAATAAGACCAGACCCAATGACGGTCAAAGCGATAATAACGATCGGCATTGCTAGTCCAAGAGTACGCCATGCTTCTGATGTCATAAGATCCTGAAGAGCAAGCCAGTACGCTCCAGCTAAAGCACCAATTCCCAATATTGCTGGAATAATTCGTGCCTTTGGTATCTCCTCTCCCTTTTTTTCAGCATGAAAGAGATCAATAAGTTTAAATTGATACATAACACGATATCCTTGCAACGATGTAAATAGAAAAATAACGAAGAACACCAACAACGTGTTCAGTACAGCATCCATCGAAAACGCGAAACCGACAAACATGTCCGTATTCATTAATTTCATCAAAATCGACAGCAGGACACGGGAAAGTAAAAAGCCGAGTCCGATTCCGACTACTAGCGACAATACGCCTATCACCATGTTTTCAAAAAAGAGCAAAAATCCAATTGAACGTTTGCGTACACCCAATAATGAATAGAGGGCTACTTCCTTTTTTCTCTTTTTCATAAAAAATGAATTGGAATAAATAATAAAGATGGCCACAAATATCATCAAGACAAATGCTGAGGCACTCATGATTCCTTGGATTTGCTTTGATGTTTCTGCAAGGGCACTAATGTCCCCGCTATATTTAAGCGTCACAAATGTAAAGTAGATGACGATGGAAAAGATGGTGGTACCAATATAAAGGGCATAGCTCTTTACATTGCGTTGGATATTCTTTAATGCTAAATCAAATAACGTCATGGACGTCACCGCCTAATGTAGCGAGCTCGCTTAATATATGTTGAAAAAACTCCTTACGCGACTTCGTACCGCGATATAGCTCCTTAGACAATTCACCATCTTTTATGAACAAAATTCTGCGACAATAGCTGGCTGCATACGCATCATGCGTCACCATCATGATAGTCGTCTCCTGTTCTTCATTCAGATTACTTAAGCTTGTGAGTAAATCCGAAGCAGACTTGGAATCAAGCGCACCTGTTGGTTCATCTGCAAAGATTAGCTTAGGATTTGTCACAAGAGCACGACTTGCGGCAGTCCTTTGCTTTTGCCCGCCTGACAGCTGATAAGGATATTTATCTAATAAGGAAGAAATACCAAATGTATCTGCCATCGCCTCTACCCTTTTCTTTATTTCGGCTACCGGCTTTTTTGCAATCGCTAATGGCAGCAAAATATTTTCCTTTACTGTTAGGGAATCAAGCAGATGGTAGTCCTGAAAAATGAACCCCAGATGATCACGACGGAAATCGGCTAGTGATTCATCCTTCAGCTTTGAAATATTTTCTTCTCCAAGGAAGATATCTCCCTTGGTCGGAGAATCAATTGTCGCCAAGACGTTTAACAATGTGGATTTCCCAGCACCAGACGGACCCATCACCCCAACAAACTCCCCAGGATGAATCTCAAATGAGATATCCTGAAGCGCGTTAAAGGTATTTGTTCCCTTGCCATATATTTTTTGTACTTTATCTACCACTAATAATGGTTCCATTTATATGCACCTCTTTCTTTCGTATGTCCATACTATACCGGGCCAACCTTACATCAAAATCAACGGTACCTTACAAAATCCTTAAATTAGGTAAAACAGGTGGAAAAGACATACATTTAGTTCAGGCATTGATTTATACTAGTAGAAATGAGATTGGTGGATCAATAAAAGTTAAAGGAGGTGACTGGCATAATGGACAAACCACGAATATTAATAGTGGATGATGAAAAGGATTTATGTACATTAATTAAAACTGCTCTGATAAAAGAAGGATTTTCTGAAATAAGAATAGCTGGGACGGTTAATCAGGGGTGGAACGAGTTCAACGACTTCCATCCTAACATCGTCATTCTGGATGTCATGTTACCTGATGGTGAGGGGTATGATTTATGCAAAAAAATACGGGAGATTTCGCGGGTACCTGTGTTATTTTTATCAGCCAAAACAGAAGAAGTCGATAAAATTTTGGGGCTTGCAATTGGCGGCGATGATTATATTTCAAAACCATTCAGCCCAAAGGAAGTGGCGTTTCGAGTAAAGGCTCAGCTTCGACGTGCAGGCTACAGCACGGTTGGTGCATCAACTTCCAACAAAAATGAAAAGGTGATTTCCGTTGGTTTCTTTTCCATCAATCAGGAGGAAACAGAAGTGATGAAAGATGGGAAGATGCTAGAATTGACCGCCAAGGAAGTTGGGTTAATGGCATGCTTCATGAGAAATCCAAATCATATTATTAGTAAAGAGACACTTTTTAATAAAGTGTGGGGGGAAGAATTTTACGGTGCAGACAATACATTAACGGTACATATCAGACGTTTACGTGAAAAAATAGAGGATACACCGTCCAAGCCAACTTATATCATTACTGTAAAAGGGCTTGGTTATCGATTCATCCCAAAGTAGGTGAGCACTTGTGAAATGGAAACTGACCGGACGTTATTTAGTATCTGTACTCATCATTGTCTTTATTGTAATAATCATTAACACCGTCATTCTTATTGGGATGTTCATTCAGCAACAAGGTCAAGGAATGGATGATGTTTCAAGCGATTCCGGAGAGGTGTTTTCCCGTCATTTCAATAAGTACTTAGTGATGGAAAACGGGCAGCCTGCCGTATCGGAAGAAGGGATTGAAGCTTTGCAATCTTTTGGTGCATGGATTCAAATCCTTGATACCAACGGGCATGTCGTCACCTCTGCCTTAGCTCCCGAAAATGCGCCTGAACACTATAGTCCCTTGGAACTTATTCATATTTATAAATACATGGATAATGAGTTTGTCACATATTTTATTGGTGAGTTTGAACCCTATGACTATCTAGTCGGAGTTCCAGACTCTAAAGAGCAACGTGTCGTCTTCATGCTTGAAGCTGAATCTATTTTCGCTTTTCTTTCTAAATCCTTACTTGTCATTCTTATTGTTGACCTGATCATTGCATCTATTGTAGGGTTACTGTTCAGTTCTATATTAACAAAGCCTATAACAAGACTGATCGACCGTATAACACAACTGAAAAAGCGCAATTTTTCCGTATGGGAAATGAAGAAAATGGGGATTTTCAAGCCTGTATTCACCAACCTGAATGATGTATCCAAGACTCTCCAAGCCCATGAAAATGAACGAACAAAGCTCGAGAAATTGAGAGATGATTGGATCAGCAACGTTTCTCATGATTTAAAAACACCACTTGCTTCCATAAGAGGTTATGCAGAATTACTCCGCTATCAGGATTTAACACCAGAAGAGCGGTTGGAATATGCAGAAGTAATCGAACGTCAATCCATCTATATGAAGGATTTGCTTGATGACTTTAATCTCACAACAAGACTGAGGAATCAAGAGATGCCTCTAGATTTAGAGGAAACACGGATCGAGAGCTTTGTAAGAGAGATTGTAATTGACCTATTGAATGACCCTCAATTCAGCAAATACCATATTTCTTTTGAGAGTAGTTCACCAGAATCAAACTGGAAAATGGATCGCCATTTAATGAAGAGGGCGATACTTAACTTTATTTATAATGCCCTCATTCATAATGAAGATGATATTGAAGTGAGCATACAAGTTATGTCAGACGGCATCCTGATTTCCGATACCGGAAAAGGAATCCCATCACACGACTTAGAGCATATTTTTGAGCGATATTACCGCGGTACAAACACCCAAAACATTCGTGGCACCGGACTCGGAATGGCCATCGCAAGAGATATCGTCGAAGCACATGGCGGAAAAGTCACCATAACAAGTGAGCTTGGTTGCGGAACAACCGTTAAGGTACTGATGAGTTAGTAGGGACAGGCACGGCGACCCACGAGTGGGTCAGCGTGCCTGTCCCTACACCCCAAATTTTTCCCTCATTCAACTTATTTGCAATCCTCCCATTCATATACCGCAGGGCAAAAAGGTTGCTCTAGACCCACTCGATTCCCGCTTGCTATTATATGTAAGTGCAAATCAGGGAGGAAAACCAATGGAACAAGAAAAATATAATAATCTTAAACTAGGTGAACGCGGAGCTATCATCAGCATTATTGCATACATATGTTTGTCCATTTTGAAGTTGGCGGTTGGGTTTATGACGAACTCCGCTGCCTTAAAAGCAGATGGACTTAACAATACAACCGATATCATCGCATCTCTTGCAGTTCTCATAGGACTTAAACTCTCACAAAGACCTCCAGATAAAGATCATGGTTATGGCCATTGGAAAAGTGAGACCATTGCCGCTATGATTGCTTCTTTTATTATGGCAGCAGTCGGAATTCAAGTGGTCTTAGATGCTTTTCGCACTATGTTTGAAGGAGGCAATGAAGCCCCAGATGTGATGGCAGCATATGTTGCTGTTTTTTCCGCTGTTGTCATGTACTTGGTATACCGCTATAACAAGAAGCTTGCTTTAAAAATTCAAAGTAAGTCCGTGATGGCCGCGGCAAAAGATAATATCTCCGACGCGTGGGTTAGTATAGGGGCTGCGATTGGGATAGTCGGCTCTCAACTAAATATGCCTTGGTTAGACACGGTGACTGCCATTATTGTTGGTTTGTTGATCTGCCAAACTGCATGGGGAATTTTTCGTGAAGCTTCCCATGAGCTATCTGATGGGTTTGATGAAGAGAAGATTCAACACTACCGAACTATCATCCTACAACTTGACGGGGTAAAAGGTGTGAAAGAAATCCGAGGACGTAACTACGGAAACAACGAAGTGATAGACGTCGTCATTCTGGTAAAATCCACCCTGGATATTGTCGAGGCACATGATATTGCAACTCGTGTGGAAACAATTTTAATGAAGGAACATAGTGTTCATGATGTGCATGTACATGTGGAACCAAACTAAAGGGCTGAGGGGACAGGCACGCTGACCCATTTTGCTTAAGCAGAAGGGCCAGGCGTTTCGTCCTACTATAAACGAGTCGAGCAACCTGTCCCTTTAACTCTTTTTTATGAAGTCCGAATCGCAAAGTATACCGCTGTAAGTAACGTACAAGCCAAAACAGTCAAAAACCCAATCAAAATGAGATGCTGCGGAAGGAAAGTGCACAATAACATCGCAAGTCCCCCAATAATTAGCGGACGCGAGAAAGGTCGCAATCCTTTGTTCCAAACGTTATGAGTTGATTGTGTGTATTCCGAGGATGCAGGAGGAGTCTCTAGTTGAAATCTTGGAAGTGTATTGGCAGTGGCAATTAGTACAAGTCCCACACCAAGTGGAACAAGCATCATGATAGGAAATCCACTATCCATGAGATAAAATACCAAGCCACTATGAATGATGGTCAGAACAAGAATCAATACAAAAAATATACTTTCCAATCCTTTTCGATACCGTTCAAATTCACTCTGTTTAGGTATTGCCAAAAAGCTGATGATAACCAAACCCATCGCAAATGGAATGCTAAATAAGGTAACAACCATCCCTTCAGCCGCTGCATCCATTCCACCACTAAACAATACAAAAATGCTCACAGCAAAAGAAACGACAACTAACATAAACATACCCAGCTTTTTCATCTTTCATTTTCCCCCTTTGATGGTGACTGAAATTGAACAACCCACTTCAGCACCTCTTGAAATACAGTTGCATTTAACGAATAGTACACATACTGCCCCCTTTTCACTGCGTAAACTAAATCTGCATTTTTAAGTACAGACAAATGCTGCGAAATCCCAGCTTTACTCATCTCAAAATGGTCTGCAATCTCACCTGCAGTTAAATCTCCCTCCTTCAAAAGATCCAATATTTTTCTTCTGTTTTCATCAGATAACGCTTTAAACAATCCATTGATGCCCAACTACTTGACCTCCACCTTAAGTATTTAAGTAATTACTTAACTAATTAAATTATAAACAACTGGTTTTTATTGTCAAGGGAAAGAATTATAGGGAAAGGCACCTGGAATGTTTCCACAACAAAAAAATGCCTTCAGATTACGAAGACATTCTATTAAATATTAATTTTCATAATTCAATTGCCAGTGCACGCCAAATTTATCTGTGACTTGCCCGTAAAGCTTGCTCCAGAAGGTTTCTTGCAGTTCCATGTCTACTTTGCCGCCTTCTTTCAATTGTTCAAACCATGAAGTTAAGTCATCTGTGTTGTGACTTACCAAAGCCAGTGTAACATTGTTGCCTTGAATATATTCTTGCCCTGGGAAGGTATCGGAGAACATCACATTGCTTCCATCTATAGAGAGACGGGTATGCATGATGCGTTCTTTCGCCTCCTCTGGAAGAGGATAATCCGGATGTTGCGGGCTTTCGCCAAAAGTCATAATCTGCGGTGCCTCTGCTTGAAATACCTTTGCATAAAATTCAACCGCTTCTCTACAATTCCCATCAAATACAAGATAAACATCTACAGACAAACTCTTCACCCCTAGTATTTATTGTATACCATTCTATTTTATCCGAAAATACTAGTAATAAATACTTCTACTAATCCCTTTTTCCAATAAATAATCCATCTCCCCTACCAAATATCCTTTTAGCTAGACTTCCATAAAACAACAATAGATGAGAGAGAAGTGAAACGTACACTATAAACAGGTCATGGAACCTGTCCCCATCTACACCACCGGTTTAAACTCCACCACAGAAGACAACTTAATCAAAGTAGACGGCTCACCAAACGGCAAAGTCGCATCAATGAATTCCTCGAGCTCTTTAACCGATTCCCCCACTACTTTCACCAAATAACTATACTGACCTGCCAGTCGATGGCACTCCACCACAACCGGATGCTCCCTGCAAAGGTCTCTAAACTTCTTCCCTTGTTTGGTATCAAAGAGAATAAAGGCTGTCACATTCTTATCAAGTTTCTCGGGATCCACAATCGCTCTGTACCCCATTATCACCTCTTTATCTTCAAGCTTTTTCACCCGTTCATTGGTTGCCGGCGTGGAAAGCCCAACCCTCTTACCCAGTTCTGTCATCGACATTCTAGCATTTTCTTGAAGATGACGAAGAATACTTTGATCTATCTCATCCATGCTACTTCCCATCCTACCTTTTAAAATTAAAGTAATATTCTATTATTATAATAAAATTACAAGCCAATTGAATGAAATACCTTCAAATGATTATGTAAATATCGCCACCAAATCGATAAAATAGAACTAATCTAAAGCAAGGGAGATAACAAAAAATGGAGATCTATCAAGCTACCATAAAAGATTTAGAAGCTGTTGCCCAATTATTTAATAGGTATCGCACTTTCTATCAACAAACAACTGATCTAGATGGAGCGAAGGCTTTTATAAAGAGTCGCTTAGAAAACGAGGATTCCGTTATATTCATAGCAAAATCTAACCACGAATACGTCGGGTTCACCCAACTCTATCCCACCTTTTCATCCATTTCAATGAAACGAGCGTGGATCTTAAATGACATGTTTGTAGATGCTAAGGCGAGAAAACAAGGAGTCGGGGAACAACTTTTACAGAAAGCAAAGGAGTTTGCTAGTGAGACAGGTGCTAAAAGTATAACGTTGGAAACAACACCTGATAATGAAGCAGCTCAGCGCTTATATGAGAAAAATGGATACAAGAGAGATGAGGAGTTTTACCACTATAATTTAGAACTTGTGTAGAGGGGACAGATTCCTCGACCCACAAATATCCAGCAATCGAGGGAATACCCTCTATCCCTCACCGCACGAAAGAGACAAGTTGCCCCCTATGTCTCTTTCGTATATCGTTCAAGATAAAAAAATGGGCCGGCGTGCCTGTCCCCTCTACCCGTCTTTTCATATCCCGAAAGACATTAACGTATATTGGTATATATATTAATCGTTAGGAGGGGAACGGATGGATGATTTCTTCTTAATTTTATCTCTTATTTCATTCTTAGCATTTGTTATTGGCATGATTAAGCCCGGTATAGTTTTATCGTGGTCTCCCGAAGCCAAAAGAAAAAGAAAGTATGTGGTGATTTATTTTGGAACTGCAACAGTAGCATTTTTCATTTTATTTGGAATAACCACACCACCCACAAAGGAGATTGCAGTAAAGAGCGAAGTAATAGAGACAGAGGAACAAGCTGAAGAAGAAGCTAAGAATGAGGCCGAAGAGCAAGCTAAGATAGATGCGGAAGAACAAGCCAAGAAAGAGGCAGAAGAGCAAGCTAAGATAGATGCGGAAGAACAAGCCAAGAAAGAGGCCGAAGAGCAGGCCAAGATAGAGGCAGAAGAGCAAGCTAAGATTGAAGCCGAAGAACAGGCCAAGAAAGAGGCAGAAGAACAAGCTAAAAAAGAGGCCGAGGAAGCAGCAAGAAATGCAGAAACAATGTCACAAACCCAAGCAGTTCAAATGGCACAAGATTACCTTAACTATACATCATTTTCAAGACCCGGCTTAATTGCTCAGTTAGAATATGAGGGGTTCGGTAATGCTGATGCTACTTATGCCGTTGATAAGCTTCAAGTAGACTGGCAAGCCCAAGCAGTCCAAACAGCTCAAGATTACCTGGACTACAGTGCATTCTCAAGAACTGGCTTGATCCAACAGCTTGAGTTTGAAGGGTTCAGCAATGCAGATGCTACTTATGCAGTAGATAATCTCCAAGTAGACTGGAGAGCCCAAGCAGTTATAATGGCACAAGACTACCTTGATTACACTGCATTCTCAAGAAGCGGCTTAATCCAACAGCTAGAATTTGAAGGATTCAGTAATGAGGATGCTACTTATGCGGTGGATGAAGTCGGATTGTAGTTTTGTTATGGTGAATATAGGTTTCAGTTCCTCTACCTACTAACACAAAGAGACATGTTAAATCGACATGTCTCTTTATGTTTCCTTAACAGGTAAAATTAGGTCGCCATGTCTGTCCCCTTGCAACCAACTAAAGTAATACTTATAATTAAAAACCAACCTAAGCTAGAAAGCGAGCTTTTCACACTAGAGGAATTGTTATAAGGAGTGATATCATGTCACAAATCTGGACAAGCGTTAAAGAGCGACTTAGAGAAGAGATGGAAAAACAATCATATAAAACCTGGATTGAGAATACGCTGGCTGCCATTAATGAGGATGATCTAATCATTTACTGCGATAACGAATATCAACGCGATTGGCTTGAAAAGCAATATATAGATCTTATTTTCCATACAGTGAAGGTCATCACAGGACAGACATACGAGATCTACTTTGAAGTAAAATCGAAAGACAGCCTAATAGGGTCCGTCGACGACATGGACACATTAAGAAAAAAAGTGACGGACCTGGAAAAAAGTATGAAGGCACTAGAGGAAAGGTTGAGGAGGTTAGAAGGGACAGGTTCCTCGACCCACTAATCGTAATTCACCCGACAAAAATGGGTCACGGTGCCTGTCCCCACGACTCCCCCATGCTAAAAGCCTCATTTACCGCCTTTTACACAATTTTTACACAATTTCTAAACCTCGTGTTGTACGCTATTTATGTAAGCAAGCAACCATGAGGAGGAGAAACGGTTTGAATCGATTAAACAAAAAAGTTAGCGGCTTATTTATTTTTCTATTTGCTTTTACCCTAGCATGCTCCCATGCCGTACCTGATACGATGAGCGCTGCAGGTTCTGGTACTTGGAGCTCTCCGTTTACTGTCAGTCAAGCAAACTCCAATCAAAACGGTTCAACTCAGACTGTCGAAGGCTATGTAGTGGGGCAACCGACCGCAACCAATACAGTTGTTACGAGCAATTTTCCTAATGACTACGCATTAGCGTTAGCAGACAGCCCGTCTGAAACAAACACATCCAATATGATTTATGTCCAGATTCCATCTTCCTTCCGTTCGGACTATGGATTGAAGAGCAACTCAGATCTAATGGGGGAAAAATTGAAGGTTACTGGTTCTTTAACAGCCTACTTCTCTCATTCAGGTGTTAAAGATGCTTCTGCTTTTGAGGTAGTGGATGGAGGACAAACGGACCCTACTGATCCTACAGACCCACCACCAAGCTACGATGAGTATTACAGTTCTGCAGAAGGTAAAACAGGATCCGCATTGAAAATAGCACTCCATAACATCATCGACGATCACCAGACACTCTCCTATAGTGCAGTGTGGGATGCGTTGCGAAATACAGATGAAGATCCAGCAAACACCAATAATGTTCTTTTACTCTATTCCGGCCGTTCTCAATCTAAGACCACAAACGGTGGCGGAGTAAATGACTGGAACCGCGAGCACGTTTGGGCAAAATCCCACGGAGACTTCGGTACATCACAAGGCCCTGGAACAGACCTTCACCACCTTCGCCCAACGGATGTGACCGTTAACTCCTCCAGAGGAAATCTCGACTTTGATAACGGTGGAAGCCAGCATGGAGAAGCACCAGGAAACTATTATGACAATGATTCTTGGGAACCACGTGATGAAGTAAAAGGCGACGTAGCCCGCATGATCTTCTATATGGCGGTTCGCTATGAGGGAGACAGCGGGGAGCTAGATTTAGAAATTAATAACTTAGTAAATAACGGTAGTGCCCCTTACCACGGCAAACTGTCCGTCCTGCTGCAATGGCATGCAGAAGACCCAGTGGACGCAAGAGAAATCCGCCGCAACAACATTATATTCGAAAACTATCAAGGAAACCGCAATCCATTCATCGACCACCCAGAATTTGCGGAGATGATTTGGTAGGGGGGTGTAGAGGGACGGAACTCTTTAGGGGTTCTGTTCTTTTTTTATTAGAGACTTGCGTTTGTGCAGTCAAGGTACCTCCTTCGCTTCCACTGCTTTTCTGTTAGTAAAATACAACTTTTTTAAAGAAAATGACTCTTTTTTTGTGAGTAAAATTTGGTTCGGACAATTATCCTCATGCTTCGGACAATTAAGAAGGTAAATAATGAGGAGTTTGGACAAATCAACGCGACATTCGGTCAACTTTTGACCACCTTTGGACACCCTAAAATTTCGTTCGGTCAATTACCGTCAATCTTCGGTCAACTCTGCTGAAACTTCGGCCAACTTTTCGAAATCTTCGGTCAAAAATCGAAAATCTTCGGACATTTGACTAAGGACTGAGAACTATCCGCTTCATGGATGGAGTGACATGTCCCCTCGCACGAAGAGAACTTCCACATACATAAAATGGCCCCCATTAAATGGAGGCCTTTTACAAGTATAGCTCTTGATCATCCGTTTATTCCTCATTACCACCCAACGTGCCGATGTACTCTTTCACCACTTCATACACATATCCTTGGTTGGCTGCTGCTGTTTCCGGGTTGTATTTGCCTCCGTTCACTTTGTTGTTAGATAGTATTCTTATGCCTAAAAAAGCTATGTCATATGCTTCGGCGATTTGAGCAGCTGCGGCTCCTTCCATTTCTTCTACGGATGTGCCGTATTTTTCATGGAACCATTTGATCCGATCTACTTCATTATTCCAGACATCTGCAGAGCCGATTGTCCCCTGAACAATTTTCCCTTCCGTGTACGTATCTATCACGGCGTTGGCAGCTGCGAGCAGTTCTTTGTCTCCCTCATAGTAGCGAATCTTTTCGGCATTAGGATCTTCCCCTGCACTTCCTTCAGAAGCCATTAAGTCCATCGGTTTCCATACAGTTGGATCAATCCCTTGGTTTTCATCCTTGTCCGCTGTCTTTAACGAACCAAGGTTGGTCGTTCTTTCCCCTAAGACGATATCAAAAACATTTAGATCCGCATCATGTCCGCCAGATGTTCCTTGGTTGATGATGGCAATCGGATTGTATCGCTCAATGGCAACTGCAGTAGCTGCTGCCGTATTTTCCATCCCTTTACCGGTTTTTGCAACGATGACCGGGTAGTTATCTAAAGTCCCTATGTAAAAAACAAACGATCCTGATTTTTCTTCCTTCACGTTCTCAAGTCTATCTGCAAATTTTTCTGCTTCAATTGGCATCGGCCCTTGAACCATGATTGGCCTTTGCGTTTCCTTTTCCTTACCTGCTGATTCGGTCGTAGAACTGCAGCCTGCAAATACCGACACTAACAGTACCGCAATCAATGTTAATGAAACGAATTTTCTTACCATGATGTTTTTCATACATAATCTCTCCTAAGTAGTATTTTTTTGCTGCTCTGGTCAAAAGAAAAAGGCCTAGAAAATAGAATAATTTCTACCCTCTACACCTACGAGTTCAAGTATAAATAACGACGCAGAGAAATAGCCCTGCATCAAAAGTTGGAATCAGCAAAAAAGCGGAATTTCCCTATACTTTCAATCGTAGTCCAGTTCTTTCATGGGAACCGGGTAGAGACACTCAGACCATATTACCGAGTATATACGAGTAAATATATTTAATTTTACTACTATCCTAATATAACAAATGCACATTGGAATATCAACGAAAATCCGAATATTAATTATAAATACCTATTTTAATGTTCGTCTTTGGTGGGTTGAGGGTGGGTTGAGGGGACAGGCACGGCGACCCACCAATAGTTTTAAGCACTACTCATAGAAAAGAAGAAAACCATCTCATGTTTCTCCACGAAATGGTTTCTTTGCATGTGTCTTTAAAAAGGTGGCACCCACAGGAAAATTCTTGAATTTACGCCTCTGCTTCCTTTATGCTTAATCAGGGGGGATTTATTATGAAAGAATGGATAGCGACAATAACCATACCACAACTGTTAATCGGTAGTATTCTTTTGTTGGGATTAGCAATCATCCTCAACATCGTGATATATCGAAAATACCGAAACCAACCGAAAGTAGACAAAGGCATGGCACTTGTCTACCACAAACTTAGCACACGTAGAAAATTAATACGCAACTTGTGGATGGCGCCAATTTTCTTAGGTTTATTGCTACTAGTGATGTACTTGACAGATCAGATGGATCCTTTTGGATTTTTCGTATTCGGCGTTGTAACCACTATCGGGATAGTAGATTGTATTCGCCTATACCGTAGATGGCAACAGGAAAAAAGGGAAGCACACTAGTACTTGCAATATTGTATGGCTGATTAAACTGTTAATATAGAAATTAAAGGAGTGCGGATTGCGCTCCTTTTTAAATTCTTCTAATTTATAAGATGTCACAATTCTACTCTTATGATTTTTTCAGTCTAGTAATATCACAATTTTCTATTGAGAATTTCTCTAAAAAATCCAAAGCCTTTTGTGTAACCACTAATTCTCCTTTTAGTGATAGAGAAAAATGATGTCCTGACCAATTTTTAAAGCTCTTCCCTTCAATTTCTATTGTTCCAAGTGGAATAAATCTAGAAAAAGAAGGTAGCTTTTTATTAGGATACAATTCCTCAAATTCATCTGAGGTTGTTACTAAACAATCTTCCAGCTTATAGTCCCTAAAATCGCTCTTTAATAGTTTATTTTTTAGATTATTAGAAATTATGAAAGTAGGTGTGGACTCTATAAGGTCGTCTCCTAGCCAGCCTTCAAACTCATAATGCAAAAATTCAACCTGACCGGATATGCCATCATTTCTCACATTTTCTTCGGTTCCATATATTGTTTGTTCACCATGGCCACCAGAAACTTCTGGTTCCAGAAAGTACAACCTCATTAATATTCAATCCATTCTAGGCTTTGTTGTCCCACCTTTAGTGAATCTTAAAATTCACTCATTTGTTTTAATGGGAAATTTACCTATATTTCTCCTAACATTCTACTGTTTTAATTTTAAGTATTCAGCTTCCCATTTGTCTTGTTTTTCATCAGGACTTAATTCTGATATATCGTCATACCCGTGGTTAAGTTTCATTCGACCGGAATTATCCAATAAATATGTTAAGTTTGTCCATTGTTCTTGGTCTTGAATCTTAAATTCATTCCAAAGGTTTTCAAAGCATTCATAAAGTTCTTGTTTTAATTTTTTATGGGAGGTTTTCTCTACATTAAAACTATCTACAATATCCAAACTATATACTGGTTGTTGTTGATTTAATGGAAAATAATAGAAGAAAACTTGAGAAAAACCTTCCCTGACTTCAGCGTATAATAATACCTTTTCCCATTCTTCTGGTATCATCTCAACTAAAATATTTGCTACTTTCTGATAAATGATTTCCATGTTTTTTGTCTCCAATTTTAACTTCCTCCATCATAATTAATTAAATTCACTTCATACTTCTTACCATTTATCTTGTACTCTACTTCAAACTTTGCTGGACGAGATGAATTTCCTTTATAAATAGGTTCGATATTAACCTCAACTGTTTTACCCTCATTTAAAGCCTTTTTCCACGAATTCTCTAATAATTTGTATTCTTTCCTGTTAAGAGTGGAGTTCATTGGTACTAAGTTGTCAATTTCACCTGAACCTTTGAAAATAGAAGCTATTAAATGACCACCATCATCATTTGGTAATCTATCTACTCCACCAACTATTCTTTGTGCATAATTATTGCGGTCTGCTTTCCCAAGTTGTAACGTTGCTTCTACATTTGATATTCTTCCATCACTATCCGTCTTATAATGGTAACCTTCTTTTGTTTTATATTCTATATTGGGTTTTAATACTTTCTTTCCCTTAATTTTGGTGAAATGCTGGTTATAGTTCCCACCTTCAACTTCTATCCTATTTAAAGTTTTATTCTTAAATTCTTCAAGTTGATTCCTAACACTCGGACCATCAATCGCATTATATGGCACCCCAGCAAGTGCTAGTTGCGATTGGTTGTTAGGAGGAAGGAAATCCTTCATAAGTTCACGTACTTTATTTATCCCTGTAGTTTTAAGGGCTGTGGCAGCGCCTTTAATAGCTGCTTGCTGGGTATCAATAGTGCGTTTCACTGAGGTAGAAAATTCTTTGAGTTTGGCTTTCTGACTCTCTATCATCAGCTGCACTTTATGTTGCATTTGCCTTCCAGGACCGCCTCCGAGCTTCCCTAGCTTTCCAGCTTTCGCTATTTTGGGAATGGAAGTAATCCCTTTTCCTCCCGCCACACTAGCAAGGGCGTAGCCAAACCATTCTCCACGCGTCTCCGCAGTTCCGTAAATAACTTGATCATTGAATGAATCTACTAAAGATTGAGTAATTTCCAGGAGTATTTTAGGGTCGTCTTTAACAGCTGCCACAAAATCTATTGTTTCAATAAGTACTTCTTCTGGTTCGGTTAGAACTCTTCCTGCAAATTCTACCGTTTCCTTGAGGACAGCAAATCCACCTTTAAAAAGACCTTTAGTAAAATCTATGCCAGATTCCACTACACCTTTCGGCTCCGGCCTCGCACAACTAGGATTCACCCACTTATCAAACGACGCCGCATGCCCCACCGGATAAAACACCCCAAGCTCCGGATAGTGCTGACTATTCCACCGCTGCATCACCGTCTGATTATACAGCCGCGTCTGCAACTCCCCATACGTCTCCAAATCCTGTAACATCACCGGTGAAAAGCTCTTCACATTAATCTTACCAGATTCAAACTGCTGGTTCATTTCCTCTATGTAATGCTTGATTAACGTTAAGTCCTCGAACAAAGCAGTAAACGACTGGGTTTGTTGGTGATCGAACTGGTGTAGCATGTCCACTGTTTTCCTTGCTGACTGTTTGGCTTGCTGGATGCCTTCGTGGAACTGGTAATCCTGCAACCTTGGCAGATAAACGATATCACTCACACGACTGAGTTGGGCGTTCGCCTCCCCTGTCAGTTCTGCCACCATCCGGTTGATTTGGTTCAAGCCGTCCTCCAGTTCACTCGTCAGGTAGGATTCATCGATAAATCCGCGGGAATCTCCCTCCAGCCCTTCCATCTCAAATTGAAGCTGTTGAAGCTTCGATTGAAAATTTGTGAGAAACGATTGGAAGAACTATAAAAATGGGAGATGCGCGTATTCATAAAACCGTCTAATCGCGTTGGCACCCTTTCCACGAAAGGAATCCTTTGAAGCTACAAAAGACCGAATGCTATTTTCCACGCCATTTAATTGTTTTTCTAATTGCGACAGTTGCTGGGTCATCCCTCTTATCCCCTCATACAGAGATGACACATCTAAAACCTTCATCATTCCCCTCCTCTCGCTATCATTTTACAAATACTGTATATACATAACTATCACGTTTCGACCTGTTTGGAGAAATTCCTGCATAGAATTGCAAAATGAGAGATTTGACCTAAAGAAAAGCGCTATTGTAAGAGAAAATGTCGTCTACCCTTTATCCCAAAAAGGGTTTCCCACTTCTATGTAGAATAGTTCACTTATTGGGACCACAAAGGAGGAACTACAATGAACCGATTAAATATCATCACACTTGGCACAAAGGACATCATGAAGGCACATCAGTTTTACAGAGACTTAGGCTTTGACACGTCCATCAGAGGACCAGAATCCGCACCAGCCATTATCTTCTTTAAAAATGAAGGCACACGCATCGCGCTTTATCCGGTAGATGAATTAGCGAAAGACGTGAACGAGCAGCAACCTCCTGAGACCGAAAAAGGTTTTCCCGGAATCACCCTCGCTTATAATACAAAATCCATAGATGAAGTGGATGAAGTCATGAAGAAAGCGGAGTCAGCAGGAGCGACCATTCAGAAAAAGCCACAGAAAACGGACTGGGGCGGCTATAGCGGGTACTTTACCGATCTTGACGGTTACTACTGGGAAGTTGCCTACGGGGAGTTTTGGGAGTTCGATGAATCGAATATGTTGGTGATTGAGGATGTATAAAGGAGATATTCGAAGCCGTTTGCGGATATCTTCAACACCATGAAACTGATTACTAAAGTCTTTTTTCAGTGGCCACCACTTCCCCTCAACCTAACCTCCTAAAATTAGGGAGATGCAAATGGTGGGTATTCATGTTATCCTTTAGTAGAAATATATGACGATTAAGAAAGGACTGACCTTATACTAATGATTCTCTAATTCTTAACCTATGCATGTTAATATTTTGCGGTTTTATAGGGGATAGGATTAGTCTGGTCATTTTTACAAGTCGGTTCGATGTTTATTAATATTGGCGACTTTAAATATGATTTACTACATCCTTCCATCATTGTGTGGAGGGATTTTTATTTTTCAGGAAAGGGGGAGATAGTATGTCTATGGAGCTGGAGGTTACGCATGAAGTACTCCGTATAGGTCGTTATACTCCATCACACTTATACGGAGCAGAGTAGACGAGATGGATATACCGACTTTGTATGATGCGAGTGATATACAAAGGAGGAATGAAACATGTCAATGATACAAGTACAACAATTAACTTTTTCTTATCCAAGCAGCTTTGATCCTATTTTTGAGGATGTAAGCTTTCAGATTGATACAGATTGGAAGCTGGGCTTCATCGGCAGGAATGGCCGCGGGAAAACCACCTTCTTTAACTTGTTATTGGGAAAGTTTGAATATAGCGGGAAGATCTCGAGTGCCGTCGAGTTTAATTACTTCCCATATCCGGTACAGGATAAAAGTAAAAATACCCATGAGGTGCTCGAGGAAATTTGCCCGCAGGCTGAGGATTGGGAGTTTCTTCGGGAGATTGCGTATTTAGAGGTAGAGGCAGAGGCCATGTATCGTCCATTTGACACCTTATCCAATGGCGAACAAACGAAGGTGCTGCTTGCTGCGCTATTCTTAAACGAAGGACAATTTTTATTAATCGATGAGCCAACGAACCATTTAGATACGGAAGCACGAAAGCTGGTTTCTAGTTATTTGAAGAAGAAAAAAGGATTTATTTTAATATCCCATGACCGTAACTTCTTGGATGGCTGCGTGGATCATATTTTATCGATAAACAAGGCCAATATCGAGGTACAAAGTGGAAATTATTCTTCGTGGAAATTGAACTTTGACCGTCAGCAAGAGCATGAAGAAGCGACAAACGAACGCTTGCAAAAGGATATCGGCCGGTTAAAGCAGGCATCCAAACAATCAGCAGGCTGGTCGAATCGAGTGGAAGCCTCCAAGAACGGAACAACCAACTCCGGATCGAAATTAGACATAGGCTTTGTCGGGCATAAAGCCGCAAAAATGATGAAGCGCTCTAAGAACCTTGAGACCAGACAGCAAAAAGCGATCGAGGAAAAATCAAAGCTATTAAAGAACGTGGAAAAAATGGATTCGTTACAATTAACGCAAGTGGAACCGAAAACAAAGGAACTGCTTCAATTGACTGACGTTTCCATTATGTATGACGGACAAACAGTAAATGAACCGATAAGCTTCAAGGTGGAACAAGGAGATCGAATCGTATTGGATGGGAAGAATGGCAGTGGAAAAAGCAGTATATTGAAACTGATCCTAGGCGATGACATACAATATACAGGCACCCTTCATGCCGGGTCCAATCTCATCATTTCCTATGTTCAGCAAGACACCTCCCACTTAAAGGGAGACCTTGCGGATTTCATCGAGGAACATCAGCTCGATGAGACTTTATTCAAATCCGTTCTGCGAAAAATGGATTTCGATCGGATACAGTTCGAAAAAGATATCAGCCATTATTCAGGCGGGCAGAAAAAGAAGCTGCTTATCGCAAAGAGCTTATGCGAAAAAGCTCACCTATATATTTGGGATGAACCATTAAACTTCATTGATGTATACTCCCGTATGCAAATCGAAGAACTGATTCAGACCTTCCAGCCAACCATGATTTTTGTCGAGCATGACCAAACGTTTCAGGAAAAAATCGCGACGAAAAGGGTAAATATCTGAGGTTGCAAGCAACAAGCATGAGGCTTAAGTCGCCTCATGCTTGTTTCTGTTTTGGTATGGATTTAATAAAAGAAAAAGGGGTTTATGTAACTCATTTTGTCATCATTAGAGGACGGAACAAATTTGCCTAACGTCTTTACTGCCACAGTGGCATCACCAAATTTAGAAGGTCCACCACTATACGTGATAAACGCAGCGACAATGCTTGTAATGAATGCAACATTACTAAATCGAAACTCAAAGAACTGAAGTGATTTGGATAATATACGGTTTAGAAGTTGAAAAGTTCCATAAAAAACCATAGCTAATCATATTTTGAGCTACGGCAATTAATATGAATTTCTTTCACAGAAAGCTAGTTTGTTATGTCATAGAAAATCATAATCTCTTCAAGAACTTTCTATATCATTAGCTCATTCACAGCCTCCACCATCCTCTCCCTTACCCGCTCCAACTCCCTAACATCCACTTCCCCCACATCTTCCTCCCTATAAAACTCTCCAAACCATTGCCCCTCATACCTCGGCACCACATGCATATGGTAATGATTCAACTCATTAAATACCCCACCATTTTGATTAATGGTAATGCCATCCGGTTGATATAGGCTCTTCAACACTTTGGATATTAAAATAGAAGCTCTCATAATAGCATTGGCGGTCTCCTCATCGAGTTCGTCGGCATCTAGGAAATGTTGTTTCGGCAGGATTAAGGTATGACCCTCGTTAAACGGGTCATGGTCTAGGAAGCATGTGACATAGTCATCTTCGTAGACCATATAGATGGTTTCGTTTTTGTTGGCTAATCGGCAGCCTAGGCAGTCTTTTTTCGCTTGCATGCTGGACACCTCATAAAGTTAATTTCACAAACTCTTTAAACTTTTCTTCTTCCTCGATGAATGGATTGTGGTTTGATTCCTCGAAAATAAATAGTTTTGATTGCGGAATAAGTTCCGCCATTTCCATACTAAAATCCACTGGACATTGGGCATCGTGTCTGCCTGCATATATGTGACTAGGTACATTTATGTTCTTTAACTGAGTGCGAAGGTCAAAGTTCTTTACTTCAACTTTTCTAAAATAATCAAGGTTTTCTCCAACAGTTCGGCCACTGTTTGGACGATTAATAGCCTCTTTTAATTTGTCCTCTGAATAATAGGACATCAATGCCCATTCATAACCTAGTTTTTGACGTTCTTCTTGCGGGGTATTGGGATCGTTCAATGCGTCCATTATTTCCACGATTCGTTGAAAATGCTTGTTTTCTGTGCAATAAATACTATCTTTGTGAGCACCGTATTCATTACTTGCTGCGGCACAACCTGCAATTAATTTTGTTAATGAGTGCGGGGCATCAATTCCATATTGCAATGCCAACATTCCCCCTGTTGAATGTCCCGCAAAAGCCCATTGCTTCAATCTTAATGCTGTCCGGATAGCCTCTAAATCTTTTACAGCTTCTTTCATACTAAGCTGACTTTTCACTTCAGCTTTTACAGAATTACCCGCACCTCTCGTATTAATTAAGTAAACTTTATAATGCTTCGTGTACGGGTTAGCTAACAAACTGCCACGATCATCAAATGCCATATATAAATGTGTTATAGCTAATGGATCTCCTTGCCCCGCAGTGAAATATTCAAAGGTACCTCGTTCTGTATCTATAAATCTTTGTTCCCACATTAAAATCCATCCCCCTTACTAAAATACTCCCCCTCCAAAATCCCATAAATCGCACAATCCTTATACTGCCCTTTGGAATTCCGGATCATATCTCTCACAATCCCCTCTTGCACCATCCCTACCTTGCTCATGATGCGGCCGGACGCTGGGTTGTCGGTGTTGTGTGCAGCAGCAACCTTATGAAGATTCATGTGCCGAAAGCCAAATTCAATCACAGCTCGCAGCGCTTCCGTGCCATACCCCTGATTCCACCACCGGTAACCGAGGGAATAACTCACCTCGCAATTTCCGGTCGCCTCATCAAAGTCATACAAATCAATCTCGCCAATCAGCTCTCCACTATCCTTCAACTTCACTGCCCAATAACAAAAATCTTCCTTCTCATATTGCGACACAATACCCGCCACTCTCTCCACCGTCTGCGAAACATCTGTATGCGCCGCACTCACTCGATTGTCTGTCACCCGCTCATCTGAAATCCAGTGATCAAACACCTTCTGGGCATCACTGAGCACAAACTTCTCTAAGAGTAATCGATTTGTTTCAATCTGTGGTGTTCCGATGTATGTAATCACTTTGCACCTCTTTATTGGGATTCTATATTTCACCTTTCGACACAACTTGCATTAAGCCTGTTTTTTCCTTTTCAAAAAAAGAGAGAAGTAGCCTAATAGACCATTCCTCCTGTTCTAATCATATTATTCGATACAAACTAAGCATTCATCAGCATTCGTTTCTGACACTGCATTTTTCTTGTTGTTTTGTAGGTTTATCAGTTATTACGATGTAACCTTCTCCAGCGTCTTTCAACTTTTCAAAATTCTCTTTTTCTAAAACTCTCAACACATTACTCCTCCTCAAAACAAATTTAATTGCTGATCTTCCACAGACTTAACAGCTGATAGAATAGAGTACAAGCAATTATCCAGACTTTTAGAAGTTAGTTGAAGTACACCTTCCTCTACTAATCTATTCATCATTAACTGAACATCCATATAAATTTTTGGCTTCTTGTTTGTTGCATACATTTCGCTATTGGCACCATAGTTATTTATTAATTCCCAGCAGATAGCGAGCGTGCTTATGTCGTTTGAAGGCCACTTGTTAATAATGTTTCTGACAGCATCTTGATGTTCTTTGGGAAGGGAGAGTCTCATTTTATTGAAGTCTACTGATTTCATGTTGCGATTAGGTATAGGTTGTTCTGCTTGTCCTTTTTCACTATGTTCATACGGGTTTTCTTGCGTAACTTCACTTAAGATATTTTCTATAGGTACACGTTTTATAGCCTTTAATCTCTTTTGCTCCCTGAATCTTTTAGCTTGCTCATTATCTTCGCGTTCTTTTAAATGTTTTCTAATTTCATCACGGAGCCTATTTACTTGTCTTTCAAGCAAAGGAATATCATTCTCCAAATGCTCTGCAATGTCCTTCGGAAAGACCATATTATCTGGAATAGATGGCAACCACTCATTCTCTAATGACCAACCATCCAATATCTTTATTAAAATTTCATCCATTTCAAAATCAATTTTGTCGAAGCCCTTTATGATGGACTTCGCTAATTCAGGTGATATATTTGTGTGATCCTGAAAATGATCTCTGCCAAATTTATGCGTTACCCCAGTTATTTTGTTAGATACAATATATTGCCTCCGGAGCTTTCTCCCACATTCGCATTGCAATCCTGCCGCGCTCCAATCTGGTCCTGCATCGATATAATCAATTAACTCCCAATTACTCGCTGTATCCTCAGTACCCTCTTCACTTTTCGATTCGGCTTTCCATTTAGCAATAAGGTTAGAGAATTGTGTCCTCTTTCCTCTCTTCATAAAGTGCACGATAAACTCTTTTTGATTCTCTGACAAAGTGTCCAATAATGAATCACGCTCTGATTGTGTAAGCATTCATTCCCCTCCTGTGTTTCTTTTACATAGAATTTCTATATTAAAAACACTGCAACGTAAATCTCACCCGATCAAACCGCTTCTCCATCAAGTCCTCTTTCTCCATACATCGAATTCCGCTATAACTGGCATATGATCACTTAGCTTTATCCAATCCTCATACCTTCCCACTTCAAAATGCTTCATTCTTTCCAAGAAGGAGCGAGAGGCAAATAGATAGTCCAAATGAAACGGCCTCTCTTTCTTCCGCCAAAAATAGTGAGTTGGCTTTGTTTCCATCCCATGTTCTTCATTAAAAAAATGATGATACCCACTTTCTATCTCATCAGTTTGAAGCATGTTCACAACTGTAGTATGGTTGCCTACTCTTTTTATGTAATCGAACTTTTGGTTGCTGTTCCAATCCCCCACAATGATACATGGTTGTTTGAACAAATCTTTATAATATTCTATGGCATGAAAAACCTGCCCTATATAACTCTCATACCTCGTTGATGCTCGCTGTGCCCAAACTGCAAGGAGTATGAAATTTTCTTTCCCGGTTACTTTATAAGGAACTATATATCTGAAGTCTTCATTAACCGGATCATAACGTTCAATATGGAAAGAACTGTTCATACTGAAAACGCCAAGCCCTTTGTTGAAATTATACCTATCATCCTCCCAAAGAAAATCATGTATCCCCTTCACCTTATCTTTCCCCTTCCACTTTGCAGGCGACTCACACTCAGGAATGACTAGAATATCAGCATTCAAAGGAAGTACATGGTCTATCTTCTCTCTAAAGCACATCGCACAGTTCCAGGTGATAATTTTCATCGAAATGCCCCTTTTATTGAAAACTCATTTGCTATTAATGCAACTCATCTCTACTCCACTCGCTGCAAACTCTTCCTCAAAAATCATACTAAAATAACCAAATTCATCTTCCTTACAAATCGCTTTCCTTTCTACCACCATTCCCTCAGCTGAAAAGTGATACGCCAATACTTTCTGCACCTGTAAGCTTTCATCAAAAAACCTATACACCATTAGCGCATTAGATTTCTGTTGCTTATTCTTATGTAAGACCAGTTTGTTTAAAAAGGATATACGTTCATCCGAATCAACATATTGAATTCCCACGACGTCATTAGGAATACAGCCTTCTTCCGTTTCAGAAAACAGCTTTTCAATTGTTTCTTCATCCTTCATTGGAAGACTTTCTCTTTCTAGATGAAGTGCAAGATAGTGATAATTCTCCGGATCCTCTCGCTTGTCCCACTTCCACCAAGCCAGATCCATCGGACGCGAACGATTCTTTGACTTATCAAACTTTGAATCTTCTATATAGCTATCAAACCCCAGCATCTCCCCTAAATCTGCAAAATAATTAATTTCTTTCTGCGTAAACATGGACCTGTTATGTTGCGTATTTAAGTTTAATTTCCTATAGTTTATTACAAACCCATCAAAGAACTGCATGAGGTTAAGGTGTGGTTTATTCATATTATTCAAACCCTTCTAGTTAAAATTAAATGTTAAATTCTTTCTTTATTACTTTCAAGAACTCTTGAGCTGAATCCTTATCAAATTGAATAGATTGACTTATCTTCCCACGAAATTCTCTTTGGTTCGATCCATATGTATCTATCTGAAGAATTCTATTCCCTTCTTTGTCTATAAAACTCGTATATGTATTATCCACTTCATTATGAACTGTATTTCTTTCCTTCATAATTTTTTTCATACTCCCTTTAATTAAAGCCATTTACTTCCCCTATAATAAAAATTGTTTCTATATTATTTAAATTCTACAAAAACCTACAACATCCTTTATTTTCCACAACAAAAAGACATGCATAACATGTCTTTTTGAGTAGTTTCTTTAGTGATAACAAAATAGCAAAATGATTTTCATAGACCTTATCTAATTTCAGTAGAAATTGGTTCAAGGAAGAAAAGTCCAGAATTTTCATCATACTCTTCTACTACAGCAGTAATATGAAGATTTTGACCCATTCCAATGGTGTCTGGTATGTTAGAACCAGTAAGATTTAAATCATTAATAATATTGACATCTTCGAACTTAAAATTAGGTCCACTAAAAGTGGTTTCACTATAATCACCAGCAAAAATTAGAATGTCATATCTTGTTTTATAACTACCATGTGGCATCATATGTGCAATATTTCCATCAAATTCAATGGTTCTACCAGCATATTTTTTTGCAAATTCACCAACAGTTGGATCATTTTCATTCTTTACTGCCAAGAGAGCAGCTAGGTCTTTATTATTTTCTACCGTTAATATTTCCTCGTTGCTTTCCTCAGTCTTATCATTGGTTGATTGTTCATCTTCCTCAGTTGTATCATTAGCTGATTGTTCATCTTCCTCAGTTGTATCATTCGTTGATTGTTCTTCTTCAGAACTTTCTTCTTCGGAAGATTCTTTGTCACTTTTTTCTTTTTCTGGGAAGGTGTGATATGTAATGACTACTTCTACATCGTTAGAGTACCATACATCTGGAGAATAGTCTTTATCTCCATCAACCGAAACAGATTCAACTTCGCCATCTTTTGTCAACCAACCTGTTATTAAATCTTCCAGCTTTTCTGTTTTAATGTTATTGAATCCTTTTTCTTTAAATTCATCAACAACCTCTTGGTAATCTCTACCTTCTTGTACACTTGAACCTGACGGTGTTTTTGCTTCACCTTCATGTCCTGAATCTCCAGCACACCCCACTAATGTAATGAGAATACAAGCAATAATAATACCAATTATTTTTTTCATTTTGTTCCTCCTCGTCAAAACTTGAATCAAATCGTACCAGATGATAAAGTGATTTCGTCACTACCTTCTATACTTATACTGTTTTTGTTAGGTGAAGTATTCTTTCACCCTCTTTATCAATACAGCTTTTATATCCACTTTATGATGAACTGCAATTCTTTCTTTCGCGATTTTCTTCATGTTTTACTTCTCTATATTAAAAATTCTACAAAAACCTACAACATCCTTTAATTTCCACAATAAAAAGACATGCCCTATACATGCCTTTTTACTACCAAACTAATTTTCCACCTCAACCAAAAATACCTTCTCCTCAAATCCACCACGCTTCTCTGCTTTTTCCCTACGAACCTCCTCAATTTCTTCCATAGAAGATCCGTGGTAACCTGCAAGCGCCCGAACAATTTCCAAAAGATCCGCGAGTTCCTCTACAGCTTCCTCATTCGTCTCCGCTGCACAGTACTCATCAAGTTCCTCATAGCTCTTCAACTTGAGATACTTTATGTAATCTTCATCACTCAAAACTTTAGAGGTATACCTCTTCCCTGTTCCTTCTATTATCTGTGGAATTTTGTCCCGGACTAGCTTGTTGTAAACCGGCATTAGCATTCCTCCTAAACATCAGTCAATCAACCAAATACCTAAATAATTTCACGCGGTCACTTTTAAATTCCTCAAAAGTTACTGTCTGCACAGTGCCTGCCTTATCTATCTCCACAACTTCACTTTCCCTATCAAAATTAACCGTCGCATTTTTTATGGTATATTTCTCAACTCGCTCTGCCTGATCCATTTTCTGATTATCCAGCTCTATATGAATCCGATCAGACACCCGCCTCAGCATCTGCCAAACAATCTTCTCTTCTTCAGATTTCATGAATAACTCCGGTAACTCCGTGGAGTTTTCTAAACTTCGCAAGGTCGTCATCATATAATGAGCAAACCCGTATCCTACAGGAACGATTACTTTCTTCAATCTCGACCAATGTTCTACTGAAAATGTTACTGTATCGCCTGAAACCTCCACAGCGCGCAACTTACCAAAACAAACAACGCCGTTTTCCATGCCAACTTCTTTTGTCAGATAGAGTGCTACATACTGAGCTTCCTGCCAACCTTTTCTCAACACGGAAGCTGACAGCGTGTATTTGGCTGATCTCATAGCTCCCCTATATTGTTCTTCTGATGAAACCACTCCAACCAGCACTTTCTCCTCCACGCTCTCTTGCCAGTTTTGCAGAGACCCCCTCGGTAAAATGCCTTCCTTCTGAATATCCTCAGGACTCTTATCAATGAGATTCTCAATAAATCGTTCCACAAGGTCGGTAGCATTCGGTAGGAATGGGAGTGCTCCAATATTTACTTTTCCTATACTTTTGTAAAAGTGATGATCCTGATAGATCTGTTCTTCGTTCCATGGGAAAAGAACGTATGCACCGAATGCGGTTCGCTCGTAAGGACCGTTTTGTTCGGCTACGATGGAATCTCGGTAACGGTGCATAGTGTTTATGTCATCTTCCATAGGACCTGGGGCTTGGTATTTATTCCCGTAATAACTTCCTTCAAGCGCGAAGTCAATTCTATATTTTGCATCAAAGACATAGTTGAAGGTGTAGCTTTCTCCTTTTTTCTCAATGCTGAGCATGGTATCCGGAACTTGCGCGGTGGTTGGGAGCTTACTCACGTATTTCTGATAGGTTAAGGTGATTTTCTCTTTCGTAACGGGATGCTTATAAACACGAGTGGCGCGGCGATTTGCTTCCATACTTACATGAAGACCTTTTCGGTCCACCTTAATGATGTCCTGGCTAATCATCTCGTATTTCTTGTTTAGGATTTGCCCTAATTTTAAATAAGTCCAATACTCGTAAAGGGTGGCTACGTCCTTCACTGACATTTTGTACATGCCGTTTTGAAGGGCTAACCCTTTGGAAACGGTTAGGAAGATCTGATAGGCATCCCGGTAGCCAGGTGCTAGCTGCATCACGAGACTTTGAACGGTTCTATCTGGTAAGGAAAGCTCTCGCCAGAAAGGGTTGCTAAGCTTCCTAGTAAGCGCTCGTTTCATTCCTTCAATGGAGCTCAATAACTCAGGATCTTGGTCTGCCTTATTCCAGCGATTGTTATTAAACCTTGAAAGTAAGTCTTCTAGTTTACTAGCAAGACGCGTCATCATCCATTTCACAAAACGATTTTCAAGGGTATGAAAGGTGATTTGCTTATTGACGGTCATTCCCTTACTCGACATAAATTGTTTGTCCCCAATTGGGATGCCGTGGCTTACTTCTTGGAAAAGGTGGCTGTTCTTCCGCAAATAATTTCGTCCTTTTGCATCGAGCAGTTTAATTCGATCCCCTCTGACTATCTCATGAGTCTTGACTAGCTTATGATGTGGCTGTCGCTCAATTTGTTCGACAGCTTTTAGGAAAGCGCTAAAATAAACAGTGATCAAACGGAAAAATTCAGCAGAAGACGGCGAACCTTCTAATTTCGTTTGCGCACTAAGGAACGTTTTCTTTAAAAAGTGAAACGCCAAATTATAGATCTCATCGTTTACTTCATCTAAAAGCTTTCGATAGTCCTCCTTGTAGTTGAGCTTTGTTGGGAAAACCTCTATTGTTACCTCTAGCAACGTCCGTTTCCCTTCTCTAATCTCAAAAGTAGAATAGCCGATTTCATTCTGAAAATGTAAATTTCCGAGCAGTACGTAAGACTGCCCAAATTCCACGCGGCCAATAGCGTTCCGAAAAACTGGATGCTCATGATAGAAAGTCAATTCCTTACCGTTTTTAGGAGACACCATAACCGTGTACACACCATTTTCGAAGAAGATCGGTCGATGGGTGTGAAGGTCTACCTGTTCCAAAGATTCGACATCAAAAACCTTTACCTCCTCATGGTCCCCTACTACACTGAACCGCATTTCATCGTGGAAATCAAGATTGCGGTATTGCTGTAATCCTATATACCTCTCATGATATGGCTTCCCTTTTATCACCAAAGAAAAGTCTGCTGTTTCAATTTTGACCAGTTCCACATCACCTTTAGCTAATCCAGAAAGAGGTAAAGCCATCATGCATTAACCTCCTATGCATCTCCACCAGCTTTTCTGTGCTGCGTGGGTACTTAGAGAGCTTAATGTACGCAGAATAATCCTCTATATCCTCTGATAATTCTTGATTGGTAAGGAGCTTAAATAATTCCTTTATCGTGTGTTCTACTCTACTGTCACTACCAGATATTCGCGGTAAGATCTTCTGAACTAAGCAATAATCAAAAGCATCCTCCTTGGAAAATAACTTTCCTTCCTGGTTATAGGCAAGATACATGCATATTTCATCTCGTACTCGATACCCAACCTGTGCACCAAGTGGTTTTAGAGCTTCATTTATGCCAACTAGCGTTAAAGAGGTCTCCTTGATTAATTCCATGTGCTTGGAGGCTAGGTCCTTTAGATAAAGATAGTCAGCTCGAAGCATGCCATTTTCAATATACTTCGGTTCCATAGCTTCAGTGGCCCCTTGCAGGAAATCCAAATAATCCAACTGCACACGATTAAATTCAATGGTGTTCGCACGATCTAATACCTTTTTGCTAAAAGGGTGTGTTGTCTCATCCATATTAACCGTACCAACAATGTACATGTTCTCCGGAAAACCAATAGACCTTCCTACCATGGAACTGTCCAAAATCTCAGAGGAAACAATCTTCCCATCCCTCCAGTTCCTACTCTCCATCACACTAAGCAGATCACTAAAGTAATACTCCACACGAGCAAGGTTCATTTCATCCAAAAGAACAAAATGAGGTTTGGTTGGATTATCGAGAGCCTTTTGCATTATTTTCGTTAAAGGTCCTTCCACAAAGTCACCCTTAATATCCTTGTAGCCAATCAAATCAGAGCCATCGCTCCAGTCCGGTCTCACAGGAATCAAGGCGAACTGCCCATTTTCTTCCGTCGCCCCAACACTTTCAGCAAACCACTCAATAATTTTTGTTTTTCCTGTTCCTGAAATACCAGAAATAATGACAAAGGGCTTTGTCTTTAATGATAGGAAAAGATTTGTTATTTCTTCCTTTTCATAAAAGAATCCCTTACTTTTTATGTATTGGTAAATATGTTCCACGAGTGCCTGATTGCTCATATAATCAGCCTTTGGCATGGAGACAACCTTAGGTGGTTCAGTTGGTTTATAGTTAACACCTTCATTTAAGGTAATAAACTCCTCATAGTACCTCACCATTTTTTCCAGGTCTCCTACTAATACGTCTTCAGAAGGGAAATCCTCCAGTTTATATTTCACATACACCGCAGTTGAGGCAGCATAGTCTCTTGCTCGTTTGGAAGGTCCAAGATAGATGTTATCGTCCTTTTGAAACCGGTCATCCATCCCAATTTCACTTCTAATTGCCTCTTTAATTCTCTGCATCTCTTCCTTTGACGTTTCTGTAACACCTTGCGCAAACGTCAAGTAGAGCTCCTGCATATCTTCACTAAACAAGTAAACTATGTAATACCCTCTTTGTGTAGAGGTAGTGACCTCCTTATTCATTATGGCAATCCAAGGAACACTAGCCCAGTTTCCTTGGCCCACGGAGCCAGTTACTACATATTGTCCATTAACAAACGGCAGCTTTTTTAGCTCGTCTGTAACATCGTTCCGTACGAAGGAACCTAATTCATGACCTCCAAAAGGTTGGGTTTTGGCTTGTGGGTAATGGTTCATGATATGTAAGAATTGATCTCTTAATCTAGTACTCACTGTGTTTTCCTCCATAATTATCTCTTCTATAGGTGACCAACTACTATCAATTACTTCTAATTTTTCTAGCCACATTAATAGATTATGTGTACGTTCCTTAGCAACCGACTCCACCATCAAATTTTCGCCTTGAGAGTTACGGACAATTAGCATACCTAACTCAATAAGAGCAACTTTCTTTTCGCTTTTAGGATATGCTTCTAATAATTGCAGAACAAAAAGAGCTATCTGAAAATATTCTTTTTCAAGTACAAGGTCTCTAATAAATGCTAGTTTATTAGGCGAGGCCTCATAGGCATGGAATTTCTCACTTTTTTGATTTACATCATTTAACAAACCGAGAAGCCTTAAGTCCTGCCTAGCTCTAGAAAGGATTCTATATTCGTTATCATTTTTTGCTTGTTTGCTTAAAGTTGGAGGGTCATAGGTACCCTCGGTGACCTGATCTAAAAATGGTAGTACCTTATGAAACTGTTCACATGGAAGCTGATCCGTTTTGAATTCTTTAAGCTTTATCTTTGTTCCAGCTGGTTCATTCACTACTTCTATATATGGAAGTTTTGCAAACAAAGCCATTATAAAAGATGATCTACCTCTAGTTTTGGTGAAATCATTAGCTGAAACCATTCTTTGTTGAATAAATTCTTCCCATGCTGTGGTTAAAAACTCGAAGGGGATGTATGCATGAGGATTAGTTGTTTCATTATTTTCAAACTTTCTTCTGGAAGCTTCGGATTCTACATAAATTCCGTTAGAATCGGTTCGGACTATTTTATTTGGTCGATTGGAGGTTAATGTGTGGATTGTATTAACTTTATTTAATAGTTCAAGTAATATTTTTGTGAGCAATTAAGTAATCTCCTTCTACTATTTTTCTCTTCTTATCATTTTCGACAAAAAACCAGCATTTCCCTGCTAAAAGACACTTCTGGTATAAGGAACATTTTACAATAATAACAAAGTCGATTCTCTTATATTTTCAAGAATCGACTTTGGCACTACATAACTCTATTTAATAAAAACTACATATATTTTATCTTTCTTCAATTGGGTATGGTCCTTGAATATCTCAACTTTCCCTTTATAAATTGAAGGAATATTTTTTATTAAATGTTCAGTTGCTTTTAACGTATGGTCTCCAAAATCATACATTACAAGGAACTTGTAAGCATGAATCGGATCAAACTTCACTTTTGTTTTCCCCTCTAATAAACCCTGAATGTCTTTAATTAGACCGTTCTTTTGTGCAGAACCAAACTTATACCCATTATTAATTGGTTTATTGCATTTAATTTCTGCTAAAATATTTTCCTTTCCAGTGACCATAATATCGTAACCATTAACACTTGGTTTTACTTTTAAAACACCTTCCAAATAAAGTTGATAATTCTCTTCTACATTCGAAAAGCGGTCTCTTAACCAATCCATAAAACTAATTGTAGTCTTATATGTAATTATATTGTTAATATCACTTAATGTGCTTTTGATGTCCACAAAATCTTCTATTGATAACTTTGAATAATAATCATTATTCTCACCGGTAATTTTCGAACAGATGAATTGGTTAAAACGTTTTTTAAATTCAGATTCTCTGTTATAACTCATGCTTATTTCTACTACCTTTCTCCCCACTATCTATTAGGATATTAAGTTTCTCTAAAGCTATTAAATACATTTATCGTATCCAATTTCATAGCTGCATATATTTGAAAAATCGCGCGTTCATTTTCATTTGGTACTTTAATCATTTGCACAGAATAGTGTTTATACATAAACTCTCTAGCATCTCTAATTGTTTCCAAGTCAGGATAATCATCTGTTAATGTAGTTAGTTTATAGGAGATAGTTGCTTGTTCTCTGGATGTTGCTCGTAAATCTACACCTATTCGTGTAGCTAGATTTCTAGAACGGCCAACATAGAGCATTTTTTTATCGGTATGGTTAGTAATAAGAAAGACACCTTCTATTGGTGAATTATCTTTTCCAAAAAGCTTCTTAATAGTACCTTCTGTTAAATTTTTTATTTCATATTTAGGCGCACTAATTAATTCATCTAGTCGCTTTGGTAAACTTTCATATATATCTTCAAAAGAAAGTAAGACACTACCGTACTCATATTTCATTAAACCATCTCCCAAGTATCTATAATAGTAATCCACATTTTCAATAAGAGTCCCCATCAAGTTTTTAAGAAGATTTAACTAGAAATGTCTTTATTATTCAATATTTCTATTACACCTCAACCTTTCCTCCCAAAATCCGCCTTAATCTCCCCCCAAACCTTTGTCTCCCACTTTAGAATTTTATTTGGATAATCATTTGTTTGAAGCCAGTTTTCTGCCCTTTTTATTAGAGACCATAACCGTTTTGTAGCGGCAATTTGTTGGATATTTGTCTTTACCTTTTTGTTTCGAACCCAGCTTAACGCTGTTAATGAATCTGTATAGATTGGGAGATCGCTTTGTTTTTCTTTAAGTAGTGCTAGAGCATGAACAATTGCTAGGAATTCTCCAATGTTATTAGTTGCATGACCGATTGGTCCAAAGTGAAAAATTTGCTTTCCATTCTTGGTATATACACCTTGATATTCCATAATACCAGGGTTACCACTACATGCAGCATCTACGCTTATACTCTCCTCTTCGAAAGTTGGTAATTTAACTTCATTAGAAAAGAAATCAAGTTGTTCTTTATGTTTGGGTATAGCATTCGCATCTCGTATTCTACCTTTTGGACCACCAGACCCATAAGCTTGTTGAGCCTCTTCTTCTGTTGGATATGACCTAAATCTCGATCCTGGTATACCATGCACTTGCCTCTTACACTCTTCCCAGGTACGAAAGACTCCAGTTTGTTTCCCAGACCAAACAACATAATATTTCTTTTTCAGTTTTTTTGGCAAAGTATCACCTCATTGCAACCTTGAGTAATCTTATATTGAACTAACGCTTACTTTCGATTAATAGCTTTTTTCTCTCGTGTACTAGTTAATAATTCTTCTTTCCACTCTTCAAAATAAGAAGTAAACTCCGACTCCCCAGAATACGAAATACACAAATACTCCTTCGCCCTAGTCATCCCAATATACATCAACGATACTTCGCGCTCTTTATCCTTCTCAAGCGGGAATGGCATGGTATCCGCTTTCACAATAAACACCGCTTGGAAGTCCAGCCCTTTGCTACTGTCTATTGTACTTATCTTGACGGTCTCTTCTTCTCTATTAAAAGCTCTTTTGCTAGCTTCATTTTCAGTTATCCATGTTGCAGGGATGCCTTCTTTTTGGAGCGCTTTTTGTATGGTACCAATAATATCTGCTTTATGCGTGCGTTTAACTCGATATAGAATAAGCATTTCAGAGTACGGAACTTTCCGCACTTGGTGTAGCTGTTGTATTTGCCTTGCGATAATATGCATTTCTTTTGCAAAGCTTTCTGCTTTCAAGATGGCTGGTTCTGGACCTTTGCGTTTTGTGCTTTTAGGAGAGATAATTTCTACGCCTTCCGTTTCGCCCACTACCACCTTGTTTTGTAGCGAGGAATTCTTTTGGAAGAAGTCCCAGGCACAGTTGACGATTTGTGATGTGTTTCTGTAGTTTATATTTAATATTTTCGATCTACCACGGAAATCCAGTCCTGTGTCTTTGAGATAGCTTCTTTTTCTTGGATAAATAGTTTGTGCACGGTCTTCTACAAGAAGTAGAGCTTTGGTTTCAGGGTTTAGACATAAGCTAACGAGATGAAGCCAGCTTGCTTCAAAGTCTTGTCCTTCGTCAATAAGGATAGCGTCATATTTAGGAGCAATTGCTTCTCCCTTCTCTAACTTCTCAATGTATGTATCGATGATTCCCTCACTCATCTTTAAGTCATTTTTCAACCACTGATGAAAGTTTCTCACTTCAATATTCCTAGGAGTTGGCTGGATCTGTATTTCTCCATCACCAAAATGAAAGTCAAATAGATTATCAGGCTCCAACGCCATAGCTCTTACTATTTGCGCGATATTTTGGGAGAGTGATATGTTATAGCACAAAATCAAGATTCTCCAATTAGGATTCTCTTTCGCAAGCATCTTTGCTCTACTCGCCAGAATAATGGTCTTCCCGCTGCCTGCCACTCCTCGAATAAGCCTATTTTTATCGCCAATTTGTTTGGCCATGTTTTCTTGATGGAAATCCATTGTTTTGATATCCCTTAAAGATAGTAGCAGTTGATCCTGGTAAGGAACAGGCTCTTTAAACTCAGCCCCAATTCGGACCTCAGGAAATAGATAGTACCTAATCGTATTAATTTCTTCATATGTAAGCGGCTCTCTTAACCTGAAAGGTACTTGGAACATATTAATTAATTTCTCTGCAAGCACTTCCTCCGAGAACTCCTCGTAATCAGGATCTATCTCTTCCCGTGTAAGCATGCTGTCCGGATCAATGATAGAATAGATCCCGTCCTCTAGAACCTGCTTTTGGTTAAGGCGTGTAAAAACAACGCCATAGCCATAAGGGAATTTTAATTTAAACTGATGCTTCCCTTCCGTTTGAATCAAATTCTTATCCTTCTTCAACACATCATTTATCTTAAACACGTAATCTCTTGCCTGCTTAAGTGGACTCTTCACACTATGTAGATTTCCACCAGTATCTCTGATCGTCCACTCATCCTTATTCAATTGATACAACGTATTTCTTGTATAATCCTTTACCTCGAGCACAATCAGTCCCAGATCGGGACCAATAACCACAAAGTCCGGCCTAGTCCCCTGGATTTCCGGTTCAAAATAAACTATATAGTCATCCGGCAAATACTCCTTCAAAGTGCGGAACAAAATCCTCTCCCCAGAAGTAGCACTGCTCCTAATTGTTTCCGGAACCGTAACAGCCATCCTTTTCACCTACCGACAAAATATTACTTTTATTATAGCAAAAGAACTGGGGTTTTTACATAAAGTTACAAAAAACTCAATATTTTTCAACTAATACTCTATAAGCCTCTAAGACATTACCATTATATGCATTTCAAAAAACAGACATATATTAAACAATTATATGATATAGTAATAAAGGTTTTACAGTTTATGGGAGCACAGGAGGGACACGAATGTTTAAAAAAATTAAAGAATGGTTTCATTTAGAACGTTCACTAGAGGAAAAAAAGCGCCTTTTAATAGAATTAGAACAAACACTAAATCAAAAAGAGCAGTTGGTGGAATCTATTAAGCTAGAAGCAAAGGCTTCTATTCAATCTGAGTTGGATTTATTAGTGCAACAAAGGGTTGCCGCTGACTCAAAGCTTTCTGAAACCATGGATAATCTTAGTTCCGTTGAAAAGAAAGTTACGAAGCTAACAAACGCTGCGAAAAAATTTAAAGCAGATAGCGTAGGAATTAAAACACTAATAGATAAGTTTCCAAATGCAGTAAACTACGATTTAATTGCAGAAGAATTATCAATTCTAGAGAGTGCCTTAGGAGAAGGAGTTCTAGAAACATTAGTACAGTTAAATTTGCACCATCAAGATTCTAAGTTATTAAAGAAAGAAATGACAGCCAACAACCGTGAAATTACAAAGCTTCTAAAAGCATATGAAGGAAGATATAATACGAAAGCAAATAAAACCATCTACCACTTGATGGTCATTGGGCTTAAAGCAGAATTACAAAATATACTGCATAAATTAAAATACACTAACTTAACCCAGATGGAGTCTGAGGCAAAAGCTTTAATTGATAAATACTTAACCATTTGCGGGGAAGGAAATGCGAGTATTCTTCCAACTATCACAAAGTTCCTAACCGAATTAGAACCCTTATTCTATAATGCAATTCAAATAGAATATAAGTATTATGTGCAAAAAGAAAAAGAAAAAGAAGAGCAACGTTTGATTAGAGAACAAATGAAACTAGAAGCAGAAGAGCGCCGTATATTAGAAGAAGAAAAGAAAAAATTAGAGAAAGAAGCAGAAAAATATCAACAAGAGTTAGCTAAAAATCGAGAGTTATTAGAGAAAGAAGCTGACCCTGAAAAACGAATGGCTCTAGCGGAGCGATTAGAAGAATTAACACAACAAGTAAACCAACTTGAGGAGCAAAAAGAGGAAATTGTAAAACGAGCAAATGGTCGTGCTGGTTATGTCTATGTAATTTCCAATCTCGGTTCTTTTGGGAATCAAATGTTTAAAGTGGGTATGACCCGCCGTTTAAATCCGCAAGACCGAATAGATGAATTAGGAAATGCATCTGTCCCGTTCAGATTTGACATCCACGCCATGGTATTTAGTGATAATGCAGTAGGCTTGGAGCAAGCAATACATGAGCGACTAGCAGAAAAGCGAGTAAATAAAATCAACTTAAGAAAAGAATTCTTTTATGCAGATGTGGCAAGTTTACAAGAGTTGGTACAAGATATTGATCCAACAGTTGAGTTTACAACCACCTTGCTTGCCGAAGAGTATCGCCAAAGCCAAAGTATTCAAGAGGAAGCCCTGCATGTAGTTTAATATTTGAAAACATATAGAAAAACTATCTTTATTTCTTAATATAGAAAGGTCAAGGACACTTAGTTCCTTGACCTTCTTTATAATACAAGGCTATAAAGGTTATGCTATTACCTGCATCTTTTTCTGATACTCAAGAATTTCTTCATCTGTAAAAACGTTAGATGCTAGACGTTTAACCTTATCCCAGTACTTTTTAAATTCATCATAGTTGTGTCCTTGTTCTTGAATAAAATTCACCAAGCTGCCACCAGTAAAGATGGGGTGGGTTTTAGGGTATTTGGCATCCCAATATATATTCGCTCTTAAATTTAGATCTTTTTGGTTTTCTTTAACCAGTAGGGTAATTGATACTGCACACCTAAGTCTAGGTTCTCCTTTATCATGACCTTCCCCTTTAGCATTAACAATCATTCTAGTAAAATATTGTTCATTCTCAAAATTCATTTCGTCTTCACACATTTTAAATTCAAACATACTTATCCCTCACTTCTGCTAGTATCTATCCCTGTTTCATGGAAACATATAACAATATTACCATTTAGAAAGAATTAGTTGAATAGAAACCGTTCGGCCTAATATATAAGGAAAGTTGAGCTGGACCTCTATTTTGCAATTTTACTTTTAATCTATCAATCTTGTTTTTCTATATAAGAAAATCCAACTCACAACGAACTGAGTTACTCACACTCATACACCATCCTCAAAAACTCATATGTATCCCCATTAGTATCCTGCATAAAAGTATCCATATCCCTAAACCCTACTTTTCTATATACTTTTATCGCTCTTTGATTGAAAGTTGCCACGGATAACGTAAATTTATCTACTGTAAATCTTGCTTGGACAAACTCCATACCGACATGTAGAAATTCCGTCCCTCTGCCATTACCAGTTAAATCCGGTCTCATTCCTAATCCTATATCGTATACATTAGCAGCAGCTTGGCTCACACTGAAGAAACCAATCAACTCAGTGTCCATCATTACCGCAAACATAGAGTTATCTCTTGCTTTACAATCCAGAAATTCCGCTAAGTCTTCTTCATCCGCTACCATATCATAAAAAGAATATTCTCCATCATAGTGCCAGTTATGAGCAATCTCTTCCGCTTGTGCCTGAGTCATAATTTCAAACTTATAAGTCATAAATAGCTCCTCTATAAAACAATAATCTTACGAATCTTTCTCCATTACAATAAAATGATAGTATGACCTTATTCAATATAAAAATCAGCGATCCCCCATATAGAAGAATCGCTTTCAAAAATTATTACTATTAACTCTGCTGTGATCTAATTATTTGATCATTCACAAAGGCTTTCAAAAAGAAATCTTCATTTGAATTGGGAGTTCTATTATTCTCCCTCTCAAAACATTCAATGGCTCTATCTAAAGAGGTAGAATCTCTGGCTTTGCTGGTAGAAATAAGTTCCTTCCAGTACAGATTCATTTCTTCTACGTCACAAAGCGATTCATGTCCAAGTATGAAGGAAGTGGTATCATACTTTTGAATCTCTTCGATCATAGGCAATAGTAGCGATTGTTTATAATGGAATAAAGAATTTGTGGTTGTTCCGTATGCACTATCACCTAAAAAAAGGACTTTATCGTCAGGAACATAAACAATGGTTGAATCATCACTGTGCGTGCTCTTTATAGTTTCCAACACACAAAGCTTGTTTCCTAGGTCAATCGTTAAGGATTTTTCAAAAATTATATCGGCAGCGTTTAACTTAAACGAGTCTCTGAAAGGTATTTCATTTTTTATGATTTCCATACATTTAGAAGACATTTTATTAGACTCGACATACTTCTGAAGGGATTCATCATCAAAAGAATAGTTTTGCCACTCTTCTAGTATTTGATTGGTAAGGCTATTAACGATGATGGTAGCCCCAAATTCGTTCATCCCTAAGATATGGTCCCAATGCCCATGGGTCACAACCAAATATTTTACCGGAGGCACATTTAGAGCCTCTATTTCCTTTAAAAAATCTTGTGCATGCTGGACTGAATTTCCAGAGTCTATGATAAGACTGAATTTATCTCCACAAACCAACCCCAAAGTTGGTCTTTCTTTACTATCGTCATTTGATAAATAATAAACAGCCGGCGTAACTTTATTTAGCATGTTTGTTCTCCTCTTCCTTTATTTTCATTAGTTAAGAGATGAGAAAATCTACACGCTCCGTTAACTCTAATAGATTCTCTCGGATTATTTTTTCACCATTGGACTTGTCTCCTTTGTTTGAAAAATTCAGATAAATTATACTGTGATATTTTAACATACTTTACCAATCAATTAGAAGTAGCCATTATTCCTTGAACCTTGCCATTAATACCGTATTATAATATTTTCCATCTGAAAGCAGTTTATCTTTTTTTAATACTCCTTCTTCCTGGAAACCATAATTCTTATATAGCATTATTGCTTTTTCATTGGTTTCAAGCACACTCAGCGTCAATTTCATCATGTCGTTCGTGTCAGCCCATGTTATTGTTTCTTTTAATAAATTGGTACCAATGCCATATCCCCAAAAATCCTTTAAAACACCAACACCAAACTCAGCTTTATGAGCCATCCTTTTCAACTGATTGCCTTCACACCTTGAAAACCCAATAACGCTTCCATTCATTTCGCAAACTAAGAAAAGATTATGTGAAGTTTCATTATCTATCTTAATCAATTGTTTGAATCCTAACTCATCTATGTATCCTTCGCCTTTTTCTCTATCCATATTTTCCGATTCGCCATCTATTTGCACTCTTATTTCAGCCAAATCCTTTGCATCTTTCTCGTTAGCTGATCTTATAATATAACGTAAATTACGAACATAAAATTCCTTCATATTAATCTTCATGATAAACTCCTTCTATTTCTAAACGATAATATGGAAGAAAAGCGATAGTGTGAATCCATTAGTCTACAAACTGCTTCTCTTCCCCTCCTTTGATTGACTTCTCAATAACCTCACATTTTTTTATCGCCCAAATGTAATGGTCGGAAGTGTTTGCTGCAAAATAGCTGTATAGATTACTTGTTTTTGTCCATTTATAGTGTTTTTTTGTCATGATTTCTCCATTGGTATGTAATCTAATCAGGTCCATTACTCTCTCATGACTTAACTTTAATTTCTTTATCGCTTGATTTAATGTTACATCTTGGTAGTTTTCCCATGTTCGCATATTGAGTAGCCCGATATTACGCCACTTATAACCTGGTGCTGGCATAAATGGGGTATCCCCATTCATTCCTTCTCTATACCATCTCTCCAGCATGGCATGCCATTCATACAAGTGCATGACTACATCACGGAAATTCTTATCTCTTTCTAGCGTTTCAATGGAAAGGCCTCTTTTTCTACTAGGTACGGATTCAATAATTTCAAGTAATCTATGAAAGTTTTGGTCACTATTCATCAGTAGAATGTCTTTTTCACTTGTAGTCATCTTGATACTCCTCTCCTCCCGAAATACTCACTTTTTTCCTCTCAAAGCCTAAATATCGCGTCCCCTGAAAACTTAATACTCCATTGTCATCTTCGGAGAGTAAACCATACTCCTTACCAGAAACATGAAACTCCGAACGGTCTCCACTTTCAAACTCGAACGTCACAAAATACTTTGTATGGGTGCTGGAAGAATGGTGATGATGGGTATCGTTGTGATGATGCATATTGGACCTTTTCGTAACATCCATCCGTTTTGATGTAACAACAGCAGGTACACTTAGCCTTGGAGATTGCTCATTTTTCTGCCACTCCCCAACGCCCTTGAAAACCGAAATCAAGATACTACCGATAACAATCACAAAAATAATGCCAATAAAAATTGGTACAAACTGAAACATAGGGTCTCCACCAGTACTCATTTGATATGGATCAACCATGTAAACACTCCTCCTCTGGTCCATGGGGACAGGCACCGTGACCCACTTTGACGATGCATGATATAGACCTTCTCTATTTTGCTGGTATGTTGAAACTTCCCACATTCAGTTAAATTACTTTCTTTTAAACTTCTGTCATTCTTATGCTAAAGAAATAAATAAACATAGTATGAAAATAAAACCCGATAACGGTGTCATAAAAAGTCTCTCTTTTTTACTTCGAGATACTAGGTTTGCTAATGTATTAAATCCCAAGAAAATTGTAATGATCCATACTAATATATGTGTAGATAAAAAATCTAAACTAGTTAAAACATTCGTATGCTGCAGAAAAACCAAGCCCATAAATACGAGAATTAACGCATTTAGCGCACTCACAATTCGTAACCTTTTAGGTAATACTTTAAAGTGTCCCCCCATTGCAAATTCACCAAAAGGGTAGCCAAGTGACAGTAACACCTGAAAGACAACTACGAACATACAAAAAACTGCGACAGTGATTGATGCTAAGTAGACAAAATCCAATTATATTACCTCCATTTTTCATTTTTCCCTGATTAATTCTTATGTCATGAGCGGGCCACTTTACTGCAATCGCTCTTGGTTTAACAGGATCAATATCTACTTCCTTTTCCTTGTCAACAAGTAGAGAACCGCTCCACCTATAATGAAAATCACCGTACCAACAATAACCTTCACATTTGATACACCTATCCCAATAGTATCTTCCGTTCTCTCTTTTATCTCATTAACGGTCCACCAGTCATTTACCGAAGATTCATATATTGCAAGATACAGCCATATTAAATAACAAAAGAAAACCAATAAAAAAAGACCAACTTTTCTATTCATACCTTCTCCTTTTCAGTGTAGGCATTTGTGCCAGAGGCTAACTTTCCTCATCTCCGATTTTTGGTCAATTAATATACTCTCGCCATTCACTCCATACTTTCATATAGCTCCTTAAGTCCTGTGGGTGTACTTTTATACACACACCTATACGGGTATACAGTTGAAAAATCACTTCATCTATAAGGCGTTCTTCAGCGAAGGGAGTATTACCCTTCCAAAGCGCAAATAATGGCAGAAGCGTTTCTATATCCAGGCTATCTGGAGATGAGCAAAATGCATACGTAAAATCATAAATTTTAGGACCAATCAAAGGTGACGGATCTATAACCCCAATTAGATTATTTGATGAATAGACAAAATTGTGGACCCCTGTGTCTCCGTGAAGATAATACTTTTCTTCTTCGTGATGATATTCTCTTAGTTTTTCTACTAACCCTTCGACTCTTTTATGGTCATCAAAAGGTAGGTGATTTCCTATGCTTTCTCGAGCAAGCTGGAAACTAATGTTGTTAAAATCTGACCATGTATTTCTATGTTTTCCATTAACCCTGCCCCACGAAATATCATCATTTACCTTGTAATATTTAGTAAATAATTCTCGTGTTAAAATGGTCATCCATTCTAATTTAGAACCTCGGTTGTTGTGAGTTTCTCCAAGGGTGTATGTGTAAACCAAGTATTTATCATTTTCATCCGCATAAACCACATCAGGTAATATACTTATTTCTTTGTATGCCCGCAGGAAATCTTTAGTTGAACTTATGATTTTCGGATCATCCATTTTGATAACATACGCAGGAGTTTTATCTAATAAAAGAGTATATAAGACTCCACTGGTAGTACCACTATTCATCCTTATTAACTCTATATCAGCGTCCCCTAACAACCCTTCATTTTCTAAAACATTAATAATTTTATCGGTTTTTTCCATACAGCAGCCCCAATATATTAATTTATTACTTTTCAGCTATCGCCCTATAATAGTTGAATAGCTATTGTAAGTTTTCGTCCACATAGTTCAGATAGAAATTAAGAAATATTCCAGTTAAGAACCCCAGCATAATATTTGTAATAAATAATCCCCCAAATCCCTCCAACCATAGCGTTAAACCTCCGCCGATAAAAGCTAAAACTATGCCTATCCACATAACCAGACCCCCATTTAAATTCTTTCTCATCTCATTTAATTATTTAATACCAATTATTTCATAATCTATAAATCCCTAAAATAAGCTATTAATTCTCATGCGGATTAACTAATCGTTATATCCTTAAACCCCCAATCCAATTTAAACACTTTCTTCGTTTTGTTTGACAGGTTTTATTTTTCATTAATTCGTCTGTTAGCCAAAGTAGTAAGGCTGCTATCGATGCATTAATCAAGAAGAAAGTATCTAGCAAACCAGTTACCCCTGTGAACCACGTGTCTATTTTGTATCCTGAAATCAAACTTGGGATTGGCACGAACAATGCTGCTAAGAAAAGGTGAATGAGGAAGGAGGCGACTATTCGCTTTGTTCCCGTCAGGCTTTTGGTAGCGTAGTCAGATAACATAGAACTTGGTATGCCATAAACAAAAATAATTGGAAGCAGATACATACCATAGAAAACTCCTGTACCGATTCCACCAAAAATCGAATACATCGCAATCATTAATATTCCAGAAGTTAATGCTGCTATGACTTTTCTTCCAATCATGAAGATTTCAGACAAAGTACCACTTCCTTTTTAACAATAATAACTACCTTGTTATTTGGCTTTCCTGGACAGTTCTTATGTAAGTAGTTTAGTTTTTGGTGGTTTTCCCTATTAATGAATTTAAACTTTTAATAGTAAAATAACTTCACTTTCCTCTAACATCTCGCCTGTGTTTACGAATCCAAGTGACTCATAGAATCGAAGTGCCGAATAATTATCTGGCTCTGTTGAGAGGCCGATATAATGACAATCATCATTCTTTTTGAACATTTCTACGACTTGTTGCATCGCCTCTTTCCCGTGTCCCCTACTTTGATAAGAGACATCAATCATAAACCTAGGAATCCAATACTTCCTCTCTTCAATCTCGTTTGGATCATAATCCGTCATCACAAAACCTATAACTTCCTCATCCAAATGTATTGCGTACGGTGTAAAATTGGGATTCACCTTAGACTCTGCTATTGAATATACATTAGGTGCAATTCGATTAACTTGATCCTCCGCTAACTTTAGTTTTAGGCATTTATACATGTTTTTCGTCGTTAATTCTTGAATTGATATTTGAGCCATAGTCATTCTCCTTAGATAAGATTACTACTGTATTATCCAAATATATAAACCTGCTAGAATACATTAACGGGTTTACTTCTATACAGTAGCTGATGATGCTTTTGCCCGATCAGAGGGTTATGTCTTCAGGTATTCGTATACTTTGTAACTACCCATTCATCTACTCGCACCCCAACTCCTTGCCTTCTCGACCAACCCATTCACAAACTCCTGCTTCCCCTCTTGATACTTATGATGGTCTTCAGGAAACTGCCTTGCTAATTTAAGTTTCAATTCTCCATATGCTTTTGCGTCTTCAGGGTGTGCCATTAGATACATTTTGAAATCCAGATGTGTTTGTATATGTTCATTACCGACCTGAAAGATATGTACATGGTGTGTTCTATTTGGCTTGCCTTTTGGGAAGTACCTTCTCCCTGCGATCCCATTCTCGCCTTTCGGTTCATACCCCACTTTTCGTAACGCTTCATTGTACCGATCAACTTTTTCAATATCTTTTACCACTATCAACATATCAATGATGGGTTTGGCATAACCGATTGCCGGTAAAGATGTACTTCCGATGTGAAAGATGTTTACTAATTCATCTTTTAGTATTTCTTTTAACAGCTTTTGTTCTCGGTCATATGCGATTTCCCATTCTTTGGTCCATGGTTGAATGTTGGTTTTCCTCAATACAATCGTCCTCCTTTGGTCCATGGGGACAGGCACCGCGACCGATTTTTGTTGTACATTACTCTCACCTTTTCTGTTTTGTTAGTGTGTTAAAACTATTACACATCCAGTGAATGGTGGTGACAATAGCAGATAAGATGAAAACATGGAGACCTTTTGTGAAAGTTTCTCCGATTCCTAATACAACTAACACTATGTAAGCTAAAATGAAGAATGTAACAAAGAACAAACCGATTTTTTTCATAGACCCCTCCATGGGGACAGGCACCGCGACCCATTTTTGCGGTGAATCCTCCTATCCTTGAACTTTACTTTCTTTCTCTTTCAAATAGTTTTCGTAAGCTTCTTTGACTGGATCAGGCTTGGGAATATCTTTAGTGATCCTTCTGTGGATGTCATTTAGGAGATACAGTCCTCTAAATAAGGTGCCGGTGATTATTGCGAATGCAAAGAATCCCCCAACCATTGGTCCCATCAGGAGTAATGCATACCCTAAAATTAGTGCTAAAAAAATGGATAGTAATAAGTACAATGTAAAGCCCCCTTTTATTCTATGTATCTGTAAATATTATGTATTAATGGTATATCAAAATGGAAACTTATGCTAATGTATTTTTAAGAAATGGGCTAAGGGACAGGCACGGCGGCCCATAGATTTTACATAAAGACAGGGGCGGTGGTGAGTTCCTCCGCCCCTGTTTCCGTTTAGTTGCTGTCTATTTGTCCAATATACTTTTTCACTAATTTTTCTGCCTCTTCTATCCCCGCTTCTGTTAGATACACGGATTTCGAACGGGTTCCTCCACGGAGAAGGTCCTGTTCGCTTAATTGGTTTAAGGCATCAAAGTCGTACCCTTTCCAACTTCGTCTCATTTCTCCTATATTCTTTTCTTCCCACGATGTTAATTACAGTAATAAAAGAGTGTTAGCTCCTTGATTCTTTCTTCCATTGCTAATCAAACCTTCATACATTTTTGCCTTTATTTTAACCTCACAAATCGGTTGATAAACTTAATCTCTCCTGAAAAGTAGGTCGAGGAACCTGTCCCCTCAGCTCTTTCTAAATCATCTATTTTGTAAAGCGACCTTGACATTTAATCAAATGTAAAGTACGCTTTACTTACAACCGATTGTAAAGCTAGCTTTACAAAAATAATTGAGGTGTAGAAAAGTTGAAAAATCGGATTAAAGATCTGCGCAAAGCTGCGAAGATGACGCAAGAGGACTTAGCTGTACAGGTAGGCGTCTCGAGACAGTCCATCATCGCGATTGAATCGGGAAAGTACAATCCATCACTTGAACTAGCATATAACATTTCAAAGGTATTCGATTGCATCATTGAAGAGGTCTTTATTTTAGAAGAAGGGGGAGAGGAATGATGGAGGTACAAATTGGTGGATTGGTCGGATTATATGGGGGGGCTGTGATAGGTATTATAGCTTGGTGGTTTGGACGCCGTATGGCCAAAAAGCAACGTGGTTTGGATGAACTGCATGCTCATATTTGGCAAAAGGCTCGGGGAATTTCTTGGTTCTTCACGCTCGCTTCCATTTATTTATTATTTACGTTGATCATGTTCGGTATGGAATTAAGTCCCGCCATCGTTCTTGCTGTCATTATGGTTGTTCATATGACGAGTTGGGGCTTTACAGGCATGATTTTGTCCATCAATATGAATATGTCAGAGCCGTTGAAACCCTCTAAAGTCAAATTCGGTATTTTCATTGTTGCCTTGTCCGTTATTTGTTTTGCAATCCTATCTATTACTACCGGCAACTGGTGGTTCCTGCTTGCCAGCGTTCCACCAAACACCATTGGGATAATATTTGCATTGACACCGGAAAAAAGCAGTGAAGAATTTTGATAAAAAAAGGAGGAGACCACGATGGCACACGAGGCGAAAAAGTTGATACCAGGTTTGGGTACCCTAGTTAAAATCGTACCAGATGAGGTTAGTTTTCAAATTGAGCACCAAGCAAACTCTACGGCAACCACCCTACCTGAGTTAGTCGCAGATTTTAACGAGTTATTGGCGAAGCTTCAGGCAGCAGGGATCATGAAAAAGGAATAGCACCTATTAAAATGACCATTAAAACCGTGTGGGTTCTAATGGCCATTTTTTCTTCCTCTATTTTCAAGCTCTCCTCAACCTCATATAATACATCCAAGTCTTCGTGATGAATGTTCCAAACACGAGGATACAGATGAAAAACATAATGGTATTTGTATCATGTAAGGTCCAGGCCTCTTCTTTTCGGAACATGTAGCTAATGTTCATACTGGCAATGAAGAGGTACATTAGCACCAATGGCAGGAATAGAACGGTATAGGAAAGGGCGACTTTCTTTGCCTGTTTGAGCTTGTGTGTTTTGTCGCTGTATAAGGCTGGTGGTGTTTCGCCTTCTTCATATTCCTTGCTCCAGATGGTCCATTTTTGGATGGCACCCTTGGAGCTGAATATATCCTTCCAACCTGCTTGTCTATGAATCTCGAAATAGGTATCGTTCGAGAGGTTTTGATAGTCGGCACTGTATTTGATGTGTTGCGGTTCGCCTTTTCTAAAATAGAATGTGGTGCCTAGTTTGTTGACGCGGTGAAGGCGGTTTCCTTCAGTAGCTTGTTGCTCTAGCCATTTTTCAAGTTTGTCCGGCGAGTACATCCAACCGAACTTACGGCGTTTGATGATCAATCCCTCCCGTTTTAGTTGTTTTTCTTCTGCTTTGGTAAGGTTTTTCTTTTCTAGGGTGTGGTGTGGGGCATAGGTTGTTTGACTCTCTTGTGATAGTGCTTTGTTTGCCCTCTTTATTTTCCAGACGGAGTAGATCATGAAAAAGTAGAAGGCGGTTGCTAGCGCTGAGCCAATGTAGGTGATGATCCAAAAAGGACTTTCCACTCTTTCCACATTTCCGTTGCTTGCGAAATAGATTGTTGTAAAGAGGGCGAGGTTCATCAGCATTGCACCTGTTATGTAGATGAGTATAGCCATGAATCCGTAAAAAATAAAGTTGTTTCGTTTGATGATGGCGTCGCGACTAGTGGAAGTGGTCACTTTTCCCTCTGGTCTCTCGTTTGCGATGACATACCACTTGCCGGTTTTTGTCACTTTTTCCCAGCCGTCGTTGCGCATGGTGTTGGACAGGGTTGCGGGTTTTATTTTGTCATAACCGATTCGGTAGGTAACGTCTTTGGGTAGGGACTTTTCGAATGTGAAGCGTCGTTTGAAGCGGCGCAGTTCTTTTAGGTGATAACCTTCCTTCGCTTGGTCGGTGAGCCATTGTTCTGTTTTTTGCACATCATAACTCCATAGTGGTTTAATGATTGATTTCATAGGAATTCCCCCTCGTACTTCAATGCGTTTCCGTGAAGCTCCTTTAGCCTCTCTATTTCTGCTGTGATCAGCTCTTTTCCGCTATCGGTGATTTCGTACACCGTCTTTCGCTCGGCATCTGCAAATACGGTGATGACGCCGTCCTTTTGCATTTTTGTCAGCGTTCCATAGATGGTTCCAGATCCTAAACGGATTCGGCCGGACGAGATTTCCTCAACATGCTTGATAATGCCATAGCCATGTCGCGGCTCTGTCAATGACAACAAAATATAGAACGCCGTTTCTGTCATGGGTATGTACTTTTTTATAATTTTGGATAAATCCAATGTGGTCACCTCTGTTCTTCGAGTGTGTCGCGTTGTGACATATGTCGTAGTTTGACTATATCACGGTGTGACATAATTGTGCAAGGGGTTTTTTGGGTTGAGGAGACAGGCACGGTGGCCCAGTTTTGAAAGGAGTTGTTTGAATGGATTGACGAATGTTATTTTAGTATAGATTGCAAAAATGGTTGAGCTTTGACGAATGGATTTAAAATCAATTATTTAAAAGATGAATTTTCGGTTATACCAACGTTTGTTTAATTTTTGTTATTTCAAAATAACAGAGTGATAGATGAAATAAAGGTAATCTATGTGGTCACTTGCATGCCTTTTAGGTAAATGTCCGAAGATTTCGCAATTTTGACCGAAGTTTTTCCAAAGTTGACCGAACCAAAAATTCAACCTGTGAAAAGTTGTCCGAACCTAAAATTCCTTACCAAAAATGGCTATTTTTTCGAAAAAAAGTGCATTTTTCGATGATTCGTAAGAAGAACCTACCTATACTACCACACAGATAACAAAAAAATGGGTCAAGGAACCTCTCCCCTCAACCCACTTCACCTTTACCGAAAATAATCAAGGCTTCAAAATCACCTTAATACAGTCATCTTCTTTTTTGTTAAAAATGTCGTATCCGTGTGCTGCTTCATCTAGCGACATTTTATGTGTAATGATCTTAGTCGGATCAATCTTCCCACTCTTAATTTGATCATATAGGTGAGGCATAAAGTGACGCGCCGGCGCCTGCCCCATTCTGATATTGATGTTCCGGCTGAAAAACGGCCCTAGCGGGAACATGTTGTACAATCCACCATACACACCAGTAATTTGCAGAGTCCCTGCTTTTCTCACCGCTTTGGTTGCGATTTGAATCGGTCCAAGTGTCCCGCCTTGGAGTTTCATTTTTTGCTCCACCCACTCTAGTGGAGACTTTTTCCCGTCCATCCCAACACAGTCGATAACAACGTCTGCTCCGCCTTTGGTCAGTTCCTTAAGGGTTTCGCCCATGTCGTCGTATTGGGTGAAATCGAAGACTTCTGTTTGCATGTGTTGCTTGGAATGCTGGAGCCTGTTGCCGATATAATCAACGGCGATGACTCGTTTGGCGCCTTGTTGCCAGGCAAATTGCTGAGCCATGAGTCCTACTGGTCCACAGCCTAGGACAATGACCGTGTCTCCCTCTTTCACACCTGCATTCACCACGCTCCAGTAGGCAGTTGGCAAAACGTCCGATAAAAGGAGGAGTGATTCATCCTCCAGCTCACAGTCCTCCGGGATCAGGAATGGGGTAAAGTTGCCAAACGGCACCCGCAGGTATTCTGCTTGTCCTCCTGGGTGATTTCCGAATTTCTCGGAATAGCCGAAATAGCCTCCAGAGTCATAGTGCGGATTAGAGTTATCACATTGGCTTTCCAACTCTTGTTCGCAATAATGGCATCTCCCGCACGCGACGGTAAATGGGATGACAACGCGGTCGCCCTTTTTCACCTTTGTCACATCCGGGCCCACTTCCTCCACAATCCCCATCGGTTCGTGCCCGATAATATAGCCGATTGGCAACGGAAAGTTCCCTTGATACAGGTGCAAATCTGATCCACAGATGGCCGTGGACGTTATCCTAATAATCACGTCTTCACGGTCTTGAATTTTCGGGGCTTCTACTGTTTTTACGACTACTGTGTTTTTCCCTTGGTAAGTGACTGCTTTCATGATGTTCTCCTTTTGTTATACATATTTTCCATAGTCCGGGATGGCGACTGATTCAAAGTCTTGTACAAGTTTTGTGAGTCCATTGGCCAACTCTTCCCCTTCCATAGCAGGTCCATGACCAGTGACAGCAACTTGCGGATTTAATGATTCTAATTTTTTCACCGATTCCAATGCCGCGTGCCAATCCGTTGTAAAATACCTGGGCGGCCCGCATACTTCCTGTTGCTGCACAAGCACTTTATAGAGCGAGTCCTGCCTCACCGTGACAAAGGCATCCCCTGCGATGAGGATGTGGTCTGACTCGCGGAACAGGGAGACGTGCCCGGGCGAGTGACCTGGCGTGTGAACCCAGCGCCAACCCTCCATACCCGGTACAGTCCCATCCGCAGGCAGCGCCTGGATATGTCCGCTAAGATCCGTTGATTCGTTGGGAAAATAGGAGGACACTTTCGCAACGAGTCCACCTTCTACACTCGGGTCCGGCTCAGGATAATCGCTTTTGCCGGTCAGGTAAGGAAGCTCCAGCTCATGCGCATACACCGGAACTCCCCAATGCCGCACCAACTCCACCGATGCCCCAACATGATCGAAATGACCGTGCGTTAAGATGATTGCTTTCGGGCGGGCACCTTTTCCTAAATAGTTCTCCACCACAGAAAGAATCTCTCCGGCAGACTTCGGCATGCCTGTATCAATCAGCACCCAGCCCTCCGAGTTTCCATAGATGCAAATATTCACCACTTGGTTCGTATAGTAATACAAATCCAAGGTGACATGTTTCCCACTATGTGAGGCGATGGAGGTCACTGGGATAAATTTGTTGTCATCGCTATAGTTCATATCTTGAGACATCTTAAACACTCCTATTCTTTATGTACTTGGATAGTATTTGTTAAGGGGATGAAGGGTAAACATTTTTTTAGTGGAAGTGGAGTCGAGTGGACAGGCACGGTGACCTATTTTTATTAGCAAGGGCTTAGTTTTACATAAAGATTTCATGGGATTTTATGTTAATATATTGGTGTATGGATTTTTGGGGACTGGGGGAATAACACGTTGAATAAACTACGACTTTTACTGTTTGGCACCTTGGTTTTGACTGGATGTAATAATAATTCTTCTTCTTTGACCTATTCAGAGTTAAGTGAAGAGGATTTAAGCGAGGAAACACAGTCATATTTTCAGAGTGTGAAAAAGGAAAACGGAGCTCATCTGTATTTTGATGAAGAGAATGACTCCATGGTAGTTTACCTAAATGGAGAAAATATAGTTCAAGGTGAGAAAGCCGAAACTTTCACTGGTTTTGACGTAGATAGCGAAGAGGACATTCTAAAGTTAATGTATAAGAGTGAAGAAACAACTGATTTTTCAGATTCGTCATCGGATTATAGCCTCTTTTATAAAGTAAATCTTAACAAAGAATATGATAAAGTTAAGCTTTTTCAAAATGGAAATGAGGCGTCTTTTCTGTCGATTTCAGGAGGCGTAGAGGAATAAAAATGGGTCGCGGTGCCTGTCCCCCAAGCCTCAAGAAAGTTAGGTGATAATATGTATTGGAAATTAAGAATCCCTCTTCTCTTGTGTAGTTTTGGAATTATCTCTGGATTTGTTCAAACTTTCCATCACCTCTTTTTTGTGAACATTCCTTATCTCATTAATAGTGTTATTTTTATTGGCCTAATTGTTATCATCTTTACACTACTAGAGAAGACAAGAGTAAATGAAAAAAAGGTTCACTTTAGTTTGGGTGCTGCGATCATTCTATTTGGTATTTCCTTTGACTATTTGATGGTTTAGAGGTGCTGAGGGGACAGGCACGACGACCCACTTTTTCATTAATCTCGTGCCTATTACCCTTTAACTAAAGCATGATAAATAATGCCTTGACGAACCAAGAATGGGTCACGGTTCCTGTCCCTACAATTTCTCCACTAACTCAAAGTGCTCTACTACAATAACCGTATTATCATCTAATCCATTACCCTCTTGTCGTAACGCATCTTCCCAGCTAACGACGTGGTCTTTGCGAAACTCCTCTATTGAATTAGTGTTTTCTGCTTTCGCAATCTTCTCGTCCACATCTCCAAAACGTATCTCATAATTTTCGGTAATCAAGATGGTACACCTGTGTTTCCCCTGTTGATCATATACCGCTACGTAATCACCTACTTCTGTGGGTGGTTCTTCTGGGGAATCATAATACCAAACTTTTGGTGTACATGTTGCAGTTTTCTTTCCTCTAATGACTTCTAAAACCAATCTATCGTCATGTTCATCTCTTCCCCATAACGTCATTTTTTTCATTTCTTCCACCCCTAATTTCTCATTCTAATGACATATTCACCGCTTCCAAAGCATGGATGTAAGCCGTGTCAAATAGAGGAACATCTGAATCCCCCGGTTTTACCAATAATCCAATTTCGGTACAGCCTAAGATAATCCCTTTGGCACCAGATTCGATTAAGCCATGGATAACTTTTTTATAGTAATCTCTTGATTTTTCTTGAATCTTACCCAAACATAACTCTTCATAAATGACTTTGTTTATAATCTCTCTTTCCTGTTCACTTGGTACAATAACTTTTATGCCGTTCATCTCCAAACGTGATTTATAAAAGTCTTGTTCCATTGTATACCTTGTGCCTAGTAATCCAACCGAATTAATTCCTTTCTCTTTAATTTGTGCTGCGGTTGCATCTGCTATATGCAATAGGGGGATAGTTATTTTTGATTGGATCTCATTTACAACTTTGTGCATCGTATTGGTACAAATGACAATAAAGTCCGCTCCCCCCATTTCTAAAGAACGCGCAGCATCACCTAACACTTCCCCGGCCTTATCCCAGGCGCCTCCTGATTGGTACCGTTCTATTTCATGAAAATCGACACTGTATAATAGACATTTCGCTGAATGTAATCCCCCCAATCTTCTCTTAACCTCTTGATTGATTATCCGATAATACTCCACAGAAGATTCCCAACTCATTCCGCCAATAAGACCAATAACCTTCATTTTATCTCCTCCATTATCCTTGTTGTTCCTGTTCCTTATTAACTTCGCTAACCTGTAAACAAACCCTTTATACAAATAAAAAAACCGGCAGGCGCCGGCTTTTTTGTTAATATCAGCTCTTTTGAGCATTCATCGCTTCCCATTCTTCTTTACTAGGACCATACACTCCAGGAACTTTCAAGTCTGCCTGTCTCATAAGGACCGTCAATTGACCGCGGTGATGTGCCTGATGTTGGATAAGCAGACGAAAAACAGCCTGAAGTGGCATGTCTCCACCAAATAAATTGACCATTTTATTCATCGTTTCATCTGTAATTTGTTCAGAAAATGCTTGTGTAAAGCGCTGACTTACTGTTTTGTAAGTCTCGCTGATTTCAGCAGCAGATTTTGGGGTCTCTTTTTGAAGATCAGGAACCTCAAATTTTATACCAACTTGAGCAGGAAAGTAGTAAGCGGATCCTGTAATATGCCAAGCAAGGCTTCCAACGCTGTATAATCCTGGGGAAACTTCCTGATCCAACGATTCATTTGTCAGCACATCCAACAATTTTTGTGTAACAGCTGCTTCTTGTTTCCATTCATTTAAGAAATCATTAACTGACATAAACATTTCATCCCCTCCTAATGATTGGGCAAATCCTTCTATTTTAATAAGCCCTTCAAATGATTTTACCACATTCTGCTAACCATTAGCTCCTCTCAATGCTTACAATGCCACGGTGCCTGTCCCCTCAGCCCTTTACTCCATTCCGTCCACAATACTCTTCATCATTGCCTCATCCATTGGGCCTATAATCTTTTTCTGAATGATTCCGTCTTCATCGATGGCATAGCTTGTGGGGATGGTGAAGGCTTGGTATTGCATGCCGATGTCGCCTGCTTCATCAAGTGGGATGGCGAAGGTGAGTTCGTAATCTTTTACAAAGGTATTGATCGCTTCTTCCCCTTTGTCCATATTGGTGAGATTAACTGCGATGACCTCGACTTCTTCGTGGTTTTCTTCGTAGAAACTTTGCATATGTGGCATTTCCGCTTTACACGGTGGACACCAGGTCGCCCAGAAATTCAAAATGACCTTTTTGCCTCTGTAATCAGAGAGCTTTAATTCCGCCCCGTCGAGTGTCGTCAACGTAAAATCCGGGGCTTGGTTCCCTTCTTGCACTTCCCCTAAATCTACTCCTGGAATGCTTTCATCTTTTGTGATATCCACACTATCCGCATCACCCATTCCCTCTGAAGCTGGCTTGTCCCACACATTCACGAAAATGATGGCGACCGCTAACAAAATGATGGCAATGGATAAAAGGTTCTTATTCATGTTCCATACTCCTCCTTTGCTCCAATAAATTCCTACTCATTAGGATGTTTAAAAATACAAAAAACAAACCCAATACTTTCCCCGTACTTCCACCATGAAAATAAAGAATAGACATGGGCATATCCAAAAATAACTTAGGATGTATCACTATGTAGCTAAGCTTCCAAATGACAAAATAGAGAAAGATATTGTCCCAAAAGAAAGAAGGAATCGCCCGCCCTGTTAAAAGTTTATAAATAAGGGGCAGCACCATTAAAGCGATAACCATGACGGCTAGACTTGCAGAAATCGTCATGCTCCCAAAGGTAATGTAGCTCACTCCTGCTCTCCATTGTTATGAATCATATTTATCAAAACATCCACTTGGATTGTAGGTAAAACGGATTGGATCATGCCGCAATTTTTCATCACCAAGGAAGAGATTTTTTCACGTTGGGCAAGTGTCAGTTCATCCTTAGAAAAGATATTCGCTTTAATTGTGATCCTTTCGATGCGATTAGCCTGACTCGGATTTCGAATCGAATCTGCTTCCATTTCTAATTTTCCGTAAGGAATTCTTTTCTTTTCCAAAATTGTTTTAAGCAAGGTCCCACCGCAGCCTATTAGGGATGATATGAAGAGTTCATAGGGTCTGACCCCAACACCTGGCGTGGGTGATATGACCATTTGACCCGAGGGCAATTCTGCGATTACCCGGTCCGATTCAATTAAAAATTTCATCTACTGATTCCCCCTTTTCCATCTAGTATGGAATCAGTTTGTTAAGGGTTGATTAAGAAATCCCGCAAATTTATTGGCCGACAAATTTGTAGCCCATTCCTCTCACCGTTTGAATATAATCTTTAGGCGTATACATCTTTATTTTCTCGCGCAAATGCTTGATATGGACATCAATCGTCCGATCCGACACCATTTTTTCATGATGCTCATAAATCGAGTTCAAGATTTGTTCCCTTGTCAGCACTTGGTCCGAATTTTGCATAAAAAAATGTAAAAGCTTAAATTCAAATTTAGTGAGATTCAGCGGACTTCCATTTATTAAAGCTTCCCCTTTAGCAGGTTTCAATGTAAAACCGGTAAAGCTGAGTTTCCCACAGCGAGCTGCCGTCCTTCTTAGAACTGCTTCGATCCTCACCATCAACTCTGCTGGGCGGAACGGCTTGATCACATAATCATCCGCGCCAAGCTTGAAACCTTTGATAATATCACTTTCTTCCGTTTTTTCCGAGATGATAATAATGGGCATCAAGCTTTTCAAATCATTTCGGACCCACCTGCAAATTTCTTCCCCGCTAATTTTAGGAAGAGAAAGGTCTAATAGGAGGATACACGGGTCCAGTTGCGGAATCATTTTCATCGCCCGTTTTCCATCTGGAGCTTCGAGCACCTCATATCCCTCCCTCTCCAGATTGGTTCTAAGGAGGTTGCGTATTTCTTGATCACTCTCAACAATCAACACCGTTTTACCAATCAATTTCTCTTGTATCACCGGACTCACTCATTTCGTTATGTCATTGCGGAAATAAATTATAAATAGAAAGCCATGCACTTATTTTCTGCATTTGGCCTGTTAAAACAAGAAATCCAAGGGCAATCATGACCACTCCATTAATGAATGACAGCTTGGATAGGTACTTGTTGATTTTCCTGATTACCTTTAAAGAATAAACAAGAACAAGCGAAATCACCAGAAAAGGAATCGCCATTCCAATTGAATAGAACCCTAATAACAGGATACCTTGGTTCAGAGTGTCGGTTGAACTTGCCAACAGTAAAATCGAGGATAGCGCGAGACTCACACACGGAGACCACCCACTCGCAAACGCCATTCCCAAAAGGACAGAACCAAACATACTCTTAGATTTATTACTGTACTCAAACTTCTTTTCTTTCATAAGAAACTTAAATTTCAAGAATCCCGCCATCTGCAATCCAAAAATAATAATCAACAACCCTGCTATCTGCATCAGAGCAATCCTATATTCCATTAACAGCTTCCCCACAAAACTTGCAGAAGCACCTAAAGAAATAAAAATCATACTAAAGCCGATAATAAACCCAACCGAGCGCAAAACCACCTTTTTCCGGTCCACCATGATTTTATTATCCTCCATCTTACCACCTGTCAAATGCGTTATGTACGCAGGCAACAACGGAAAAACACACGGCGAAAAAAAAGACAACGTCCCCGCAAACAACGAAAAGATAACACCAACATCACTCATCTCACTCACTCCTTTACACCCATTATGAAGTGCGATTATTAATGTTCTGTTAAGAAATGAGAGGAAAATGGGTTGCGGAACCTGTCCCTGCAAATTACCTATCTTGTAATTTTATCTTGCACCACTACTATGTAATACTATATACTAGTAATAAGTAATACAGAATACCACCTGAATTGAGGGATAATTTTGGAAAATATTACGGAAATGCTGAAGGGAGTGCTGGAGGGTTGTGTGCTTGAGATCATCAGCCGCGGAGAAACATACGGCTATGAGATTACGCAACAACTGCGGGCACTTGGCTTCACAGATGTGGTGGAAGGCACTGTGTATACTATTACGATGCGCCTTGAGAAAAACAATCTGGTGAACATTGAGAAGAAGCCTTCCACCATGGGTCCGCCGAGAAAGTTTTACACACTTAACGCAAAAGGCCAAGAGCACCTTAAAACGTTTTGGGGTAAATGGGAATTCGTTTCAAGCAAAATTTCCGAACTCAAAACGAAAGACATATCAAAAGGAGAGATACTATGAGCTTTTTAGAGAAAATCATTGGAAGTTTAAACGACAAACGAGAATGGAGAGAAATGGAGGCGCGCGCAAAGGCACTTCCTACTGAGTACCGCAACGCATACTATGCGATCCAAAAGTATATGTGGACCGCTGGAGGACCGACTGACTGGAGGGAATGCAGTCGTATTTTCGGGGGCATTCTAGAACTTTTCGAGCAAGGTGCAGCAGAAGGCAAAAAAGTAACAGATCTCACAGGAGAAGACGTCGCAGCTTTTTGTGATGAGCTTGTGAAGGATACAGAAACATATAAAGACAAGTATCGGAAGAAGTTGAACGATTCGGTCAACCGGGGGTAATGGAGGGCTGAGGGGACAGGCACGATGACCCATTTTCTCAAAAAGGTCACCGTGTCTATCCCAGCTTTTCTTATTCTAAACCTCAGCTCTGTCAACCTCATCACTTCCCACTATTGCTTGCTTCATGATAATCCAGGCACGCCTCTTTACTTAATCCCCTCAACTCTGTCCATTATTGGTAATCTTTCGCATTTTCAAAACAATTAAATTGTAATATAGTAATTAAGTTATCGGTTAAATGTAAAGGAGCTTAGATCATGGATTTTTTAATCATTTTAAAGGCAGTCATTTTAGGAATTGTCGAGGGATTGACGGAGTTCGCGCCAGTTTCATCCACAGGGCATATGATCATTGTGGACGATATGCTTCTTCAATCTGAGGAATTTCTGGGTAAATATGTAGCCAACACATTTAAAATCGTCATACAACTGGGCTCGATCCTGGCAGTAATCGTGATTTTCAAGGACCGTTTTATTGAATTGCTTGGGTTGAAAAAGCTACGTGGAGAATCTGTCTCACAAGGTTCGAAGCAACTTAAACTTTCCCACGTTATTGTCGGTCTTATTCCCGCTGGTGTCTTGGGAGTGTTATTTGAGGATTATATTGATGAACACTTATTTTCCTTGGAGACTGTTTTGATTGGGCTGGTCATTGGGGCTGTTTTGATGATTATCGCAGACATATTCGGTCCAAAAGAACCGAAAATGCAGAGTGTTGATCAAATGACCTACAAGCAGGCCTTTTCCATCGGGTTGATTCAGTGCTTATCACTATGGCCTGGATTTTCTAGATCCGGTTCCACCATCTCAGGAGGAGTTCTGCTTGGCATGAGCCATCGTGCCGCCGCAGACTTCACATTCATTATGGCTGTGCCGATCATGGTTGGAGCAAGTGGATTATCCTTATTGAAAAATTGGCAGTATTTCTCTATCGAAGCTCTACCATTTTTCGCTGCCGGTTTTATCACATCCTTTATTTTCGCACTAATATCAATAAAATTCTTTTTACAATTAATCAATAAAATCAAGCTGATGCCATTTGCCATTTACCGCATTGTACTGGCATTGGTTATCTATCTCGTTTATTTTTGAGGCGAGGGTGAGTCGAGGGGACAGCGTATAATGGCAAATAAGTCAAACGGTTAATATCATTAAAAAAATCCAACTTTAAGTAAACCTGCTTAATTTCCATTTTTTTCAGGTTCAACTATCACAGAAATGTATAAAGGGCTTTTCTAGGGCGTGAAAGGATCCTGCTTTTTCATCCTACAGGGATACCGCCTAGCGAATATAAACTAAGAATTTCACGTATTATTCGTATTTATAGGACAAGATCCATAACGCTGTCCCGCGAGGTCTAATAGCCTCATGCACGAAATACAATGTAATCTAACGTCCTAGAAAAGCCCCATTTTATAGCTCCTTTAACTAGTCTTGCTAACCATTTTATTAATTCTTATCTAGCGCAATTACTGGATGGATAAAACATGAGCTTTAAAGAATTTCTCTACATTTGCTTTCCGTATTTTCTTGCTTATTTCATCAAAGAGAGTGTAATTCTCTGCCTTGGTTTGGTAAAGCGTTTGGTTGCGGATCATAGAGAATGCAAGTCTAACCATTCTATTGCCTAAGGCAATATAGGCTTGACGCGAATGCTTTCCTCTTTCTTTCAATGCTAGGTAGCGTTGATGCATCTCAGGGTTATTAACAGCTAGCGATTTTCCTACTTGATAGACAATATTCCTGAAAGGCCTCCTGCCTTGTCTAGAAACCCCATAATAAGCAGGTTGGTTTCCACCAGATTGTTTTACGATTGGATTCGTTCCAGCGAGCTTAATAAGTTGACCAGCTTGATCAAAATCAGAAATGTCTCCCATTTCTGCAGCCAGTTCCGCACCAGTTACTAACCCAATCCCTTGAACGGAAAGGATAACGGCTCCGTCCGTAGTAACAAATAACTCCTCTATTTTCACCTCTAACCTTTTGATTTGCTTCTCTAAGAACTCCAATCTATCTAACTTCTGGTTTAGTAAATAAATATCTGCTTCTACTTGTTCCTTTGGTAAAGTGATGGAATCCTTGGCAAATTCAATCAAGGTTTGAATTGTCTTATCACGAATTTTTAAATTTTCTCGTTGAGAAATCTCTCTCAACCCTTTTACGCCTAACTCTAAGATGTCAGAAGGATGGGGATGATGCCTCATCAAGTAAATAGAGCCTTTCCCAAATACTTTTGAGAAGGGTTTGGATAGATATCTTTTTCCTTTCATCCACACCGTTTTCCCCTGAAATTCACGGAAAATATGATCCATATGCATAAGAATTAAGTTCTTCGTTTTCGTACGCTCCGAGACTAATTCCCGTCTAGCTCTAGTCAACTTCCGAAGGTTATGAATATCACCGGATGGTAGCTCGTTAGAGGTACCCCTACCATGGATGACAGATTGTATGATGGCCATCAAATCTAAATTATCAGTCTTAGACCAGTTTAATAATGTTTCCCTTTCTTTTGCGGTAGTGGCCGCATTAACAGTTCGAACGTGATACCCTTCTAAATGGCATTTATAGACGAGATGTTCGTAATAGTGTCCTGTAGTCTCAATACCAATAACCACTTTCGTCAAATTGTGACTACTCTTTGTACTCTCTATTAGCGATTTAAGCTTATGAAATCCTGACATAGAGGAATCTATATCAAATGGTTTTACCAATATATCCCCGTAGAACGAAGTTATAATAACTTTAGGTGTATATTTGGCTGCATCGATCGCCACTAACAATAAGTTTTCAGGTCCAGTCTCTCTCACCAGTTGCGCCCATCGACTTCCAATCTTTCCTTGAATATGATTAAATGTTGAATATACCACTGTTTTCATCTCCTTTGGTCGGGAATGTAATTTGGAAGTTCTGTGATAGGTCCTTCTATTTTACAATGAAAACGGTGGTTTTTTTATTGTTGTATGACTATTTACTATACTAGGCACGGTGACCCATTTTTTCACAAGTCACCGCTCCTTTCCCTCCACCATACTCATACTCCACCTTAAAACTCAAACACTTGCCGCAATTCAATCTGCCCTTCCCCATATCCTTGCGGGTCCGGCATCCTCATCGCCCACTTTACGGCTTCTTCCTTCGACTCTACATCAATCAAAATGAATCCCGCAACCAGGGTGTCCGGTTCAGCAAATGGACCTTCTGTCACCACCCGCTCTCCTCCTGGCTCCGGAAAAGAAATACGCATTCCATTTGAACTTGGGTGCAGTCCCTTCGCCATCACGCGTACTCCTGCCGCTACTAATTCTTCATTGTAATTGGACATGGCTTCATTGAGTTCTGGGTTCGGGCGGTTTCCTGTTTCCGAATTTGTTGAGGCTTTGACGATTAGCATGAATAACATGAAGAGTTCCTCCTTTTATTGTTCACCTGTTTTATGCCACTTAAATTCCTCGTGATGAAATACATTTGTTTCCCTTGGGTATCCATAGTAATATAACTCGTTTCCGTCTTCATCATAGGCAGTAGGATACAGAAATTCTATTTGCTCACTGAATGGAAAGAAGAAAGAAATCCGTTCCCCCTTCTTTATTTCTTTTCTCTCAATATTAGGCTCTACACCAGCCTCTATGTAGGCAACTTCCTCATCGTTCGATACAACGCTTATAAAACTACCAGCATCGTTTTCGTAGTTAAAGCTAGCCCCGCCAACTGTTTGAATTTCATCTGTACTATATGGAATGTACATAGATGCCCTACTGCTAAAAAACACCCCAGACTTTTGGGTCAAAACTGTTCGAAATTCCTGTTCAACATCACTTTTAAACAAAAATACACCCGTAGATCCTATTTCGTACTGATCCATCAACTCCGCATCTTTCGTAAGAAATGCATGACTCTTAGCAGCACTTAATGCTGTAAATCTATATCCGCTAAGGAAGGCCAGCAATAGGATTACGAGAAGTAAAGGTATAAAAACTTTCAATATTTTCATCATCAAATCCTCCTTGTTGCTACAATTTTATGTAGGTATGATACTGTTGTTTGTTGGTCAGTCATTACAATGTCCGAAGTTTTCGCAAAGTTGACCGAAGATTTTGCATTCTTCACCAAAGTTTCCGAGAAGTTGACCTAAGATTTCCTAATTTTGACCGAACCAAATTTTCAATTGACCGAACACCTGTTAAAAGTTGTCCAAACCCTTAAGTACTTTGACCGAACCTCTCGTTATTTCAACATATTTTGACCTAAGATATAAGTAAAGTGTCCGAACCTAAATTCCACCAACAAAAACAGTGGTTTTTTCATTAAAAACAAGGCATTTTCTCAACATTCATCAACAAGAAGGATCAACAAGCCGTGGGGACACGCACCCCGCCCCACTTTCAAAAGTAAAACACATAAAAACCACTCCTCTGACTTTGTATACGTCGTGAGGGAGTGGAATGTTTCATTCTAATAGATTAATAATATGGATACGGCGGATACGGGTAAGGCGGGTATGGATAGTACGGATACGGTCGCGGTGTTAATAGCGCTCCGGCTGCCAAACCTGTTACAAATGGAAGACCGAAACCAACACCACCGAAGCCAAAGCCAGGACGGCCGAACCCTAGACCCGGACGAACTCCAAAGCCAGAACCGAATCCACCTAAACCAAAGCCAGGGCGACCAACGATTCTTCTTTGATCATTATAATTAAAGTTCACTAGACTACACTCCCTCAAGTTATTCCATACATCCTATTCAAGGGACAGGAGTCTATAAACTTGTACCCAGAAAGATGTGCGAATGCCTAGCTAGCAGGGGTGGTGTAGGGAACAATCCCTAAGTACCATTATTTAAGGAGTATTTAAGGTTTAGTTAAGCTTCCATTAACGTTTCTTCTATACAATAAATAAGGTTCGGTAAAAATGGTGTATGGGGGCAGATGAGGGAAAAGCGATGAAATTAATTAAATTAGTAT